>CAZEFW010000132.1:0-27059 GCA_964511535.1 uncultured Myxococcales bacterium | reverse complement strand
CCGGGTGGTGTGGGAGGGGCTCGGCAGGGGAAATCCTGCCGCCCCTATCCCGATTTGGGTGACCTGCAAAGATATCTAGTCTCCCCCAACCACCGCCGCCCACTTTTTGCTCTTAGGTTTTAGCTTTTAGCTCCCCTACCCTCTCACCTCCTCCACCTTCTCCTTCCCCCCGCCTCCTCCGTCCTCCATCTGCCTCCCGGCGTCCTTGGCCACCAGGGTCACGCCCAGCATGATGGCGGCCACTCCCACCCACTGCACCATTGTCAGGCGCTCCTTGAGGATCAGCCCGGCCACGGTGACGATGATCACGAACCCGCCGGTGACCATGATCGGGTAGGCCATGCTGATGGGCAGCTTCTGCAGCGCGTAGGCATAGAACACCACGTTCATGGCGAAGCAGCACAGCCCCACCAGCAGGATCCAGTGGTTCAGCAGCAGGCGGATCAACCCCAGCACCCCGTCGTCCATGATGCCCGCCCCCGCGAGATCTGCGTCCATGGCCTTCATGCCGAACCGGATCATCAGGTTGGCCGCCGCGTTGAGCAGCAGCGCCACCACCAGCGCTATGGCGTACTTCATCGGTATCTTCCTCGGTCTGTTGGTTCAGGAATCCGCGATTATAACCGCGCGGGCGCGCCTACCGCTTGCCGCCCCACGCCTTCGGGATCTTCTTGTACTTGCGCATCGCCTTGAGCCGCAACCGCAGCCGCTTAACCACGTGGATCGAGATGGACCAGACGCCCTTGTCGATGGCCGAGGCCGGCGCCTTGGTCTTGGGCTCGAACTTCAACGACCAGGTGAGCAGCCCCCGCGACCCGTCCTTGTTCCACGGCTCCACCCGGGCCCAGCCTGAGAAGTGCTTCATGGTGCCGTTGATCATCTGGAACTCGAGCTCGTAGATGCGCCCCGGCAGGTGCTTGCGCTTGGCCTTGAAGTAGACCCACGCGTCCTTCACCGGCCAGGGCAGCCGGGTCTCCAGCACGGCGTAAGTGTCGAGCCCCTTGCGCTTGATGATGCGGCTGCCCTTCATGTGCTGGACGAAGTGCTTGTACTTGTCGAAGCCGAGCAGCACATAGAGCATCGCCTCGGGTGTGTCGTCGAAGATGCCCAGGGCGGTCCACTGGTACACGCCGGTGCCCTTGTCGCTCCCCTTCTCACGGTACTCGGTGACCCACCCCTCCTCCATCTTGCGGGTCATCTCCTTGGTCAAGATGTCCTTGGTGGTGCCGGCGCTGGCGCTCGCGGCCGCCAGCAGCGCGACCAGCGCGACAGAGATGGAGGTTGTGGTTTTCATGCCGATTCGACGGCCCCGCCAGCCGGGTTGTTCATCGCGCAGCTCACCGGGTCGCCCCCTTGCGCTTCACCGGGCGGGTGTGGACCGTTGGCGGCCCCAGCTCCAGGTAGCGCCGGGACATCTCGTACTCGTAGAACCCCATCATCCGGGTGTCGAGCACCTTCTTCCACATGGCGCGCGCCTCGTCCGCCTTGCCCGCGGCCATCAACCGGTCCGCCTCGTAGTAGTACAGCTCGGCCCGGTCACCGACGGTGCGCGCCTGCTTGACCAGCTGGCCGTAGTCGGCCTTGCCCAGCATCAGCAGCGCCAGCCGCGCGTACCACTTCTTGCCGCCCAGCCGGCTGATGTACTCCATGGCCAGCGGGTCCGGCTCCAGCCCGGCCCGGCGCGCGAGCCCCACCACCCAGAAGCTGCAGTAGCTCTTGAGGTACTCGGTCACCGCCCCCCGGCCCAGGGCCAGGTGGTAGGCGTCCAGCGCCTCGGGCAGGTGGCCGTGGGTCACCAGCAGCGCGATGGCGTCGGCGTAGGTCTCCTTGCGGTCGGGCCGCACCGCGATGGCCCGGTCCAGGGCGTCGAGGGCGTCAGCGGGAGACCCGAGCCGGTACAGCACCTGCGCCAGGTGGACATGGGCCTCCGCCATGATCTCGTCGCGCACGCCCAGGGTGGTGAGCATCTTCCAGCGCGCCGCGGCCCGGGAGTACTCCGCGCGCCCTTCGTCAGCGCGGCCGGCCATGTGGAACGCGTGCCCCCGCGCCAGGGCGTAGCGTCCCTCCCAGTAGAGGCGCTCGGCCGGGTTCATGCGCTTGAGCTCGGCGCCCTTCTCCACCCGCGCCAGCAGCTCGGCGGCGCCCAGGGGCGTGCCGAGGTTCATGCGGATGTTCGCCAGCTGGATCACCGCCTCGGGGATCAGCTCCACGGCCAGCGCCTTCTCCAGCAACCTGGCCGCCTGCTTGACCCGCCCCTGGATATACAGGCCATGCCCCACCGCGTAGCGTGAACGCCCCAGGCCGGGCTGCAGGGTGCGGCCGAACTGCTTGCCCACGGCGGCGTGGTAGCGCTCGATCTCTTTCAGCGCCTCGACGGCCTCGTCGAGACGCTCGCTGTCCACCATCTCAAACAGCCGCTGCTGGTGCTGCCGCGCCACAGCCTGGGCCAGCTCAAAGTCGTCCGGGGCCAGCCGCCGGGCCGACTCCAGGCTTCGCATCGCGAGCAGGTGCATCTCCAGCTCACCGGCCAGGCGGCCCAGGCAGCGCCAGGCCCCCGCCTCCCGGGGGAACCGCCGCGCGGCCACCCGGCAGAGCTCCAGCGCCACGGCGTCCTCCCGGTTGCGGCTGAAGAAGCCGGCGACCTGGATGAAGTCTCGCGCGCCGGCCTCCTTGCCCAGCAGGCGGTTGAGCAGCCCGGCGAGCATTTCGTCCTGGGGCCCACGCGCTGGCAGCGCCGCCAGCGCGGCCCGGGCCTCGCCGATCTCGGCCACCCGCAGATAAGCACGAACCATCAGGTAACCACCGAGGAAGAGGGCCGGGAAGCGCGCCTTGGCCCCCATCTCCTTGTGCCGGGCGGCCATGGCCGAGAGCAGCTTGATGCGCGCGTTGTAGCGCCGCCGCAGCTCCTGCAGCACGAACCCCGAGGGCCAGTGCTGGATCACGTCCTCGAGGTTCTTGATGGTGCTCGCGCCGGCGGCGGCCTTGCCGCGCCTCAGCACCACGGCCTCGTCGGACCAGGCGGTGAGGCGGGCGTACCGCTCCTGCAACATCTTCTTGTCCCCGCCGAGGCTGATCTGCACCACCAGCCCCAACATCACCCGGTACTCGTCCCCCCGCGGCGCGTACCGGCTGACAAAGGCACGGGCCAGCGCGGTCAGGCCGGCGTGCTTCAGCCCTCCCCGGAAAACCTCGGTGGAGGCGAAAAGAGACAGCGCCTCCTCGAACTCCACCATGGCGTTCTTGTCGTCGCCGCTGTCGAGCACTTTGCGCGCCAGGGGCACCAGGTGGCTCAGCAGCGCGTCCCGGTACGCCGGCCGCTCCGCGTGGTCCAGCGGCAGCGCGTCGTAGGCCTCGCGCAGCCTGGAGTAGCCGGCTTCGGTCACCCTGGGCGGGACCCGCACCTCCGCCGCCGGACGGGGCGGCGGCGCGGGCGCCCGGGCCGGGCACGCCGTCGCTGCGAGAGCGAGAGAGATGAGCAAGGGAAGGCGGAGCATGATCGCACCCGTAGTGTAGGTGTGGGCTCGCGGGGAGTCCAGTTGACAGACCGGCCCCCCGCAGCCAGCATCCAGGCTGACAGGAGGCGCGCCATGGCAGACGGTCAGATCCCCATCGTGGTGCAGAAGTACGGCGGCAGCTCAGTGGCCACGCCCGAGCGGCTGGGCCAAGTGGCCAAGCGGGTGGCCGGGACGGTGGACCGCGGCTACCGCGTGGTGGTCGTCATCTCCGCCATGGGCAAGACCACTGATGAGTTGATGGAGCACGCCCGCGCCGTCAACCCGTCGCCGCCGCGGCGAGAGCTCGACATGCTGCTCACGGCCGGCGAGCGCATCTCCGCCTCGCTGCTGGCCATGGCGGTGAGCAACGAGGGCAAGGAGGCCATCTCCTTCACCGGATCCCAGTGCGGCATCCTGACCAACCATCGCCACTCCAACGCGCGCATCATCGAGGTCAGGCCCGTGCGCGTGCTCGACGAGCTCGAGCATGACCGCGTGGTGATCATCGCCGGCTTCCAGGGCGTGAGCTACAAGCGGGAGATCACCACGCTGGGCAGAGGCGGGTCAGACACCACCGCGGTGGCCATGGCCGCCGCGCTCGGCGCCGAGTACTGCGAGATCTGCTCCGACGTGGACGGCGTCTACTCCGCGGACCCGCGGGTTGTGGCCGAGCCGTGCCACCTGGAGAGCATCTCCTATACCGCGATGCAGGAGCTCAGCCAGAACGGCGCGCGGGTGCTCAACGCCCAGGCGGTGGAGTTCGCCCGGCGCGCGGGGATCGTGATCTACGCCCGCGCCACGGCCGGCGGCAAGACCACGCGGGTGGCGGCCCACGGCAGCGAGCGCGATGGCGCCGTGGGTGTGGCCGGCCAGCGCGACCTGGTCTGCGTGCACGGCGACGGCGGCGCCGCACAGCTCGCCGCGCTGGCGGCGGTGCTCGAGGAGCATGAGACCAACCCCCTGCGGGCGCGGCTACACGAGGGCCAGCCGGTGCTGCTGCTGTCCCGGGAGAACTGCCCGGACTGGCCTGCCCTGCACAACCGCCTCGAGCGCGCCGGGGGCATGGTCTGGTTCGAGGAGGGCCTCGAGGCGGCGTCCGTGGTGGGCGAAGGCCTCGGAGATGACCCGTGCGTGCTCGCCCGCGCCCTGGAGCTGGTCCAGGAGGCGGAGCTCCCGCTACACAGCGTGGACTCGGCGCCCCTGCGGCTGACCCTGGTGCTGCGCCCCGGCAAGCTGGACGAGGCGGTGCGCCTCATGCACCGGGAGTTCGTGGAAGGCGCCGGCGACCGGCCCGCCTGAGCCGCAGGCCCAACAGCAGGGCCGCCGCAAGCATCGCGACTCCAGGCCACCGCTGGCTCGATTTGCTGCCAACGCTGCACCCCCCGTCCTGCTCCACCACCGCAGCCACGAGGTCTGGCTCGCTGATCCTCCCGTCGTCGCTGGCCACCGTGAGCTGGAACCGGTAAGCCCCCGATTCGGCGGGCGTGAAGCTCAGGGCGCTCCCCCCGGAGGGCAGCGCAACCGAAGGCCCATCCAGCTGCTTCCAGGCATAGGTGATGGACCGGCCAGCGGGATCGAAGCTCTGCGAGGCGTCGAAGGTCACCCGCTGGCCCGCGACCGTGGCCTTGAAGCGGCCCGCCCGGGCCACGGGCGGCCCGTCGGCGAAGCCGGCCAGCCGCAGCGCCGTGGCCAGGTTTGCCCGGGCCACCTCCGCCACCATGAAGGGGTCCACGTGGTCGGGCTTGTCCCTGCCCGAATGGTAGTGCGGATAATGACGCCACCACGCGGCGGCCAGGGTCACCGCCGGGATCCCCTCGTCATGAAACGGGCGGTGATCGGACCGCCCGGGGGAGTGAATGTCCGCCGTCACCCGGAGTTGGGTGTAGACCAGCGATGCGGCGTGGATCCGGCCGGCCAGGCCGCGGCTGTCGGCGAAGGCGTCCACCAGCATCTTGCGCTCGCCGCCGGGGTCGTAGCCGATCATGTCCATGTTCAACACGGCCAGCACATCCCCCAGCTTCCCGCGCGCCTTGAGGTCGGCCACCATGTGCTTGCTGCCCCACAGCCCCTCCTCCTCCCCGGCGAAGAACACCAGGGTCACTGGGGCGGCGAGCTTCTCGGCAGAGAGCGATCTGGCCATGGCCAGCAGCCCGGCCGTACCGGAGGCGTTGTCCTCGGCGCCGGGCGCCAGGCCGTCGGGGTCGAAGGTGATGCTGTCGTAGTGGGCGCAGGCGATGACCGCTGGCTTGCCGGCGACGCTGCCGGGGAAGGTGACCATCACGTTGTTGACCCGCACCGGCGGCATGTCGAAGGGCACGAGCTTCGGCTTCAGCCCGGCCGCCTTGAGCTTGTCCCGGACCATGTCCGTGGCCTCGTGGAAGTCAGGCGCCAGCGAAAAGCGCGACCGCAGCGAGGCCAGGTCCGAGACATCCTTCTTTATGCGCGCCGCGTCCAGCCGAGACAGCGCCGCCTCGATACGCGTGGACTGCGCAGCCACGCCCGAAGGCGCGGTGACCGCGACCACCACGCCAGCCGTGGCCAAGAACCTCAAGCCCCAAGCCCCGAGCCTCAAGCCTTTAATCACCATGCCTCGTCTCCTTCGCGCCCCAGCCCCACCGCCAGCACCACGCCCACCGAGAGCCGGTGCTCCTTCTCCGCCTCCGCCCCCAGCGGGATACGTACCCCGAGGTCCACGCTCACCCGCGGGTGCGGCCGAACCCGCAGCGCCGGCCCCACGAAGAACAGCTGGCGCAACGGGTTGATGCCGATGATCTCGAACTGAGCGTCCACCTGCACCATCGGCACCAGCCAGGGCAACCCGGCGTAGGCCAGGTTCAGGGCGACCGCTCCGAACAGCCAGTCCTCCTTGATCAGGGGTCGGTCCACCGCATCCCGCAGGATCCCGATCAGGTCGCCGTTGAGCTGCATCGAGAAGCCGGCCACCGGCCCCAGGGCCAGGGCTGTACCGCCGCTCAGGGTCCAGCGCGCGGGGCCGAAGCTAACGTCCGGCGCGGACAGCACCGGGTTGTCCGGCTCCACCAGCCGCGCCTTGCCCGTGGGGAGCGACACCTGGATCCCGGCGCCCCAGGCCACCGGAGCCGCTCCCAGGCTGAAGCGCAGGATCCGAACATCGGCCGCCAGGCGGATGTCGCCCACGCCCAGGACGCTGCCGGATCCCTCGCCGTACACCCCGTCGGCGATGGCCCTGTCGAGCACGACCGGGATCTCCACCCCGACGCCGGCCCTGCCCAGGGCGCCCTCCAGCAGGAGGGACCATCTCCACTGCTCCCGCTCCACCCCGGGCGCCCGGTTGCCCCACACATGCCCCGCCTGCAGGCCCAGCGAGCTGCGCGGCTCTACCGGCCGCACCGAGCGCGCGAAGTACCGCGCGCCGCCCATCAGCCGCGCAGGGCGCTCGGCCCCTGGCGCGGCAGCTGCCTCGTAAGGCAACAGGGCAGGTACCGCCAGGATCAGGGTGAGCAGCAGGGCGCGGGGATCAGAACGCATCGTACGCCACGCCAAGCCCCACCCGGTGGGTAACCAGGCCGTACTCCCCCGCAGCGTCAGGCAGCCCCCGGCCCTGGGCAGCCGCCTTGCACGACGCGCTGTCCACCGAGAAGCGCGTGTCCACGCACTCCACCATGTGGATCGGCGAAAAGTCCGAGCTCTCCACATTGCGCGTGGGCGTCAGGGCGACGCCGTAGCCAAGGCGCAGGCCGAACCCTTCGTGCACGCGCCAGTAGAGGCCGGCGAACAGGTCCACCTTGATGCCGTCGATGGTGGCGATGGTCGTGGCGCTGGCCGGCACCGAGGCCGTCTCGAGCATGACGCCGCCCTGGAGGCCCAGAGACTCCAGCAGCAAGTAGCCGCCGCCGAGCTGGAAGGCGAAGACGTCCTGGTGGCCCCGGTACAGGCTGATCCGATCGGGCATCCGGGGCGCCTCGCGAAACTCGGTGCCGGTGAGCTGGACGGTGAACCGGTCGAACGTGCTCAGGTGCTGCCACCGCGCCTGGAAGTTGAACAGCAGGCGCACCGACGGCCGCCAGGTGAGGCCGAGCTGCACCTGGTGGGGCAGCCGGTAGGTCACCGTGGAGCGGCCCTGAAGATCGCTGTTCACGCCGCTGCCGCCGGCCTTCATGAACTCCACCGCCGCCGGCGAGCGCAGCACCCATGCTTCGCCCTTGGCAGGGATGTCTTCCCCCCCCACGCCCACGACCTCGCTGATGTAGCCGACGCCGATGTCGAGGGTCGGCAGCGGACGGATGAGCACACCGCCGGCGAAGGCGATGCCGTGGGAGATGCCCCGGGTGCGAATGGCCTCGGCGGCTGCTGCGCTCTCGTAGCCGCACTTGCCCGCGGAGCCGCAGGAGTCCAGTGCCACTGCCTCGCCGTCGTCGCGCTTGGTGCCACCGTCCAGCGCCGCGTCTCGCACGAAGGCGAGGTCGAGGCTGCCGAACACGTAGCTCACCGACAGCCCGATGCTCAACTCCTTGATGATGCGGTAAGACGCGGCCGTGGTGATGTTGAGGTGATACAGCGTCAGGTCCACCACATGGTGCCGTGCGGCCCCCTGCTCGCCGGGTTTGAACAGCTGCTCAAGCAGGTCGGCCTGCTCTTCGCGGCCGCGAGGCCGGGGGCTGCTCAGGTCTCCAACGCTCAGCGAGCTGCCCTGCTGGAGCGCCAGCCGGTGGGCCACAGGAGTACAGGCGAAGATGGAGAGCACCACGTTCTTGGTGCTCAGGTCCGAGGCGAACCCGAGGAACAGCTGTGGGAACCCCTCGATGTACTCCTGGGCGGGCTCGAGCGCGGTGCCCGGCAGCCCGGTGGCGTTGTCCACCACCCGCCGGCTGTAGGAGCCCACGCCCAGCCGCGCGGTCCCATCGAAGAACACGTGGTACCCGGGGCTCATGGTCAGGGTGGCGGGGTTGTAGTAGGCGGACGCCAGGTGCAAAGACGATGGCCCGATCAAGGAGAGACCGCCCACCCGGCTATCAACCACAGGGCCGGCAGCCGCCGTGCTCAACCAGGCGCTGGCGAGCAGGGCGCAGAGCAAGCAGGCCGCCGGGCGGAAGGCCTGTCGTTTCGCCCAATTGCTGCTCTTGACTTGCTCCATTCGACTCCCTAATATACGTCCGAGCTAAAGGGTAAGCTATGAAATCTGGACGCAATCTGGGCCTGGGGTGGATGGTGTTGCTGTCCCTGGCCTTGCTCGGATGCGAGGTCACATCCGAGAAGATCAATATCTGGAAGCAGAGCACAAAGGGTGCCGCCAAGATCCGCGCCGCGCTCCGGGATACCGGTCAGGCCATGGAGGTGCGTATCGAGGCAGCCCAGGCTCTGGCCGAGATGGGCTTGACGCAGCCCCTGTCCACGGATCTTGCGTCACTGAGCGGACCGGATCGCAAGCTGGTTACCGAGGCGCTCAACAAGGGTCTGCTGGCCAAGATGAAAGGATCCAACCCGAACGAGACCACCCGGGTTCAGGTCCAGGCCAAGGACGCGCTCTACTCCATCCGGTTGCTGCTGAGCGACGAGGAGCGCAAGGCCATCGACCGCGAGCTGGTGACCTGGATCCTCGGCGACTACCAGCAACGGGACGCCGGCGACCACAGCGCGGAGAAGATCATCAAGGACGCCGCGCAGACGGGCGCGCAAGTGCTGGCCGAGATGATCGACCTGGAGGGCGCGCCCGCGGCCGGCATCGCGACGTTGCTGCGTCGGAACGCCTCCGAGGCGCTGCGAGAGACCGCGGGCAAGAAGCTCGTGGCCCTGGCCAAGGAGCAGGATCCCCCCAGCGTGGCCACCTACCGCGCCCTGGGCGTGATCGGGAGCCTGACGGCCAGCAACTTTCTCGTCAGCAGGGTCAAGGCCAAGGGGCCGCTGGAGCCGCGGGTCTGGGCCATGCGCGCGGTGGCGCTCTACCCCCACCCCTCGATGATCCCCATGGCCAAGGCTTTCGCTGCAGACACCTCGCTCAAGGATGACGCCGCGGTGCTGCGGGACGACGCCTTCACTTTGCTGGAGCGGATCCGCCATGACGACAGCCTGGCTGCCCTGGTGAGCTTCCTCACCGACAAGGACGACATGGTGCGGTACCGGGCGGTGGAGTCGATCATCACAGGGTGGGGCGTGAAGGGGGCAACAAAGTTGCTCGCGAGCTTGCCTTCAAGCTACACTTACAAAAAATTAGATTTGCTTGAATTAGTGGAACGTCCAGTCATTGCGCTGGGCAACGAAATCCTGCCTTCGATGCGCAAGGCGCTGAAGTCCGAAAGCTGGATAGCCCGTCTCATCGCTGTTCGCATTCTTGGCAAGGTCGGCAATCAGTCCGACATCCCGGCCGTTGCCAAGTTGACGTCAGATGGGACGAAGCTTAAGGGCTGGAGTGGCGGGGACACCATTGGAACAGAGGCAGCCAAGGCGGTTGCCGCCTTGAAGAGCCGCTAGCAAGGGGCTGGAAGAGGTACCCGAGGATGGATCAGGGCAAGAAGACCATGCGCCACTTTTACTGCCGGGATGTCCTGTGGGACATCTTCGAGCAGATGGCCAACGACTTCGATTGTTCCATCGATTACCTGATCAACGAGGCCATGCGCTATTACGCCCGGAGCAAGAACTACGCTCCGGCGCCGGCGCCGCCCCAACAGCAACAGCAGCAGCAGCCGCAGCGCCCGGCCGCTCCGCCCGCCGCCCAGCAGCCGGCGAATCGCCGGCCGCCGCCGCCGCCGGCCCAGCCGCCGGGTGGTGGCTACCCGCCGCCCGGCGGAGCGCGACCGCCAGCGCAGCAGCCGCCGCCTGCTCAACGGCCACCGGCCGCGCGGCCGCCGCAGCAGCAGGCCTACGGTGGGGCGCCTCCAGGACCAGGCGGGACAATGCAGCCCCCGCCAGTGGGGGCACCGCCTCCTCAGGCCGCGCCGCCCCCTGCCGGGCAGCCCATGGCGCCGCCCGTGCGTGGTGGACCCGCTCCGGCTGCGGGCCCGACGCTGTTCCTGATCTTCAACAATCAGCGGATCCCCATCGACAAGGATCAGTTCATCATCGGCCGCGGCTCCAAGACCAGCGACCTGGCCATCAAGGACGGCAACATCTCGCGCAAGCACGCGGCCGTCATCCGGCGCAACGGCACCTTCTACATCAAGGATCTGGGAAGCACCAACGGCATCGACTACAAGGGGATGCGCATCGATAACAAGCGCATCGACGAGGGTGATGTCTTCCACCTCTGTGACTACGAGCTGAGATTCACCTACAGAGGTTGACCCGCAAGACCCCGCGACAACTCCTGACTTCGCTGCGGCGGCCGCTGGCCGAGGCCGCAGGTGATTGTTTTCGCCGGGTGGGCGAGCTGCCAGAGCTCGGCCAGGCGCTGCGCGATGGAGCGGGCCGCCTGGCCACCGCAACGGACGGGGAGCTGGCCGGGCCGTTGGCCCGCTATGTCGCCGACCTCGAGGAGTTCGAGGACCGCCACGAGGCGGACAAGGCGCGGCTCGTTGCGCTGGGGCTGCGGCTCTGCGCACAGCTCGAGGGAGCGATGGCTGCGGCCGGGGGCCGCCCGACGGCAGATCGTGTGGGTGCCAGGATGCCTGGACGCCGCAATGAGCGTGCCGTTGATGAGGAGGTAGGTCCGGAGTCGCCGGTGACCTTGCTCAAGGGGGTGGGCCCTGCCCTCTCCGGCCGCCTGGCGGCCCGAGGGCTGGGGCGGCTCGGGGACCTGCTCTACCTGCTGCCGCTCGGGTACAGCGACTGCCGACAGGAGCATCCGCTGGAGGAGGTGCCCCTGGGCGAACCGGTCACGGTGCGCGGCGTGGTGGTGCAGCGGCGCCAGGTGGGCTCGCGCAGGCGTCGAATGCTGGAGGTGGGGCTCGGCGCGGAGGTGGGAGCGGAGCCTGCGCTGTGGCTGGTCTGGTTCAACAGCTACCCGGGCCACCAGGAGCGGTTCCCCCGGGGCGCGCCGCTGCTGGCAAGCGGGACTGCGCGCACCTACCGGGACCGGGCTCAGATGGTCCACCCGGAGGTGATCCTGGAGCCCACGCCCGACGACCAGGGGCCCGTGCTTCGACGCTATCCGGAGGTGGAGGGTGTTCAGCCGGCGCGGCTGGAGCGGTTCATCGCCCAGGCGTGTGAGCTGTGCCTGGAGCAGATCCCGGACGCGGTACCTCGCGCGGTGGCCGAGGCCGAGGGGCTGCCCTCGCAGGCCGAGGCCCTGGCCGCGCTTCACATGATGGAGGGCGCCCCCGACGCTGCCACGGTGGCGAGCCTCGAGCGCGGTGACCACCCCGCGCATCGGCGGCTGGTGTTCGACGAGCTGTTCTCCATGCAGCTGGCCGTGGCGCGACGGCGCCAGCGCTGGGGGGAGCGGCGTGGGCTGGCCTGCCCCGCCGAAGACGACGACCAAGGGCGGCTGCGGGGGTGCTTCCCGTTCACCCTCACCCACGGCCAGGAGCGCGTGATCGGAGAGATCCTCGCTGACATGGCGCGGCCGCGCCCCATGCACCGCCTGCTGCAGGGCGACGTGGGCAGCGGCAAGACGGCCGTGGCCTTCGCGGCGGCCTGGGCGGCCATGGCCCGGGGGTATCAGGCGGCCATCATGGCGCCCACAGAGCTGCTGGCGCGGCAACACCACCAGGTGCTGGCGCCCTGGTGCGAGGCGCTGGGCATGGAGGCGGCGCTGCTCACGGCGGCCACTCCGGCGGCGGCGCGGGAGTCGTTGTTGGCCCTGGCTGGCGCCGGCGCCATCCAGCTCCTGATCGGGACGCACTCCCTGCTGTCGCACCGGGTGGAGCTGCCGAACCTGGCCCTGGCGGTGGTGGATGAGCAGCACCGCTTCGGCGTGCTTCAGCGGGCGCGGCTGGGTGAGCGCGGCGACCGGGGCGTGGTGCCGCACATGCTGGTGATGACGGCCACGCCGATCCCCCGCAGCATGGCCCTGACCCTCTACGGAGACCTCGACCTGAGCGTGCTGTCGGAGAAGCCGGCCGGGCGAAAGCCCGCGGTGACCCGGGTCTACCCTGCGGGCAAACGGGACGAGGCGTATGCAGCGCTGGAGCGCGAGCTGGAGAGGGACCAGCAGGCGTTCGTGGTCTGCCCCCTGGTGGAGGAGTCGGACAAGGTGGAGTGGGCCGACGCCATGAGCACCGCCCAGCGCATGACGGCGCGGTTCCCGGAGCATTCGGTGGGCCTGGTGCACGGGCGGCTGCGCCCGGCGGAGCGGCAGCAGGTGATGGACCGGTTCCGCGCCGGCGAAGTGAGGCTGCTCGTGGCCACGACGGTGATCGAGGTCGGCATCGACGTGCCCCGGGCCAACGTGATGCTCATCGAACACGCCGAGCGGTTCGGCCTGGCCCAGCTGCACCAGCTGCGGGGACGGGTAGGCCGTGGCGAGCAGCAGGCGCGCTGCTTGCTGCTCACCGAGGCGGGGCCGCGCTCGGCCGCGGCGAAGCGCCTGCGGGTGATGGCGAAGAGCAGCGACGGGTTCTTCATTGCGCAGCAAGACCTGGAGCTGCGAGGCCCGGGGGAGCTGTCAGGCACGCGGCAAGCGGGGCTGCACCGGCTGCGGTTCACGGATCTTGGCGCGCACATGGAGCTGCTGTCACGGGCACGCCAGGCCGCCAGCCGGGTGGTGGAGGCGGACCCAGATCTGGAGGCGCCCGACAACCGGCGAGCGCGGGCAGCCATGGAGCGACGGTGGAAAGGGCTGCCGGTTGTGGATGGAGGGACAGGGTAGCGGCGGCCTCTGGCCGCCGAATGACAAAACGACGAAACGACGAAATGACAGAATGGGGCTGGGGCTGAAGCCGCGGCTTCGCCGCGGAATGCCAGAGTGCCAGAATGCCAGGATGCCAGAATGCCAGAATGGGATTGTGGCTGGGGCTGGGGCTGGGGCTGAAGGCTGAAGCTGTAGCTGAAGCTGTAGCTGAAGCTGGGGCTGAAGCTGGGGCTGAAGCTGAAGCTGGGGCTGTAGCTGAGCAGTTTACGGTTTGGTCGGAACTCCTTTCGCCCCCCTCCAGTCGGTGGCCAGCTGGCTGCTCCCCTCGAGCCTGGCGCCGGTGAGGTCGGCTTGCTGCAGGCCGGTTCCCAGCAGGTTGGCGCCTCGCAGGTCGGCCTGGCGCAGGTTGGCTCGCTGCAGGTTGGCCCAGCTCAGGCCCGCGGCAGTGAGGCGGGCGCCGCTCAGGTTGGCGCCCGAGAGGTTGGCGCCCGAGAGGTTGGCGCCGTTGAGATCGGCCCCGCGCAAGTCGGTCCCGGCGAGGTTCGCCTCGTGCAGGTCCGCGCAGCGCAGGCTGCGCCGCTTGCGGTGCTCCTCCATGGCCTGGGAGCCGGTCATGGAGTAGCGGTGGGAGCAGCGCTGGCTCGGGCGCCACGAGGCGGGGTGCGGCAGCTCTGGCCAGGGCCGGGTGAACACGGTCCTCGGGAACCGAGACCACCCTCCCCAGGCCACCAGCGCAGCTGGCAGCGCCAGGGCCAACAACACGACCGGGAGCGCGGCCAGCCGGACGGAGACGGTCCGCCCCAGCTGAAACAACAGGAAGGACGCGGTGAAGGCCAGGCCCAGGGCCAGCCCGGCGCTGTTGTAGTAGTAGCGCCAGAGAAAGGTGGTCAGGTCACCGGCGTAGGCCACCTGGGGGTAGGTCAGGACGGTCCAGGCCACCACGAAGATGAAGCAGACTCCGGCGGCCAGCAGGCGGGGCTTAGCTCGCAGCAGCTGCAGGGCCGCGCCGACGGTGATGGCCGCCACGATGCCCAGCGCCATCAGCGAATCGCTGGCGGCTCGCTCACCCGCCGTGGCGTCGTAGACCAGGTACTGCCGCACCGACACGAGGAAGTAATCCCCCAGCGCCAACATCCATGACCACGCCCCCTCCCCCTTGCCCACCGTCAGGTCCCGCGCCACGTCCCGGTAGGTCTGCCAGGAGAACAGCACATAGGACAGGGGGATCGGCAGCAGCGACCCGTACCGCGCCAGCGCACGGGGTCTGCGCGGGTAAGGCCCCCCGGTCCTCCGCCAGACCCACTCCAGCAGCGCAAGCAGCACCGGCACCCCGAGCGCATAAACATGGGAATAGACCGCCCCCAGATACCCGAGCCATACGCCGCCCCAGCGCCACGCGCGGCCCCGTTGCAGGAAGGAAAGCATGGCCATCAGGGACAGGGAGATGAACATCACCAGCAACACGTAGCTCACGCCCGACAGGTAGAACGTGGCCTCCTCGTCGCAGAAGACGAACAAGAAGGCGCACAGGAAGCCGCCCGCCCGGGTGGCGACGGCGGAGCCGCGCAGGGGGGTGTCGAGGCTGGAGAAGAGCGCGCGGAACAGCAGGTAGAGCAGCACGGTGTTCAGGGCGTGCAGGCCGATGCGCGCCAGCACGAACAGCTCCAGCCGGTGCTGGGCCAGCGGCCGCAGCACCTCGCTCAATAGCAGGGTCTGGGTCAGGCGCAGATCCACCGCGGCGTACTGCCCGCGGATCCACTGGGCGTCCTCCACGCTCATGTGCAGGGCGAGCCGGTGGCCGTGAAGGATGAAGGCGAGGGCCACGAGCAGGGCGCAGACGCACAGGTCGAACAGGGGCGGACCGACACGGCGAGCGATGGCGGAGAGGGGCATACGCTTCCACTTTGCCACAACAAGGAATGGGGGAGGAATGGGGACGCGTCGTCCACGTCTACTTCTACTGCTACGTCTACGTTGAGGGTTGGCTCAGCCGGTAAGGATATCTATCGGCCCCTTGCCTTCTCTGAGGATCTCGATGTCGTCGTCCAGGAGGCTGACGATGGTGGAGGCCTCGTTGGTCAGCAGGCCGCCGTCGGCCACCATGTCGAGTTGGTGCCCGAACACGTCCCGTACGATGTCCGGGTCGATGAGGATCTCGCCGGTCTCCGGGTCTCTGGCGCTGGTGCTGATGATGGGCCGCCCCAGCATGCGGCACAGCTCCAGACAGATCTGGCTGTCAGGCACGCGGATGCCCACCTGGCGCCGCTTCTCCAGCAGAATCTTCGGCACCTGCCGGCTCGCCTTCAGCACCACCGTGTAGGGGCCCGGAAACAGGCGCCGCAGCCAGCGGTAGGCGAAGTCGGTGACATAGGCGTACTCGGCGATATTGGACAAGCCCTGGCAGATGAAGGAGAGCCGCTTGCCCCGGTCCAGCTTCTTGATGCGGTAGATCCGGTCGATGGCCTTGCGGTTGTGCAGGTCGCACCCGATGCCATACACCGTGTCCGTCGGGTAGGCGATGACTCCGCCTGCGTCCAGCACATCCACCGCCTTCTGGATGTTGTGCGGCTTGGGACGCTCGGGGTCCAGGGTGAGTAGAGGTGCTCTGCGGGTGGCCATTTGTTTCTCGTCGCTGACGAAGCTGACAGAGTACAGATTGGGGGGTGGGCGTCAATGGAAATGAAGGTGGGGATAAAGAACAAAAATCACAGCGCGCGGCGGCGGATGCAGGGTCGAGATGCGGGCGTGTGGTAGGTTTCGCACATGCCTCGCGCACTGCTCTTTGTGGCGCTCGTTTTTCTGGCCTGCGGCGATGACCTGGAGGGCCAGGGCACGCTGCTGCTGTCATGGTCATTCCTTGACGGGCGCTCCTGCGCGGACAGCGGGGTGGAGCAGATCATGGTGCGCGAGCAGGGCGAGGCCGACGCGCTGATGCAAAGCTTCTGCTCCAGCGGGCATGGCAACAAGCAGGTGAAGCTCACCCTCGAGGCGGGGGAGCACATGCTGGAGATTCAGGGGGTGAGCGCTCAGACCACCGCGCTGTACAGCGGCAGGCTCACGGTGCAGATCGAGGTCGGAGTGGAGACCTCAGGATCGGTCCCCATGGCCTTCGTCGGCGGCCGCTGACCCCCTCATCGGGCCAGGCGGGTCAGGTCCCCCGGCAGCGCTGCGAGCAGGCGCCGTTCATGGGCCAGCATCTCGCGATGCTGGGCGTCATCCTGGTGGTCATACCCCATCAGGTGGCAGAAGCCGTGCACCAGCAGCCGCGCCAGCTCCTGCTCCAGCGAGACGTCATTGGCGCGCTGTCGCTCCGCCTGCTCCACCGAGATCACCACGTCTCCCAGCAGCGGCGGACCCATCTGGGCAAAGCCATCACCGTCTTGCAACGCGAAGGAGAGCACGTCGGTGGTGCGTGGGACGCCGCGGTACTGTTCGTTGAGCTGCCCCACCTCGTCGTCGTCGGTGAAGACCGCCGACCACTCCTGGTCAGTTAAGCCCCAGACGCTTGAGATCCGGGTTGCCCTCCGCCTCATCCTCTTTCGCGTCCTCCTGCTCAGCGCTCTCCTCGCCCTCCCCCTCACCAGCAGGCTTATCCTCATCGACGTCCTCGCCTCCTGCCTCCGGCGCCTCCGGCGCGGCGGCGGCTTCTCTGGTGTCCTTCAAGGGGGTGGTCTCATCGGGATCCACCTTCGCCTCCTGCTTCTCCTCCCGCTCCCCTTTGCCCTTGCGCCGCCCCCGCTTCTTCCCCTGGCCCTTGCCCTTGCCCTTGCCCTCCCCTTTCTTTTCCCCCCTGGCCTTGCCCTCGCCCTCCTCCTTGCCTTCCGCCTTCTCTTCGTCTTCCTCGCCCCCCGCCACCTTCATCTTGCCCGTATCACCCTTCGCCGCGCCGTCCCCGCCCTTCTTCTGCCACGGGTAGGAGGGCCGCTGGTGGTAGATGCCTCGCAGCACCTGCAGAAAACTCCGGGCGATGTTGTGCAGGTCACGCAGGGTCAGGTCGCAGTGGTCGAGCTGCCCGTCGGAGAATTTGCTGTTGATCATGCGCTGGACCACGCCCTGGAGCCGGTCCTCCGTGGGGTCGGGCAGGCTGCGCGCCGCAGCCTCCACCCCGTCGGCCAGCATGATCACTCCGGCCTCGCGGGACTGGGGCTTCGGCCCCGGGTAGCGGTAGTCTTCTTCCAGGACCTCGTCGTCCACGTCCTCCTTCTCCCTCGCCTTGTGGAAGAAGAACTCGATGAGCGTCTTGCCGTGGTGCTGCGTCGCCGTCTCAATGACCAGCTCGGGGACGCCATGCTCCCGCAACATCTCGATGGTGTCCTTCACATGGTTGCGGATGATCAGCGCGCTCATGGACGGCTTGAGCCGGTTGTGCGGGTTGTCACCGCTGCGAAAATTCTCCGCGAAGTACTCCGAGTTCTTGCTCTTGCCGATGTCGTGGTAATAGGACGCCACCCTTGCCAGCAGCCCGTTCGCACCGATGTTCTCGCACGCCGTCTCTGACAGGCTGCCCACGATCATGCTGTGGTGATAGGTCCCCGGCGCGCGCAAGATCAGATCGCGCAGCAGCGGGTGGTTCAGGTTCGCCAGCTCCAGCAGGGTCACGTCGGTGGTGTAGGCGAACAGCCACTCCTTGGCCGGCAGCAGCGCCAGGGTGACGAAGGACGTGAGCAGGCCGCCGCCCACCGCCGCCAGCACGCCCCACAGGGTCTCGATGGCCCACAGGCCCTCGCGCGACATCCGGAAGCCGAGCACGAGCCCGGCGCCCACCAGCCCCGCCCAGAGCCCCGCCCGCAAGATGGTGGAGCGCGACTGGACCCGCGAGACGCCCCCCGACGCCACCAGCGAGGTGATGAAGTAGAAAAGCATCACGGCCCAGCTCTGGTCCACCACCAGCCCCGAGACCAACGAGAGCACGGTGGCGAACACCGCCGCGGCCTCGGCGCTGATCAGCATGCGCACCAACATGGCGCCCGACGCCAGGGGGATGGCGAAGATGAAGATCGGCACCACCGCGCCCCGGCTGTAGCCCCCGCCCAGCGCCACAACGCTCTTTGCCAGCGCGACCAACCCCACCAGGAGCACACCCATGGCCAACAGATCACGCGGGCGCATGTAGAAGCGCGAGAACTCTCGCCGGGCGTAGCGATACTGCACCAGGATCAGCAGCAGCACGAAGATCCCCACCCCGAAGGGGATCTGCACCCGGGCCAGGCTCTTCTCCTTCGGCTCCATGGTCTCGAGGATATGGATGTGGTCCGCGTCGATGGGATCGCCGTCGCGAACGATGACCTGCCCCTTGACATAGGTGATCGGCTTGGCCGCCACCTTCTGCCGGGCCACCTCCACCCGGCGGTTGGTCTCGGTGCTGTTGAACGCCAGGTTCGGCTGGATCAGACTCTGGGCCAGGCGGACCACCACCTGGGCCAGGGGGGCGCTCAGCTTGGCCGCCCGCACATCCGCCTTGGTCTGCACCTCCTGGGCCACCCGGTTCAGGCCCTTGATCCGCCCCAGGTTGGTGAGCTTCTCCTCGCCACCCGCGCCCAGCCTCTCGCCCCGCATGTGGCGCACCACGATCTCCTCGCGCCCCATGTTCTTGATGTAGGCCCGGCGGCTCGCGATGAGGTTGCTCATGGCCTCCTCCACCACCAGCCCGAGCAGGATCCCGCGCAGCTCCCGCGGCGAGGGCGCAGAGAGCAGCAGCTTGAAGTCGTCGGCCATTACCCGGGTGCCGATGACCCGTGAGAAGACGGTGCGCTTGTTCTCCAGCTCCTCCTCGGTGTTGGGGACCGGGGCCGCGGGGTCCTTGGCCTCCGGCTCGCCCGCCGGCCCCGCGCCGGGCTTGGCGGCGGCCGCCTTGCCCGCGGGCGCCGCGGCCTCGCCAGCGTCAACGGCCACCCCCGCGTCGTTGGGAGCCAGCACCTCGAAGGCCTGCTTGATGCGTCGCGCCAGGGTGGCCCCCATGGTCTCCTGGTGGTCGAAGACCGGCAGGACGCGCTTCTCGGCCTCGCGCCGCAGGTTCTCCAGCTTCTCCTGGGGCGGGAAGTAGTCGAAGGTGTGGGTGGCCTTGATGGTGGCGTCGGCCAGCATCCCCACCTTCAGGGTGGTGACCACCCGCTCCGAGCGCCACAGCCGCGGGCTGAGCAGGATGGTGAGCGCCAGCAGCAGCAGCAGGCCGAGGGGGATCTGGAAGGCCACGCGGCCCAGGGCGTGATCCACCCACGCCATGACCTGGTGGGGGTCGGCCTTTACCTTCCGCTTGCCCTGTTCCTCGCGCGCCATTGGACTTTCGCCTCGGGCGAATGCTCAAGGGTACAGTGGATCACTGCACCTTGTCACCGTCCCCGCCGTCGTCGCCACGCTTCTCGTACGCCTTGATGATCTTCTGCACCAGCGGGTGGCGCACCACGTCCTTGTCGGTGAACCGGCAGAAGCGGATCCCCTCGATGTCCGCCAGCAGGTCCTGGGCTTCCCGCAGCCCGCTGCGGCAGCCGCCTGGCAGGTCCACCTGGGTGATGTCTCCAGTGACCACGGCCTGGGAGTCGAAGCCGAGCCGGGTGAGGAACATCAGCATCTGCTCGCTGGTGGTGTTCTGGGCCTCGTCCAGGATGACGAACGCCGAGTTGAGGGTGCGCCCGCGCATGAACGCCAGGGGGGCCACCTCGATGGTGCCTCGGTCCAGCATGGCCTCGACCCGGTCCATGTCCATCATGTCGTGCAGCGCGTCGTACAGCGGCCGCAGGTACGGGTTGACCTTCTCCACCAGGTCGCCAGGCAGGAAGCCGAGCTTCTCCCCTGCCTCCACCGCCGGGCGGGTGAGCACGATGCGCTTGACCTTCTGCCGGTTCAGCGCGGACACGGCCATGGCCATGGCCAGGTAGGTCTTGCCCGTCCCGGCCGGCCCGATGCCGAACACGATGTCGTGGCTGTTGAACGCTTCCACGTAACGTTGCTGGGCCATGCCCTTGGGCGCGATGCTGCGCCCGGCCGAGGTCACCAGCACCGAGGAGCCGAGGGCCTTCTTGACCGACGAGCCACCGTCCTGGCGCAGTACGCGGACGCCGCGACGGTAATCCTCGGCGTCCACCTTTCGCCCGCGGCTCGCCATGGCGTGCAGCTGGCGCAGCAACCGCGCGGCGAGGTCCACCTGCTCCACCTCGCCCACCAGGGTCACCTCGCCGCCCCTGGAGTGCACCTGCAGGTCGAGCTCCTGCTCCAGCATGCGCAGGTTGCACTCCCCCGGCCCGAACAGCTGCACCAGGTGGCGGTTGTCCGAAAAGGCGATGGTCTTGCGGGCCTCCTGGCCCTTGACGACTGTGCCCACCAGAGCTACTCGCCGGAGACCTGGGCGACGATGCGGCGGGTGCGCCCGTGGTTGTCGAAGTCGAGCAGGACCACCTGCTGCCAGGTCCCGAGCACGAGCCGACCGTCCACCACCGGCACGGTGAAAGATCCGCCCACGAGGGCCGAGCGGACATGGGAGTAGCCGTTGCCGTCGTGCCAGCGGGCGTCGTGCGCGTAGTGCATGTCCAGCGGCGCCATGCGCTCGATGGCGGCCTTCAGGTCGGCGATGACCCCCGACTCGAACTCGATGGTGGTGATGGCCGCGGTGGAGCCCGGCGTGAACACGAGCACCTGGCCCTGGGTCACCCCTGATTCGCGCACCTTCTGCGCCAGGTCATCGGTCAGGTCGAGCACGTCCGTGCCGCTGGTGGTCTGCCGGGACAGTTCGTAGGTGTGTATCACGTTCTCCTCGCTCCGCTCCCCTGCGACGGGTCGTCTCCCGTCGTGACGGGGAGGAAAAAGTGTACCAGAATGCCCTTTCAGACAAGGACAAAGCGCATGAGCGATGAGAGACCCCAGGACGACGCCGCGACCCCTGGCCAGGCCCGGACGCTGGCGGACCACGAGCCTGGCACCCTGCCCTGGCTGGTGGCCATCATCCAGACCCTGCTCGGGCCGGACGGCTGCCCCTGGGACCGCAAGCAGACCCTGCAGAGCGTCAAGCACTACCTGCTGGAGGAGGCCTACGAGGTTTGCGAGGCCATCGAGGAGCAGGATCGGGCTCACCTCGGCGAAGAGCTGGGGGACGTGCTCTACATCCTGGTTTTCCAGGCGGCGCTGGGCGGCGTACAGATGGAGCACATCGTCAGGGGCGCCGGTGAGAAGCTGATCCGGCGCCACCCGCACGTGTTCGGCGATGTGGAGGTGGACGGCGCAGACCAGGTGCTGGCCAACTGGGAGCGCATCAAGCAGCAGGAGCGCGGCGGCGAGCGGCGCAGCGTGCTGGCCGGCGTCCCCACCGCAATGCCCGCGCTGCAACGGGCGCACCGGCTCACCGAGCGGGCGGCCAAGGTGGGCTTCGACTGGCCTGACGCAGCGGGAGCGCGCGAGAAGGTGGACGAGGAGCTGGCGGAGGCGGATCAGGCGGTCCTCGCGGGGGACCGGGAGGCGGCCGCCGACGAGGTGGGAGACCTGCTGTTCGCGGTGGTCAACTGGGCGCGCAAGCTGGGCGTGGAGCCGGAGGACGCTCTGCGCAGGACCACCGGCCGGTTCATGGACCGGTTCCGGTACATTGAGGACATACTGGAGGGGCGGGGGGAGAAGATGGAGGAGGCGGGGCTGGAGGAGCTGGACCGGCTGTGGGAGGAAGCGAAGGGCCGGGAAGGCTAGCTTCAGCTCGTCAGGAGAACATCACAGCTTCGGCAGGCTCGCGTGCAGGCCGCAGATCTTTATTACCTGCTTGGCCACCTCCTCCACTGCCTGGTACGAGGCGTCCACGATGTGCCAGCCGTGCTTCTCGATCAGCCCGTTGACGTAGCGCAGCTCGAGGTTGATCTCGCGCTCGTCCAGGTACCCGCCCGGGACCACGCCCATGGTGGCGGCCCTGGATGCGCGGATGCTGCGCAGCCGCGAGCGGTTGACGCGGATGCCCACCACGCGTCGCGGGTCCATCTCCAGCAGCTGGGCCGGCGGCCGGATGCCGGGGACCAGCGGGATGTTGGCCACCTTCACCCCGTGGTACGCCAGGTAATAAGCCGTGGAGCTCTTGCCCGCCCGGCTCACCCCCACCAGCACCACGTGGGCCCTGTCCATTTCGTGAGGCTTGGAGCCGTCGTCGTGGGACAGGGTGTACTCGATGGCCTCCATCATGTCGAAGTGCTCGGGGTGGCTCTTGTACAGCAACCCCGGGATCGAGGCGGGGGTGCGGTGAAACAGGTCATGCAGCGCCGTGAAGGCCGGGCCGATGACATCCACCACCGGCACGTTCTGCTCCCGCGCGGCGTCCCGCAGCCCCTGGCGCATCTCCGCCTGCACCAGGGTGTAGAAGATCAAGCTGTCCTGAGACTCTGCCGCGCGGGTGACCACCGCCCGGATCTGCTCGACGGTGGACACCTCGTGCTGGCGAACGAGCCGGTAGTTGGCGTCGGGGAACTGGGCCAGGGCCGAGGCCACCACGCGCTCGCAGGTGGCGCCCCGCGCGTCGGAGACCGCGTAGATTGTGGGGGTAGGGATCGATTCGCTCATGGGTTGCTCCGGGCAGCAGGTCCCGCGGCTTCGCACCTGCCGTGGTGACCGCCACCGATGGTACGAGTATCATGGGTGCATGGCGAGCCCATTGCGACAGGTGCTGGTGCTGCTCCTCGCCCCCCTGGTGGCGGCCTGCCCCCATGACCTGACTCGCACGGGCGGCGACGCGGCGGCGGCGGACCACGGCCTCGCGGACGCCGCCATGGATTCGCTCCTGGACCGCTCCACCGACGAGGCAGGGCCGGACGCCGGACCGCCGGACCTGGCGCCAGCAGACGAGGGGCAGCCGCCGCCAGACCGCGCGCTCCTGCCCGACGTCCGGGACCAGGGCCAGCGCCCGGACGCGCCGACGCCGCCGGATCTCGTGGCGCCGGTAGATCAGCCGATCCCGCCGGACACGGCGCCCTGGCCCGATCTGCAGCCCTGGCCCGATCTGCAGCTCTGGCCCGATCTGCAGCCCTGGCCCGATCTGCAGCCCTGGCCCGACACCACGCCCTGGCCCGACCTTAAGCCGCCGCCCTGCTTCGGGCTGACCTGCCCCCTGGGCTGCAACGTTACTGAGAACCGCTGCTACCTGCTGGCGCCGACGAACTTCAGCGTCAAGGGGATCCACCCGCTCAAGCTCGTGACGCTCAAGGCGCCCCCCGGCGCCGTCACCATAATCAACACCACCAACGGCGCCATCACCAGCGGCGCCAAGGTGATCCGGCCCGCCAACAAGAAGGGGCTGGTCAACGGCATCTACTGGGGCTTCTACACCCAGCCCAAGGGGTACCCTGCCATCTCGCTGTTCGCGGTGGCTTCGTTCTGGATCCCTTCGGGCGCCAAGGTGCAGGTGGTGGGCGCCTACCCCCTCGGCATATACAGCAAGACCGGCATCTCCGTCATGGGCACCCTGTTCACCCAGCCGTCGGGCAACATCCCGGGGGCGGGCGGGTATTACGGCGGCGCCAAGGACGGAATCGCCGGCGCGTCCTGCTACGGCGGCCAGGGGGCCGGCGGCGGGGGATGGGCCGGGTACCGGGGCGGCGGCGGCGGCGGCGGGCGCGGGACGCCCGCTGGAAAGGGCGGCACGCCACACTACAAGGCGCCGGGCGGCGCCGGCGGCAAGTCCAACGGCTACGCGCACCTCACGCCGCTCTTCGGCGGGTGCGGCGGCGCGGCCGGCGGCGGAGGATCGGGCACCTACGGCGCCCACGGCGGCGGCGGCGGGGCCATCCAGATGTCCTCCCAGGGCACGGTCAACGTGGGCGGCTTCGTGCTCACCCCGGGCGGAGGGGGCGGCGGCACCTATCTCAACGGCGGCGGCGGCGGCGGCGGGAGCGGCGGCGCCATCTTGCTGGAGGGGATCACCGTCTCCGTCGCGGGGGTGCTCGCAGCCAACGGCGGCGGCGGCGGGTGCGGCGGCGGCTACAAATCCCCCGGGGGTGAGCCGGGCCGCGCCGGGCTGACCCAGGCCCAGGGCGGGTACCGGAAGTATTACGCTCGCGGCGGCGCGGGCAGAGCGCTCAAGGAGACCGTGAGCTTCAACGGGCACACCTACAGCATCTTCGGCGGCGGCGGCGGGGGCGGCGCGGGGCGGATCCGGATCAACTCTCCCTCCGTGACCATCGGCAACAGCAACGCCTCTCCGGCCGCCATTTCGAGCGCCAAGGTCAACAAGTGGTGATCGCTCCATGACGTTGATCCGCTGGGTCTCCCTGGCAGGCCTCTGCCTCTCCGTTGCGGGCTGCCCCCATGATCTGACCCGCAGGGGCGCCGACGCCGGCGCGATGCCGGACAGCGCGCAGCTGGACGGGGACACCGGCGGCGATGCCGCGCGGCGGGACGGAGCCCCGGCCGACGCCCGACAGGACGGCCCCCGCCCCGATGGGCCGGCGCCTGACACCCGCGCGGACATGAGCCCCCACGATCTGGGCAACCCGTGCAAGGGGCAGAACTGTGTGTTCGGCTGCAACCACAAGCTCAAGCGTTGCAACCGGCTGCGCCCTTCCAACATCGGCGTCGGCGCCTTCTTCGACAAGCTGAGCCTGACCCTCTCCTCCAAGGTGGGCGCAGGGCCCATGGTCATCGACACAGACACGGGGTCCATCAAGCAGGGCGCCTCGACCCATCGGCCGGGCAACAAGTCGGGGGTGTACGGCGGCACCTACTGGGCGGTGGTGGCCCAGCCCGCCGGTGTCCCGGGGCTGTCGGTCATCGCGCTGGACTCGCTGCGGGTGACCAAGGGCACCAAGCTGCTGGTGGAGGGTTCGCGAGCCCTGGCGATCTATACCCGGGCAGGCCTGGACATCGAGGGCGAGGTGGTGCTGCCGGCGGCTGGTTTCAAGGCCGGCGCGGGGGGGCGCAAAGGCGGCGTGGCTGGCACCAACGGCGTCACCTGCTACGGCGGCGAGGGGCGCCACGGGCTCAACTCCTCCTCGGTGGCGCGCGCCACGGGCGGCGGGGGCGGCGGCCGGGGCGGCCCCGGGGGCAGCGGAGGGTACGCGGGCTCGCTGCTGGGCGGCAAGGGGGGGATCACCCACGGCGCCGCGAACCTCACGCCGCTGTACGGCGGCTGCGGCGGCGGCGCGGGTGAGGGCCGACACGCCAACCTCGGCGGGCTGGGAGGCATGGGCGGCTCGGGCGGCGGGGGCGGCGGCGCGCTGCAGCTGTCCACCAACGGCAACCTGACCATCAGCGGCAGCATCAACACCGGCGGCGCGGGCGGCGGCGGCGCGCCCTACAACGGCGGCGGCGGCGGCGGCGGCTCGGGCGGCGCCATCCTGCTGGAGGCGGCGTGGGTCAAAGTCACCGGCGAGGTGGCAGCCAACGGCGGAGGGGGCGGCTCGGGCGCGGGCTCGGTCAAGGGCAAGGATGGCAACCACGGCCTGCTCGGCGCCCAGGTGGCAGGCGGGGGTCAGGGCTTCGCCGCGGGCAGCGGCGGCAACGGCGGCGGGCTGAAGGCCGGTAACGGCTCCCCCGGCTATGGCTACACCAGCTACAGCGGCGGCGCGGGCGGCGGCGTGGGGCGGATCCGGATCAACGCGCCAAACGTCACGATCACCGGTTCCGATCGAATCTCACCGCTGCCCAGCAAGAGCAGCAAGCCTGGCACCTGGTAGGAGCGAACATGGCGACGGCCACATGCAAGAGCGTCACCGACATCCCCGGCGTCCTCGTGGGACATGCCACCGACCCCGACGCCCTGACCGGCTGCACGGCGGCCGTCTTTTCCGAGGGTGCGGTGGCCGGTCACGCGGCGGTGGGCGTGGCCACCGGCTCCCGGGAGCTGGCGGCGTTCACGCCGCGGCATGTGGTGCAGCGGGTCCACGGCGTGTGCCTCTCGGGCGGCAGCGCCTTCGGCCTCGCCGCGGCCACTGGCGTGGTCGGGCGCCTGGAGCAGGCGGGGATCGGCCACAAGACCTTCGCCGGGCTGGTGCCCATCGTGGGCGGCGCGGTGGTGTACGACCTGAACCTGGGCCAGAGCTCGCGCCGACCGGACGAGGCCATGGGCTGGCAGGCAGCGGACGCCGCGCTGGGCCAGGCGCCGCCGGCCTCGGGGCTCGTGGGGGCCGGCGCCGGCGTGAGCGCTGGCAAGCTGCTGGGCGTGCCGTGCGCCACCAAGACCGGCCTGGGCAACGCAGGAGTGTCCACGCCAGAGGGTCTGCAGGTGGCGGCCCTGGCGGTGCTCAACCCGGTGGGCGATGTCCTGTCGCCCCGGAACGGCCAGCTGCTGGCGGGGGCGCGCGCGGCGCCCGACTCGTCCCGGCTGGTGGGCACCGCCGCGGCCATCCGGGCCGGGGCCGAGTGCGCGCCGCTGCACCACAACACCACCCTCTGCCTAGTGGCCACCAACATGACGCTGACCCGGGTGGAGGCGAGCTGGCTGGCCGAGCAGGCGGCGGCCGCCCTGCCCCGCCTCATCGATCCGCCCTTCACCCGCCATGACGGCGACCTGGTGTTCGCCGCCTCCACCGGAGCGTGGGCCACCGACGGGGATCACGAGGCGTCGCTGCACAGGCTGGCGGTGCTGGCGCGGGACGCGCTGACAGGCGCCATCGTGGATGCGTGCATGAGCGCGGAGGGAGCCGGCGGGCTGCCGAGCTGTCACGCGCTGGAGCAGCCGGCGCAATGACAGAAAGCGCCAGGTAGCTTTCGGCCAGGAGGCCGGACTCACATCGGCGAGCCCCGCGCCTTCGCCAGCCTCGACCGGGGCCATATCACGCTGAAGCTGCGGCGGCTGGCGCCGCCGAATGCCAGGGTGCCAGAATTGATAGCCACTGAAGCTGAAGCTGAAGCTGAAGCTGAGGCTGAGGCTGAAGCTGAAGCTGAAGCTGAAGCTGAAGCTGAAG
>CAZEFW010000131.1:0-27314 GCA_964511535.1 uncultured Myxococcales bacterium | reverse complement strand
CTCAACGTGGTGACCTCGGATCTGCAGGCCAGCATCATGCAGACCCGCATGCGCCCCATCGGCGGTGTCTTCACTCGCTTCAACCGCATCGGCCGGGACCTTGCCCTGCAGGTCAAAAAGCAGGTGGACCTGGAGATCCTCGGCGCGGACGTGGAGCTGGACAAGAACATCATCGACGCCCTGGGTGATCCCCTGAACCACCTGGTGCGCAACGCCATCAGCCACGGAATCGAGACCCCGGGGGAGCGCGAGGCGCTAGGCAAGCCGAGGCGAGGCATGGTCCGGCTCTGCGCGTTCCACCGCCACGGCCAGGTCAACATTCAGATCGAGGACGACGGGCGCGGCATGGATCCCGATCAGATCATCGCCGCGGCCCTGCGGGGCGGGCTGATCTCCGAGGATCAGGTGGAGACCATGACCGCCCGCGAAGCGTTCAACCTCGTCTTCCTGCCCGGCTTCTCCCTGGCCGAGAAGGTCACCGACCTGTCGGGCCGGGGCGTGGGCATGGACGTGGTCAAGGACACCTTCGGCAAGTTCGGCGGCACGGTGGACGTGTTCTCCACCAGCGGCTCGGGCACGCGAGTGACCGTCAAGCTGCCCCTGACCCTGGCCATCGTGCCCGCGCTCATCGTGGCCGTGGAGCGCTCCTGCTTCGCCATCCCCCAGGTCAACATCGACGAGGTCGTCTGGCTGCACGGCGAGGCGGTCCACCAGGACCTGAAGGTCGTGGACAACCAGGAGGTCTACTGGCTGCGCGGCAAGCTGCTGCCGGTGCTGCGCCTGTCCAAGGTGCTGGACCTGACGGTGACCTACGGCGATCCAGAGTCCGGCGAGCGCGCGCAGGATCGGCGGGTGCAGGCGCCGGACCGTCGCGCCGGAGAGACCGACGTGCCGGCGAACCTGCGCAAGGGGCCGGTGGAGCGGCGCTGCTCCCTGGACAACAGCCTGTACCTCATCGTGCTGCGGCTCGGGGAAGAAGAGTTCGGCCTGCTGGTGGACACCATCGTCGACACCGAGGAGATCGTGGTCAAGGCGCTGCACGAGCAGCTCAAGCACAGCCGCGCCTTCGCGGGCACTGCCGTGCTGGGCGACGGGCGCATCGCCATGATCCTGGACGTGGCCGCGCTGGTGGGGCTGGGCGGCCTGCGCTTCGGCCAGCTGGAGGGAGCCGCCGCGCAGGTGCGCAGCTCCGGCGAGGATCACCAGACCGTCATCATGTTCGACCTGGGCGGACCGGAGACCTTCGCCGTGCCCCTGCGGCTGATCAACCGCGTTGAGGAGGTCCCGCGGGATAAGATCCAGCACGCCAGCGGCAGCGAATACCTCGACTTCCGCGGCCAGATCATCCCGCTGGTGCGCATCGAGGACGCGCTGGTGGACCTGCAGACCAGCTACCCGGAGGACAAGGTCTACGTGCTGATCCCGAAGCACGGCAAGCCCATCGGCGTGATGGCGTCTGCCATCCTGGACACCATGGAGATCAGCAAGGAGATCGACTCATCCTCCATGGACCAGCCCGCCATCGTGGGATCCGCCATGCTCGACGGCGACCTGACCCTGTTCGTGGACCTGTTCCGGATCATCGACACCATCCGGCCCGACTGGCTCGAGGAGGACCGCGAGCTACAGGGCGGGATCCGGCGCGTGCTGCTGCTCGAGGACTCGGCCTTCTACGCGGCGCTCATCTCCCCCTACCTGCGCAACGCCGGCCACGAGGTGGTCCACGTGCAGAACGGGCTGGAGGGGCTGGAGAAGCTGTCGCGCGGCGAGTTCGACCTGGTGGTGAGCGACATCGAGATGCCGCTCATGGGCGGGCTGGAGTTTGCGCGCAAGGTCCGGCAGCAGGAGCGCCACGCGGATCTCCAGATGATCGCCATCTCGGCCATGACAGATCCGGGCATCGGCGCCGAGGCGCTGCGGGCAGGCTTCAACGACTTCCGCAGCAAGCTGGACCAGGACAAGCTGCTCGACCGGCTGGCGGAGATCTGTGATCCGACGCGCAGAGCCGGAGGGGGTCAATCATGATCGGCGACCGCCAGTTCGTGACCTTCTTCGTCGAGGAACGCCTCTACGGCCTCGACATCCGCATCGCCAAGGAGATCAACCCCACCGTCGCCATCACCTGGGTGCCGAGGACGCCGTCCTGCATCAAGGGCCTCGTCAACATCCGCGGGCAGGTGGTGCTGGTGCTGGACATCGCCATCATCTTTGGCCGCCGGCCGCTGGAGATCCGGGAGGAGTCGCAGATCGTCATCCTCAAGACCGGGGACGAGCTGCGCGCGGCGCGCCAGGTGGGGGTGGAGGTGGATGACGCACCCTTTGGTGACAAGCCCATCGGGCTGCTGGTGGATCGAATCGGCGATGTCATCACTGTCCCGGAAAAAATGATGGAGCCAGCCCCGCAGCACCTTGACGAGGCCAACGCGCGCTACTTCGCCGGCGTGGTCAAGCAAGGAGATTCGCTGCTGGTGCTGTTGAACGCAGCCGAGATGCTCACCCAGTCGGGCGCGAGCGCCCAACCGAACGAGGAGAAGGGGAGTTGACCGTGGAAGAAAACGAGAAGCAGGGCAAGGGGCCGCTGTCTGAGCGGCAAAAGATCGTCCTGGTCGCCGCCGGCGCGGCGCTGGTTCCAATTCTGTGCTTGCTGGTCGCAGCGCTCAAGCCCGGCCTCGTGGCGCCCTCCGTCTTTCTGGCGGTGGCGTTGATCGGGGGCGCGGTGGGCGTGTTCCTCGCGGCCAAGATCGCCGGCACCGCCTTTGATCAACAGTCGAGCATGCTGGATCAGGTCCGCGCGCACGCCCGTGAGATCGCGTCGGCCGACACCGAGGCGCTGGAGCTGACCATCAAGATGATCGGGTCGATCCAGGAGGGCGTCACCGAGGCCCAGAACGCGGCGGGCATCGTCTCCTCGCTGGAGGAGAACACCCGCGCGGTGGCCGGCACGTCGGAGCAGATGTCCACCAACGTCAACGTGGTGGCCACGGCCGCCGAGGAGATCTCGGCCAACATCAACAGCACCGCCGCCACGGCCGAGGAGATCAGCTCCAGCATGTCCTCCGTGGCCACGACGGTGGAGGAGATGTCGAGCAACGTCTCCACCGTGGATCAGGCCATCCGGGAGCTGTCCGAGGCCATCGGCAGCATCGGCGGCAACGCGCGGGAGAGCGCGGCGGTCCCGAGCAGCGCCGCGGCCGCCGCCGCGTCGGCCAACGACGTCATGTCGGGGCTCGGGCGCAGCGCCGAGGAGATCGGCAAGGTGACCAGCGTGATCCAGGTCATCGCCCAGCAGACCAACCTCCTAGCCCTCAACGCGGCCATCGAGGCAGCCAGCGCGGGCGAGGCGGGCAAGGGCTTCGCGGTGGTGGCCAACGAGGTCAAGGAGCTGGCCAAGCAGACCACCCGCGCCACCGAGGACATCGAGGCCAAGGTGGCGATGATCCAGACCAACACCGAGGGCGCGGTCACCGCCATCTCGCAGATCTCGGAGATCATCGGCAAGATCAACGAGCTGCAGGCGTTCATCTCCACCATGGTGGATCAGCAGACCGCCTCCTCCTCGGAGGTGTCGCGCAACATGACCGAGGTGGCGGCGGGCATCAACGAGATCTCCAAGAACATCAACGAGTCGGCCTTCGCTGCCACGCAGGTCTCCAAGGGGCTGGGCGAGATCGCCACCGGCGCCAACGAGGTGGCGCGCAACGTCGCGGAGGCGGCCACCGGCGTCACCGACCTCACAGGGCGCATCACCGAGGCCTCGGTGATGGTCGGCGAGGCGGGCCGCTACATCGGCCGCTCCTGCAAGGCCACCGAGGATTGCAGCGACGGGATGAGCCGGATGAGCGTCCTGGTGGACACGATCTCCGAGACCCTGCAGGCCATCGAAGAGCTGAGCAAGGCCGAAACCGAGGGATAGATGTTGGTAGACAGAGACCAGCCGGGACGGGGCCATGCGGGCTGTTAAACAGACCAGAGTGCTCATCGTCGACCACCAGCTGCTGAGCCGGGACGTGCTGAAGCAGGCGCTCTCGGATGAGCGGGACATCCACCTGGTGGGCGCCACGCCGAGCGGGAACACCGGCGTGTCTCGCACCGAGCAGGTGGCGCCCGAGGTGGTGGTGGTCAACGGGCAACTCCAGGATCTATCGCCCGAGACCCTCACCCGGCGGATACACGAGATCAACCCGGAGGTTGGGGTGCTGCTGGTCACACAGCACGAGGGCGGGGGCCCGCCGCCTGATCAAGTGGCGCGGGCGCTGGGGGCCGGCGCGTTCGACTCGGTGTTGCACCGGGCGGAGGACCTGCGGCGCGACGACGCGCCGGCTGCCATGGCGCGACAAGTCCTGCCGAAGATCCGCAGCTACACCGCCACCAAGCTGTCCAAGGAGGCCATCGGAAAGTCCACCGGATCCTTCCCGGCGGCCACCGTGGCCCCGGCCGCGCCGGCGCCGGGGCACAGGCCCCGGGTGGACACGCCGCCTGTGCCCTTGCCAGCCGTGGCCACGCCGCCCCCGGCGGTCCGGCCGCGGGCGAACACGCCCGCCGTGCCCCATGCTGCGGCGGCCACGCCGCCCCCGGCGGTCCGCCCCCGTGTGGACACGCCGGCCATGCCGCATGCTGCCGTGGCCACGCCATCCCCGGCGGTCCGCCCCCGTGTGGACACGCCTGCCGCGCCCCGGCCAGCCATGCCCACGCCAGCACCGGCGGTCCGCCCACGGGTGGACACGCCGGCCGCGCCCCGGCCCGCCATGCCCACGCCGCCACCTGCCGCCGCCCCCGGCGGCCGCGCCAAACCACGCGCCGAGAGCTCGCGCATCGAGGTGGTGGTCATCGGCGTCTCCACCGGCGGTCCCGAGGCGCTTGGCCAGCTGCTCCCCCTGCTGCCGAGGACGTTTCCCGTGCCGGTGGCCGTGGTGATCCACCTGCCCCAGCTCTTCACCGACTCCCTGGTCTCCTCCTTGCAGCAGAAGTGCCCCTTGAATGTGCAGGAGGCGGCCGACGGCCGGCCGCTGCAGGCAGGCACCATCGTGGTGGCCTCCGGCGGCAAGCACCTGCAGGTCAGGCGCGGCGCCCACAAGGAGCTGGTCATGAGGACCCCGGGCCTGCCGCCCCGCAACGGCTGCTGCCCGTCGGCGGACGTCCTCTTCGAATCCGCCGCGCGCTACTGCACGAACGGAGCCCTCGCCATATTGCTCACCGGCATGGGCAACGACGGGGTGGACGGCATGCGCGCGGTGCAAGCCTCAGGGGGCCGCACGTTCGCACAGGACGAGGTGAGCTCAGTCGTATGGGGGATGCCTGGCAGGGCGGTTCAGGCAGGCGTGGTGGACGAGATCGTCCCGCTGCGCAAGATGGCCGCTCGCATCCTGGAGATGGTTGTTCCGACATGATCGAAATCACCGACGCAGAATTCACTCTGCTCAAGGATTACCTGTACAACACCTCGGGTATCGCGGTCCCGGTGGACAAGCGCTACCTGTTCGTCACCCGCCTGTCTGACTTCCTGACCGAGATCGGCTGCGATAACTTCTCGCAGTTCTACGTGCGGCTCACCAAGGGAGACGACCCGGAGCTGTTCAAGCGCCTGGTTGAGGCGATGACCACCAACGAGACCTCCTTTTACCGGGATGGGCACCCCTTCGATACCCTCCGGCACCGGATCTTGCCCGAGCTGGCTGACCGGCGCGGCGGCGAGTCGCGGCTGATCTCGCCGCGGCTGCGCATCTGGTCGGTGGGCTGCAGTACTGGCGAGGAGCCGTACACCATCGCCATGTGCGTGCACGACTGGTTGTCGCGGCAGAAGCGCTACCAGGCCAAGGACATCAGCATCCTGGCGGTGGACCTGTCCAGGAAGGTGCTCAACCACGCCAGGCGCGGCGTCTACGACCCCGACCGGGCGAAGAAGCGCCTGCCCTTCGGCTTCGCCGAGCGGTACTTCACCGAGACCAAGGACGGGCTGGAGGTGAACAAGGAGCTCCGGACGATGGTCTTCTTCAGCGAGATCAACCTCGCGGATCCCGTCGACACCATCGGGACCTTCGATCTCATCTTCTGCCGCAACGTGGTGATCTACTTCGCCACCAAGCTCAAGGTGAGGATCCTGGAAGACTTCCACCGCTTGCTGAACCCGGGCGGCGTCCTGATGCTCGGCGCGTCCGAGAGCATCTACAAGCTCTCCACGAAGTTCGAGCCGGTGCAGAACCAGGCCAGCACTTATTATCGGAGGAAGGAGCAGTAGGCGGGTGAACAGCGGCGTGGTCATCGGCCTGGGGAGTCCGCTGCTCAGCGACGACAGCGTCGGCCTGCACGTGGTGCGACGCGCCGAGGAGAAGCTCGGCCCGCGAGCGTCGGGCGTGGACTTCAAGCTGAACCACTCCGGGGGATTCGACCTGATCTACGAGCTGGTAGGGTACCGCAGCGCGCTCATCGTGGACTGCATGGTGAGCGGCGTGCGGCCCGCTGGCAGCTGCGTGCTGATGGACATAAGCGAGCTGGACCACCTGGCCCAGGACCGGCTGGTGGACTCCCACGGGCTGAACCTGCCCACCGTGCTGGAGGCGGGCCGCCGGTGCGGCTACGACATGCCTCGCAGGGTGGAAGTGCTCGGCATCGAGGCCGAGGACGTGACAACCTTTTCTGAGCGGCCGACGCAGGCCGTGGCGCGGGGCGCGGAGCGGGCCCTGGCCATGGTGGCGGCGGTCATGGCGGAGTGGAATTGCACGCCGGCGGAGGCTGACGCCACGCCCGGCGCACGGAGGAGCGCAAAGTGACAGAGGCGCCGAGGAAGACCATCCTTTACCTGTGCCGTTGCGGCCCCAACATCGCGGATCACCTGGATCTCGAGGGCATCGAGGAGTGGGCAGAGGAGCGGGGGGACATCGAGATCGTGGAGACGCACGAGCTGCTCTGCTCTCCCGACGGGAAGCAGGCGTTCAAGGACTCGCTGGAGGGCAAGGAGGCCCACAGCATCGTGCTCGGCGCCTGCTCTCCCAAGATGCACGAGAAGACCTTCCAGGACGCCGCCGAGGACGCCGGGGCGAACATGGCCCAGGTCCAGATGGCCAACATCCGGGAGCACTGCGCCTGGGTGACCCAGGACAGGGACCGCGCCACAGACAAGGCCAAGGCGATGATCACCGCAGCGGTGCGCCGGGCCAACCTGGCGGAGAAGCTCGAGCGCCGCTCCATGGACGTGCACACCGACGTGCTCGTCATCGGCGGCGGCATCGCGGGCATGGAGGCGGCGCTCACGGCAGCGGCCGCGGACCGGAAGGTCTACCTGGTAGAGAAGGACATCTCCATCGGCGGCGCGGTGATCCGCAGCGAGGAGGTGGCGCCGGTGATGGAGTGCGGCCCTTGCTTGCTGGCGCCGGTGCTGGCCCAGGTCAAGGAGCACCCGAACATCGAGGTGATCACCAACGCCGAGGTGCAGGAGATCCTCGGCTTCTACGGCAACTTCACCGCCCGCGTGCTCAAGCGCGCGCGCTTCGTGGAGGAGAGCTGCATCGGCTGCGAGCTGTGCTACGACCCCTGCCCGGTGGAGGTGGACAGCCCGTTCCACCTCGGCATGGGCAAGTGGAAGGCGGTGCACGCGCTGTTCCAGGGCTCGGTGCCCGCCGCCGCGGTGATCGACCCCGAGGCGTGCACCCGGATCAACGGACAGGGGTGCGAGGCGCCCTGCGCGCCGATCTGCCCCTTCGACTCGATCAACTTCGATCAGCAGGACGAGGTGATCGAGGTGCAGGCCGGCGCGGTGGTGCTGGCCACCGGCTTCGCCCCGGCGGACATCTCCGCCTTTCCGGAGCTGGGCCACGGTGACCTGCCGGAGGTGTACACCCTGTCTGAGTTCGAGCGGCTGGTCAGCTCCAACGGCCCCACCGGGGGCAAGGTGCAGCGCCGGGACGGCTCGGCGCCTGCCACCATCGCGGTGGTGCACTGCGCCGGGTCCCTGCGTGAGGACGGCCTGCCCTACTGCTCCGGTGTTTGCTGCGTCAACGCGGTGAAGGCCGGCGTCCTGGCTCGAACCCAGCACCCCGACGTCAAGGTGATCAACCTCCACAACGACCTGGTGTTGCCAGGGCCGCGAGAGCAGCGCTTCTTCGCCGACGCGCGCAAGGGCGGCACCGAGTTCCGCCGGTGCGAGACGCTGAAGAGCGTGCGCGTCACGGCCGCCGAGGGTGGCGCCATGACCGTGACCGCCGACGGCGTCGAGCCCTTCGAGGCCGACATGGTGCTGCTGGCCAACGGCATGGTCCCCGCGGCTGGCACCGAACGCCTGACGGCGATGTTGAACCTGGAGCGCGACCCGGACGGCTTCCCCGCGGCGGACGACGCCCTGCTCCACCCCACCGGCGCCGCCATCGACGGCGTCTACCTGGCGGGCTGCGCTGCAGGGCCGTGCGATGTGGCCACCTCGGTCACCCGGGCGCGGGCCGCGGCGGGCGACGCCATCTCGAGGCTCATGCCGGGGCGCAAGATCGAACTCGAGATCATGACCTCCAGCATCGACGAGGAGCTGTGCGCCGGCTGCAAGCTGTGCGTCACGGTGTGCCCCTACCGGGCCGTGAGCTACGACGAGGAGCAGCGCATCTGCCAGATCAACGAGGTGATCTGCCGCGGGTGCGGGACCTGCACCGCGGGCTGCCCCAGCGGCGCGTCCCGGGCGCGGCACTTCACCGACGAGCAGATCATCGCCGAGATGGGAGGGCTTCTGGATGACTGACAAGAAGACGAAGGTGCTGGCCTTCCTGTGCAACTGGTGCTCCTACGCCGGGGCGGATCAGGCGGGCGGAAAGAAGCTGACCTACTCCCCTGACGTCAAGCTCGTGCGCGTGATGTGCTCGGGCCGGGTGGACCCTCAGTTCGTGCTCAGCGCGTTTCGCCAGGGCGCCGACGGGGTGTTGATCCTCGGCTGTCACCCGGGAGACTGCCACTACCGCAGCGGCAACATGAAAGCCAAGCGGCGGGTGCACATCATGGAGTTGATGCTGAAGCAGTTCGGCGTCGACCCGCGGCGGCTGCGGCTCGACTGGGTCGCCGCCGGCGAAGGCGAGCGGTTTCAGACGGTGGCCAACGAGATGGCAGAGACCATCGCGGAGCTGGGCCCGCTGCGGCTGCCCGGCTACGTGAGCGAAGAGGTGGCGTCGTGACAAAGCCCAAGGTGAGCTTCTACTGGTGCGCGTCCTGCGGCGGGTGCGAGGAGTCGGTGGTGGACCTGGAGGAGAAGATCCTCGACGTGGTGGAGGCGGTGGACATCGTGCTCTGGCCGGTGGCCCTGGACTTCAAGTACCACCACGTGGCGGCCATGGAGGACGGCGAGATCGCGGTGTCGTTCATCAACGGCGCCATCCGGACGAGCGAGCAGGAGGAGATCGTCAAGCTGCTGCGGCGCAAGTCCCAGCTGGTGGTTGCCTTCGGCGCGTGCGCGGTGAGCGGCGGCATCCCGGCGCTGGCGAACCTCACCAACCGCCAGGCGATCTTCGACTGCTCCTACCACTCGGCGCCGTCGGTGGACAACAGCGCTGGCACCGAGCCCAAGACCGCCACGGTCCTCGACGGTATCGAGCTGGAGCTGCCGGCGATCTACGACACCGTGTACAAGCTGGATGACGTGATCCCGGTGGACTACTACCTGCCGGGGTGCGCCCCCACCGGCGCGCTGGTGGCCGGCGCGGTGACCGCCATCCTCGAGGGCAAGCTGCCCGAGCGCGGGGCCGTGCTGGCGCCCAACATGGCGCTGTGCGCCTCGTGCGACCGCAACGCCAGCAAGCCCGACGATGTCTGCATCGAGCAGGTGCGGCGGGTCATCGACGGCCCGGTTGACCCGGAGACCTGCTTCCTCGCTCAGGGCATCATCTGCATGGGCCCGGCCACGCGGGACGGCTGCGGCGAGACCTGCATCAGCGGCAACATGCCGTGCACCGGGTGCTTCGGCCCCACCGACGGCTGCGTGGATCAGGGCGCCAAGATGATCGCCACCCTGGGCGGCATCGTGGCGGGGGACGACGACCAGGCCATCGCCCGGGCGCTGGAAGGGCTAGTGGATCCAGCCGGGACATTTTATCGCTACGGCGTCGCCGCCTCCCTGGTGGGCGGCGCCAGAGAGGAGAGTGAGTGATGGGCAAGACCGTAACCATCGATCCCATTACCCGGCTGGAGGGGCACGGTAAGATATCCATCTTCCTCGACGACGCGGGCGATGTGGAGCGCGCCGTGTTCCAGGTGCCCGAGCTGCGCGGGTTCGAGGCGTTCTGCGTGGGTCGCCCGGCCGAGGAGATGCCTCAGATCACCTCGCGCGTGTGTGGGGTCTGCCCCAGCGCGCACCACATGGCCTCCGCCAAGGCGCTGGACGCGCTGTGGGGCGTCAAGCCCACGGCCACGGCCCGCGCCATCCGCGAGCTGTTCTACCACCTGTTCCTGTTCGAGGACCACACGCTGCACTTCTACTTCCTCGGCGGCCCCGACTTCATCGTCGGCCCCGACGCGCCGGCAGAGAAGCGCAACGTGCTGGGCGTCATCGAGACAGTGGGGCTCGAGGCGGGCAAGAAGGTGATCGAGACGCGCAAGCGGGCCCGGGCCATCATGGGCGAGCTCGGCGGCAAGCCGATCCACCCGGTGCTCGGTCTTCCCGGCGGCGTGTCCAAGCAGGTCACCGAGGAGCTGCGCCAGCAGGTGCAGGCCTTCGCCGGCGAGGCGGTGGCCTTCGCCCAGTTCTCCCTGCAGGCCTTCAACGACATCGTGCTGGGAAACCAGGCCTACGTGGACCTGATCCTGTCTGACGCCTTCTCCGAAGAGACCTACTACATGGGGATGGTGGACGGTCAGAACAGGGTCAACCTGTACGACGGCCCCATCCGGGTGGTGGACCCGTCAGGCGCCGAGGTGGTCCAGTTCGCCCACGACGACTACACCGACCATGTGGCCGAGCATGTGGAGGAGTGGAGCTACATCAAGTTCCCGTTCCTCAAGCAGGTGGGGTGGAAGGGGTTCGTGGGCGGCCAGGATAGCGGCGTGGTGCGCGTGGCGCCGCTGGCCCGGCTCAACGTGGCCGACGGCATGGCCACGCCCCTGGCCCAGGCCGAGTACGAGCGAATGTACGACACCCTCGAGGGCAAGCCCGTCCACCACACCCTGGCGCTGCACTGGGCCCGGCTGGTGGAGCTGCTGTTCGCGGCCGAGCGGGTGGCGGAGCTGGCCGACGCGCCGGAGCTCACCGCGCCGGAGATCCGCAACTTCGACCTGCAGACCCCGCGCGAGGGGATCGGCATCGTGGAGGCCCCCCGGGGCACCCTGATCCACCACTACCACTCGGACGAGCGCGGCGTGCTCACAAAGGTGAACATGATGGTGGCCACGCTCTTCAATTCGGCCCCCATGTGCATGTCCATCGAGAAGGCCGCCCGTACACTAATAAAGAAAGGCGTGGTGGAGGATGGCTTGCTGAACCAGGTGGAGATGGCGTTTCGCGCCTACGATCCGTGCCTCTCATGTGCCACGCACAACCTGCCCGGCGCCATGCCGCTGGAGGTGGTCTTGCGGGACAGGAGCAGCAACGAAATCGGCAGGCTCGTGCGGGACGCAAAAGGTGTTGAAACCCGTACGAGGTGTTAGTACTGTAACCGAAGTTCTTCAGCAAAGAGGCTTGTAATGACAGAGGTTCTAGACTGTCGCGGAATGAAGTGCCCTCAGCCGGTATTGAAGGTGGCGATCAAGGCCACCACCATGCCCGACGGCAGCAGCATGGAGGTCCACGCGGACTGTCCCAGCTTCTCATCGGACATCCAGAAGTGGTGCACTGATAATGGAAAGGTGCTGGTGAGCGTGGTGGACCGCGGCGGCTTCAACGTCGCCACGATCCAGTTTTAGGTTTCGCCTTCAGCTGGCGTCCGGTTCGCCATATATGCCCGTGACGAACTCGCGGAGCAGCTCGTGGAAGCGGTCGGTCTCGTCCACGTGGCAGGCATGCCTGGCGCCCCCGAGCACCTCCAGCCGTGCCCCGGGCACGCTGTCAGCCAGGTGCTGGCCCATGGCCACCGGGTAGCGCACGTCCTCCTCCCCCCAGATCACCAACGTGGGCACCTCGCTGTTGGCCAGCCGGGGCGCGAAGTCGTCCGAGGCCACCGGCGCCACCGCGACGATGCCGTTGAAGTCACCCGGGTGGCGCAGCATCCACGGTAACGCGAAGCGCCCGGCGAGGCAGTGAGCCACCACGATGGGCCTCGAGATCTCCAGCGCCGGCAAAACCTCCTTCAGGTAGGTGTTGGGCGAGATGCGGATGTCGTCCGTGGTGCCGTGGCCCGGCAGGTCCATGGCCACGGCGCGGCAGCCGAGGGTGGCCAGCAGCTCCAGGGTGCCGAGCTCCTGCCAGATGGAGGCGTCATGGTTGCGCCCGTGCAGCAGCAGCACCGGCGGGTCCTTGAGACCCCCGGCGGCCAGGACATGGATCCTGAAGGTGCTGTGCATGGTGTGGTAATCGTCGATGGCGATGCACGTGTCGCTGGTCACGCCGCTACTCCTCTGGGCTTTGGTGTCCACGAAATCTAAGGTAAGTGCCGGGGGAACGCAAACCGGACCGGGCCCGGAAGATCAGGGGGTGACGGTCATCAGCATCGCCGCGTCGCTGTGGGCCCCGCCAGCGCTCTTCTGGGCCTTGATGTACAGGGTGCCGCTGTCGTCCAGGCCGGGGCACGGGATGCTCGGCTTCGGCGCCACCGTCTGGCTGGAGCCGCCGGACAGGGTGGCCCCTGAGTAGCTGGTGGAGACGCCGTTCTTGCACACGTACCGGGTCTCGACCTTGTACTTGTTCAGCTTGGGCAGCTTGGACAGGTCGAACTTGACCTTCGCTGACAGGGCGCAGAGCTTGTCGGTGATCGGGATCTTGATGTACCTGACGGTGCCGTTGGGCAGGAAGCCCTTGGGCATGGTGTGGTAGCGGTCGTCAGAGAGCATGGGCACCGACAGCAGCTTGTCCTTGTCGCAGTCGGTCATGCCCTTGATGGCCCACGCCTTGGCCTCGGTGCTGTACAGACCGTAGGCGTCGAGGCTCTCGCAGCCGTCGCTGGTCTTGCCGTTGACGTCGTAGTAGAAGCCGGTGCAGTCGAGCACGCACACGCCGCTGACGCAGGTCCCCTTGGAGCCGGTCCCGTTGAGGTGCGTACAGTCGGCGTCGCCCTTGCAGTGGCCGGCGCCCTTGTCCGGGCTCGTGCCGCCACCGTCGGGGTTGCCGCCCCCTCCGTCGGGGCTCGTCACCGGTCCGTCGCTCGCCGGCCCATCGCCGGCGGGGCCCGCGTCCTTGGCCACGCCGCCGTCCGGGATGGCCCCCGCGCAAGGCTTTGCGGTGGCCTTGGTGCCGTCGCTGACGTTGAAGGAGCCGAGGTCCATGGTCGCGCCGATCCCCTTGATCGGGACGTCCACCGACAGGGAGTCGAGCTTCTTGGAGCCCAACAGCGGCACCGACACCTCCACCACCGGCTTGATGGTCAGGGTCCCGGAGGTGACCGTCTGGCCGGTGTACTGGGCCACCCCGCCCTGCACCTTGACGCACACGCCGGTGAACTCCGAGGTCAGGTCACCGCTGGCGCTGATGGTCACGTCCCCCTTGATGCCGGGGATGGCTGACAGCGCGCCGGCCAGCGGGATCTTGGCCAGCTGGGTCATGGGCACCTTCACCGGCAGGCTCACCTTCTTGCCGCCCAGCAGGAACGGGTCGAAGGTCGCCTTGCCGCCGAACTCGAGCTGGATGTCAGGGGCGTTGGGGATCGGGCCCTCGAACTTCTTGGTGCCGAGGCTGAGCTTCAGGGTGGTCTTGATCTTGACCTTGCCCGCCACCTGGTACGCGCCGGAGCCGGGCTCCGGGGTCACGGTGTCGCCCGCGGCGGCGCCGATGGCGTCGGCGGTGATGCTGCCCGCGGTGGAGAGCTCCAGCCGCACCTGGATCGGGGAGCCAGACGGCTGCATGCCGGTGTCATAGGCGAAGCCCTGCAGGAAGCCGAGCTCTCCGTGGAACTTCAGCGCCCCGCCGCTGCCGCCGGAATCGTCGGAGCAACCACAGCTCCAGAGCAGGACGATGCAGGTCAGGGCGGGGAAGAGGCGTCTCATGTGCAGGCTCCTTTGAATCGAATCATTGAGGCGGGTGAACGAACAGGTAGTCGAACGACGCGCGGGCGAAGAAGGTGATCAGGGCCACGCCCCCGCGCTTGAGGTCCCCAACCGAGTAGGACGTGGCCTTGCCAAGCCCGGGGAGCTCGCACTTGAGGCTGTCGCCCTTGACCGTGGCGCGGATGCGGTATGGCACGCCGGTGTCGATGCTCACCGGGATCTTCTTGACGGACATGCAGCCGCTGGAGAGGAGGCTGGGGCAGCGAGCCACGATGAGCGCGTTGGCGTCGGGGCTCACCGCGCAGAGGTACATGTCGGGCATCCAGTAGCTGCTCCCGCTCTGGGTGTTGACCCGCACGCCCAGGCCCGCGCCCTCGGCGAAGTCCTTGTCCTGCTTGATCTTGTGGATCTGGACGTAGGTCTCCGCCGTGTAGTCGGCCACAGCCAGCGTGGCCTTGACGAAGCAACCGTTGAAGTAATCGTAATCCTGGCGCAAGAAGCCTTTGTCGATGTACCACTTGCACCGCCCGGCCTTGACCACGCCGGCGCCGCTGGTGAACGGCTCGTTGATGTAAAACGACATCAGGTCCGGGGGGCCCAGGTCCGCCGGGGGCGGCGGCATGTCCAGCCGGGGGCGCCGGGTGTCGGTCTCGGGGCCGTCCAACGGCGGGAGCAGAGCGGCGTCGGGGACCGTGACCGGGTTATCCTCGTAGCGGAACAGCAGGTGGCAGCCAGTGACCGACTGTATCGCCGCCACCAACACCCCAAGGACCATGTACCGCCGGTACACCATGATTGATCCGAGGATACCAGGGAGATGCGCCGGTTGGGGACGTAATACGGGGGTGACGCCGCGCCGGACCATCCTCTTCACCGCCCTCGCGCTGGCCCTGCCCTGCCCCGCCCTCGGCGCGCCGGTGGCGCTGACGTTGGTGGGCTCACCACAGGGGACGCCACAGCACGATCGCGCGGTCCACGCGCGCAAGGGAGAGGTGGTGAGCCTGTACATCGTGGCCCGGGTGGGCCGCGGGCGCGGGGCGACCTATTTCACCGACGCGCCGGCGCCTCGCCTGAGGGGACGGCGGCTGCCCCGAGGTCGGGTGCGGCCCTTCGCGGAGCTGGGGGCCGCCGCGGTCACCTGGTCCAGGGTGGAGCCGCGGCCGCACCATGTGGAGACCGATCCGCCCAACCCGGGGAACCCGGCCTACTCCAACGCGGTGCTGTTCGGCAAGCGCCACGGCAAGTGGCTCGGCTACGACACCCTGGAGTATGTGGAGCGCCCCATCCGGGGCGCCGTCAGCTCATCCCTCACCCTGCGCAAGGTCGAGCCGGGCAACGCGAAGGTGAACGTCCACGGCGGCCTCGGCACCATGAGGTACCGCGCGTCGCTACAGGTGGGAGGCGAGACCTTCAGCACGCCGGGCATGGAGCGCACCTCGCGCCAGGGCATCTCGCCCAGGGTGATGCGGGTCACCTTCCGCAGCGACGACTCCCTCGCCGGCCACGCCCGGGGCTACTTCAACGTGCCCAACGTGTTCGGCAGCGCGGGCGGCTCCGGGCGGCGGCACCAGGCGGAGCTGTACCAGGGGGCGGACTGCGCAGACGTGCTCATCGGCGCGGCCAGGGCGGCCGGCGCGCGGGTCCCCTACACCAGCGTGGCGGGGCTCGGGGCCCATACCCGGGCCGTGACGGGGCGGCTGCTCCTGCGCAAGGACGGCCTCTTCTCCGAGGACGGCGAGACGCCGGTGGCCCTGCCCTTCGGCAAGCTGCGCAGCGGCGACCTGATGCTCATCGACTACCACGGGTTCAATGGCTCGCCCCGCTCCTGGGACCACATCGCCATGGTGGACCGGGACGCCGGCAAGCCAGGGATGTTCGACCCGGACGACCCGGTGCTGCACATGGGCTACCTGTACGGCCTGACCGAGGCGCCGGCCCACACCGAGGGTCCGGCTTATGTGCAGTTCCGCCGGTTCAAGAAGAGGTACTGGCGCCAGATGAAGCGCGCCTCACGGCGTCGCGCACGCTAGCGGTGCGGCCTCCGGCCTTTGGCCTCTGGCCGCGGCTTGAGGCTTGGGGCTTGAGGCTTGAGGCTTGAGGGTAAATGGTTTTCGATGTGCTCGCGACCTTCACGGCGCCGCGTGCGTTCGCGTTCGCGGCTTTGGGCTTGAGGCTTGGGGCTTGGGGCTTGAGGGTGAATGGTTCCCGATGTGTTCGGGACCTTCACGGCGCCGCGCACTCCAGCACGGCGGCGCAGATGCGGCGGTCGGGCAGCCCCGACTTGCCCCCCTCGTGCACCACGGCCAGCGCATCTCCCGCCCACGCCGCCGCGGGCAGCCTGGCGGTGAGCAGGCAGCCGGGCAGCGTGGACGCAGCGCCCAGCGGCTTGCCCAGCTCGTCCAGCAGGCGCAGGGAGAGCTTCAGGTCCGGCCGGCGGGGGTCATGGATGGCGGCGAACCGTCCGCGCTTGCCGCTCCATGCCAGGGCGATGGCGCGGGTGCCGGGGGTCACCTTCGAGGCCACCAGGTGCGGCCCGCTCACGCCCTTGCCCTCGAGGTCCACCAGCCGGAATAGCAGGTCTGCCTCGCCCACGCCGGACCGTTTCACAAGGTACAGCACGCCCACCCGCTGCCCTGCCAGGGCGAACCGCGCCTCCCACGGGCTTGTGCGGGGGGCCACCGCGGCCGGCTTGCCCTCCAGCGCCCCGTCTGCCCGCAGGCGCGCGATGTGGTAGGCGGTGTTCCCCCACCAGCCGGCCATGTACCCACCGCCCGGCCGGCTAGCCAGCCACAGCCCCTCGTAGCTGTCGCCCGTGGCCAGGTCCACTGTCTTCAGCGTGCCGGCGGCGTCGCGGATCAGCAACCGCAGGGTACCCACCTTGCTCGGCAGCGCGTGCAGCGCGGCGTGCTCGCCCGCGGGGGTGGTCGCGAAGGCCAGGTCCATCACCGGGTCCGTCAGGTACTGTTGAAACCCGACCGTCTTGATGTCGCTGGACATGCGACCCAACAGGTAGCGGGTCCCGGCGGTGAGGGTGCTGGTGGGGTAGAGCGCGGCCCAGCCGCCCGCCGGCTCCGGGGCCACCACGGGGGGCAGCCCGAATACCACCGACCAGGTGCGCGTCCATGTAGGGTCCTGGGGCCGGGCGGTGGCCGGCAGCAGCGTGTGGGCCAGCCGCTGGTCCCTGGCCGCCCCCCGGTTCTCGTCGTACCACCCCACCGCGAACCGCTTGCCGTCGGAGGCGACCACAGGCTCCGATCCGTCCCGCGAGCCGTCCCCGAGCGCCACCGAATAGCGCAGCTTCAACGAGGAGCAGGCAGCAGGAGAAGGAGTGGACGCATCAGCGCCCGCAAGGGGCGACGTGCGCCCCCCGCAACCGGCGATCAGAGAAAACAACAGAGAGAAGTGGACGAGGCGCATGCCCCATCATAACCAGAGGTCAGGGACCCTCAACCCTCAACCCTCAAGCCCCAAGCCTCAAGCCTCAAGCCGCGCCGCGAAGCGGCGCTAAACCAGCGACTGCGCGCCCTGCTCGAAGGGCGTGAAGCTCTCCTTGCCCAGCAGCTCGAGGATCGGCCCGTTGTTGGCCGTCTCGTCGGTGTCCACCGTCTGCAGCAGGTCGCGGTTGAACAGCCCGATGAAGTTGGTGGAGAAGATAAACAGCGCCTTGGGCAAGTGCACCTTCATCACCTGCTTGCCCACGAGGCCGCACAGGATGTCGGTGATATCGTCCAGGGGGATCGCCCGCGGACCGCCGATGTCGTACGCCTCGTTCTCGAACCGGTCGTTGACGATGAACCAGTTGATGGCGTGGTTGAAGTCGTCCACGTACAGCGGCTGCCGGGTGTAGCGCCCGTCGCCGATGACCGGGATGGCCGGCAGCTTGTTGATGAACTTCACCAGCGCGTGCATCGACTGATCGCGGGCCGCCTTGTGGTCCGGCAGCAGCGCGCCGTAGGGCGCCGCGGGCCGCAGGCTCACGTGGGGAATACCCGACTCCATGGCCGCCTTCTCGTCGTCGATCTTCGACTTGGCGTACTGGTTGAGCCGGGCGAAGTTCACCTGGGACGAGGAGATGAAGATCAGCTTGGCGCCGCTCAGGCGGCATGCCTCGAGCACGTTCTCCATCATGCGCGCGTTGATCTCGCGCGAGTCGTCCTCGGTGATGGCCGCCGCGAAGTGCACGATGATGTCCGGGTTGGTGGACGCCATCATCTGGGCCGACACGGGCTTGGTCAGGTCCGCCGTGAGGCAGGAGATGTTGGGCCCGCCGAAGCCGAGGGGCGTGGAGCGCACCTGCGCCACGAGCTTCCAGTCGGGGTGGTTCTTCTCGGTATATTTAATGTAATGCGCGCCCAGGAACCCCGAGGCGCCTGTGACGGTTACAGTGGCCATCTGTCGTCTCCGTGTACCAGGTAACGAACGCCCTCATCGAAGTCGATGAGGGGCATGTCAAAGGTCTCGATGAACTTCGCCGGGTCCGCCACGCGGTCCTCGTTGATGGTGTTCATCTGGTCGGCGTCGGCGCCCTTGGTGAGCGTGAACAGCACCTTGAACATCAGCGGGGGAAGCGGCACCGGGATGTACTTCTCGACGCCCACCTGGTTGGCGAGCAGATCCATCATCTCCATCCAGGTGTAAGCCGAGGGGGACCCCATCTCGAAGATGTCGTTCGGGTAGTGGTCCTCGGTGATCATCTTGTGCACGGCGGTGGCCACGTCCCACACGTAGCAGGGCGTGCGCTTGTACTTGCCGTTGCCCACCACCGGCACCATGTGCTTCTTCAGCGCGTTGATGAACGTGTCGTACTTGGGCTCGCCGTGGCCGTAGATGGTGTCCGGACGCAGGATGACGTACTTGAGCCCGGAGCTGCGCAGCTCATGCTCGCTGTCCAGCTTGGCGAACTTGTAGAAGTTGTTGCACCGCATGGACGCGTAGAAGGAGCTGAAGAAGATGAAGCGCTCCACTCCGCGGTCGCCGGCGAGGTCGAGCAGGTTCTTCATCGACACCTCGTTGGCGTGCAGCAGGTATGGGGTCGCCTGGTCGGCGGCGGTGTGGATCACCACGTCCGGCTTGTACTCCTTGATCGGCCCGTAGGTGTTCCAGTCGGTCAGGTCGATGACATGGGACTCCAGCTTCGGGTGGAAGACCCGCGGCTTGACGAAGTCCACGCCGATGACCCGGTCCACGTTCTTTTGCAACGCCAGGTAGAGCGCCACGCGGCTGCCTGAGAAGCCGCTGGACCCGGTGAGCAGTACTTGCACTTGAGCCTCCTGGATAAAGATATAGGGGTCGTTTACTGAGGGGCTTATATACGGTCTACGCCGCGGTGTGTCAAACCGCGCGGGCTCACTTGATCGCCTCCGCGCGCTGGAAGATCTCCAGCTTCTCGGAGGCGAGGCCAGCGCTGTCGACGCCGCCGGCAACGAGCAGGCCGCCTGGACCGGTGCGTACCAGCAAGGGGCGGCCGCGCGGCACCGCCTGCGCCCCCTGGCTCACCGCCTTGAGGGTCGTGGCGTCCAGCAGCTCCACCTTGCTGGCCAGGGTGGAGCCGTCCCCGCCGCCCACCACCACGACGCGCGTCCCCACCTGCTCCACGGCGTGGTCAGCGCGCCCCGCGGCGAGGGCGCTGGCGTAGTGGGTCACCTTGAGGGTCTTGGGCTCCACGCGCCAGGCGTCGGAAAGGGCCTTGCCCGCGGCGTCCCTGCCGCCCACGAGCAGCAGCGCCCCGTCGGACAGGGCGCAGGCCGCCATGCCGGCGTGGGGGGCGGTGCCGGGCAGGGTCACCGCCTGGCTCGACAGCGAGGCGCGCGAGAAGACCTCCGCCTTGCCCGCCCCCGCCACGAGCACGAAGCCGCCGGCCCCCACGGCCACGGGCGCGGCGCGGGTTGCCGCGGACCGGGAGGACAGCTTGCGCAGCCCGGGCACCGACGTGGCGGTCCCGGGGTCGAGCTGCAGCAGCGTGTCGAGGGCGGCGCCGGAGGCGTCAATACCGCCGGCGACCACGTAGGTGCCGTCCCCCAGCGGAGCGGTGGCCGCGCCGGTTCGCCGGGCGACGCTGTCGATGCCGTCGGCGAAGGAGCTCCACTGGACGCCGTCGTAGGACAGGATGGTGGTGGCCATGCCCGTGGCGTCCTTGCCCAGGGCGAGGGAGACGCAGCGCGAGCCGCAGTATGCAGCCACCGCGCCGGCGCGGGCCTCGGGCATCTTCGGCAGCGGGGTCAGGGCGTGGCTGAAGAAGTCGTACACCGCTGCCTGGCGCACGGGCTTGCCCGCCGCGTCGGTGCCGCCGGCCACCAGCGCCCCCATGGCGGGGAGGAGCTGGGCCACGGGGCCCAGGGCCGGCTGCTTGAAGGCAGGCTTGAGCAGGGAGGTCTGGCCGACCCTGGCCACCAGCAGCGACAGCACCCCGTCCGCCGGGGTCAGCAGCAGCGGCGGCGTCTCGCCCCTGGCCGTGAGCGTGCCCTTGCTGGTGCCCTCCAACGTGATCACGCCGGCGGCGCTCTCCACCTCCACCGTGACCTCCAGGTCGATGGTCCGCGAATCAGTGACCTGAAACGTCCGGTCCACCGCCGGGTCCGTCACGTGCAGGCGCAGCTGATCCACCGTGGCCAGCGGATCCGTGCCGGGCGGCGTGACGATCTTGAGCTCCAGCAGCGACGGATCCGAGCAGGCGGCGAGCAGGAGCAGCAGCAAGAGCGGCGGCATGAGGTGAAACTTCATGAGAGGAGATTAGCGCTCATCGGGCGGGAGGGCGGAGTGAAAAACAAAGAACAAAGAACAAAAATGGGGCGGGCCCACGATCCTGGTGAGCAAAGCGAGCCCCGCAATCAAGCCTCAAGCCTCAAGCCCCAAGTCTCAAGTCAGCGAGCGAAGCGAGCCAACGCCAGCGAGCGAAGCGAGCCCTACGTCTCTTGCCTGTCGAGCCAGCAGAAGTCGCCGGGCTGGACCAGGCGTTCGTGCAGGCCTCCGCCCAGGCAGAGATCGAAGTAGGAGCAGCCCTTGCAGTGTCCCTCGGCGCGCCACTTGAGGTCCCGAAACGCCTGGAACTGCTCGCGCCAGATGGTGGAGAAGCGCGTCTCCAGGGCCGACCCCTGGGCCCACGACCTCGGCAGGGACGGGCAGGCGCTCACCTGGCCATCGCACAGGATGGATGCCACGCACAGGCCGGCGTAGCACTGCCCCATCTCGGGGCGCACTGACAACTCCTGGTCCACGCCGAGGAACCCGCCGCACGAGAACCGCACGCCGAAGTCGTCGCCGTCTCGCTCCTGCTCCTTGCGCCTGCGCTGGATGTAGTCGAACAGCTCCCGCACATGGTGCGGCTCCATCCACAGCTCCGGGTCGCGCTCTCCCTGGACCCGGCCCATGCGGTCGATGGTGATGCAGCGGTAGTGGGTGGCGCCCGCCTCGCGCACAGCCTGCTCCAGCTCGGGCAGCGAGCGCAGGTTGGCCGGCCGAACGCAGGTGATGGCCTCGACCACCTCCATGCCCGCCTCCCTGCAGTGACCCAGGGCGGCCAGGGCCTTGTGGTAGGTCCCCTGCCCCCGCATGGCGTCGTGCTCCGCCTCGAGCCCGTCCACGCTGATGGTGATGGTGTTCATGCCCCCCTCGGCCAGCAGCCCCGCCTCGCGCTTGCCCAGCAGGACGCCGTTGGTGACGATGCAGGCTGACATGCCGAGGTCATGCATGCGCCCCACCACCTGGAACAGATCCTTGCGCATCAGCGGCTCACCGCCGGTGATGGACACGAAGATGCGGCACGGGTCGAAGTCCTCGGCGATGCTGTCGAGGATGGCGAAGATCTGGTCGGTGGTGAGCTCCTCCAGGGGCGAGCGCGCCTCGCAGCTCGACCCGCAGTGCACGCACTTCAGGTTGCACTTCAGCGTGCACTCCCAGAACAGGTAGGTCAGATCCGGCTCGGCGAAGAGCGCTTTGCGGCGCTCCACATCCCTGCGGATGTCCACCATCCTTGAGAATTTGCCGCGGGCCATTGGATCGGCAGGTGGGTCAGGCGGGCTGGCCGCCGTACTTCTTCGGGTTGCCGCCATACTTGGGCGTGGCGCCGCCGGAGTCCTGCTTGCCGCCGTACTTCATCATCGGTCCATCGGAGCCAGAGGTGCCCTTGTCCATCTTGCCGCCGTACTTGACCACCGGGCCGCTGTCCTTCTTGCCGCCCATGTCGAAGCCGCCGTACTTGACCACGGGGCCGGTGTCCTTCTTGGCCCCGGCGTCGATGCCGCCGTACTTCACGACGGCCTGGTCCGGGCTTCCGGTGTCGTAGCGCATGTCGCCGTGGCCGCCGTACTTGGGGACGTTGGCCGTGTCGGGCGAGCCGTCCTTGGGCGGCACGCCGCCGTACTTGGGCGTATTTACGTCGTCGTCGGAACAGCCGGTGGCCAGCGCCGTGAGGCCTGCGCCGCCCGAGACCGCCACCCATACCCCGGCCGCCGACGACATCAGATCCACCACGAAGGAACGCCGATTATTCTTTTTGCCGAACATGATAGTTTAAACCTCGCGTGTATCAGCCTTACCGATGGTACAGCGCAGGTCCCCGGTTTATCCAGGGATTTGTCTCTCCAACGGGCCTATGGACCCTGAATATTCCCCAAGGTTGTCGCCCTGTTCATCCTGAAGGCGCGCTCCCGAGCGCAGCACCGCAATTGTCTACCTTGTCGATTTAATCACTTGACTTTTGTAATTCAGGTTTCAGTTTTTCTGACAGATATTACGGTCGGCGCCCTGTCCGGCGGGTCATGACCAATCGAGGTGCAGCATGAGGGAACCGAGCCATACTCCCGATGAACCGCAGCGGATGCAGAGCCTGCGGAACCTGAACATCCTGGACACCCCCGCCGAGGAGCGCTTCGACCGGCTCACCCGGCTGGCCAAAAAATCTCTCGGCACCGAGATCGCGCTGATCTCGCTCATCGACGCCGACCGGCAATGGTTCAAATCCGCCACAGGGCTCACAGCATCCGAGACTGGCCGGGCCATCTCCTTTTGCGGGCACGCGATCCACCAGGGGGAGATCTTCCACGTGCCCGATGCCACCAAGGACGAGCGGTTCTTCGACAACCCGCTGGTCACCGGCGCCCCCCACATCAGGCTCTATGCCGCCAAGCCAGTGCGCGCTCCGGACGGCAAGCGCATCGGCACCCTGTGCGTCATCGATCCCGAGCCGAGGGAGCTGGACGACGAGGATCGTATGGCGCTGGAAGACCTGGCGCACATCGTGGAGGACGAGCTACGAACCGCGGCGCTGGGCCAGTCCGAGCAGTCGCTGCGGGCGCGCCTGACAGAGGCCGAACGCCGCGCCGCCATCGACGGCTTGACCCGGATCTGGAACCGGGAGATCGGCATGCGGATCCTGAAGGACGAGATCTCCCGGTCAAGCCGCGAGGGCCACGCGCTGTCGGTGTTGATGGTGGACCTGGACCACTTCAAGCAGGTCAACGATACCCACGGACACCTGGCCGGGGACACCGTCCTGCAGGAGGTGGCGGATCGCATGCGCGGCGCCCTGCGCAGCTACGATACGCTGTGCCGCTACGGCGGCGAGGAGTTCATGGTGGTCCTGCCCAGCTGCGACGGCGAGCTCGCCCAGTCCATCGCCTCGCGGCTGCTCAGCCATATCCGCCGCCGGCCGGTGAGCATCGGGTCCAACGAGATCCAGGTCCGCGCCAGCGCCGGGGTCTGCACCGCCACGCCCCGCGGCGCCCTGGATCCGGCGACCCTCATCGAGGGCGCGGATCGCGCCCTGTACGTGGCCAAGGCCGACGGCCGCGACAGGTGGGTCATGAACGAAAAACCGCTCGAGGGTGTCGACCCCGTGGATCAGTAACGCCGCGGCAGGTCCCTCGCCAGGCTCACAGGTAGCCGAACTTTCGCCGCAGCGCCCAGTCGCCGCCCAGCAGCGCCACCACCAGCAGCAGGGCCCACCAGCTGCTCCACAGGTTGATGTCCTTGCGCCAGTTCACCTGCAGCACCCGCGGGTCGAGCAGCTTGAGCTCCGCGGGCAGCTGCCGGGTCGGCCCCAGGTAGCGGCCCCCGCTGGCCGCGGCGATGGCGGTGAGCAGCCCCGGCCTGGCCGCGGGCTGACGCAGCTCCGGCCCGGCGGGCTCCACCAGCACCACCGCGTCCTCCGCGGTCTTGCGACCGGCGAGGGTGGCCTGCGCCCGCAGCCGGTAAGCGCCGGTTGCCCGGGGCATGAACTCCAGCGTCAGCTCTCCCCTGTCGTCGGTCTTGCCACGTCCGGCGCTGCCTCCAGCGCCGCCGCCGAGGTTGATCACCTCGTGGTCCACCTCCACCCCCACCGCCGGGGAGTAATCCGGCTTGTAAGCCCGGACCACCGCCTTGATGGTCGCCCCCACCGGCACGCGGTCGGTCTGGGCGATGACTCGCAGGTACTTCAGCTCCGGGTCCCGGATGAGCCAGCGGATGGCGTTTCGCCAGAACCGGTCGTACGCCTGCCGAGTGCCGCCTCTGCCTGCGGACAGGAACGCCCAGTGCCATGATGTGTCGGTGGTCAGCGCGAGGGTCCGGCCCTTGCCCGCCTCGGTGGTGGCGAGCACCGGCATCGGCTTGCCCCCGCGGGCGCGCAGAGATGGATGGGTCAGCAGCACCGTGGCGCCGGGCGCCGCGCCGGCCACCAGGTTCACCCCCTCCAGCGGCGGCAGCCCCGCCAGCAGGGTCGCGCTCTCCTCTCGCGAGGGCGCGAGCTGCAGGATCGGGTGGTCCCTGCCCTGCCGGGTCACCCGCGGCTTGAACCGCTCCACCGAGATCAGCCGGCGCGGGTCGGCGCGCGGCCGCAGCAGCCGCACCGGTAGAACCGGCGCCAGCACTGTGCCGTGGTACGAGCCGGAGGTGAAGCTGCGATCCCCGCCCACCATGGCCAGGGCGCCGCCGTTGTCCACGTAGGCGCGGATCTGGGGCAGGTAGGAGCCGATCCCCTCGGGGCCGTAGTTGAAGTTCTGCAGCACCACCAGGTCGAAGCTGCCCAGCTCCTGGCTGAACAGCTCGTCGGTGGGGAACGGGATCAACGACAGCTCCCGCGAGTCCACCGAGGTCAAGTCGCCGGGGGTGCGCAGGATGAAGAACGAGATCAGGTCCACGTTGGGGTCCCGCTTGAGCAGGCGGCGCATGAAGCGCTCGTCCCAGGACGGCCGCCCGCACAGCTGAAGCACCCGGATCCGGTCACGGATCACCTTGAGCACGAAGGAGCGCTGGTTGTTGCTGGTCAGCGCCTCGCCGTCGAGCTGCGGCAGGGAGACCGTGTAGACGAACTTGCCGACCCGCTGGGGCACGAACTCCAGCCGCGCCCGGTACCGGGTCTTGCCCGGTCGCAGGGCCACCGTGGTCTGCGCCACCACCGCGCCCGCCGCCTGCAAGGTGACCGTCACCGTCGGCTGGTCCACGCCCAGGGCCAGCAGGTCCGCCTCCACCCGCACGGCGTTGCGCACGAAGGCGAAGTGATCCACGTGCAGCTCCGCCACCGCCAGGTCCTTGATGGCGCCACCGCCAGCCAGCGCCGTGTGCACGGGCGCGCCGAGCTCGGAGAAGAACGTGCGCGCCGCCGCGGTGAGGGTGCCGCCGGCCAGCCGGCCGTTGTCCGCGCCGTCGCTCACCAGCACCACGCCCGCGAGATCCTTGCGCGGTGTGCGCTTCTTCAGCTCGGTCAGCGCGGCCATGATCTGCGTGACCGGGTCCAGCGGCGTGCGCGCCGCCTTCGCCGGATCCATGCCGCGCAGGCTGGCGCCGAAGCGGTAGAGATCCACGATGCGCCGCTTGCGCCACTGATCCAGCGTGGCAGAGGAGCGCTTGATCATGGCCTCCGCCAGGTCGAGCCGCCGCCCGCCGCTGGGCTCGGTGATCCCCATGGACGCGGAGCTGTCCACCAGCACCGCCACGTGGTTGGGCAGCCGGGTGACGCTCTGCAGCTGCACTGCGGGCTGCAGGAGCAACCCGAGCAGCCCCGCCAGGGCCAGGGTGCGGGTCAGGCAGAGCAGCGCCAGCACCCCTCGCCGGCGCTCCCGGCGGTAGCTCCACAGGGCTAGCCCCAGGGCCAGCAGCGCCGCGGCACCAGCCACCGCCATACCAGCGGCCCCCCAGCTGGTCTGCAGCACCAGCCGCCAGTCCTCAAGGGTGGTGAGTTGGAGCGATCCCACGCGGTTACCCTAACCCGCTGTACCCTCGATATCTACCGGTCATCCTGGCTTGTCCGGCGACGGTGGCTGTGTCAGGTTAAAAGCCCGATATAGAAAGGGGAGTTTCATGGCCACAGCAGTCCTGAGCTTCTACAGCACCTCCATCGGCAAGAAGGTGGTGATGGCCGCCACGGGCATCGTCTTCCTCGGGTTCGTGGTGGTGCACATGCTGGGCAACCTGCAGGTGTTCCTCGGGCCAGCCCAGCTCAACGCCTACGCCGCGTTCCTGCACAGCAAGCCGGGGGTGGTGTGGGCCATCCGCCTGCTCCTGCTCGGCGCCGTGGGCCTGCACGTGCTCGCGGCCGCGCAGCTGACGCTCCAGAGCTGGCGGGCGCGGCCTCGCAAGTACGTGCGGCGCGCCTACCAGGAGAGCGACTACGCTGCGCGGACCATGCGCTGGAGCGGGCCCTTCCTCGGCCTGTTCATCCTGTACCACTTGGCGCACTTCACCACGGGCCACGCCCACGCCACCTTCCAGGCCGGGCAGGTTTATCAGAACGTCATCGCCGGCTTCTCGGTGCCCTGGGTATCAGGCATCTACATCGTGGCCATGGTGCTGCTGGGCCTCCACATGTACCACGGCCTCTGGTCGCTGTTTCAGACCCTGGGCGCCAACCACCCGAAGTACAACCACTGGCGCCGGGGCTTCGCCGCCGCGGTGACCCTGGTGGTGGTGGCGGGCAACATCTCCATGCCGGTGGCCGTGCTCACCGGGATGATCAGCTGAGGGGGCTCAGGACCATGAAACTCGACGCCAAGATCCCCGACGGACCGATTCAGGAGAAGTGGGACCGCCACCAGTTCCAGCTGAAGCTGGTCAACCCGGCCAACAAGCGCAAGTTCGACATCCTCGTGGTGGGGTCGGGCCTGGCAGGCGGCGCGGCGGCGGCCACGCTCGCCGAGCTCGGCTACAACGTCAAGTGCTTCTGCTACCAGGACTCCCCCCGGCGCGCGCACTCCATCGCGGCCCAGGGCGGCATCAACGCGGCCAAGAACTACCAGAACCACCCCCAC
>CAZEFW010000130.1:0-27656 GCA_964511535.1 uncultured Myxococcales bacterium | reverse complement strand
TCAGGCGCTGGAAGGTGGTGGGCTACCCCGCCAGGTTGCTGCCGGGCGGCGACGTCATGGGCGGCGTGTTCTACAAGGCGCCCAAGGACCTGACCTTCGAGGAGGTGCCCCGCCTGGTGCAGCAGGACTGGCACGGCAAGGAGCGCTGGTCCTTCGCGGCCTGGGACAAGGACGCCGCGGGCCGCGCCTCTGCCCGCCAGCACCATGACTTCCAGCGCGAGGGCAACCCGGTGGGCTATTACGCCCCGGGCCAGCCGGCCAAGCAGACCGGCGAGACCCTGGTGATGGCCTACACCACCCGCCAGAGCTCCGCGGTCATCAGCGGCGTGCGGCACCTGGATGACACGCTCTACATGGTGGGCAGCGACGGCAAGCCCGGGACATGGCGGTGGTACGCGTCGGAGCACTTCGGCGAGATGGGGTTCGACAGCCAGGCGGTGGACGCCATCCGCAAGCGCCTGGCGGATCCGGCCAGCGGCGGCGGCTGGCTGCACCTGAACAGCGCCAACAGGCTCGGGCCCAACCGCTGGTACCAGCAGCTGGAGGACAGCCGGTTTCACCCGCGCAACATCATGATCAGCTCTCGCGATGCCAACTTCATCGCCATCGTCCACCACCAGACCGGCAAAATCGTCTGGCGCGTGGGCCCGGACTTCTCCGCCGGCAAGCCGGAGGCGGGGCTCGGTCAGCTGGTGGGCCAGCACCACGCCCACATCATCCCGCGGGGCTTGCCCGGCGCGGGCAACGTGCTGCTGTTCGACAACGGCGGCGTGTCCGGCTACGGCGGCGGCGGCGCGTACCCGCGCCACGCCCGCAACTACTCCCGGGTGCTCGAGTTCAACCCGGTGACCCTGGAGAAGATCTGGCAGTACGGCGGCCCCATGGGCAGCTCCGAGCATTTCTTCAGCGTGCTGGTCAGCGGCCAGCAGCGGCTGCCCAACGGCAACACCCTGATCACCCACGGCGTGGAGGCGCGCCTGCTGGAGGTGACCTGGAAGGACAGACAGGTGGTCTGGCAGCACCGCATCGAGCCCAAGAAGCAGGGCTGGGTGACCCGGGTGTACCGCGCCCAGCGGGTGCCGCCCGAGTGGTTGCCCGCCGGGTTCAACCCCGGGGGATACGCCAGCTGGTCATCCCTCTACCCGACACCGTGACCGCGGAGGCTGCGCCGAGACCGCCACCTCACTGGCAGCTCAGGATCAGATCGATGGCGCTGCTGCCCGACGCGAAGTGGTCCTTGACCCGAACCAGCCCGCCCCCGGACAGGAACAGCAGCAAATCGTTTCCGGTGCGGTTCCAGTTCATCAACCGCGCCCTGGCCCGGCCGGAGTTGGCGGCGCAGATGATGGTGTCGAAGCCGCCGCCGTCCATGACGGTGTCGTAGCCGGCGCCCTCGGCGAAGTAGAACCTGTCGTCGCCGAGCCCGCCGGTGAGCGAGTCGTTGCCGCCGCCGCCGGTGAGCTCGTCATGCTCGGCCCCTCCGAACAGAGCGTCGTCGTCCGCGCCGCCATGCAGCCGGTCGTTTCCCATGTTGCCCGTGACCGTGTCCTTGCCCTTGTTGCCGTTGATGAAGTCGCTGCACTGCATGCCCTTGAGGGTGTCGTCGCCGTCCATGCCCTGGATCTGGTCCCCGGTCCAGCCCGTGTCGGTGTAGGTATCGGCCTGACTGGTCAGGGCGACCATGGCCTTCTGCACGCACGCCGGGGGCTCCGCGGCCTTGGGCGCGGGCTTGGGCATCGGGTGCGGACGGCACAGCGCCTTGACCCACGGATACCCAGCGAACAGGTTGCCGTTGGCGCACCCTGTCGTCGGGGAGGAGCTGTCCGGCTTGGTGACAGGGGCGCCCTTGTCCGCCAGGGGAGGCGCGCTGTCGGTCAGGGGAGCCTGTGCGCCGCTATCTGCCTTGACGCCGCCGCCCCCGCTGTCCCGCCCGTTGCTCGCCGGGCCGCGGTTCATGCCGCCGGCGCATCCGTGGGCTGCAGGCAAGATCCACATCAGGACCAGGGTGATCAGGGTTCTGCTCATGAGCTGTGTTCCTTTGGAGGTTGAGGTCTCTTCTGCCATGAGCAGGTTCCATGCCACGCTGACAGCGCTGCGAAGAAACATGGACTTTCCTTTATTTTCAAACGGTTGAGAATGCCAATGCGCGTAATGGGGACTATTGGCGGGGGGAACAGCCCCACCCGGAGCGGGAACAGATGACCCCTCTTTGCGAGCATCCGGAGATGTTCGCCAGATTCACCCGGTTACCATTTTGGCGCACTATTCGGTTTGCCCTTTGATTTCAAGCACCTCGGCCGCCCCCATGCCATTTTGGTGCACCTCCCGGCAAATCGCGCCATTGCCCGCCTGAAGCCATGATTCGGCTCAAGCTCCCGAGATCATGAAAGGTCTCCCCGCAACAGGAGAGGTGGCACCGGCCGTGCATTTGACCTCCGGCGAAACTGAACAGCCCAGCGGAGGGACGACATGAGCCAGGTGGAGTGCCAGGAGTTGGTGCCGGTTGAACGAACGGAAGCTTGCCGCGGTCCGTCCAGGTTCGGCACGGTGTGCGCCTTTCTGACCAACGGGACCTGCTCCCGCACCCTGATGACCGTCCTGGACCGGGCGTACGAGCAGCCCATGCGGGAGGAGGAGCTGGCCACCGATCTGCTGGCCGGCGGCATGATGCTCGGCTACCAGTGCGGCATGCTCTGGGGTTCGTCCCTGGCGGTGGGGGCGCGTGCGTTTCGGCTGTACGGCGCCGGCCCGGCCGCGGAGGCCGCGGCGCTGCGGGCGTCGCGACGCCTGGTGGACGCGTTCCGTTTTCGCCACGGCCATGTGGACTGCATGGAGATCACCGAGACCGACCCGCGCGACGGCTGGGCGACGTTCGTGCACTTCTTCATCAAGGGCGGCGCCTTCCGGTGCGCCGCGCGCATGGCGAGCTTCGCGCCCGAGGCGTTCAGCGAGGCCGAGGCCGCTCTGGCCCCGCCCGATCCCGTGGTCCCGTGGCCCCGGTGCAGCTGCGCCGCCGAGGTGGCCCGTCAGATGGGGGCGTCGGACCAACACGCGGTGATGGCCGCGGGCCTGGCAGGCGGCATCGGCCTGAGCGGCAGCGGCTGCGGGGCGCTGGGGGCGGCCATCTGGCTGCTCTCCATGGCCGCCCGCGACCAGGGACTCTCGGGCAAGGCCATCCAGCAGCGCGTGGACGCGTTGAAGGAGCGCTTCCTCGAGTTCTCGGGGCATGAGTACGCCTGCGCGGACATCGTGGGCCGCCGCTTCGAGGGCCTGGTTGATCACAGCAGCCACCTGCACCGCGGCGGGTGCGCGGGCCTCATCCAGGAAGTGGCGCGCGAGGCCGAGGGGCTGATCTAGAGCAGCAGCTCGTGGTAGTCCTCGCAATGCTCCTTGCGCAGGCACTCCTCGCAGCGCGCCCCCATCCAGACCTGGTCGAATTGCGCCATCACCGCCGAGATCAGCTCCGGGTCGCGGGTGATCACCCCGGCCTCGAAGTTGCGCCGACGGGGGCTCTTGGCGCCCATGCCCGCGCCGGTGAGGTTGGCGCTGCCGAAGTAGGCCACCTTGCCGTCCACCACCACCGACTTGAAGTGCACCCGCGGGCAGAGCACGCGCTCCAGGCTGCGGATCAGGGCGGGGAAGCGGTCGAAGTCGGCGCGAAAGGCCGGGCCCGGCTCGCTGGCGTGCAGCAGCCGCACCTCCACGCCGTCGTCGATGAGCTGGGCCAGCACCTGCAGGAACGGCACCATGCGCCCGCCATGCTTGACGTACAGATCCTTGACGTTGGCCGTGGCGATCCAGAGGAACCTGCGCGCGCGCGGCACCTCTTGCAGCAAGACCCGCTCGTAGATCTCCCGGTCGGTGATGAACTCGGTCATCACGCGGTGCGGCGGCGCCGCCGCCGGGCCAGCACCAGGGCGAGCAGCAGCCCTGGCAGCGCGAGTACCCCCGGGCTGCCGGGGCGCTCCACGGTGCAGCTGCAGCCGCCGGGCTCCTCTGCAGCCGGCGCGCCGGCGTCGCCCTTGCCGCTGTCCGGGGCCGCGCCGTCTGCGGCCCCGGTGTCGCGCCTGCTGCTGTCCTTCGACGCGGCGCTGTCCGGGGTGGGCGCCGCGTCCGGAGTCCCGACGTCCGGCACGCCGGCGTCCGGGACGGCGCCGCAGCCCAGCTGCTTGGGCGGGAACTTCGCCGAGGCGATGCTCTTGACCAGGCTGTCGGCCTTGGCCGACGCGCCCCCCAGCCACGGCGCGGTGTCGCCCGCGCAGCGCAGCACATGGTCCAGGGTGGCCAGGGCGTAGCGCCGGAAGCGGGCCTGCCGCTTGGGGTCGGTGGCGCCGCAGGCGATGGTGCAGAGCACGCCGCTGTTCCACTCGGGATCGCAGTGGGTGGCCTTGGTCACCTTCAGGGTGAACTTCGGCCCGCCCAGGTTGGAGTAGATGCCCGCGCCGTTGCCGTTGCTGTTGCAGGTGCCCGGCTCGGCCAGCAGGACCGTCGCCGGCACCTTGACCGCCGCCGCCGACTGCTTGCCCAGGTTGTTGAGGTCCACCGGATCGAGGCCCACCACCACCCGCACCTGCTTGTTGTTCGCCGCGGCCAGCACCGAGGCCAGGCCCCCGGCGCTGTGGCCCATGACGCCGAGCCGGCCGCTGTCCACCTTGCCGGCCAGGGTCCCGGTGGTCTTCTTGCCCTCGGCCACGAGCCAGCCGAGCAGCGCCGACATGAGCTGGCCGTTGAGCTTGTGGTTCGGCACGGGCCCGGGGAAGTCCAGCGCCGCCGCCACGTACCCCTTGCTCGCCAGCAGCTTGGCCCACCCCTGCATCTGCACCCGGCTGCGGGCGAAGCCGTGGCCCAGCACCACCGCCGGCGCCGGCTTGGCCGGCTGGGGGACATAGAGGTCGAAGCGGGTCTGCTTGCCGCCGAGGCCCTTGAGCAGGGTGCTCTTGGTGTACTTGACGGCGCCGGGGTCCTCGGGCAGGGCCAGCGCCCCGGCCGGCCCCATCACTGTCAACGCCAGCGCCACCAGCGACGCCCTCGTCGCCCCGCGCATCATGCCCCCTCCGGCCGCGCCTGGCCCTCCGGAGCCGGCACGCCCAGCAGCAGCGACAGCCGGCGGCGCAGCTCGTCGCGCGCCTGCCGGAACGCGTCCAGCCGCGCGGCCTGGTCATGCTTCACCGCCGCGGGGTCGGGCAGCGCCCAGTGCAGGCGGGTGGCCTGCCCCAGCCACACCGGGCACACCTCCTCCGCGCAGAGGGTGACCACCAGGTCCACCTCCTGGTCGGACAGCTCGTCCACGCTCTTGGAGCGGTGGCCCGAGAGGTCGATGCCCAGCTCCTGCATCACCTGAATCGCCTCGGGCCGCACGAATGCCGGGCTCGACCCGGCCGAGGCCACGGTCACGCCCTCGGGCGCCAGGGCCCGGGCGATGCCCTCGGCCATCTGGCTGCGCGCCGAGTTCTGCACACACATGAACAGCAGCCGCCGGGGCGAGCGCGCCCGCACCCGGGCCGCCTCCTCCTGCCACGAGATGGTGGTGGTGGTGGTGGTGGGCATGCTCACTCCTTTGCCTCGCCCGTGCCGGCGCAGGTCTGCACGGCGCCCAGCCGCGACGGGTCGTCGGGGAAGTACTTGCGCCGCAGCCAGAGCGCCACGTTCACCAGGCCGATGAGCGCCGGCACCTCCACCAGCGGGCCGATGACCGCCGCGAAGGCGCCGCCGTGGTGCAGGCCGAAGGTGGCGATGGCCACGGCGATGGCCAGCTCGAAGTTGTTGGACGCGGCGGTGAACGACAGCGTGGTGGCCTGGCCGTAGGTGGCGCCGACCTTGGCGCTCATGAAGAACGAGATGAAGAACATCACCACGAAGTAGATCAGCAGCGGGATGGCGATGCGCACCACGTCCAGCGGCAGCTCCACGATCATCTCGCCCTTGAGGGAGAACATCACCACGATGGTGAACAGAAGCGACACCAGGGTCAGGGGGGAGATGCGCGGGATGAACCGCTCCTCGTACCACGCCCTGCCGCGGGCGGAGATGAGCGAAAAGCGGGTGATGATTCCGGCCAGGAAGGGGACGCCGAGGTAGATGAACACGCTCTTGGCGATCTCGCCGATGGTGATCTGAACCTCCACACCCTTGAGCCCGAACATGGGCGGCAGCACGGTGATGAAGACGTAGGCGTAGACCGAGTAGAGCAGCACCTGAAAGATGGAGTTGAAGGCCACCAGCCCGGCGCAGTACTCGGTGTCCCCGTCGGCCAGATCGTTCCACACGATGACCATGGCGATGCACCGCGCCAGGCCGATCATGATCAGCCCCACCATGTAGTCCGGCTTGTCAGGCAGGAACAGCGCGGCCAGCGCGAACATCAGCACCGGCCCCACCACCCAGTTCTGCACCAGCGAGAGGCCGAGCACCTTGAAGTTGCCGAACACCGGCCCCATCTCCTCGTAGCGCACCTTGGCCAGCGGTGGGTACATCATCAGGATCAGCCCCACCGCGATGGGGATGGAGGTGGTGCCCACCGAGAAGCGGTTGAGCAGCGGCACCACGCCAGGGAACAGGTAGCCGCAGGCCACGCCGGCGCCCATGGCCGCGAAGATCCAGAGGGTCAGGTAACGGTCCAGGAACGACAGACGTTGGACGACGCTCTCGGCGGGCTCCCCTTGGGACGACATGGCTCGACTCCTTGTGTTCCGCTGAATGTGGCACCCGGCGTGGTCCGCCGCAAGGTGCAGGACGACCTACTGGAACAGGTGCCTCAGGTCGGCGATGCTGGCGTCAGTGAGCACCCAGCGCGGCCCCGCCTTCTTCACCTTGCCCAGCAGCCACACCCGGGCGAAGCGCTCCTTTGCCCAGGGCTCCGGGGCAGCGGCCAGCCGCGCCTTGAGGGAGACCTTCGTCTTCTCCACCCGGTGCTTGCACCGCTTGCGGTAGATCACCTTGCCGGTGACCGGGTTGATCCCATCGATCTTGTTGGTCTCCCGGCAGTCGTACGGGATGCGCCAGGAGCGGTTGATCTTGAAGGTCACGCGGTCCGCGGTCACCGTGACCAGGGCGCCCGCGCCGGAGCGCAGGTCGAACAGGGCCCACTGTCCCGGCTTCGCGCTGCGGCGCCTGGCGGGCCTGGCCTGGCGGAGCCCGTACTCCCCCATGGACTCGAAGAAGCCCCGCGCCAGGAATCCCCCGGCCAGGGTCTGCCTGTAGGCCGCGTCGGCGGCCAGGCTCACGGCGCGGCTGGCCCCCGATTTCTGTCCCGCCCCGAGCCCCCCGAACCGCCGGCCCACCTTCCAGGCGAACCAGATCAGCCGCTCCGAGGCGGCGTCCTTCACCTGCCTGCGGCCGGCGTAAGCGGTGCAGATGTCCACCAGCACCCGCGGGGTCCTGGCCCGGGCGGCCAGCTCGGCCAGGGCGCGCAGCGCGCCGAGCTCGGCGTCCATCACCAGCAGCGAGGCGGGGCGCCGCTTGATCCGGCCGCGCTCCTGATCCAGATCCACCGGCGTGATCACCGCCTCCAGCGCCTTGCGCGCCGCGTCGTGCTTGCCGGCCCTGGACAGCCCGGCAGCCCTCGCCACGGCCGCCTTCACCGCGGCCCGCCGGGCCGTGTACGCCTCCCAGCGCCGGGCGAACGCCGCGCCGATGGCCTCGTACTTCTTCATCAGGCGCTCCAGGTTGTGCCCCTGATACCTGGCGGCCAGCAGCCGCGCCAGCGCCAGCGGCACCTGGCCCTTCATTGCCCCGGGCTCCAGCTGCTGATCCAGGGCCTCGCCCATCAGGCGGCTGAACTGTCGCGCCACCGTCTGCTTCTGCTTCTTCGCAGCGCCGGTCTTGCGCACCAGCTGGGCCTCGGCTCGGGGTGCGCCCATGAGCACCAGGGACATCAGGAGGCATGGCCAGACGACGGCGCGTGCTGCAGGTTGCGTTGATCTCTGCATGGGGTCCTCGTGGTCTCGGGTCGCTACTTGCTCAGCTTGAGGGTGGCGGCCAGGACCCGGTCCTCGTCGTCCTGCGGCCCCTTGATCTTCATGCGCCGCTTGCCCTGCCACATGCCGACCCGGACTGTGATCTCGTCGCTGCTGTAGTCCGCCGGGATGGTGGTGGTGTGCTCATCGCGGATGATCTGTCCCACCTTCCACTGGCTCACCGGGTACAGCCCGTGCACCGGCTTGTGGTCGGCGTTGACGTAGGCGCCGGGGCCGATGAGGTGGATGAACAGCTTCCAGTTGGTGATCGGCTTGTTGATCTTCCAGTAGTGGGTCAGCGTGACGCTGTCGCCAGCCTTGATCGCGTCGGGGGAGACGTCGAGGCCGAGGTAGGTGGCCCGATCCTCGAGCTCGGCGTTGACCGTGTACTTCATGGTGGGCGCCTGCTTGAGGATGTTGTCGGAGATCTTCTTCTTGTCGCCGCGGGTGGGCTGCCAGCCCTCCTTCTCGAAGCACGCGACGGCGAGCTGCGCCGCCAGGGCCACCATCAGGATCCGCGTCAGTGCCGTGGGTTTCATCGTTCGTCCACCTCGTCGATTCGGGGTCGTCACCCGACCCCCAGGATACGCAACTCCAGCACCAGGGCCACGCCGTTGGCAAGGGGCTGGCTCAGCAGCGCGCCGACCAACACCATCATCGCCGCGCGGGTCAGCCTCGGCCCGGCGGGCAGCGCGGCCAGACCGGCCAGACCGGCGCAGGCGCTGGTGTAGATCAGCGGCTGGAAGTAGTGCGAGTGGGCCAGGTGCACCGAGATCATGGTTACACCATAGCCCACGGTCACGGCCATGAGCAGCCGCGCCACGGGCGACCGCGCCGCGGGCCAGAGGAACATGGTGAAGCAGCCCAGCGCCACGAGCTTGATCAGGAAGTAGAGCGAGCGCATCCAGGCCGGCGGCCCGCTGGTGTAGACCTGGAAGTGCTCCGGGAAGGTCTCGAAGTAGATGGCGTCGAGGAAGTAGCCGAGCCCGGGGCCGAGCTGGTAGTAGATCACCAGCGCCGCGGCCACCGCCAGCCCCGCGCCCAGCGCCCGCAGCAGCGTGCCGCGAATCCAGGGCCGATCCTCCCGGTTGAACCAGAGCCAGGCGAACAGGGCCAGGGCCATGACGTAGCCCCCCGGGTAGCGCGTGAAGCCGGCCAGGCAGCCGAGCAGGATGAAGCCCCAACGCTCCCGTCGCACCAGCAGGGCGAGGGCGCCCATCAGGTAGAACGTGTACGGCCCGTCGGGGAACGCGAAGGACTGGGTGCGGATGAAGATCAGGCTCGCCTGGTGGCTCAGCAGCGGCCCGATCAAAAGGAACCGGGCCCAGCGCGCGGCCCGCCCGGAGCCGGGCGCGGGCAGGCAGGCGCCGAGCAGCACCTGCGCGGCGCAGAAGCTGAGCAGGCTCAGCGCCAAAAAGAGCAGGCCGAGGGCCGGGTAGAGCCCCCCGGCCAGGGTCTCCACCGAAAACGAGAGGAAGTACCCCCACAGCAGCAGGTTGGGGATGATGTGGTTTCTGTACAGCATGGTGCCCCGGTACCACTCGTCGGAGACATGGCACTCGGCCGACTCGGGCACCAGCATGGAGAACCGCCCGTCGGGGGTGGCGCCGGCTGACAGATCCTGGCTGCTCAGGTCGCGCAGCTCCACCATGGCCGGGACGCCGGGGCCGGACAGCCGCACCTCCAGGCACCCGGGGCGCAGCCGCACCGCGGTCCGGTGCAGCATGTTGGAGCGCAGCAGCACCTCGGTCACGTCGTGGCCCATGATCTCGGTGGGCACCGTCGCCCGGGAGAGCATCCCCGCCCGCTGGTCCTGCCCCCCGGCGCACGCCACCCGCCACACCTGCACCCCGGCGCCGGGCGGCGCGGTGACCAGCAGGGTCATGCGGGCCGTATCCCCGGCCTCGCCCTGATGCGACAGGGCGTAGCGCACCCTCCGCGACAGGGCCAGCGTGTGCCCCGGGCCCAGAGGGACGCCGCCGGTCTGAAGGGTCAGGCGCGTCCGCGACGGGTCGAAGCGCAGCGGCGCGTGGCGCAGCTGGGCCAGGGTCGGCTCGTCCATGGAGACCAGCCGGTCCATGGGTCGCAGCAGCCGCTGATGGCCGGCCACCGCCATGATCACGCTGCCGGCCAGGGCCAGCCGCAGGGGCCAGCCGCCCAGCCCGGGCTCCGCTTGCACCCGGACCTGTCGCAGCGCGCCGCCCAGCGCGGCCGCGGGGACCGCCGCCAGCGCGGCCAGCGCCGACAGCCCGAACGGCGTGACCGGCACCCGGAGAAGGTCCAGGGCCAGGCCCACCAGCGGCGAGGGTTCGAACAGCTCCACGTTGCCCACCAGCCGCCAGGCCACCACCAGCGCGAAGGTGACCACCAGGCCGAGGCCCACGCTGCAGGCCACCAGCCAGAACGCCCCCACGGTGTCCGGCGCGCCCCCGCGGCGCCCCTGGCGCACCCGCAGGATGAGCAGCAGCGCCGCCAGCCCGGGCAGCGGCAAGGCGCCCATGGCTGTCAGGGCGCGCAGCAGGCTCAGGGGCGTGGTGGCCCCCGGGTGGGGCGCCAGCAGGGCGAGCGCCAGGTTCAGCACCGCCACGGCGCACCAGCCCCAGGCGACGAGGGTGAGCGGGCAGCCGGGACGCGGCCGTTGGTCTTCATGGCGGGTCATGGGTGGGCGGCGAGGTCAGACTAGCCTGTGTGCCCTGTCAGGGCAACGCTCCGCGGGGCAGAGGCCCCGCGCCATCAGGGGGCGGCGAGCGGGCCGAAGTTCACCAGGGTGGCCTCGCGGATCTTGTTCAGCGGCCCCTTCAGGTGCAGCTCCAGGGGCTTGCCCGGGTCCGCGTCCGCCAGGGCGGCCGGGACCTTGAACAGGTACCAGCCCTGGAAGTGCGGAAACGACGGCGTCAGCGGCACGATGCCCAGGTGTTCGCAGCCGTCCAGCGGGGCGAGGCGCCGCCCTGCCCGGGAGAGCCACACCCGGTGCAAGGCGCGGTTCTGCAGCCCGCTGACGTAGAGCCCGAGCAGGTCGCCCTGGCGCAGGCGGCTCTCCAGGGCCCGGTAACGCCCCGGCGCGCCGGCCTTGCTCAGGGTGACGGCGCGGCCGTTGTGCAGCACGTCCACCGCGCCGCAGCGGCGACCCCACTTGTGGCGTGAGACGTCGAAGGTGGGGAACGCCGGCGCCACGAAGGTGTGGGGCTCGTCCTCGGGCTCGTCCTCCGCCGCCTCGTACCCGGACCAGAGCCAGAGCAGCTCGAGGTACCCCTCGAACTCGTAGTCGGTGACCATCTGGCTGCGACCCGGCGGCAGCGGCCGCCAGCACGGCTCCAGCTCGTCGAACAGGCGGTGGATGTAGCGCGAGTAGCGGTAGTGCGTGCTGTAGCCGAAGAAGCACTGGCGCGTGGCCTGCCGCTCGTAGACGGCGAGGTACTTCGACCGGTTGGCCATCACCTGCTGTCCCAGCAACAGGCAGGCCGCCAGCGCAAGGCCGATGAGCACATGCCCCACCGCCAGCCGACGGGCCGTGAAGCGCCGGGTGAGCCGGGTGATCCACCCGAGCAGCCAGGCCAGGGCAACGGCGGCCATCACCGCCCGCGCCGGGTTGACCAGGGCGTAGCGCATGGTCACCCGCGGGCCGTACTTCTCGGCGAAGAAGAGCAGCGTCACGGAGACCACCAGGCCGCCCAGCACGAACCAGAGCAGGGTCAGGCGCACCAGCGGACCGCGCCACCGCCGCTCGAACCACGCGGCCACCAGCAGCGCCAGGCCGAGGGAGGCCAGCGGGTAGCGCAGCAGCACCCCGAGGTGGTGCACGTAGACCTCGTGCAGCGGCAGCACCACCTCCGGGATATGTTCCACCATCTGATCCGGCGGGATGATGTGCATGGCCGGCACCGAGATGGCCACCACCGCCGCTGCACCCATGAAGAGCGCCCCGAGCCGGGCCTTGAGGATTTGCCGGTCCATCAGCACGGCCAGCAGCACCGCCGGCCAGAGGGACAGGGCCATCTGGTGCACCTGCACCGCCATGCCGAGCAGCACGCCGGGCAGCAGCATGGTCCACCAGCGTGGGCTGCGCAGGGCGTGGTAGGTGGCGGGGAACAGGGCGAGCACCAGGAAGTACATCACCGAGTGATTCTCCATCAGCTCCACCCGGGCCTCGTGGTGCAGGGACAGGAAGAGCACCGCGCCGAGCAGCAGCTCCAGCCGGATGCGATGGCGCAGGCCCACCACCAGCCAGGCGCCGATGGCCAGGGCTTCCATGACGAAGTGCCAGACATACACCCCCACCACGGGATCCCTCAGCAGGCGGGCGGGCAGCATCAGCCAGAAGTAGATCGGGCCGCCGACCTGGATCCGGCTGAAGCCGAGCTGCTGGCCCAGGACCCAGTAGTGGCCGCTGTCCATGTCGTTGAACGCCACTGCCAGCTCCACCGGGTGCAGCAGCTGGGCCCAGCGGTAGTAGACCAGCAGGTAGCGCAGCGCCAGGATGGCCAGGCAGAGCAGCAACAGCAGCAGGTGCTCCGGACGCAGCTGCCTCTGATCTGGGCTGGAATTCATTGGGGGGCGCTCTGCTCGAATCATATGCCCCGGGCGGCAATTGACAAGTCGCGGGGCAGCCGATCAGGCTCGTGGAGCCCCACACCAGAGGCCGCCACCGCATGAGCCACGACGCCAGGCCCCCTCGAGACATGCCGCCAGCCCCGGCGCCGGAGCTGCTCGAAAAGTGAGGCCCGGTATGGCCTGCGCGAGGCTCCGACGCTACTCGCCCCGGGCGCCCACCGGCGGGAGCAGGTCATTCCCCCGCATGAAGTTGTCCAGATTGGACGCGTACCACTTCATCACGCCCACCGGCGGGTGACTCAGGCGGTACTGGTCCGGCTTGCCCTCCGAATCCAACACAAAGACCGGCAGCCCAAGCCCCTCGTAATGCGCCTCGAAGCAATCTCCCGACATGGGGATGACGAAGGGCGCGATGAAGACCACGACCTTCGTCTTCTTCGAAGCTGACCGCAAGAACCCACGGCTCGCCTGAATGTAGTGGGGGTACGTGCACGCAGGTGCGCACTTGTGGTTCATCAATTCAGGTATCGATTCCCTGACGTAGTTTTCCATCAGCAGGACCCGCGCCAGGCTGGAGTATCCCAGCAACCCGAGCCTGAGCCACCGGGGCAGGCGGTCTCCCCAGCCGCGGCCAGGGTGCACGGGCGGGAGGATCTCTTCCCAGAGGGTCAGGTCGCGGCGGAAGTAGCTCAGGATGTCAGGGGTGCCATGGAGGAAGAACCTCGGGGTCGGGTTCGACGGGGCGAAGATCAGCATGTTGGGGGCATATTTTTCGATGTACTTCTCCGCGACCGCGGCCATCTGAAGGCTGTTGTAGCTCGCGACGCCGCCGTTCCAGACCTCGTACTTTCCGGGCGACTCGGCGTTCAACCGCTCCTCGAGCTTGTAAGGCCATGTCTCGTGGTCGGCGATGGAGCCGCCGTAAACGTTTGAGCCGCCGACGACGATGATCCTGAACACCCCCTCCGGGCGAACAGCGGTGCGTTCCTCGCCACGGAACCCGAGGGAGTTTACGTTGATGGTGAAGGGGCGCCCCCGCCTGTCCGCGTCGTGCCCCTGGCTCCCGGGTTTGAGCCTCAGCACCACCCTGGGGTCGGGGTCTGGTTGGTGGATTTCCACCTGGGCGTCGAGCATGTGCAGAAACGGCAACAGCGCCGATCGGACCCTCTCTGCCCACATGCCATGGAGGATCACCTCCATCACGACGAGCGCCAGCAGGACGCCCCCGATGACGAGCGCGAGGCGCTTCATGATGGTTCGGGTCTTTCGCCTTCCCATGCTCCCGGCCACGCCTATCATGTTTGCCCCCTGCACCGCGGGGCCAGATTCAGAATCAGATCAGGCCCCGAGATTGAAACCGCGGGGCCAGGCGGAATCCTGTCATCCCGGCGACGACCATCACAAGGAAATAAATCTCCTCCCGGGGCGCAGCCGTTTGGTCCGCCCTTGCCGGCGATTCGGTGCGCGTGCAACATTTTCTTGAGTACACGCCTGCCGGATGTGAGCTAATGTTCATCCAATACCGACACTCCTCATACGGAGAGGACGCGAGCACAATCAGGTTGCGCTGAGGTGGCAGCAACCGTTCGTACACGCGGCTGAACCGAATTGGGAGCGTGATCTGGCGTACGATAGTAATGCGTGCCGGGCCATGGCCCGGGGCGGTTTTGGAACAGCAGCATGGCCTTGCTGCAAACAAAGCGGAGGGAAGATGAGATTTCCGAACAGGCAGGCGATCAATGTCGCACTCGCGCTGCTCCTGCTGCTCCCGGCTGGCGCTGCCGCGCAAGGGAAGGAGCCCAAGGATCCCGGCGTTGCGAATCCGGGCATATTGAAAGACATGGACGATTGGGACGGCCCCAATCGCATTGACGCCAAGGCGCGCCGCGAACTCCTGCGCAAGCATCTCAAGATGCGCCAGGATAGAGCTTCCATCCGACGCAAGGTCGTGGGTGGAAAGCTGAAGGCTTGGATCAAGGAGCAGGAAATAGACCGGGCAAGGCGGCGCAACGCCACGAGGGCCAAGCTGACCAAGCGGCTCGAGAAGGTCAAGGACAAGGAGGCTCGCGCCAAGGCCCGCAAGGCGATCAAGCGCCACGCATGGATGGCGGCGCGGCTCAACATCCTGAGCTTCATCGCAGAGTCCGCGGACCTCAAGGGGAAGGCGAAGCGCGTCTCTTTGCTGCAGCGACGGAACGATGAGACGCTGGAGGCCGAGCTGGTGGAGCTTGGCCGCGATCCGGAGGTAGTGCCCACGGAGGAGAAGTCCGAGGAGAAGTCCGAGGACGCGACCGAGGACAAGACCGACGAAAAGACCGAGGATGGGGCCAAAGACCCGCCCAAAGACCCGCCCAAAGTCCCGGCCAAAGTCCCGGCCAAAGTCCCGGCCAAAGTCCCGGCCAAAGTCCCGGCTAAAAAAGAGGACACAGCCAAAAAAGAGGGAGGTAAGAAATGACCCGCGCTCTGATCATCATCATCTCCGTGGGCCTGCTCGCCCTCAGTGGCTGCAAGGCTTCGTCCGGCGCCGCAGATCTGAACGCGCTGGACCTCAAGACGAGCATGGAGCCCGAGACCAAGATCGCCGCCGCCCTGCTCCCCACCCCGGAGGAATACGAAGCCGAGGCCGCCAAGAAGATCACGGTGGATAACATGGAATCGGAGCTGGAGGCCGTCGAGGAAGAGATGGCCTACCTCATGAGAGATGATGATAACGTGCAGCCCGAGGAGGCCAGCAAGCCCAAGCCGAAGCCGGGCGACCCTGTGCCCCTCAAACCAGGCACTGAGGCAAAGTAAGCCCGGGCGGCAATTGACTAGTCGCGGGGCAGCAGGTCAGGCTCGTGATGCCCCACACCAGAGGCCGCCAACGCATGAGCCACGCCCCCCCACCCCCTCGAGATATGCCGCCAGCCCCGGCGCCGACCGCCGGCCGACGCGCGGCGTACCTCGTGGTGCTGCTGCTCTGCGTGGTCCTGCTGGCGGCCCTGCTCTCCTGGAGCCACGGATTCTACCGCGAGGTCAACCACGAGGGTGAGGCCCGATCGGGGCAGTACCCGCACTTCGGCGGCGGGTCGCCGCCGAATGCCAAGGTGCCAAAACGCCGGAATGCCAGAATGCCAGAATGAGCTGTGGCGGTGGCTGGCGGCTACTTCGCTTGCTCTCTCGCCCACTGCTGATACCAGCTCCGGAAATGTGGGGTCAGGGCGTCGCCCAGCGCCCTGGCGCCGGCCTCGGTGAAGTGTCCGTCGTCGGGGATGTAGTTCAGGTGCTTGCGGGCGGGGTCCATCATGCCGGCGGCGCGCACGATGTCCGCCTCGGGGACTCCGAGCAGCCGGGCGAAGGGCGCCATGTGCCGGGCCGGGCCGTGCACCTCCACCACGCGCGCTTTCATGCCATGTTCCTTCAACAGCCCGGCCATGTCTCGCACGATCTGCTGGCGCACAGGATCCGAATCCCAGGCGGCGGGCGGAGGCTCCTCCTCCCCGGCGCCACGGATCGCCTCCCACAGGCGCCACCCGCCGGGCCGCTCGTAGGGCAGCGGCTGGCCCGCATCCCAGTACTGGCTGAACAGCGCCGGTCGGGCCAGCAGCCAGCGGTCCAGGTCCAGGTGCTCGGCCTGCTCCGTGCGGGGGAAGCCTGCCAGGTCGTAGCTGCCGGTGCGGGTGATGCGCGGGTTGCCGACCTTGGCGGTGAGGGGCGTCGGCAGGTCGTCCCACCAGGAGGGCGACCGGTCCAGGTCGTCGCAGCACAGGGCGAAGACCACCAGGTCCGCCTCGATTCCTTTTTTGGCGACGATGTTCTCGAGCACCATGGCCCAGTTGCCCAGCCCGACCCCGTCGATGGCCAGGTTGTAGATCTCCAGCGGGAGGCCGCGCAGGTTCTGCTCCACCACCTCGGGCCAGGCGCGGTTCAGGTACAGGCTGGAGGTGAAGGAGTCGCCCAGCACCAGCACCCGCATGGTGTCCGCATCGCGCTTGCGCGAGACGAAGTCCTTGGGGTCGGAGAAGCCCATGTTGTTGCCGGCGAAGCGCGACTTGCAGATCCAGCCGTGCTCGCTGTTCCACACGCCGATGCGCGAGGGCCGCGGCGAGAGCTGGATGCCGATCTCCTTGCTGAAGCGGATGTTCCCCTTAGGGTCGCTCAGCTCGTGGAACCACAGGGTGTAGGGCGACACCACGCCGCGCCGGTGCAGGTGGCTGTAGACCAGCTCGGCCACGGCGTAGGTGGGCAGCACGGCGAGGACGGCTATGAGCAGCTTCTTCTTGAGCAACGCGAACCCGAGTGTAATCGCCCGCGCGCGCGTTGGCCACGGCGCAGGGTGCCGGGAGGACCTGAGGGCGGACAGCGGCCCGACCCGTCGCGTTTGCGACATCGACGGCCCAGGATCCGGCGGTGTAGGCTACAGGGCGACCGAATGATCAACCCGGGGACCCATAGATGAATCCACAGCGCGCTGCTGGCCCTCGCAGGGCATGGCTCGCGCTGCTCGCCCTGCTGCTGGCAGCGGCGGGGGCAGCGGCGCTGGTGTTTTTCTGGCCCGGCGCCGAGGACTCCGATCCGTCGGCTGAAGGGCGCGCCAGCGCGGCCAAAAAGCGCGCCCTGGCCGCCCTGCCCTACACCACCTGGGTCCCGGTGGACGACGCGGACCGGCAGCGCCGGGGGGTCACCCTGCATCGCAAGGGCGAGGCGCGGCCGGGCCTCAACTTCGTGGTCCACGTGCGGGACACAGCCGCGCGGCTGCTGGACATGGAGGGCAAGGAGCTGCACCGCTGGCGCTTCGGCGACCTGCCCCTGGACCACGCCGAGCTGCTGCCCGACGGCGATGTCCTGGCCATCATCGACGGCGAGCAGCGGGTCATGCGCGTGGCCCTGGACTCCACCGTGCGCTGGTCCACGGAGGTGGACGCGCACCACGACCTGGACATCACACCCGGCGGCAAAATCCACGTGCTGTCCAACCGCGTGCGCAAGGACTCGCCCCTGCTGGGCAAGCCCGGCATCGAGGACAACGGGCTGGTCACCCTCGCGCCGGACGGCGAGCTGCTGTCCGAGCGCTCCGTGGAGCAGCTGCTGCGCGGCCAGCCCCTGGACTGGGCGCTGATCAAGCAGGAGGTGTCGCGCATCGACGGGGCCACCGGGGAGGTGGTCGACCTGTTTCACGGCAACACCGTCGAGGTGCTGGCCCGGGACGTGGTCCGGGGCGGGCGGCGGCTGTTCGGCCGCGGCGATGTGCTGCTCTGCCTGCGCAACCTGAACCTGGTGCTGGTGGCCGACCTGCAGCGCTGGCAGGTGCTGTGGAGCTGGGGTCGCGGCGCGGGGCAGCTGGACATGCCGCACAACCCCACCCTGCTGCCCGACGGCAACATCCTGATCTTCGACAACGGCTACTTCCGCGGACACTCCCGGGTGCTGGAGCTTGATCCGGGCACGGGCCAGGCCAGGGTCAGGTACCAGGCAGAGCCACCGTCAGCGTTCTTCTCCTCCACGGGCGGGGCCAGCCAGCCGCTGCCCGGCGGCAACATCCTGGTGACCTCCACCAACCAGGGCCGCGCGTTCGAGGTGACCCCGGCGGGCGCGCTGGTGTGGGAGTACTACAGCGCCGAGATCAAGGAGGGCCAGGGCCGGCGCGGGCTGTGGCGGATCACGCGGCTGGACCACGAGGGGCTGCCCGGGTGGGCCGAAAAGCTGCGCGCCGGCGAGGGGCCGAAACCGAAGCCGGCGTCAACCGAATAGTCTCCGGCGGAGCGGCCCCCAGAGCGATACCAGGCAGAGGCAGAGCGCTCCCACGCCGGCTGCGCCGAGGCCGGCGTTGAACAGCGGCTGGTGGTACCAGAACTTCACCCGGCGGGCGCCGGCGCCCTTGATCTCCACGCTCACCAGCCCCCTGGAGGCCACCACCGGCCCGGCGCTGGAGCGCCACCCCGGGGCGTAGGTCTGGTTCAGGTGCAGCATGGCGGCGGGGGCGCGCAGGTCGGCCACCACCACGACACGGCCGGGAGAGAACGCCGCGATCCTGGCGCTGCCCGCGCTGGCGGGCTGCACGAATGCCTCGCCGCGGTAGTCCGGGTTCAGCCGCGTGGAGCCGTTGGGCGCCACCGCGACACGGTGCACGGCCTGGCCCCCGTGGGGCAGCTTCAAAAGCAGCGCCGCCGGGATGGTGCCCACGCCGCGGGCCACGTTGTTGGACGGCAGGGCCAGCGCCGGGCGCTGCTCGTCCAGCGGATCGCCGGTCCAGCGCACATGGTGGAAGGACTTCGCCGGCGCCAGCCGGGGGCGCTGTTGGGAGAAGACCTGCGGATACGACTGGCGGAACACCCCGAATCGCAGGGTGAGGCTCGCCACCGCCAGCACCAACAGCCCGGCGAGGCGCAGCCGCTGGCCGCGCCCGGCCCACTGGACCAGCCAGGCGAAGCCGAACGCGGCCGACAGGCAGAAGAAGATGCCGATGTAGGGAGCGAAGTACTTGAACGGGTAGCGGATGGATCCGAACAGCGGCAGCCGCCAGAGCAGCGAGAACAGATCCACCGGGAGCCAGGCTGGCCGGAAAGCCAGCACGCAGGCCAGCACCCCCAGGGCCGCGGTCCAGCGCCCCGTGCGGTGGACCACCGCGCCGAGCAGCGCCAGCAGCAGCAACAGCGGGTCCAGCACGAACAGGTCAGACCGGGGCTCGAGCATGCTCCAGCGGTCCACCTGGTCCAGGGAGATGGTGCGGCTGTCCTGCTGGATCAGCTCGAGCATCGGCAGCAGCTTGGGCGCGGCCAACAGGACGCCGAGGCACAGGATCAGCGCCATGGCCACCGCCGCAGGGCGCAGCCGGGCTCGCCCGCCGGTGGTGGCGGCCCAGGTCAGCGTGGCCAGCAGCAGAAACAGCGTGGCCGGCGCCACGGTCAGAGCGCCGGTGATGAGCATCATGGCCATGGCAGCGATGCCCGCGGCCAGGGCCGGCTTGCTGCGGCTGGCCGCCAGCGCCGCCAGGGGCAGCCAGGGCCAGAGCAGGTAGAAGCACTCGGCGTAGTTGCCGCTGATGATGGTCTTGGGGACCCACGGGCCGGCCGCCCAGAGCGCCGCGCCCAGGGCCGCCCCCGGCGCCCGCGCGCCCAGCCTGCGCGCCAGCAGGTACAGCCCCGCCACCCCGAGCAACGCCAGCAGCAACAGGTTCACCTTCAGCCCCAGGTCCCAGCCCAGCAAGGCAGGGGTGAGGATGGTGGGCGCGGGGAACGAACACTCCGGGTGCGACGCCAGAGGAAAGCCGCCGTCGTAGAACGGGCTCCAGTGCGGCGCCTGGGCGTGGTCGCTGATGGAGGACCAGACGGCGCGGTGCATGCCCACGAACAGCTGCCAGTCATCGTTGGGGTAGGTGCGGTCGCCGGTGCACAGCATGGGGCCGTGGAAGCAGAGGCACACCAGCAGCGGGACCAGGGCCCAGAGCTTGCCCCTCGACTTGCGCGCCGGCGGCGGGATCGCGTGCGATGACATCGGTGTGCGCAGCTTATCCCGGGCTCGCTCGGCGCCACAAGCCGCGCGATGCCGAGGCCCGCGCGCCCCACGGGACAGGGGCCTGGCCGCGCCGGGCGTGCCCCCCTCGAGCGTCATCTTTCAGTAGCGCTTGAGCGGATCCGCCCGGGTGAGAGAGACTGGGTGGTGTCGGGGCGTTTGCCATGGCCCCGGCCGGCCAGGCCACAACCCGGGGGCGACATGGGCATCATCGGCACGATCTTCAGCGTCCTGACCTTTCTCTTCGTCGCCTTCGGCGGATACATGCTCCACCGCGGCCTGGAAGCCGGCGGCGACTCGGCCATGGCGTGGGTCCTGGGCACCATGGGCGCCGCGCCGGGCATCCTCACCGGGCTGGCGGCGGGCCTGCTCTTCAGGGCCTGCCATCAGGGCAAGGAGCCGGCCGTGTCCCGCCTGCGGTCAGCCCTCGGCTGGCTCCCCCTCGCCGCCACCTTGGCCATGCTCGCCGCGCTGGGGCTGATCCTCACCTGACCCGCCGCCAGGGGGCTGCTTCCTCCCGCGCTTGACGGGCGGTGGCTGAGTTCCGACACTGCCCGGCATGGAAACGGTCACTCAGTGGTTGATGGACCTCGGCCTGGGGGGCGCGGCGGCGAAGGCCATCGCCCTGGGCAGCGGTGTGGTGGTGGTGGCGGCCCTGGCCTGGCTTGCCAACCTGCTGGCCAAGCGGATCATCCTGCGCGTGGTCACCTTCTGGGTGGCCCGCACGGCCACCTCCTGGGACGACAAGCTGCTGCAGCGCAACGTGTTCGGCCGCCTGTCGCACCTGGCGCCGGCCATCGTGATCTACCTCGGCCTGCCCCTGGTGCTGGCCGCCCACCCCACCGCCACGGTGGTGGCGGTGAAGCTGACCCAGATCTACATGATCGTGGTGGGACTGCTGGTGCTGCACGGGCTGCTGTCCGCCGCCAACGACATCTACCAGACCTTCGAGGCGTCGAAGCAGATGCCGCTCACCTCCTTCATCCAGGTGCTGATGGTGGTGATCTGGTGCCTCGGCGGCATCGTGGTGGTGGCGATCCTGGTGGACAAGACGCCGCTCTACCTGCTGAGCGGCCTGGGTGCCATCACCGCCGTGCTGATGATCGTGTTCAAGGACCCGATCCTGGGATTCGTGGGGGGCATTCAGCTGTCGGCCAACAAGATGGTGGCCATCGGCGACTGGATCGAGATGCCGTCGCACAAGGCCAACGGAGACGTGGTCGACGTGGCGCTCACCACGGTCAAGGTGCGCAACTGGGACAAGACCATCACCACCATCCCGACCTACGACCTGATCTCCCGGCCGTTCAAGAACTGGAAGGGGATGAAGGAGTCGGGCGGCCGGCGCATCTGCCGCAGCCTGTACGTGGATCAGAACTCCATCCGCTTCCTGGACGACGCGCTGCTGGCCCGGCTGTCGAAGATCCAGCTGCTGCAGGAGTACCTGCAGCGCAAGCAGGCCGAGGTGCAGGACCACAACGCGCAGCACGAGGCTGACGACGCCAGCCCGGTCAACGGGCGGCGGCTGACCAACGTGGGCACCTTCCGCGCCTACGTCGAGGCGTACCTGCGCTCCCGCCCGGACATCCGCGAGGACATGACCTTCCTGGTGCGGCAGAAAGCGCCCGGGCCCAGCGGGCTCCCGATCCAGATCTACGTCTTCACCGACACCACGGTGTGGGCCGAGTACGAGGCGATCCAGGCCGACCTTTTCGACCATGTGCTGGCCGCCCTGCCCGAGTTCGGCCTGCGGGTGTTCCAGGATCCCACCGGCATGGACTGGCGCCAGCGGGAGCAGCCGGAGTAGCGGCTGCCCCGCGCCGCGGATGGCGCCGCCCTAAAAAGTGTGGTGGACCTACTTGGCGTAGACCAGCAGGACGCCCAGGTTCTTGAGCCCCTGCCCGGCGGCGCTGACGATGCTCCCGCCCGACTCCTTGCCGTCGGCAGCCTTGGTCAACTTGCCGTCCTTCTCGCCCAGGAAGTACACCTCCACCGAGGCCCCCGGGCTGAGGCCCAGCGCCGGGAATCGGAACGGCACGGGCTTGGTGAAGGTCGTCTCCAGCGGGTGGAACGCCACGGCCATGTGCAGCGTGTCGCTCCCCTTGTAGTGGGTCCCATAGCGAGGGTTTGCCTGGCTCTTTTTCAGCGCGGCTGCGCCGATGCGCAGGTCCGACTCCAGAGGGGGCTTCTTGCTGATCCCCGCGCCGATGGTCAACGAGACGCCGTCGCCCAGGTCAAAGGTGCCCCCCTTGGCCATGTCCACCTTCTGCAGCGCCCGGGCCATGTGCGGCACCACGATCGTCCCGATCTGGATCTTGTTCTCGGCGGCGATGTCCGCCTTGGTCACGGTCACCGGCAGGTAGACCTGGATGTAGTGCTTGCCCGCCTTCACCTCGTTGATGACCTGCAACATGTAGTCGCCGCTGAACTCCAGCGGGAGGCAGAACTTGCCGCTGGCGGACGAGGTGTCGCTACTGCAGCCGTTGGTGTCGCTGCAGACGAGGACCGTGTGGTCCGCCCCGGCGCTGCCCGACAGCCGCTCGAGAGTCCCGCACACCTTGGCGGTCTTTGGCGGGACGGTGTCCGGCGCGGGTCGGGTGATGTCCGGCGGCGCGCCCGCCTCCCTGGAGGTAGCTCTGCCATCCTGCCCGGCCGCCCGGCTGTCAGGGGTCACCTGCGCGCCGTCGCTCGAGCAGCCCCCCAGGGCCAGGACGACGAAGAGGGTCGGGAGGGTGGCTTTGACAGGCATGCAGAGCTCCAGGAAGTTCACGGGCTAACAGTGTCTCATGGCACGGATCCTCCGGCGCATCCAGCATGATGGCTGCACAGGCCCTGCACCCGGGGGCCTGAAACTGCCAGAGATCGAGACTATAATCGGCCACCCAAAAAGAGAGGCCGGAGTGACCACAGACGACGACGGGAAGACCACCGGGACGCAGCAGGCCGACGACGACGCAGATCAGCTGGACGACGAGCTGCTGGCCCAGGTGGAGGCCGAGATGCAGCAGCTGCAGGCGGAGCTGGACAGCGCCGCGCCGCAGCCGGCCGAGGAGCTGCAGGGGCCGGATCGCTACATCGCGACCCTGGAGGACGAGGTGATGCAGCTCACCGCGCTGATGCAGGACAGGGACGCCGCGGTGGAGGCGTCCGAGGCGCGCGCGGAGCAGGCGCGGGCAGAGGTGGAGAAGGCCAAGGTCCGGATCAAGCGCGAAGCCGAAACCCTCGCCCGGCGGCAGAAGCACAAGCTATTGCTGGAGTTCCTGGAGGTGCTCGACGACCTGGAGCGGGCAGTGGAGGCTGCGTCCAACATGGACCACAACCCCGAGGTGGTGGCCGGGGTGCAGATGGTCACCCGTCGGTTCATCACCACCTTCAACCAGCTCGGCGTGCGCCAGCAAGAGGCCATGGGCCAGCCCTTCGACCCGGAGTCCCACGAGGCGGTGAGCGTGATGCCGGTGAGCGATACGGCCCAGGACGGCGTCGTGATGGCCGTGACCCGCCAGGGGTACACCGCGGGCGATGGGGTGCTCAGGCCGGCGCGGGTGGTCATCGGGCGGGCATCAGGGTAGCGGGGCCAGCGCCGCCCGATCCCGGGCGCATGGCACGGGCCCCTCACGGCCCGATCTGCCTATTTTCCGCGGCGGGGGAACCTTTGGGCCCGGGCGTTGACTAACTCCCTGCAGCCCGGAGGTGTACAGCTTGTCGTCCCTGTCGCGAGCGGACCGGTTTTTCTATCTGGTCCTGACGTGCGCGGCCACCACCGCCGCCCTCGGTCTGGCCGCGGTCCTGACTGCCGAACCGGACACGGCGCTGACCGGGGTCCACGCCTGGGACCTGACGCCGCCCAGGGCCAGGTACACCCCGCCCTCTGCGTCAGCTCCTGCCCGCCCGGTCGCCCTGAAGAAGTTCCTCAGCGGCAGCCGCCAGTTCCGCCCCGATGTCAGCCCCATCCTTCAGCCCAGCGGCGACCTCCTGCCCGTCCCCGGCCACAGCGCCTTTTCCCTCTCGGCGGCCCTCAAGCGCAGCGAGATCTTCTCCCAGGTGCAGGGGGACGACGCCTTCATCAGGCTCGGGCAGCCCTGGCCGGGCCAGTGGCTGTGGAACAACCGGGAGCGCGGACAGACCCTGACGGACTACGGCCGCGAGGCCATAAATCGCAAGGGGCCACAGCGGCGGCACCTGCACCTGCTGCGATTCAGGGGCCTGAACCGGGACCAGCGCGCGGTCATGCCTCACGTGCGAGAGTTCACCGCTACCTTCTTCAACACCCCCGTCAAGGTGCTGCCCGTCGAGGCGCTCCCGCGCCGGTTCTGGAGCCGGAAGCGGAAGCAAGTCGACGCCGACCGGCTGGTGCGCTGGCTCGTGGGCAAGGTCCCGGACGACAGCCTGGGCCTGTTCGCCTTCACCGGGCTGGACCTGTACGCCAAGAACTTCGGCTTCCTCTTCGGCGAGGCGCTGCTGCACGAACGCGCCGGGATCCACTCCCTGCACCGCTTCGCCGGCTCCCGCCGGGCGCTGCTCGAGCGTGCCATCAAGATCTCGGCCCACGAGGTGGGCCACATGTTCGGCATGGAGCACTGCGTCTTCTACCGCTGCATCATGAACGGCGCCACCTCGCTGCGTGAGTTCGACCGCCTGCCCCTGCACCTGTGCCCGGTCTGTCTGGCCAAGCTGGCCCATAACCTCGGCTTCGACGCCCACCAACGCTACCAGGACCTGCAGCAGCTCTACCGCCGCCTCGGCTTCATGAAAGAGGCGGAGTTCGTCGCTGAGCGGGCCCGGGAAGTGGTCGACATGGAGCTGGTGGCCCGGGGAGAGGAGTAGGGGACGCCCCGAACTGCAGGGCGACCCGCGGGCAAAGCGCCGGTCCGGCGGTGCGCGCCGCGGAGCAGGTTTGTATAGATCTTCCAGGCTCGAAGTCGGATGATTTTGATTCACCGCGCAGCTTCCTGTCCGTGAACCTGGAGGGAAATCTCCCATGCTCCTGGAGCCACCGTTCCGTGTTCGTACATGCCTGCTCCTGTGCGCGCCCATCCTGCTCCTGTCATTCACCGCCCACGCCGACGAGGCGAAGATACGCGCCATGGTCAAGCGCGCGGCCACCCTCCCCCCGACCGTCGAGGGCCGGGTGGAGTCTGCGAAGATCTCTGATCAACTCAGGAAGCTGGGCCCCCCGTCGGTACCTGTATTGCTGGCGCTGCTCGAGGACCGCGATCAGAAAGTTCGCAGGGCTGCAGCGGGCCTGCTGGGCGGGTTCCGAACGGACCTGTCCGGCGACGACGCCGTGGGCGCGGCCCTGGGGGCCATGGTCGAGGGTGACCGCGATCCGGGCGCCCGCCTCATCGCGGCCAACGCCCTGGGACAGATAAGGAACCGGCGAGCGGTGCCGTCGCTGGTGGCCGCAATGGACGATGGCGACGCGCAGGTGCGGAAGTTCGCCGGGTGGTCGCTGACCCGCATCAACGATCGGAGCGCGGTCCCGGCGCTGGTGCGCAAGATCAACAAGGCGACCGAGTGGAAGGTCAAGGCGGGGATCGTCGAGGTGCTCGGGACGCTGGCGGCCGAGCTGGAGCTGCTCGCGATCAAGCGGTCGGGGATGGACATCTCTCTGTCCAGGCCCTTCGCGCAGGCCCTCGCCAGGGCCCAGCGGCTGGGCTCGGAGGCGGAGGTGGAGAAGTCGATCCTCGCCACCCTGAAGCGGCACGGCGACAGACCGCTGGAGGATCGAATACGTCAAATCAGGGCGGCCGGAGGGCAGCAGCAGCGCAAGCCGGTGGTTGTGAAGGGCTCGGGGCAGAGCGCCAGCCCCCGGCCTGTGCGCCGCCCCCCCATGTCTGCCGACGCCCTGGCCATGCACAGGGCCAGCCGGGACGGCGATCTGAAGCGCGTCCAGCAGGCCCTGGCCCTGGGGGTCTCGGTGGACGCGAGCCAGCGGGACGGGACCACGGCCCTGTTCCTGGCGGCGGACGCCGGCCACATCGACGTCGTGCAGGCCCTCGTCGCTGCCGGGGCAACGCCGGACAGCGTTGTGCAGGCAGGGCGCCCCGTCACGAGGCAGGGCTTACGGCCCGGCGAGGCCGCGTTTACCGCCCTGTCCTGGGCAGCTTATCGGGGTCGAGCCGGCATGGTCAGGCTCCTGGCAAAGGCGGGCGCCGACCCGGACATCGCCGACGCCAGGGGTTACACGGCGCTTATGCTGGCGGCAGGAATCAGCCGTCAGCCCAACCCCGAGGTGATCGAGGCGCTGCTTCGCGCCGGCGCGGACCCGAAGCTCAAGGAGAAGTTCGGCAGAAGCGCCTGCATGCTCGCGGTGGCGCGCAAGGAGAGCGCGGCGGTGGTCAAGCGCCTGACCCGGGAGCCGGGCGTGATAGACGGGCTGCTCGCCTCTGTCGCAGAGCCCAACTACTTCCGCACCCACGCCATCAAGGCGCTGGCCATGATCAAGGAGAAGCGTGCGGTCGCTCCCCTGGTCGCGCTGCTGAAGGAGCCGTTCGACCCGGAGGCGGCCATCAGGACGCCGCCCCTGCCCACCGCCCGGACCACCGCCATGAGCAAGCTGGCCCGGCGGAGTCCGCGCCACAGGAAGAAGCTCGAGGCCCACCTCAGGGCGCAGGAGGCCGAGTACGCCGGGTACCGCAAGATGTGGCGCGAGGCGTACGACCCCAGGACCATGCACCATACCTTCAAGACCGAGGCGATCCGGGCGCTGGGCGAGATCGGGGATCCCTCCGCCACCGAGGCGGTCATCCCCTTCCTGCTGGCAGACGATCAGGGCAACGCGCGCGCGGCGGCTGCGGCCCTGGATTCACTGGGAGCGGAGCAGCGCATCATCCCGATCCTGCGCCAGGCCCTCTGGGACCGCGATGGAGCGAAAAGGGCCGCTTCGTTGATGAAGACCAGAGATACGGCGTACTACCGCCAGGCCACGGCGATGCCGGACAAGATCGCGGCGGGACTGCTGGGGCTGTTCATTCCGGTCTTCTTGCTGGTCTCCCTGGGCCTGGCAAATAAGACGGCGGTCTGGCTCGCGCGGTTCGCCGTGGCGCTGGTCAACGGGACCGTGGCCTTCGGGCTGGCCTATTACGCCGGGCTTTTTTTGTTCCTGTCATATTTCGCCGGCAGCGGCAGCTCGGGCCACCAGGCAGGGGGGGTGGCCATTTTGGGCATGTACCTGGGCATGGGTGCCGGGGTCGTCTGCGCGTTTTTCTGCGCCCTGGGCACCCTGGTCCGGGTGGGCGGTGAGCGGATCTGGGCCGGCGCCCTGGCCCTGGCCGCCCTGCCCGTGGCCCTGTCGCCCCTGCTCAGTTTCGGTCTCCTGAACAAGCCGTGGCACGGTCGGACAGCAGGATTTCCGCAGAGCTTCGGCCCCCTGATGCCAGCCCTCGTCCTGCTCGCCCTCATCATATTCCTGGACTACCTGCTCGCCGCGCGCGTGGTCAGGCCGATGCTGAAGGCAGGAGCTGAGACCGCGCTGGACCGGGCGGGCTGGCGGGGCTTCGCCGGCGTGGCAGCCGCCCTGGGCCTGCTCTGCCTGCTTCCTCTGCCCCTGGCCCGGCTGGTGATGTCGCTGTTGCACTGACATTTTCAGCTCCTCGAGCCAGCCTTGGCCGGCCCCTCCACGAAACCAGCGCCGCGTCGGCGCTGGCGAGCAGCTTGACA
>CAZEFW010000129.1:0-27817 GCA_964511535.1 uncultured Myxococcales bacterium | reverse complement strand
AGCCTCAAGCCTCAAGCCTCAAGCCCCAAGCCTCAAGCCTCAAGCCTCATCTACAGGCCTGCCGCAGCTTCTCCACCATGTTGGGGCCGGCCTTCTTCTGGGCCATCTCCTGCAGCTTCTTCGGGATCCGCATGTTCGGCACCGCGTGCACCTGGTAGACCAGCAGCGTGCGCCCGGCGTCCCCCGAAAAGGGCGAAAGGTCCCAGCTGCCGCTGTTGGCCTTGTAGTCGCCGCGCACCATCTTCCAGGTGCGCTGGAAGCGACCGTCGCCCAGGTCCCGGTGCACCGAGTCGCTCACCGCGGTGATGTCCTTGAGCGGGAACGGCATGCCGATGGTGGCCTCCACCCGAACGTTTTCGCCGTCCCGGGAAAGCTCGCGGGACGTCTTGACGCCGGCCAGGGTGTTTGCGTAATTGCCCACGTCGTCGATGATGGCCCACACCCGCGCCGACGGGGCCTCGATGACGGCCATGATGGTCACCCGGGGCAGCGGGGATCCCGGCTCCGGCTTCGACTCGATGATCACCTCGCCGCGGCCGAGGCGGGCGAGTTGATCCGGGGAGAGGGTGGCTTCGACGTCTGACATGAGGGCCTCTATACCTGATATGCTGCGCGACCATGTTGCCGCGCGCAGAGTTTATTCAGCTGCTTCGGAGCAGTCCACTGGTATCCATCGATCTGGTGGTGCAGGACGGGCAGGAGCGCGTCCTCTGCGGCTGGCGAACCAACGCGCCGGCCAGGGACACCTGGTTCGTGCCTGGCGGCCGGGTGGAGAAGGGCGAGACCTTCGCCCGGGCCCTGGCCCGCATCTCGGCCTACGAGCTGGACGTGGAGCTCGGGCTGGACGAGGTGACCTTCCTCGGCGTGTACCAGCATATCTACCCGGACAACGCCTTCGGCGAGCCCGACCTGCAAACCCACTACGTGGTCATCGCCTGCGCCGCGAAGCTCGAGGCCGAGCGCATGCGGCTGGACCCCGGGCAGCATGACCAGGCGCGCTGGTTTACCGTGGACGAGCTGCTGGCCCACCCCGACGTGCACGACAATACGAAGGCCTACTTCATCGAGGCGCCGGACAACCGGTTCTGACTATTTGAACCGCTCGTAAGTCACCGTCACCGAGCTGCCCTTGGGCCAGGAGAAGGTGCCGTAGAACACCAGGCTGTTGGTGGCCTTCATGTAGTTGAAGCCGTTGAGCAGCCCCCGCTTGACGGTCTGGCCGTTGAGCGCCACCCGCAGCGAGGCGCTGATGGGGGTCTGAGTCAGCTTGACGTTGGACGCGCTGGCCTTGATCTGGTTGATGATGGTCTTGATGTTGTTGGTCAGGTCCGCGGCGCACACGTCGTGGATCTTGCCGTTGAACTTGCTGGCCAGCTCCTTGTAGCCGTGGGCCACCTGGGCGCTGCACTTGTTGCTGCACACGCCGGCCACGCCGTGGAAGTAGTCCACCTTGGTCTCCGCGTTCTTGGTGCCGCTGAAGTAGTCGACGTAGGTCTTGAGCTTGGCGTCGAGGTTGGTCTGGTTGGTCGACGGCAGGGTGCACTTGTTGAAGTTGCTCGAGCCGATGGTGCTGTTGACGCTCTGGGGCACCTCGTCGGTGACCACGATGATCACCACCTGCGCGCCGGTGCGCAGCTTGTCCGGCTTGTTGCCCGCCCGCGGCAGGTGGTTCTGCACCGCGGCGTGGGCGTTGACCACCCCGTACTCGGCGCCCTGCTCGTAGCCGGGGGGGTTGAGGATACACGCGGCGAAGGTCTTCTGCTCGGTGGGCCCGAGGAAGCGGTCGGTGCCGCCCATGTCCGTGGCGGAGGTCGAGATCTTGGAGCAGAACCGCCCCACCGCCGCCTTGTACGAGCCGTTCGGGTTGACCACGTTGGTCACCCCCATGCGGAAGTCGAGCCCGTTGGAGGCCGCCAGGGAAAAGAAGGTGGCCGCGTTCTTGGACAGGTTGGCCCGCTCGCCGGCCATGGAGCCGCTCTCGTCGATGACCCAGATGAAGTCCACCTTGGCCGTGGGCGGCTTGCTCAGGTTGTGGGTCTCGCAAGAGCTGGAGGTGAGCTTGCCCGCCAGGGCCAGGCCCGAGCCTCCGCCGATGTCCTGGGAGATGATGTGGGTCTTCTTGGACAGGTCAGCGTCGCTGGCCTTGTCGGTCACCGCGCCCACCACCACCACCCGACCGTCGCTGCGCAGCACCGTGGTGAAGCGGATGATGAACTCCAGGTTCGGCGCGCCGAAGATGCCGGGCAGCCCCGACAGGTTGGAGCTCGAGACCCCCAGCAGCGCCGAGATGACCGTGTTGCGCACCAGGGACACATCGCTGGTGGACGCCATCTTCACCGAGACGGTGGTCATGGTCATGGCCGCGAAGCCGTCGTGGGTCTTGACCTTGGTGCCCGCCGCGTCGGTGGTGGGGCTGCCGTACAGCAGCGTGGACATCGCCTTGACCGCGCCGGCCGCCTCGGTGGCGGGATCCGTGGCCGAGCTCGGCACGCTCACCACGAAGCCGGCCACCTGTTGCCACGCCTGGTTGAAGTCGAAGGCCGCGGCCGCCTGCTTGGCCTTGGCCCCGCTGATGGTGATCGGCTTGTAGCTGGTCTTCGGCTCCAGCACCAGCGCCCAGTCGCCCGTCTTGTCGCTCTTGTTGACCAGGCCGCTTGCGAAGCCCGGCGGCTTGCAAGGCGCCAGCAGATCCTTGGGAGGGGTGCCCTGGTCCGGCGGCAGGGCCTGGTCCGGCGGCAGCGGCAGGTCGGGTGGGGGCGGCGTGAGATCCGGCAGCGGCGCAAGATCCTGTATGGGGCCGGGGAGATCCGGAACGGGGGGGCTCTGGTCCGGCACGGGCGGGCTCTGATCCGGCGTCACGATGGGGCCCTCGGGGGTGGCGCCGACGTCCGGGATGGATGCCTCCGGTCCGGCCGCTCCGTCCAGGACGACGCCTGAATCTTGCTTCGGCAGCCCCTGGTCCACCGTGGCCGGGTTTCGCTGGGTGCAGCTTGTAGCCAGCAGCGTCAAGAGCAAGCAACAGAACAACGCGTTTCTCGTCATCTGGTCTCCTCTGCGGCCATGAGGCCGATGACGATTATATCCCAACCTGTGGGCCGCTTTACGGAACCTGAATCAGAAAATAGGTATACTTGTGCCGCGCGCGGCCCATAAATCGCATTCGGGTCGACAGGAGGAGTTCGCCATGAAGATCGGACGTCTGTTGTCCGCGATGCTACTTTCCGCCACGCTCTGCGTCCTGGGGCCCGGCTGTGACACCACCACCTTCGGCCCGGGTTTTGGTGATGGGCTCGGATCAAACGGCCAGGATGACAGCGGCACCAACACCGGCGATGGCCCCAAGACGGGCAAGAAGGACGCCGGCAAGAAGGTGGTCCAGGATCAGTTCGTGCCGAAGGATGTCATGCCCACCAAGCCGCCAAAAGCCAAGGAGAAGTGCGGCGACGGCATCGACAACGACCAGGACGGTCAGGTGGACGAGAACTGCGGCTGCAAGATCGGCAGCACCCAGAAGTGCTTCCCCTGGCCCAAACTGCTGACCCAGGGTGAGTGCAAGCAGGGCACCCAGAACTGCACTGGCGTGGGCGAGTTTGGCAAGTGGACCAAGTGCCAGGGCGCCGTGGTGCCGAAGCCCGAGATCTGCGGCAACGGCAAGGACGAGGACTGCAACGGCGCGGACATCAAGTGCCCGCCCAAGTGCGGCGATGGCAAGTGCAACGGCAACGAGAACTGCAACACCTGCCCCCAGGACTGCGGCAAGTGCTGCGGCAACGGCAAGTGCGAGCCGCAGTTCGGCGAGAACTGCAAGACCTGCCCCAACGACTGCGGCAAGTGCCCGCCCAAGTGCGGCGACGGCCAGTGCAACGGCAACGAGACCTGCCTCACCTGCCCCCAGGATTGCGGCAAGTGCCCCACCAAGTGCGAGACCTTCAGCTACGGCACCACCGCCCGGGCAGTGGACATCGTCTTCATCATCGATCAGTCAGGCTCCATGAGTCAGGAGATCGCCGGGGTCAAGGCGTACCTCAACCAGTTCTCCAACTACATCACCGGGGTCAAGATCGACTACCGCGTCATCATGTTGGCCAAGCGCGGCACCAGCAAATACTACATCTGCATCCCGCCGCCCCTGGGCGGGGCCAACTGCGCCGACAACACCCGCTACAAGCAGGTGGATCAGCTGATCAACTCCTGGGACTCGCTCAAGCAGTACCAGGCCCACGCCACCACCATCGAGGCGTTCATGCGCAAAAACAGCCTGCGCCAGATCGTGGAGATCACCGACGACCGCAGCTATTACGTCACGGCGCAGGCTTTCCACAGCTGGATCACCGCGCGGCCGTACTACAAGGACTACGTCTTCCACTCCATCGTGGGCCTCACCTCCGGCGGCTGCGTGGCCTCGGTGGGCCAGCAATACATCGACCTGTCCAACATGACCAAGGGGATGAAGTTCCACATCTGCAACGCCAACTGGAACAGCCTGTTCCAGCAGCTCGGCAAGAGCGTGGCCGGAATAGCCAAGACCCAGTTCCCCCTGAGCAAGACTCCCCTGCTGAACAAGGTCGACGTCTACTACAACAACGTCAAAAAGACCCAGGGCGTCCACTACGCCTACATCCCCGGCAGCAACTGGGTCCAGCTCAAGCCGCCCTATCCAGCCAACAACACGCAGATCAAGATCTGCTACCAGCACAAGCCCTAGACTCCTCAGGGTACGTTCGCCGGGGGCGTCACGTGCCTCGCTCGCCCTGACGGGCGCTGGCTGCGTTGCTCGTTGGTTGCGTGGCGCTGCCACGCGCCCGCCTCACGCCTTGCCAGCGCCCGCCATTGCTTCGCGATGCACGCAACGCCCCTCGGCTCACGCACCCTTCGTCGCCGCGGCGTTCCATCCGTGGCCATAGCCATCCACGTAGCCAAAGCCGAAGCCGTTTCGCCTATTTCGTCCACGTTGGTGGGGCGCCAAGCTGCCTTTGGAGCCGCCTGGTAAAATGTCAAGTAGGGGGGTCAGACCCCTACACTTGACATTTTCGGTGGGTCGGCTCGCGGGCGTTTCGTCCATGTCCACGATTACGTCCACGTCCACGTTGGTGGGGCGCCAAGCTGCCTTTGGAGCCGCCTGGTAAAATGTCAAGTAGGGGGGTCAGACCCCTACACTTGACATTTTCGGTGGTTCGGCTCGCGGGCGTTTCGTCCACGGCGACTGCTTTCAGTCCAGCAGTCCGCAATTCCAGCCAGGCAATCTATTCTGGCATTCTGGCATTCCGGCGTTCCTGGCACTCTGGCATTCGCGCCCGCAGGGCGCGCTACCGCTTGTAGGTCCCCACCAGGGTCACGCTGCCGAGGGTCGCGCTGGCCACGGCGGCGAAGACCTGGCTGGTTGTGGCGCCGGACTTGAGGCCCAGGGGTTTGCTCAGGGCGTGCAGCATGAACTTGTAGTTGTGCACCTTGCCCTTGGGCGGACAGGGGCCGTTGTAGCCGGTCTTGCCGAAGCCGTTTTTGCCCTGGGGCGCCACTGCGCTGGCGGCGGAGACGCCCTCGGCCAGCGAGGATGTGCTGGCGCCGATGTCGTACATGGTCCAGTGGATGAAGCTGCCCCCCGGGGCGTCGGGGTCGTCGACCAGCAGGGCGAACGCCTTGGTCCCTGCTGGCGCGCCGGACCACTTGAGCGCCGGCGACAGGTCCGCGCCGTCGCAGGTGTGCTTCTTCGGGATCGGCTGCTTGTTGGCGAACGCCGTGGAGCTGATGGCGAACTGACCGGTGCTGTCCGCCGCCGAGGTCAGGTCCGTGGCCACAAGGTCCGCCTTGCCCGGACCGTCCGGCTTGGCCGGCCCGTCACCCTTGGCCGGCCCGTCACCCTTTGTCGCGCTGTCCACGGCGGGGCCCAGGTCGGCAACCGGCAGGTCCGCCCCGCCGCCCGAGTCCGCGGCTTGCTGAGAGTTGTCACCGTCGCTGCAGGCGAACAGGAGCGGCAGCAACAGGCAGAGCGTGAGGGGCAGCGCGGTCTTCATCGAGGACTCCTCGGCAGATGTGGATCGGCAGAGGAGATCTTACCAGGGCGAGGGCGCCGGACCGAATTATCAGGTCTCGACGATGTCCAGCGCGTTTTCGGGGCAGCCGGGGAGGCAAGCGCCGCAGGCCGCGCACTCGTCTTGTGCGACCTTGGCGAACTCCTTGCCCAGGGAGATGGCCTCCACGGGGCAGATCTCGACGCAAGCGCCGCAGTTGGTGCACGCCGCCTCGTCGATCTTCAGCTGCATGTAGTGCACCTGGCGCTTGAGCGCCTTGGGCTTGAACGGCTTCGGCTCCGGCGCAGTCCCGGTGCTCATGTGCGGCGATCGGCGCAGCAACTCCAGGTGTCGCCGGCGTCCCACTTCCTCCTGCCGCCGCTGGGGGGCGCGCACAAGATCCACAAGCGTCCTGACGTTTCGTAACAGACCCATCGATACCTCCGAACAGATAATTATGCGCGCTATCCGGGATGGAGCCAGTAAATGCTACAGGGGTTTGGCGGGCGCTACTTCTTGCGCGGCTTTTCGTACCGCTTTTCAGGATCCAGCATCTCCACGTAGGGGCCGTTCCAGCCGGTATCGAACAGCCGCGCCAGCCGCGCCACCAGCGCCGGCGCGCGGAAGATCACCTCCACGTTGCGCGATGCCGTGAAGTAGTCGCCGCCCCAGTTGCTGGTGCCGATCCAGCCCACCTTGCCGTCAACCACCATGTACTTGACATGGTCCACCCGCGCGTAAGGGATGAAGCCGGAGCTGTGCTCCGGGATGGTGTTGAGCACCACCCCCGCCACCCCGTCTCGCACCAGCGCCTTGAGCGCGGCGATCTTGGGCCACGCCTTGGCCCAGTGCGAACAGTTGAGCCGGATCTTGACCCCCCGCGCCGCCGCCCGACGAAGGGCGTCGTCGATGACGGTCCACTTGTCGCCTTGGTAGCCCCGCACCTGGTAGCCGAGCAGCTGCACCACCACGCTCTTTTTGGCGCCGTCCAGCAGGCGCACCAGATGATTTGCCGCCGCGGGGATTCCGGGCGGGTTGAGCTTCGGCGGCGAGGCCACCAAAAACAGCTGCACCAGCCCCTCGGCCCGGCGCACGGCCCAGGTGGGCTTGTCCGGCCGCGGGTCCACGGCGTCGGGCAGACCGTCCCGGTCCGCGTCCGGGCGCTTGACCGCGTACCGATCCTCGCCATGGCGGGCGAAGGACCAGTCCGCCTCGAAGACCTGCAGCAGGGTGCCCACCACCTCGGCGTCCACGATGCGCAGGCCGAGCTCATGGATGTGGGTCAAGGCGCGCCAGTCGAAGTTCTGGCTGCCCACGAACGCCTCGCGCCGGTCCACCACGAAGTACTTGGCGTGCAGGATGCCGCCGGTGCGCCCGGACAGGTCCAGGTGCGCCACCTCGATCCCCTGCTTGCCCTCCAGCAGCTCCAGGGCGACCTCGCTCTGGGTGAGGAACTTCTTCTCCACCAGCACCCGCACCTTCACGCCCCGCTTGCCCGCGGCGATGACCTGGTCGAGCACCGGCTGCAGCGCCTTGCCCGGCTCATGGGCGAGGTAGAACTGCGCGATGTCCAGGGTGCGCTTCGCCCGCTTGATCATCTCCACCCAGACCACGCTCGCATCGCGGATGTCGGGCTGATCCCAGCCGGTCTCCACCGGCCAGCTCTCCACCAGCTCCAGCACCGGCTGCGCCGTGGGCGCCGGCCGGGCCACCGTGGCAGCGGGTCCGGTCACAGGCGCGGGAGCGGGCGCCGGACAGCCCGCCCACGACAACACGCATAGCGCCCAGGCGGGCACCAACGTCACACGCATCACGATACCCTCAGGCCTCAAGGCTCAGGCCTGATTCATCAGCAGGTGGGCGAACACCTTGGCGTCGCCCAGCAGGTTGGACAGCACGCAGTACTCGTCGTAGCCGTGCATGGTCTCGTCCATGCAAGCCCAGACCGCCGCGGCGTGGCCCCGCCTGCGGATGAACGCCGCCACCGTGCCGCCGCCGATGCCCATGGGCCGCGCGTCCACGCCGTAGACTTCCTTGACCGCCCGCTTGAGCGCGCCCACCACCGGCGCGTCCACCGCCGTGGGAGGCGCCGCGTCGAGCCGCTGCACCATCTCCACCTCCGTGGCGGTGCCGCGCTCGCCATCCACCTGCGCGGTGATCTCCCGCACCGCCGCCTCCACATGCTCCAGCTCGTACTCGGGCATCACCCGGCAATCCATGAAGAACACATGCTCGCCCGGGATGGTGTTGACGTTGGGCACCGACCCCTCGATCTTGGTCGCTTCGAAGGTGCTGGTGGGGGGATCGAACACCTCGTCCCGCCGGTCGAAGCGCTGGTAAAGCTGCTGCAGCGCCACCACCTGGGCCGCCCCGGCTGTGTGAGCGTTGACCCCCCGGTCGGGCGTGGAGCCGTGGGTCGACTTGCCCCGCACCGTCACCTTGAACCAGGCGATGCCCTTTTCGGCCACCTCGATCATCGAGCCGTCCGGCTCGCCGCCATCCGGCACCACGATAAGGTCATCGGGGCCGAAGATGTCGTTGTTCGCCAGCAGGTAGTCGATGCCCAGGGTGTTGCCTGTCTCCTCGTCGGCCACGAACAGCAGCCCGAGGTCGTACGGCGGGGTCAGGCCCTCGTCCTGCAGCGCGCGGGCAAGGCAGAGCGAGGCCACCATGCCCTGCTGGTTGTCCTCCACGCCGCGGCCGTAGATCTTGCCGTCCTCCACCCGCACGGTCCAGGGATCGCTGGTCCACTTGTCCAGGTCGCCGGCGGGCACCACGTCCATGTGGGCCATCAGCCACAGGGTGCGGGAGCGGTCCTCGCCGGGCACCCGGGCCACGATGTTGGGCCGCACGCCGGTGCTGACCCGCTCGTCCGGTGTGTCGAAGACCTCCACGTCGGTGACCCCAAGCTCGGCCAGGATGGCCAGCAGGACCTTCGCCTTTTCCGCCTCGCCGTCGCCGCCGCTGGACGGGTCCAGGGCGGGCACAGCGGTCAGGCGCCGCTGCAGGTCGATGGCCAGTTCGCCGTATCCGTCGATGCGGCGGGCTACATTCTGGAAAGCCTCCTGAGTCATGTCATCCTCCGGTTTTGGGGGGAAACATTTATAGCGTCATCGGCTCTATACGGCCAGCGTGGGGGTGGTGCTCCGCTCCAGCGTGGTTACTATGTACAGGCCGCAGGGTCGGCGCTTTGGTTGGACAGCGACCCTGCTTGCGGTGTAAAACCACACGAACTCGGTCCTTTACGTCATGCATACCTGGCTTATCCTCGTCGGCGTCATCATCTTCCTCTGGCTGTTCTTCAACAGCCGCAAGAGCCCCACGGCTCAGCGCGGGATCTTCTCCTTCGGCAAGAGCGGCGCCCGGGAGGTCACCGATGAGACAGCCACCTTCGATGACGTCGCAGGGGTGGACGAGGCCAAGGACGAGCTCATGGAGGTCGTCGACTTCCTGAAGAATCCCGACAAGTACGCTGTCCTCGGGGCACGCATCCCTCGGGGTGTGCTGCTGGTGGGCCCGCCCGGCACGGGCAAGACGCTGCTGTCGCGAGCGGTGGCAGGCGAGGCGGGGGTGCCGTTCTATCAGATCTCCGGCTCCGACTTCGTGGAGATGTTCGTGGGGGTGGGCGCCTCGCGGGTACGCGACCTGTTCCGCAAGGCGCGCGAGACCGCGCCCTGCATCATCTTCATCGATGAGCTCGACGCCCTGGGCAAGGCCCGCGGCGCCGGCGCGATCTCCCACGAGGAGCGAGAGCAGACCCTCAACCAGCTGCTGGTGGAGATGGACGGCTTCGACACCTCCACCGGCGTCATCGTCATGAGCGCCACCAACCGGCCCGAGATTCTGGACCAGGCGCTCCTGCGGCCCGGCCGCTTCGACCGGCAGATCCTGGTGGACCGCCCGGACAAGGACGGCCGCGAGGCGATCCTGAAGATCCATGCCCGGGAGGTCTCACTGGATTCGTCGGTGGACCTCGGCGTCATCGCGGGATCCACCCAGGGCTTCGCCGGCGCTGATCTGGCCAACCTGGTCAACGAGGCGGCGCTGCTGGCTGCCCGGGCTCGCAAGGACGCGGTGACCATGGAGGAGCTGCAGGAGTCCATCGAGCGGGTGATGGTGGGCCTGGAGAAGAAGGGGAGGATCCTCACCCCGGAGGAGAAGCGCATCGTGGCGTTCCACGAGCTGGGCCACGCGGTGGTGGCCGAGCTGCTGCCCAAGGTCGACCCGGTGCGCAAGGTGTCCATCGTGCCGCGCGGCATGGGCGCCCTTGGCATCACCTGGCACCAGATGAGCGAGGACCGCTTTTTGCGCACGGCGTCCGAGCTGGAGCAAGACATCTCGGTGCTGCTGGGGGGCCGGGCCGCCGAGGAGCTGTTCATCGGCGAGCCGAGCACCGGTGCTCAGAGCGATCTGTCGCGGGCCACGGAGATCGCCAGCAACATGGTGCGCCGCTACGGCATGAGCGAGTTGGGCCTGCGCACCTACGAGGGGCCCCGGGCGGCCATGGTCAACGAGGACCAGACCGCCGCCACCCCGCGGGACCACGGCGACTCCACCGCCGTGAGCATCGATCGCGAGGTGGACCGGCTGATCAGCGATGGGATGAAGCGGGCCACCGAGCTGCTCAAGGAGCATGAGTCGGCGGTGCACGAGCTGGCCGATCTGCTTGAAGAGAAACAGAAAATATCCGGCGCCGAGGTGCGACAGAAGCTCGGGTTGCCCCCGCGAAAGCCGGCAGGCGAAGACCGGAACCAGGACAAGCCACAGGAGGAGCAGGAATGAACCGCAAGTTCAAGGGGATGATCATGGCCGCGGCAGTGCTTGGCGTTTTTGGCCTGTCCGGGTTCGGCGAGGGCGGGTGCGGCGACGAGGTCATCGAAAAGGCGCTGTGCGAGAGCGCCACCCGCAAGATCTGCGACAAGTGGTTCTCCTGCTGGCCTGCCATCTCCAAGGCGGCCTGGGTCGACGTGGGTGCATGCAAGGCCACGGTCTCGACCTTCTGCTCCCAGTCCGAGGACCTGCTCGGCTGCGACATCAACAACGACATGCTGCGCAAGTGCGACAACGGCATCAACGGCTCCACGTGCGGGCTGCTGCCGGCCGAGTGCAAGACCGTCTTCACCTGCTACACGAAATAGAAGACAACGCCGCCCGAGATTGGCCGCCGAAACTGCTGGCAGGCTGGCGGAGAATCACTATTATTTTGTCAGGCTAAAGGAGTAAGCCGGGGCTTTTTGGCCCTGGGGGGCTGCAAGCTAACTTACCGAAGACACTAGGAGAATTCCATGTGGGACTACACAGGAAAGGTCAAGGAGCACTTCCTTAACCCGCAGAACGTGGGCTACATCACCGACGCGGATGGCACCGGCGAGGTGGGCTCGCTGGCCTGCGGGGACGCCCTGCGGCTCATGTTCAAGCTCGACGATGATGGGCGCATCTCGGAGTGTAAGTTCCAGACATTCGGCTGCGCCAGCGCCATCGCGTCCAGCTCGGCGCTGACCGAGATGGTCATCGGCATGACCCTCGAGGAGGCCGAGAAGATCACCAACCAGGATATCGCCGAGGCCCTGGGCGGCCTTCCTGACGAGAAGATGCACTGCTCGGTCATGGGCCGCGAGGCCCTCGAGGCGGCCATCGCCAACTACCGCGGGGGCGAGGGCACGGCCAAGAAGGTCGAGGGGCACATCACCTGCATCTGCTTCGGCATCTCGGACAAGGACATCGAGCGCGCCATCACCGAGAACCAGCTGACCAGCGTGGAGGAGGTGACCAACTACACCAAGGCGGGCGGCGGCTGTAAGGGCTGCCACGAGGAGATCGGCGAGATCATCTCCCGGGTCACCGGCGCCGAGCCCACCGAGCCGGTGCCGGTGGAGGAGCCCAAGCGCAAGCTGACCAACATCCAGAAGATCCAGATGATCACCGAGACCATCGACCGCGAGGTGCGCCCCGCGCTGCAGAAGGACGGCGGCGATATCGAGCTCATCGACGTGGAAGGCGACATGGTCATCGTGTCCATGCGCGGCAACTGCGCCCAGTGTTCGGTGGCCCAGTTCACCCTGCGTGACGTGGTACAGGCCAAGCTGCGGGAGTTCGTCGACGAAGACCTGCAGGTAATGGAGGCGTGAGCGACATGGACCATATCTACCTGGACAACAACGCCACCACCATGATGGCCCCCGAGGTGCTGGCGAAGATGCAGCCCCTGTTCACCGAGATGTATGGCAACCCGTCGAGCATGCACAGCTTCGGCGGCGCGGTGGCCAGGCACCTCAACGAGGCGCGCGAGAACGTCGCGGCCCTGCTGGGGGCCTCTCCGTCGGAGATCGTGTTCACCTCCGGTGGCTCGGAGGGCGACAACCTGGCCATCCGCGGCACCCTCGAGGCGCTGGCTGGCCGCAAGCGCCACATCATCACCACCCGCGTGGAGCACCCGGCGGTGCACGGCACCTGCCGCTACCTGAAGAAACAGGGCTACCGGCTGACCGAGCTGTCGGTGGACCGCAACGGCGCGCTGGACCTGCAGGAGCTCAGGGACGCCATCACCCCCGACACGGCCATCGTGTCCATCATGTGGGCCAACAACGAGACCGGCGTGATCTTCCCCATCGAGGAGATCGCCCAGATCGTCAAGTCCCGCGGGGTGGTGCTGCACGTGGACGCGGTGCAGTCGGTGGGCAAGATCCCGGTCGACCTGTCCAAGACGCCCATCGATCTGCTCTGCCTGTCTGGCCACAAGCTGCACGGCCCCAAGGGGATCGGCGCCATGTACGCGCGCAAGGGCACCAAGCTGGTGCCGCTGATCATGGGCGGCCACCAGGAGAACAACAAGCGGGCCGGCACCGAGAACGTGCCAGGCATCGTGGGCCTCGGCACGGCGTGCGACCTGGCGCGCAGGTACCTGGACGAGGAGTTCGGCAAGGTGCGCGAGATGCGCGACCGGCTGGAGAAGGGCCTGCTGGACAGCTGCACCGACGCCACGCTCAACGGCGGCGACGAGCGGCTGCCCAACACCGTCAACATCTCCTTCGAGTATGTGGAGGGCGAGGCGATCTTGCTGATGATCGACCAGCTCGGCATCTCAGCCTCGTCGGGGTCGGCCTGCGCGTCGGGCTCCCTGGAACCGTCCCATGTGATGCGGGCCATGGGTGTCCCCTTCACCCAGGCCCACGGCTCGATCCGGTTCTCCCTGAGCCGCTACAACAAGATGGAGGAGATGGACCACGTCATCGAGCACCTGCCGGGCATCATCGACCGTCTCCGCGAGATGTCGCCCTTCACCAGCGGAAAGGCGTGGCAGGGCACGCCTATTGACCACGATCACTAATCCCGCTAATGAGCAGAGTCAGGGACGAAACCCTCTCAGACGCCAAGGAGCGACCATGACCATCGAAGAGGCCATCAAGACGGCCATCGAATACGAGAACCGGGTGGCGCAGACCTACCGCGAGGCCGCCGAAGCCGCCACGGACGACGCGGGCAAGAAGGTGTTCTCCACCCTCGGAGACGAGGAGCAGGGGCACATCGACTACCTCAACAGCCGGCTGTCAGAGTGGCAGAAAACAGGGCACATCACCATCGAGACCCTCGGCACCGTGGTGCCCACCGTGGCCCGCATCAAGGAGGGCGTGGATCGCCTGCAGAAGACGGTCGAGACCAAGGGCAACATGGGCACCGCCGAGCTGGAGTGGCTGCAGCGCGCGCTCTCCCTGGAGCAGGAGACCGGCGCGTTCTACAAGCGCATGGTCTCCGAGCTGTCCGACGAGGGCCAGCAGCTGTTCGAGCGGTTCGTGGAGATCGAGGAGGGGCACGCCGCCATCGTCCAGGCCGAGATCGACTCGGTGCAGGGCATGGGCTACTGGTTTGACGTCAAGGAGTGGGAGTTCCAGGACGGCTAGTGCGGGCGCTTCGCGCCCGAGGCTTCAGACTTCAGGCTTCAGGCTTCAGGCTTCAGGCTTCAGGTCTGCCAGAGATTCCGGAGTGACGAGATGGACGAAGCGGCTAAAAAGCAGATCACCGAGGGGTTGCTCAAGGCGATCCAGGCCGAGCAGGACGGCTACCACTTCTACCTCATGGCGGCGCGTAACACCGAGGACCGCCAGGGCAAGGAGGTGTTCGAGAAGCTGGCCCAGGAGGAGCTGGATCACAACCGCTTCCTGCGGCACCAGTACGAGCACATCACCGAGACCGGCGAGGCCGACTCCGAGTTCAAGCTGGAGCACCGGGTCGATCTGAGCGGCGAGAGCCCGATCTTCTCGTCGGTGCTCAAGGCGCGCATCAAGGAGGCCCACTTCGAGATGAGCGCGGTGTCCATCGCCATCCAGCTGGAGCTGTCGGCCATGAGCTTCTACAAGGAGCAGGCCGGCGCCAGCGCCGACCCCACGGTGAAGAACTTCTTCACCGAGCTCGCCACCTGGGAGTCGACCCACTACCACGCGCTGCTGCGGCAACAGGAAACGCTCAAGGGCGATTATTGGTCCGACAGCGGTTTTTCTCCTTTCTAATAAAACCATGGCCAGAATCTCCAGAAGACAGCGCCGCAAGATGGCGGTGGAGGCATTGCTTCGCGAACGCGACCTGGACGCCATCCTCGAGATGAACGACCGGGAGCCGAACATCCCGAGCGCCCTCATCGGCCTGCTCAACGAGCGCGACGACCTGCTGCGCTGGCGCGCCATCGAGGCCCTCGGGGTGGTGGCGAAGGCCATCGACGGGGACGGCGAGGGGGCCTACGTCAAGGACCTGGTGCGTCGCCAGCTGTGGACCATGACGGAGGAGAGCGGCGGCACGGCGTGGCACGCGGCCGAGGTGGTGGCCGAGATGCTGAGCCAGGTCAAGTGGTTGCAGGAAGACTTTGCGTCGATGGTGGTGGCCTTCGGAGACACTGAGCCGTGGGAGGCGGGGTGCGCCTGGGCCGTGGGGAGGCTGGTCTCCGCTGGCGCCGCAAGCCACCTGGCCGCCGAGGTGGCGCCGATGACGCGCAACCTCGGCCACGCTGACCCGGCGGTGCGGGGCCACTCGGCCATCGCCCTGGGTCGCCTGGGCGCGGCGGCCGCGCGGGGGGCGCTCGAGGCGCTGGTGGGCGACGAGGCGGGCTTCGAGCGCTACGACTTCGAAGCAGGCGAGCTGCGGCCGTTGACCGTGGGGCGAGCGGCGCGTGAGGCGCTGACGTCGCTATCTTCGTAGTTTAATCAATTTCCAGTAAAACCTTCGTTGCTCCCGGCTTTGCCGCCTCATCCATGGCGGCCACGCCCCGGTCCAGCCCATATCTGGCCTGGATCAATGGGGTCGGATCCAGCGCGCCGCTGGCCAGCATCTCCAGGGCCGGGGCGAAGGGGCCGCAGCGTGAGCCCACCACGGTGATCTCGTCCACCACCAGCGCGGAGTAGTCGAAGGTCAGCTGGCCGTGGTAGGTGCTCTTGGCCACGATGGTGCCGCCGGGCCGGACCGCTGCTCGGGCCGCCTCGAAGCCGGCCGGTGAGCCGCTCGCCTCCACCACGAAGTCCGCCTCACCCGGGGGGACATGGTCTACCGCGCCGATGCCGGCGGCCTGCATCGAAGCTCTGGCCCGGGCCGAGGGATCCAGGACCTGCAGCTGGCAGCCGGTCCCGTGCAGCACCCGGGCGACGAGCTGGCCCAGGCGGCCTGCGCCCACCAGGCAGACCCGGCTGTCCGCGGAGATCTGCACCTGCTCGAGGATTCGCAGCGCCGCGGCCAGGGGCTCGGTGAAGACCGCCACCTCGTCCGTGAGGCCATCGGGGACCACGTGCAGGTTTCGCGCCGGCAGGGTGAAGTACCGCCCGAACACCCCCTGGCGGTTGACGATGCCGAGCACCGTGCGCGTGGGGCAGTGGGTGGTGCGCCCGGCGGCGCAGGTGGGGCAAGCGTGGCACGCGGCGTTGATCTCCCCCACCACCCGGGCGCCCTTCAGCTGCGGCCGGTCCGGGCAGCTGACCACCTGCCCGACGAACTCGTGCCCCGGCACCCCGGCGTACGGGTAGTAGCCGCGGGTCAACTCGAGGTCGGTGCCGCAGATCCCGGCCAGCCGGGTGCGGATCAACGCTTCGCCGGGGGCCAGATCGGGAAGCGGCAGGTGGCGGCGAAGCTGCAGCGTCGCGTTTTCGAGCCAGAGCCCGGCAAAGGAAGGCGGCAGTGACATTGTCCAATCCTCCAGGGGGTTGTACGGAATGCGGTGTGTGGAGATCGTTGATGATATCATCGGGACGCGTTGACTTGCTCTGGTGCCATTAAGGGGTAAGAATCAGCGTCGTACGCGAATTGAAGCCAAGAAGTCGTGGAGGCACTGGCGTGGGCAACAGCGCGCAGGACGGACCCATCTGGTCCCTGGTCATCAAGAAGAAGCGTGTCGGACCACTGACCGAGCAAGAGGTCAGAGATCGGTACCACCAGGGACAGGTCACCATCCGCACTTACGCCTGGCGCAAGGGGATGAAGGAGTGGGTGCGGCTGGGTAACGTGGAGGAGTTCGGCGACATGATCCTCCCGGGGTCAGGGGAGGTGTCGGACCCCATGGAGGACGAGCCGACCCCGGCGCGTCCGAACATGAGCACCACCCAGCCCCTGTTTCACATCACGGGCCCCGAGGACGTCGAGAAGATCCTGCAGGAGGGGGCCTCCCAGGAGGCCCGCGAGTCCTCTGCGGTGGATGCGTATCGCGAGAGCTCGGTTCCGTCCATCCCCGACGACGCCTCGGCGCCGGTGGTGGAGCCCCTGCCGGTACAGGAGCCGCCTCCCGAAGGGGTGGTTGAGCTCTCCGGAGGCGTCGATCCCAACGCGGCGACCACCCGCTGGGATCAGGACCAGATCGACAAGCTGATCAGCGATGGTGTGGAGGACGCCATGCCGTCTTCGAGCACCTCGCAGGAGATGCGGCTGGAGGACGACATCGGCGAGCTCTTTGGGCGCCAGCCGTCCCAGCCGGGCGTGGAGAAGGTGCGCCCGGAGGCCGAGGAAGAACCGAAGAAGGCGGTGGTCTACGAGGAGGTGCGGCAGACCGGCGCCGGCGCGTCCCGTCAGTTCGACGAGGACGAGCCCACCGACGAGGCGGCGGCTCAGGGCAGGGCCAGCAGGCGCCCGGCGCCAGAGGACGGGCACGGTCGCGACACCGAGTTCGACCCCTCGCCCACGCCGGTTCACGAGCAGGAGCAGGGCCGCGAAACGGAGTTCGATCCCTCGCCGACGCCGGTGCATGAGCAGGAGCGGGGCCGCGAAACGGAGTTCGATCCCTCGCCGACGCCGGTGCACGAGGACGGCAATGTCCGCGACTCGGACTACGACCCGACCCCGACCCCGTACCCGGTGGATTATCCGGAGACGGCGCCGCCCGAGGTGTCACGCGCGCCTGCCGAGGAGCCGGAGCCCGGGCCGGAGCCGGAGCCGGAGGTCGAGCCGGAGGTCGAGCCGGAGGTCGAGCCAGAGGTCGAGCCGGAGGTCGAGCCGGAGGTCGGGCCCGAGGCCGAGCGCGCCGAGGAGCCGGAGCCCGGGCCGGAGCCTGAGCCGGAATCCCAGGAGCAGTACACCATGGGCGACGGGCTCGTGGCCGCCAGGGCCAAGGACTCGGTGCTCTTCTCCCAGACCCAATTCCAGAGGCTGGCCGCGAGCGTGGTCGGTGAGGGCAGCGAGGAGTTGGAGGAGCGAACCGAGGACTCGGGGCTCCATGATATCCAGCCGCTGGCAGAGCAGGCCCTCGCGGCGGCAGGGGCCGCAGTGGAGGAGGACGAGCCCCCCCTGACGGGCCTGGCCACCGGAGAGCTGGCCGGCGCGCGCAGCGAGGATTCGGCGCTCTTTTCCCGTTCACAGCTGGTCAAGATGAGCGAGGATATGCAGGCCGAGCTGGACGCTGGCGACTCATCGCTCATCGACATCAAGCCCCTCGCCGGCTCGCACATGGGTGGCGCGCAGGAGGAAGAGTCGGACCTGGCGCCCCTGCCTGCCGCGCCCGCTGCCTCGCCCATCCTCTTCCCGGTGGACGACACCGAGAAGCGCAAGATGGGGCTCGGCACCGTGGTGCTGATCTCAGCGGCAGGGGTGGTGGTCACGCTGGGGTTGCTGCTGGGTGGGCTGTACATGTTCAGGCCGGATCTGGTGGCGGCGTTCTTCTCCGGGCCCTCGGCTGGCGAAGAGCAGGCGGTGGCCGCGGGCAAGGCGCCTGCGGACAAGCCGCCCGCGGCCGCGGCCGCGCCGGGAGAGGCGCAGGAGGAGCCGGCAGGCAAGGCGGACGTCGACGACAAGGCCAGCACGGCAGCGCCCGAGAGCAAGCAGAAGCCCCGGGTCAAGGTGGCCGCGCGCAAGAAGGCGCGCAAGGGATCATCCCCGCGCAAGGCTTCGCCGCGCAAGGCTGCGGCCGCCCCTGAGCCGACCCCCGTCCGCGAGCCGACCCCCGCGCCGGTTCGCCCGGCGGCGCGGCCCGCGCCCAGGCCAGTGAAGAAGGCCGCCCGGCCCAAGCCCAAGGGCGACGCGCTGGACGACCTGATCGACAACGCCCTGGCCAAAGAGGAGGCCGCCGCCCGGCCCGCGCCGGTCAAGAAGAAGGCGGCGCCCGCGCCCCTGCCTCCGGTGGACGATGACCTGCCCGATAGCCTCACGAGGGATCAGGTCCGCGCGGGCATGAAGCGCGCGAACCTCGGGGTGCAGGCCTGCCGGAGCAAGATGACGGGGGGCGGCACCGTGACCATCAAGGTCACCGTGGACGGCCGCACCGGCCGAATCGTCAAGGGCACCGCCCTGGGGAGCTACCGGGACTCGCCCGCTGGCAAGTGCGTGGTGGCGTCGGCCAAGTTCGCCGCCCGCTTCCCGCGCTTTGGCGGTCCCGCGATGACCTTCCAGTACCCTTACATCATCCGGTAGGTGAGCCTGTCGTCCGGGCATCCGTGGGTGGCGCCGGCGCTGCTGGCATCGCTGGCGATCCTCGGTGCCTGCGGTGAGGGCATGTCGGGCGACCCGCCGCCCACCTGGAAGGTCGCGCTCACCGTGGACACCGCCAGCGCGGCGGCGACGGTGGACGCGCACTTCTTGTCCATCGCGGTGGACACGGCGCAGGTGGTGGGCGGCCTGTTCTGGGATCCCCGGGGCTCGGGCAGCATGGCGGGCAACGTCAAGGTGCCGCCGTACGACTTCTCCCGAGCGCGCCTGCGAAAGCTCGCCTCCGCGCTGGCGCCGTTTACCCTGCGCATCGGCGGCACCGCGGCGGACGAGACCTTCTACGACCTGTCGGACAGTCCGCGGGCCAAGGCACCGGCGCATTACAAGTACGTGCTGACCCGGAAGCAGTGGGACGGCGTGGGCGACTTCGCCGCCGCCCTGGGGCTGCGGCTGATGTTCACGCTCAACGCCGGGCCTGGCCCCCGGGACAGCGCGGGCAAGTGGACCGCGGAGCAGGCCAGGACGCTGCTGGCTTACACCAGGAAGAGAGGCTATCCGGTGGATGTCTGGGAGCTGGGCAACGAGGTCAACGGCTACCTGCTGTTCTACAAGATGACCAGCTTCGACGGCGCGACCTACGGGCAAGATCTCAAAACCGCGCAGGGGCTGCTGGCCGTCGAGGCGCCCGGGGCCCGGCTGGCGGGGCCGTCGTGCGCGTACTGGCCCGGGGTTGGCGACTTCCATGGCTTCTACAAGTCCTTCATGCCCGTCGGCGGCAAGGAGCTCGGGCTGGTCACCTGGCACTACTATCCGCAGCAGTCGATCCGCTGTCCCGTCAAGAGCAGGCCGGCGTCGGCGGAGACCATGCTCGACCCGGGCAACCTCGACGAGCTGCATAAATGGGCCGACGAGGTGGAGGGGTTGGCCAGCAAGCACGCGCCGGGCGTGGACATCTGGCTTGGCGAGACGGGCAACGCCCAGTGTGGCGGCGAGCCGGGGGTATCGGACGCCTTCGCGGGCTGTTTCTGGTGGCTCGACCAGCTGGGCGCCCTGGCCCGGCGTGGGCACAAGCGGGTGATCCGGCAGAACCTGTCCGGCTCCAACTACGGGCTGATCGACGAGGTCACGCTGGCGCCGAAGCCGGACTACTGGGTGTCGCTGCTGTGGCGCAAGCTGATGGGGCAAAAGGTGCTGGCCGCCACGGTGCCTGCCGGCCACAGGCTGGTGCGGGTCTACGCCCACTGCGCCGGGGCCAAGATGGGCAAGGCCGGCGCGGTGACCGCTGCGCTGATCAACCTCGACGCGAAGCGGACTGTTCGCATGGAGCTGCCCGGCCTGACCGGACCGTCGCGGCGCTACCTGCTGTCTGCTGACAGCCTGTCTTCGGGCGCCATCAAGCTCAACGGCGCGACGCTGAAGGCCGCGGCCGACGGCACCGCCCCGCAGCTGGTCTCCGCCGAGGGCGACGGCCCATACATGGACCTGCCGCCGAGGACGCTGGGGTTTCTGCTGTTGCCAGAGGCGGGGGCAGCGGCGTGCAAGTAGCGCTCAACTGTTAGCGGTTACCTGTTAACTGTTGAGTTGGAGCCCACGGAAGCCCGCTGTGCCCGTGCAATGCGCCTCCGGCGGAGTAGCTCGCCGTCCTCGCCTCGCTGCGCTGCGCTCCACCGCTGTGCCCGTTCAGTGCGCCTCCGGCGGAGGCCGCCCATGCTCGCCTCCCTGCGGGAGGCTCCGCGATGAAGGGGCGGCCTACTCCCACTCAATAGTCCCGGGCGGCTTGCTGGTCAGGTCGTACACGACCCGGTTGATGCCGCGCACGGTGTTGACGATGCGGTCGGCCACGCGGCCGAGGAACTCCAGCGGGAGATCGGCGCGGTCGGCGGTCATGCCGTCGCGGCTGGTGACGGCGCGCAGGGCGAGCACGCGCTCGTAGGTGCGCGCATCACCCATGACGCCCACGGTGCGCACCGGCAGCAGCACGCAGAACGCCTGCCAGGCCCGGTCGTACAGCCCCTCGTCGCGCAGCATGCCGATGAAGATCCGGTCCGCCTCGCGCACCAGCGCCAGCTTCTCGCGGGTCACATCGCCCATGATCCGGATGCCCAGCCCCGGGCCGGGGAACGGGTGGCGGCCCAGGATGTGCGCCGGCACGCCCAGCGCCGCGCCCAGGGCGCGCACCTCGTCCTTGAACAGCATGCGCAGCGGCTCCACCAGCTCGAAGGGCAGCCGCTCGGGCAGAGCCCCGACGTTGTGGTGGCTCTTGATCACCGCCGACGGTCCGCCGGAGAAGCTCACCGACTCGATGACGTCGGGGTACAGCGTACCCTGGGCCAGAAAGCCGACCCCCTCGATCTTTTTCGCCTCGCGCTCGAAGACATCGATGAAGGTCTTGCCGATGGCCTTGCGCTTGGCCTCCGGGTCGGACAGCCCTTGCAGGGCATCGATGAACTCGTCCGCCGCGTCGACCCGGCGCAGCTCCACCTCGAAGTGCTCGGTGAAGGCCTGCTCCACCTCCTCGGCCTCGGCGTGTCGCATCAGCCCGGTGTCCACCAGGATGCACACAAGCCGCCGCCCGATGGCCCTGGAGATGAGCGCCGCGGCCACGGCCGAGTCGACCCCGCCGGACAGCCCGCAGATCACCCGCGCGTCGCCCACCTGCTCGCTGATCTCGGCCACCTTCTGCTCGGCCAGGCTGGCCATGGTCCAGTCCCCCGCCGCGCCGCAGGCGTCCAGGGCGAACCGCCGCAAGATCTCGGCGCCATGGTCGGTGTGGGACACCTCGGGATGAAACTGCAGCCCGTAAAAGCGCGCCCGGGGGACCTCCACGGCGGCGGTGACGCCGCCCTCGGTGCGGGCCGTAACCGCGCCCCCCTCGGGCATTGCCACGGCGGCGTCGTTGTGGCTCATCCAGACCACCGACCCCGCGGCAGGCAGGCCGCGCAGCACCTTGCCTCCGTCGCCCTGCAGGGCGATGGGCGTGCGCCCGAACTCCCGCGTGGGCGCCGCGTCCACCGCGCCGCCCAGGTGCTCGACGTACAGCTGCATGCCGTAGCAGATGCCGAGCACCGGCCGGTCCAGGTCGCGCAGGGCCGCGGGCAGCGTCGGCGCCCCCGCTGCCCCGACGCTGGCAGGGCCGCCCGACAGGATCACCCCCAGGCTGCGGGGCGCGCGCTCCTTCAGCCGCGGATCAGTGCAGGGCCATACTTCGCTGTAGACCCCCAGCTCACGCACCCGACGGGCGATGAGCAAGGTGGTCTGGGAACCGAAATCGACGATGAGGATCCCGCGGGTCAGCTCGTCCATTGGGGTATGCCCTCAGCCTTCCTGGTGTGTGATGTTGTGGACCCGGCTCTCCACCAGGCCGGCGTTGGAGATGCGCACGAAGCGCGCCCGCTGGCGCAGGTCCTGGATGGTGGCCGAGCCGGTGTAGCCCATGCCGGCGCGCAGGCCGCCCAGCAGCTGGTGCAGCACGTCGTGCACCGGGCCGCGGTAAGGCACGAGGCCCTCGACGCCCTCGGCCACCAGCTTCTCCTGGGCCACGCCGTCCTGGAAGTAGCGGCTCGCCGAGCCGCGGCTCATGGCGCCCACCGAGCCCATGCCGCGGTACCCCTTGTAGCGCCGGCCAGCCACGGTGACCCGCTCTCCCGGCGCCTCGTCGGTGCCGGCCAGCAGGCTGCCCAGCATCACGGTGTGGGCGCCGGCGGCCAGGGCCTTGACGATGTCGCCGCTCTTGGTGATGCCGCCGTCGGCGATGACCGGGATGTTCCGCTCGGCCGCCACGGCGGCGCACTCGCTCACGGCGGACAGCTGGGGCACGCCGACCCCCGCCACCACGCGGGTGGTGCAGATGCTCCCCGGCCCGACGCCCACCTTGACGCCGTCGGCGCCGGCCTCGATGAGTGCCAGGGTCGCCTCGGGGGTGGCCACGTTGCCGCCCACCACCTGCACCTCGCTGAACTTGGTCTTGAGCACCTCGACGCGCTCGAGCACGCCCACCGAGTGGCCGTGAGCGGTGTCCACCACCAGCACGTCGCAGCCCGCGTCCACCAACCTGCTGGCCCTGTCCATGTCATCGGCCGACGTCCCCAGGGCCGCGGCCACGGGCAGCTTCGGCGCCTCCTGCTTGAACCGGAGCACCTGCTCGGCCTGTTCCTCTGGCGCGAGGTTTCGGTGCAGCACGCCCACACCTCCCGCCCGGGCCATGGCCATGGCCATGGGCAGCTCGGTCACGGTGTCCATGGCCGAGGAAAGGATCGGGACGTCGAGCTTCAGCTTGCCGGTCAGGGAGGTCTCCAGGCAGACCTCCGCCGGGAGCACATCGCTCCTCGCCGGCAGCAGCAGCACGTCGTCGTAGGTGAGCTTCAGGGGGGGCATTCCTTCTAGCATGGGCACCTCGCGCGCGTATCATGCTGGAATTGGATTCAGGAGTCCAGAAGGGAGCTTTAAGCTCTCTTGATTAAACGGTTTTTTTCGTGATCGAGGGCTGTGTTAGAACGTGACTTTCAGCGCGGCGCCGGTGGGGCCCAGGATCAGGTTGGCCGTGGCCTCGGCGTCGGCGTCCTGGGCAGCGGGCCGGTCCACGAACAGGTAGAGCAGCACGGCGCCCACCGCGGCGGCGCCGGCAACGCCGAAGGAGATGTTGGCCCCCAGCTCGAGCCCCGGGATCTGGTCCTTCAGCTCGTTGTAGCGGTCCAGGTCCTGGGTGGTCTCGAACTCGTCGTATGCGTTGTTGGCGCTCACGGACAGGGCGATGCCCGCGGCCAGCGCGGCAAGCGCCGCGCCGCCGGCGATGGCGGTGTAGACCGGGAAGTGGAAGCTCGAGTCGCCGGGCTCCGGCTCCGGCTCCGGCTTCGGATCGGGCGTGGTGCCGTCCGTGGGCGCCGGCGTGGGCGCGGCCGCGGTGGCGCTGCCCGGCTTGAGCTCCAGGTCCAGGGTCAGGCTCTCGCCCGGGCGCGCCTTGAGCATGCGGGTCACGGCCTGGTGGCCGTCGAGGGCCACCTCCAGCTTGTGCCCGCCGGTGCGCATCGGGTGGTCCTTGACGGGGGTCACCCCTGCGTCCTTGCCGTCCAGCGTGACCTTGGCGCCGGCCGGCCGGGTGGTGAGGTTCAGGCGGCTGCCCACGAACGGGAGCTTGACCTCCAGGGTGGCCACGTCGTCGAGCTTGACCACCACCTCCGCCTCGTGGCGGTACAGGTCGTCGGGGGTGTTGATCACCACCTTGTACTTGCCCACCGGGACCTCGCCGGCGAACGGCGTCTTGCCCGCCTCCTTGTCGCCGAGGTAGACCAGCGCGCCTTCCCTGTCCGCCTTGACCTCCAGCCTGCCCTTGAGGCCGGCCCGGACGTCGTGGAACATGGCGAGGACCTTCTTCTTGGCCTCACCCTCCTTGGGGGCCACGGTGGGGTCAGCCTTCAGGGCCTCGGTGAACGCCTTGCGCGCGGCCGACTCCTTGCCCATCACCCCGAGCACCAGGCCGCGGTACATGTTCACCCGCGCCTTGACGGCCGTCTCCTTGGCCTTGCGCTTTGCCTTGTCGAACACCTTGAGCGCGTCGGAGAACTTGCCCACGCGGAAGTTGACCAGCCCCTCCTGCAGCAGCGACTCGGCGGGATCGGACTGTGCCATGGCGGCACCGCTCCAGCCCACGCAGGTGAGGGCGATGGTCACGGCGAGCAGAGTGTGAGCGCAACGTTTGATCATCTTCGGTTCCTTTGTTGGTCCTTCACTTGCGCAGGCCAAAGACAGCGCGGCCTTTCTGGCCCGGGCGAAGGTTGACGGCCTGGGTGCTTGGCTTGAAGTCGGGGTGCGAGACCCGCACCTTGTACTTGCCCGGGGCGAGGTCCCCGAACATGGCCGGGGTCTGGTCCCGCTTCTTGCCGTTGATGTAGACATCCGCCTCAACGGGCTTGCCCTGGTGCAGGGCGACCACGTTGAGCGAGGCCTTGAGCGCCCGCAGGGTCACCGATAGCTTCACCGCGTCGGCTCCGGCCGGCACCGTCTTTCGCACGCGGCCGAACCCGCCCCTGCGGATTGTGACGGTCAGCTTCTCGCGGGAGACCTCCACCGCCTCGAGCGGGGTCTTGCCGAGCTTCTCGTCGTTGACCACCACGCTCGCGCCGGGGGGCGAGCTGGTGACCGTGAGCTTGCGCTTCTCCTGCACCGCCACGGCGGCGGGAGCCGGAGCCGGGGGCGCGGCAGCAGGCGCCGGGGTGGCCGTCGCAGGCGCAGGTGCGGGCACCGGCGCAGGCGCAGGCGCGGGCACCGGCGCGGGCGCAGGCGCCACGTTGACCGGCCCTGGATCGGGCTGCTCACCAGCCACACGCGTGGGGGCAGGGGCCGGCGCTTCGCCGGGCTTGGCCGGCCAGAACACCAGCGAGAGCACCACGGCGGCGGCCGCCAGCAGGCCGGCGCCGAGGTACAGCGCCACCGGCTTCTTCTTCTGCTCGACCTTGCCCACCGCCTCGGTCTCCGCCCTGGCGTTTACCTCGCCAGCGCCCATGGAGTGGGTGGTCATCTTGGGCTGCGCGCCGCCCTCCTTGGCCTCTTGTGCGACCAGGTCCTCCTCGGGCGCGGCCATGGTGGGGGCCATGCTCGCCTCGGAGAAGTCCTGGCTGTCGGCCGCCTTGCCGCGGGTCACCAGCACCTCGCCCGCCGGCTCGGTCTCACTGACGGGGGCGTCCACGGTGTCGCCGCCACCCATGGTGTCGCCGAGGCCCATGGTGTCGAAGCTCCAGCTGTCACCCTCCAGCGCCGGTGTGTCGGCGGGCGCGTCCTGGGTGCCGGTGCCGAGCTCGTGGATCAGCACGTCCTTCCACTCATCGCCCATGGCCTCCTGCACGGCCTCGATGAACTCGGTGGCCGACTGGTGACGCTCCGCGGAGTCCTTCTGGATCGCCTTCTCCACCACCGGGCCCAGGCCGGCCGGTAGCTCGGGCGCCACATCGCCCAGCGGGGGCGGAGACTTGTGCACCACCTGGTAGAGCACCGACGGCACGCTGTCGCCCTGAAACGGCATCACGCCGGTGAGCATGTTGTAGTAGATCAGCCCGAGGGAGAACAGGTCGGTGCGGTGGTCGATCTCGTCGATGCGCCCCTCGGCCTGCTCCGGGGCCATGTACCACGGGGTGCCCAGCAGCTGGGCGTGGGAGGTGACGATGCTGTCCGAGGTGAGCACCTTGGAGATGCCGAGGTCCATCACCTTGGCGATCTCGCCGCCGCCGCGGCGGCGACAGAGCATGATGTTCTCGGGCTTCATGTCCCGGTGCACCACCCCCTCGGCGTGCGCCGCCGACAGGGCCAGCAGCACCTGACGCAGGATGGAGGTGGCGCGCACCGGCGACAGGGCGCCCTCGTCCTGCAGCAGCCCCGACAGGTCCTTGCCGTTGAGCAGCTCCATGACCAGGTAGGGGAAGCCGTCCTCGGTGGTGTCGAAGTCGGTGACCGCGACGATGTGGTCGTGGCCCAGCCGGCTGCCGATCATCGCCTCGCGCTGAAACCGGGCCACCACCGTGGGCACGGTGTTCATCTTGATGCTCAGCACCTTGACCGCGAACTTGCGCGGAATCCGCGTGTGGGAGGCCTCGTAGACCTGGCCCATGCCCCCCTCGCCGATGAGTCGTTCTATCTTGTAGGTCCCACCCAGGACGCGCCCGATGAGGAATTCTGCGCCGGTTACACTTTCTTCTTCAGACACGATGACGACCTCTACAACCTGGAGCCCTGAAGCCAGGGGACCGCTGACAGTTTTCGGACCCTACGATTAAACAACGACTCTGCAGCGTACGGCAAGGAATCCGTGGGCTTCAGCGGGGGGAGAGCAGCCGGTCAGGGTAGTCGGTGATGATGCCGTCCACGCCCCAGCGTTTCATGCGAATCAGCGCTTCGGGTTCGTTGACGGTCCAGGGGATCACTCGGATCCCGCGCGCGCGGAATCGGGCGATGTCCTCGCGTCGCAGCTCGGTGTAGCGCGGTGAGAGGATCCGGGCGCCGGTGGCGGCCAGCATCGGCTCCATGTCGGCCCTGCGATCTGCCAGGGCGGCCAGCGTCACGGTGCTATCCAGGGCGGCCACGGCTTGCAGCGCGCGCGGGTCGAAGGATTGCACCACCACCCGGCCCTTCAGCGCAGGATCCTTCAACAACTTCACCAGCTGGCGGGCGAAGGCGGCCGGCGGGTGGGTGGCCTGCGGCCGGTCGGGGAAGGTCTTGATCTCGATGTTGGCGCCCAGGCGCCGGTGAGCGCGCAGCAGCTCGAGCACCTGCGAGAGGCGCGGGATCCGCTCGCCCGGGACCGGCACCTGCTCGGGGAAGCGCGGGTTCTTCCTGGCGCCGCAGTCGAGGGTCTGGAGCTGGGCGAAGGTCAGGTCCTTGACCTGGCGCGAGGGGAGCGCGGCCGGGATCGCGCAGATGGTCTCCTTGATCTCGGGATCATGGGTCACCGCCAGCACATGATCCGCGGTGAGGCCCAGGTCCAGCTCCAGCATGTCCACGCCCAGGCTGATGGCGTGGCGGAAGCCGGCCATGGTGTTTTCAGGGCGCAGCCCGCGGCAGCCGCGGTGTCCCTGCACCTCGACCTGGGGGGCGGGCGAGGAAGGAGGAGAGGACGGAGTGGAAGGTGGGGTGGAGGCGCAGGCGGTCATTAGGAGGAGAGAGATGATGGTTGGTGTGCGCATGGGTTGAGGTTCGGAGAGGAGGGAACAAAAAGCAAAAAGTGAAAAGCAAAAAGTGGGAAACAAGAAACAAGGAACAAGAAACAAGAAATTCAAAATGGGGAGATGCCGAGACTGAGGCTGGTGCTGAGGCTGGGGCTGGGGCTGGTGCTGAGGCCGGGGCCTTTGAATGCCAGAGTGCCAGAGCGCCGGAATGCCAGAATGCCAGAATCGGTTGGGGTCGGGAGCGGGGTCGGGATCGGGAGCGGGGTCGGGAGCGGG
>CAZEFW010000128.1:0-27834 GCA_964511535.1 uncultured Myxococcales bacterium | reverse complement strand
CACATTGGAGATGCCATGACTCGGAAGACTTTTGCAGAACTATCGGGACACTACCGAATTCGACAGCGGCGAGTTGTCGCGCTGCCCCACCCACGGGCTGGCCCTGGGTCCAGACGGGACCTGTATTCGCTGCGAGCGCATCTATGTGCCAGAGGCGCCGCCGCCGGAGACCTCGTCCTTCTCCTGGTTGCGCGTGGCGGTGCTCTCCGTGCTCCTCGCCGGCGGGATCTGGGGGGGCGCTCAAGTGGCGAGAGCGGGCGAGCGGGAGCGATGCCGAGACGGCCCCCGCGGCCAGCGCCAGTCAGCATACGGTCGTGGTCGACACGAGCCCGAAGTCGCCGCTCCCGCCGCCGCCCGTCTGGGAGGATGAGGCGCAGCAGGCCGGCGAGCAGCGAGCCAGGGACAGCGCAGCGCGGGCCAGGGCTCGCGAGGCGGCCCGCAAGCGTCGGATCGAGGCGGAGGAGACGCTTCGGCGGAGGAGCCGGCTGGAGGCCGAGATCAAGCAGCTGAAGGAGAGCCAGCGCGAAAGAGGGCTCGAGGACGTACAGATCGTCATGTACGTCACCTCGTGGTGCCCTGCCTGCCGCAAGGCGGTGGCATGGTTTCAGAAAAGCGGCATCTCGTGCGACATCCGGGACATCGAGAAGAACAGATCCTGGAGACGCCAGCTCAGCGAGCTGAACCCGAAGCGCTCCATCCCGACCATCAAGATCGGCGATGAGGTGCTGGTGGGGTTTTCGCCAGCGCGCATCAACGCCGCGCGCAAGCGGGCCGCCGGGGGCAGCTGAGCCCGCGCTGCAGCAGGGCGCTGGCCCTCAGCGAACCAGCAGCCACAGAAACAGGACATCAAGCGGCAGCAGGACGGCGATCATGCCGACCCCGACGCGCGCCTCGCGGGAGGCGTTGCTCAGCACCGCGGCCAGGTCGTCCCCGTCGAAGTTGGCCAGCACCAGGTGGCGCCGCTTGCCATCCTCGAAAGCGACGGTGCGGGCGCCGCCGGCGCGGTAGGGGTGCGACGTCTCCTCCCGCTCTGGACGCACCGGCGCGGCGCGGCCCACCACCGTCAGCGTCTCGCCAGCAGGGACCTCCCACAAGGAGAGCTCGGCCGAGCTCAGCTTGCCGCCGTCGAGCGCCATCAGATCAAAGCCCGGAGCGTAGATCTCCAGCGCGCCGAGCAGCGGCCGAAGCTCCTGCTCATCGTCCTGGCTGCTGCGCCACTCCAGGGCGCGATGATGTCCCCGGAGGAAGAATCGCGTGCGCCCTTTGTGGACCTGAATCCCCGGTATCTCCCCCCCGAGCCAGAGGTCGTCGATGTCGGCCGCCTGGCCAAACGTCTCGGGCAGCGAGACCAGGGCCTCGCCGGAGTCTGTTTGCAGGGCGAAGGTGCCGGGCGCCTGAAACAGGGTCATGTCCCTGAAGGAGGTGCCGTCGTCCTCCACGGTGTAGCTCAGGCGACAAGCTCTGAACAGCGCGCCCTGCCCCAGCCCGGATCCGGCCACCTGCCCCCGCAGCGCCACCCGGCTGCCGCCCGCTTCGCCAGACTCCACCCGACGCAGCAGCCGGCGGTCCAGGGCCAGCCTCACGAGCTCCAGGATCGCGGCGCCCAGCGCGACGGGCAAGAAGAGCAGCCCCAGCCCGAGCAGCAGGGTTGCCAACCCCTCTGCCCACTCGATGAAGGCGCACCCCGCCAGGCAGGTCGGGGCGACGAGGATCAGCCAGCGCAGCCGCATGCCCCATCATCGGGCACCGGGGGCCGGCTGGCCAGCTTACTTGCAGGGCAGGAAGAAGCCGCCCAGCACCTTGCGCTGCTTCAGCGCGCCGCCGGCGGCGAACACGAAGCGCGTGCGCGCGTACCCCGTACCGCACTGCATGCCGGTGGGATTCCGGGTCCACAGGGTCACCGCGACGCCCTTGCCTGCGGCCACGGCCTTCGGGGTGTGAAACTTGCCCTTGAACTTCTTCGGCCGCTTGCCCAGCACCGTGTCGAAGGCGAGCAAGCCGCTGATGACCCAGGCCTGGGCCAGCGTGCCGCGCGTGCCGAACGCCGCCCGGGCCCAGCCCAGCTTGCCGAGCACCGCCGCGCTTGCGGAGGCCGCCTTGACCAGCTTGCCGTCGAGCACCACCTGGTCCAGCATGCAGCCGCGGTCATGGGCGAAGTAGCCCACCATCACCAGCCCCGGCAGCGAGGCGTGACGCTTGAGGCAGACATTTTTCTTCTTCACCGGCTCGTCGCGCCCGGCGTTGATCAACCGGTGCACGGTCTCGTCGTCCGGCGCGGAGGGCTTGGCAATGCAGGCCGAGGGGATGATGAGCAACGAGGCCAGGGCAGCGGGGAGCAGCGGCTTGCAGCGACGGGGCAGCGTGGTCATTTTGCAGTCTCCTGTGCTGATAATCTTGCGCACAATGGGGCCTGGCGCCACAACCGCCGCTGGCACCGGGCCGGCTTGCGCCGTAATCTGGAGCCGATGCGCGTCGATGAACGGGTCAGGTCCATCCCCCGCTGGCGCCTTGCGACCGTGGCGACCGTCGTTTGGCTGGCCGGGCTCGCCTGCGGCCCACCGCCCGCGCCGCCGCCCCCGAAGAAGCCGCAGAAAGTGCTCGGCATGCTCGACCGGCTGGCCACCGACTTCGAGGGCGTGCCGTCGCGGTGGAGCCGGCGGTCGAGCGCCAACTTCACGGTGCTCTATCTGAAGTACGGCGGAATCGCCCAGCTGGTGCTGGACACCGCCGAGGAGACTCGCGCGAGCCAGCTGCGCGCCTGGGGCCGGCGGCCCACGCGCTGGTCACCACGATGCCGCATCTACTTCTATCCCTCCACCGACGTCATGCGCCGGATGACGGTGGGCACCACCCGCCACGGCTCGGCCCAGGCGCCGGCCTCCCGGCTGGTCAAGGGGCAGCTGCGCTACCGCCGCATCAACATCGCCGCCGGAGACCGGGGCATCCTGGAAGACACCCTGCCCCACGAGCTGTCCCACCTGATCCTGTCGGAGCTGATGGCGCCGAAGGAGCCGCCGCTGTGGGCCAACGAGGGCCTGGCCATGCAGGCCGAATCGCGCGAGCTGCAGCTGCGCCGTGCCCGGGCGCTGGCGCGGCAGCTGACCAGCGGGACGCGCCCCTTCCCCCTGGCCACCCTCCTGGCGCTGAAGCGCTATCCCGATCAGGAGCACCTGTTCTATGGCCAGTCACATGTGTTGATGCGCGTGCTGCTCAGGCGCGGCGGCAAGCGCAAGCTGCTCGCCTTCCTCCAGGACTCCGCCGACCTGCCGGCGCTGGAGCAGCACTACCGCCTGACCGAGTCACGACTGAACAGCCTCTGGCGCAAGGAGCTCCGCAAGCTCGCCCGCCGGTAAAATGTCAAGTAGGGGGGTCTGACCCCACCACTTGACATTTTATTGAGGCCAGCTGTCAGCGATATCTACCACGACCTTGCCCGCGCGGCCGGGCTCGGCCTGGCGCGCCAGGGCCTGGCCCAGATCGGCGACCTTGTGGCGAGAGTCCACGGGGACTTGCAAGCCGTCGGCCAGCCAGCCGCCCACCAGCTCCAGGTCCTCGCGGCGGGAGGCGACCCCCACGAATCGGCAGCGCCGGGACGAAAAGAGCGCCCGCAGCATGCCGGACAGCAGCGCGGGACCGGGCAAGGTCGTGACATAGGTGCCCCCAGGGCCGAGCAGCCCGGCGCAGCGGCCGTAGGATGCCACCGCCGGCGTGTCGAACACCATGTCGTAGGGGCCCCCGCCAGCGTACGGGTCAGCCTGCTTGCGGTCGATCACCGCGTCCGCGCCCAACGCCTGCACAGCCTCCACGTCCTTCGTGCTGCACACGCCGGTTACATGGGCGCCGAGGCGCTTGCCGATGCCCACCGCCAGCGAGCCGACCCCGCCCGCCGCCCCGATGACCAGCGCCCGGCCGCCTTGCCCCAGCTCGCCATGGTCGCGCAGCGCCTGCAGGCTGGTGAGCGCCACGGTGGGCGCCGCCGCGGCCTGGTGCGCAGGCACCCCCCCGGGCGCCGCCGCCAGCGCCTCACGGGGCAGCGTGACCAGCTCCGAAAACGCCCCCTGCCGCGTGGACCCGGCGTACGCCAGGTGGCCGTACACCGCGGCCCCGGGCTCCAGGTCAGCCACCCCCTCGCCCAGGGCGTCCACGGTCCCCGCCACGTCGTAGCCCACCACCAGCGGATCGGCGCGGGCGTGCAGCACCCTCCCCACCAGCCCGCCGGCCAGCACCTTCTCGTCAGCCGGGTTGATGGAGGACGCGGTCACCCGCACCCGCACCTCGCCCGGCCCCACCTGCGGCACCGGCAGCTGGACCAGCTCGAACCCACCTCCCGCGCTCTGCGCCATGGCGCGCATCGTCTCTTTCATCCCTCGCTCCTTTGGCTAGCGGGCCCGGTCGTCCGGCGGTCCCGGCACCAGCACCATGCCCTGCCCTCGGCAAAGCATGACACGAGACTCCGGCGCGTCAGTCCCCCTCGTCGTACTGATTGAGGAACCCGTCGACCCAGCCCGGGGGGAGGGTATAGAAGTGCACCTGCCCGCTCGGCACGAGGTCCATGGCCTCGATCTTCAGCTGCAGGGTCGCCTCGGCCTTGTTGGCGCCGCGCTCGGTGCCGTTGAGCACCAGCAGGCCATGGGTCCGGGCCCGCTTCTGGACGAACCGGGACTTGAACGCCTCCTCGTGGCTCGCGATGTTGACGGGCACCCCCTGCAGGCGATGGATCATCTCGCTGGCCATGAGCGAGTCGCCGAACCCCTCGAACAGCAGGAAGTTCGGCCACCGCTTCGTGGCCACGGCCCGGCGCACTCGCGCCTCGCTCCAGGCGAGGATCTTCAGGCGCGCGCGGTTGGCGTGGTCCGACGGGGCGCGCACCATCCGCGGAGCCACCGGCTGCCACTCACCCGGCATGCCGCCGATGTCCGGGTCGGCCAGCAGCAGCGTCGGCAAGACCGCGCCCACCATCAGCGCGGCCCCCGCCGGCCGCGCCACCCGGGCGACGAGCTGGCGCAACCCGAGCGCCGCGAACAGGCAGACGGCCGGCACCGCCGGCAGCAGGTAGCGCTCCTCCCGACTCACCGTGGCCGCGAAGAGCAGCACCCCCCCGAGCACCACGCCCAGGAGCATCAGCGCGGCCCGCCGCTGCCGGCGCCACAGCACCGGCGCCAGCGCCAGGGCCGCCGCCAGCACGGGCCAGCCGGCCACGCGGCCCAGCACCACAGCGTAGTAGCGGAGCCCCGGAAAGAACCCCGGGTCGCCCAGGCTCGAGACCGCCGACGGATCAGTGTGCGTGGTGGCCACCGCGATGAACGGGACCAGCCGCCCGTACCAGTGGAAGCTCGAGATGAGCACCACCAGGGCCAGGGCGCTGCCCAGGGCGAGCAGCAGGCGCCCGCGGGCGCGCCACCCGGGCGCCTCCCACAGCCGCAGCCCGAACACCAGCGCCGCGGGCAGCCAGAGGAAAAAGAGCGCCTGGATCCTCGTCAGCATGGCCACGCCACAGGCGGCGCCGAAGAAGAGCACCGGCCACGGGCCGCGGCGGCGGCCGCACTCCACCAGGTTGACCAGCGCCAGCCACACCACCACCGTGGCCGGCAGGTCGAGCGACACATGCCGCGCCTGGCTGGCGATGCCGACGCTGAAGCCGGTGAGCACCACCGCCAGGGCGCCAGTGGACCGGTCCCCCAGCCGCGTTCCGAGCTGAAAGACGCACCAGAGCAGCAGCAGCAGCAGCGGCAGCGAGTAGAGCCGGATGGCCTCGGGCGAGTCGCTGATGAGCCAGCCCAGGGCGCCGTGGTACAGGTGGGTCAGCGGGGGCCATGACGGGTTGGTGTGCTCCACCCAGTCCTGCAGGTCCCCCGGGTCCCCAAGCGCCATGACCCGCGCGTAGACCTGACAGTTGAGGTGGTGCACATCCGAATCGGACGAGCTGAGCAGGTACTTGTCCGCCAGGATGAACGAGGCGGTCAGCGCGCAGATCGCCAGGGCTGCGACGACGGCAAAGCGGGCGGGATCGCGCAACGGCTCAGGCTGTGATGAGCAGCAACGCCACCAGGTAGTAAATGGCGATGGCCACGATGTCGTCGATGGTGGTGACGGCCGGCCCGGCGGCGATGGCGGGGTCGATGTGCACCAGGCGGAAGAGGAACGGGATCAGCATACCCAGGATGGCCGAGGCGATGATGGCCACGCCCATTGAGAGGCCCACCACGACGCCGAGCATCGGGTCGCCATGCCACAGCAGGGCCACCACGGCTGACAGGATGCCGCACACCACTCCCATGATGGTGCTGATGAACAGCTCCCGGCCGAGGAAGAGCCCAAGGTTGTGAAAGTCCACGCGGCCGGTGGCGAAGCCGCGCACCACGATGGTGGAGGACTGCGTACCCACGTTGCCGCCCATGGCGCCGATGACCGGCACGAAGGGCACCAGCGTCATCATCTGCGGGAAGGAGATCTGGAACAGCCCCACCAGCAGGGCGAGGACGCTCAGCCCGGCCAGGGTGACCAGCAGCCAGGGCAGGCGCACCGAGGCGATCTTGAACAGCCGGTCGGTGTACACCAGCTCCGGCTCGTCCGGGCTGGCGCCGGCCATGTGCAGCATGTCCTCGTCCGCCTCCTCCTCGATGACGTCCACCGCGTCGTCGTGCAGGATGCGCCCGAGCAGCACGCCGTCGTGGTCCACCACCGGCAGGGAGATCAGGTCGTAGCGCTTGAACAGGAACGCCACCTGCTCCTGGTCCACGTCGGGGGTCACGTCGTAGCGCTGCTGCTCGAGCAGCTCGCCCACCGGGTCGGTGCCCCTGGCCAGGATCAGCGTCTCCAGCTTCACCGCCCCCTTGTAGATGTCGTAGGCGTCGGTGACATAGATGAAGTGGAAGTCGCCCGCGTCCGGGGCCTGCTGGCGCAGCATCTCCACCGCCTCGTCCACCGTGGCAGTCTCGGGCACCGAGACCAGCTCCATCTGCATCAGGCCACCCGCTGTATCCTCCGGGTAGCGCAGCAGGGTGGTGACCTCTTCCCGGTCCTCCTCGGGCAGGGACCGGATCAGGTCCTTGGCCATGTCCCGCGGCAGGTCCGCCAGCACGTCCGCCGCGTCGTCGGAGGCCATCTCCTCGATCACCCGGGTCAGCTGGTCATGCTTGAGCAGCTCGGCCAGGTCATCGCGGAGGTGGTCGGGCAGCTCCTCCATCAGGTCGGAGATCTGCGCCGTGGAGAGCCCCTCGATCACCTTGGGCCAGTAGTCGGTGTCGATGATCTCGAACAGCTCTGCCAGGTCCACCGGGTGGAGCAGGGAGAGGAAGGTCTTGAGCGCCTCGGGATCCCCGCCGTCGAGCAGAGTGGTGAGGTCATCCAGGTCCGCCAGCGGCTCCTGCCGCAGGTCGAACACGCCGGACTCGGTGTGCACCCGGGTGCGGGATGGACGCTTGATGGCGCTCATGGCGCCAAGTTTATACAACAGCTATCAGCTATCAGCTATCAGCTATCAGCTATCGGCGTCGGCGTCGGTCTTTCCCAGCAGCGCCACCTTGCGCTGGCGCAGCTCACCCAGGATCTCTTTCAGCCCCTCGTCCTCGCCTTCCTCGGCCCGGGCCACGGCCGCGTCGATCTGCTCCAGATCTTTCTCGGCTGCCCCCTGCAGCGTGGAGGCCATGGCATGGAAGGTCTTGTACATATCGGCCATGGCGTCGCCCTTTCGCAGCGGGCGCAGGTCGGCCAGGCCGCCGTCCCGGATCTGCTTCATCTGGCGCCTGATGGCGTAAAGCGGCCCCGCCACCCGGTGGGTCAGCACCACCATGAACCCCACCACCACCAGGCAGAGAAGCCCCGCGCCCCCCACCATCACGGCCATGCGCACCTGCCGCTGCGCGGCCATCTGCTGGTGCACGCGCACAGCGTCCCCCTGACGCATGGTGGCGATGACCCCCACCTCGATCACCTCGTTGGCCACCACCATCTCGCGGTACCAGTAGGAGCCCATGATGCCCAGGATGACCAGGCAGACCAGCAGCAGCGCCATGGTGTGGCGCACCTGGTAGCTGTGATCGATGAGATAGTTGCGCAGCTTTCGCTTGTGCCGTCGGCTCATGGGCCCTCGGGTTTGGCCGCGGCGCGCACGGGGGGGAAGGCCCGCACGGCCCGGGAGATGATCCGCCGCGCGGCCTGGCGGCCGGCGACCTCCATCAGGTCAGTGAAGAAGGCGGCGTCCATGCCGGGGTGGTGCCCGGCCGCCGGGGTCGCGATCTGAGAGGTGAACTTCACCACGCGGCTCGAGACGCCCTGGGCGTCGCGCACTGTGATGGCGAGGGTCCCCGCGTAGTCGATGTTGTCGCCCACCCTGGTCCGGGTCAGCTCCATCACCGTCGCCTCCACCCTCAGGGCTTGCACGCCAACGCGCTGCAGCGGCGCCACGGGCGGCAGCGGCGCGCGCGAGGGGTGGATGGCCCAGCCGGGGGTGACGTCCAGCGCCCTCGCCATCACCTCCCCCAGCCGCAGAGGCAGCTCGTGCTCGCCCTTGCCGGTCTTGTTGCGCATGGCGCCGAGCACCACCAGGTAGCGGGTCCCGGAGGGGGGCCTGGCCGCCCGCTGCTGAAGCCGGTTGGCCGCCTCGGAGAGGTACTCCTTGACCGACGCGTCGGTCTCCCGGGCCAGCTGCGTCGTCAGCGGCTTGAGGGCCTCGATGGTCCCGGCCTCGCCCAGCGCCCGGGCGGCCAGCAGCCGCACCGTGGGGGAGCGATCCCGCAGCTGCAGCGTCAGGCTCGACACCGCCCGGGGGCTGCGCAGCCGCCCGAGCGCCACGATGGCCCGCAGGCGAACCTTCTCGTGGGCCGTCCGCTCCACGATGCCGCAGAGGGTGGAGACCCGGTCAGCCCGCGCCGGCGACGGGCAGGCGAGGACCGTAAAGGTCAGCAGGACCAGTATCCGGCTGTAGAGGGTGCGCACCCCTTGAGATTACATGGTGTAGTGGCTGCTGCAAATCTTCAGCTGTCGCGGCGCCACGTAAAACGCGTACTCCCGCTCCGCGGGGGCCAGCTGGCCGCCCGGATGCTCCACCTTGACCCGTACCCGATAAGTGCCCGAAAGGCTCGGCGTCCAGATCATCTGGTTGCGAAAAGAGCGCCCCTCCACGTCGGGGATACGGTAGAAGGCGCTCCGACCCGGCCTGCGCATGCTCCAGGTGAACCGCAGCGGCTCCGCGCCCCCCTCCACCGACGCTGACAGGATCACCGGCATGGGGCCGCCCACCCGCAAGGGCCCGGCCCGCACCAGCGGCCGCATGCTCAGGGCCGGCGCCAGATTGCTCCGGGCGTCCACGTTGCTGTGCAGCGAGGCCAGCACCCGCTCGGCCACGGCGTCGGCGTCCGCCTCCATCTCCATGGCGTCGTGCAGCTGCTGCTGCGATCCCCGCACGAGCCTCAGCAGCCCCTGGTGCGACAGCTCCTGGAACCAGCGCCGGGCGTACCCCTCGCGGCCTCCCGCCTCCATGCACTGCTCGGCGTGACGCAGCTCGTGCAGCAGCCAGTCCACGTGGGTGCTGTCCGGATCGGGCGCGCCGCCGCGGAAGTAGAGCCGCGACTCCCCCTCGACGAAGCGCGCCACCGCCTCGGCGTCATTGAAGTAGATGTTGAGGCAGTCGGTGGTGGCGTTGCGCAGGGGCTGACGCGGGGAGTAGCCCAGGCGCACCCTCGTCAGGTCGAGCCCGGGGTAGTGGGGCGCCAGGACCCGGACGTAGCGTGGATGCAGGGGCCTGACCTTCACCCCGCGCGAGAGGCGATCCATGTAGACCCGGTAGAGGGTCAGGTCGAGGTCACAGGTGTCCCTCGCCCCGGGGCAGGACGCGTCGGAGGCGCCCACGTGGGGCGCGGCCACGCGGCAGACCAGCTCGGTGATTCCACAGTTGATCTGTCGCGCCGCGGGCGGCTTCTCGGGGGAGCGGGCGGCCGGCACCGGGGAGGCGGCCACCATGATGACCGCCAGCCCGGCGATCACCAGCGCGCGCCGGGCGGCGGTGCGCCACCACCTGGTCCGCACGTCCCGGCCGGGTTCTGGCCGGGGAGGGTATGAATCGTGCTGCTCCATGGGGACTCCATCGCTTTCCTTCTCTGCGCCCCCCTGCCTATATAAGTATGTTGCGCCGCCTCCGTATTTCATTCTGTGACCAAAGTGGTCACACCAGGAACCTGTGGTCTCCGGCGCGCTTCCCTGGTATATCGAAGCGCTGATTTGCCCATAGCAGGCCGATGCTTGAACGTCTCCGAACCTGGGCCCGCGACATCGCGGGCCTCGACGACCCGCCGCACAAGATCGCTCTCGGCCTCGCCCTGGGCATCTGGGTCGGGTTCCTTCCGATCATGGGCATCCAGATGGCGGTGGTGCTGCCCTTCGCCCTGCTCTTTCGGGCCAACAAGTTCGCGGCCATGGCCGGGGTCTGGATCACCAACCCGATCACCTTCCTGCCGATCTACTACGTGGGTTACGCGGTGGGCATCACCTTCACCCCCTACGACCACCTGACCTGGGCCGACTTCACCAGCGTCTTTACCGGCATCACCGCCACCAAGTTCCTCGACCTGGGCGGCCAGATGGTGGTGCCACTTTTCGTGGGCGGCGCCATCACCGGCGTGGTGGCCGGCATCCCTACTTACATCGTCACCTATCGGATGGTGGTCACGTACCGCAAGCAGCGGGACGCCAGACGGCAGCGCAAAGAAGCGCGCAAGGCCGGTGCAGTGGAGGAAGACGGGGAGCCCCCCGCTACTGGCTCGACGAGCTAGCAACTTTCTGCCCTGCGACCATCTTGCCGTTGGCCAGAGCCACGGCCCGGTCGCGGATCGCCTCGGTCATGTCGTCGGTGACGCCGCGCATGGCCTTGCTCAGCAGCTTGTCCGGCGCGATGGTACTGGGCACCGCCAGCAGCTGGTAGGTCAACAGGCTCTTGCCATTGCCTGCCGGCTGAATCCAGGCCGACCCCTCGAAGCGCTTGAACGTGCCCTGCTGCATGGACCAGGTCAGCACGTAGGTGTTGCCGCGCTTGCCCTTGACCAGCTTCACCTTGGCCCAGCTGTCCTTGGCCGGCCAGGGCAGGTTGCTCTTGAGCAAGTAGAGCCCCTTGCCGACCCTGCGCGACTCGGTCATGCGAGGCACGAAGTGGTGGTAGTGCTGAGCCTGGGAGATGACCTTGAACACCTGCGCCGGTTTGGCGTTGATGATGGACAGGGTCCGCCCCGCCTTGACGGTGCCGCCGGTGGTCACCGAGTAGATCAGGATCTCGCCGGTCTTGAGCCGGCGCATGGTCTCGTCGGCGCGGGCGGTTCCGGACAGGGGGAGCAGCAGGAGCGCCGCCGCGCCCAGGATCATGGTGATTTTGGTGGTCGTCTTCATCTCATCTCCTCCGGTGCTGAAGGTCTTTATATGAAAGGTCTTTCATGTTTCATGCCAGCTGGAGAGATGGACGATCCGGCCCGGTATGTATTCAGGAATTGGCGCCCAGATACGAACTGTTACAGGCCAGAATCCTTCCAGGTGTGGCACTTTTTGCCACACCCGCGGACGGGGAATCACACACTCTTGTGGGGAGGCCCAGATCTGGCGCCAAGGGGGCGCTATTTGCGCTGCAGCCCGAAGGCCTTGATCTTCTTGTGGAGGTTGGTGCGCTCGATGCCCAGCGCTCCGGCGGATCGGGAGATGTTCCAGCCGTGGTCCTCGAGGCGCATGGAGATGAAGTCGCGCTCCATCTGCTCCTTGAACTGGCGCAGGGTGCGGTCACGGTAGCGCGACAGGTCGAACCCCTGGCGCGTTGACAGCGACAGGAACGGAGGCAGATCCTCGGCCCGGATCTCCGCGTCGCTCATGATCACCACCCGCTCGATGATGTTCTTCAGCTCACGCACGTTGCCCGGCCAGTCGTAGACCAGCAGGCGGTCCATCACCTCGGACGCCACCGCCTTGGGGCGGAAGCCGTTTTCACGGCAGAACTGCGCCACGAAGTGGCTCACCATCTCCGGGATGTCCTCGCGGTGCTCGCGCAGCGGCGGCGAGTAGATCGGGATCACGTTGAGGCGGAAGTAGAGGTCCTCGCGGAAGTTGCCCCGCTCCACCTCCTTGGCGAGGTCCTTGTTGGTGGCGGCGATGCCTCGCACGTCCACCTTGATCACCTTCTCGCCGCCCACCCGGGTCAGCTCCCCCATCTGTAACACCCGCAGCACCTTGGCCTGGGCGGTGAGGCTCATGTCGCCGATCTCGTCCAGGAACAGGGTGCCCCCGTCGGCCACCTCGAACAGCCCGCGCTTGCGGCCCACCGCGCCGGTGAAGGCGCCCTTTTCATGGCCGAACAGCTCGCTCTCGATGAGCTCGGGCGAGATGGCCGCGCAGTTCACCTTGACGAAGGCCTCCTCGCAGAGGGGGCTGTTCTCGTGGATCGCCCGGGCGATGAGCTCCTTGCCGGTGCCGCTCTCGCCGGTGATGAGCACGCGCCCGCGGGTCGGCGCCACCTTGGCGATCTGGTTGAACAGGTCCTGCATCACCCCGCTGGAGCCGATCATCTCGAAGCGGCCCGCCACCTGTTCGCGCAGGCGGTCCACCTCCTGGGCCATGGCGCCCTGGCGCAGGGCGTTGCGCAGGGTGATCACCACGCGCTCGCGGTCCAGCGGCTTCTCCAGGAAGTCGAAGGCCCCCAGGCGGGTGGCTTTCACCGCGTCGCTGACGGTGCCGTGCCCGGAGATCACCACCACCGGCAGCCGGGTTTCACCGGGCACCTCGCCCTGCAATCGCTCCAGCGCCTCCAGCCCGCTCATGCCCGGGAGCTTCAGGTCGAGCAGCAGCGCGCCGACCCGGTTGTCCGCCAGCAGCTTCAGGCCCGTCTCGGCGTCCCGAGCGTCCAGGACCTCGTAGTCCTCGGATTCGAGCACCATGCGCAGGGTGCGCCGGATGTTTTTCTCGTCGTCGATGACCAGAATGGTGGGGTTTGCCATGGGGGGAGGATATCAGGGATGGGGGAACAGGGGTACGGCTACGGCCAAGGCTACTGGGCCGGGAAGTAGTCGGGCTGGCAGACGCCGCCCTGGCACAGCTCGGCGGGGCCGCAGTCCTTGGAGGAGCTGCAGGCGAGGTGGCAGTAACCGTTGATGCACGAGCCGCTGGCGCAGTCGGTGTTGACCTGGCACTCGGGCTTGGCCGGGCTGGGGTCGTTGACGCAGCGGCCCTTGTAGCACAGCTGGCCCACGGGGCAGTTCACCGAGGCGCTGCCGCACTTGAGGTGGCACAGGCCGCTCATGCACACCTTGCCGTCGCCGCAGTCCGCTGACTTGGTGCAGTAGGTCGGGCTGGTGCCGCAGGTGGCGGGCTGGCCCTTCTTCTGGCACTTGCCGCACGGGGAGCAGACCTGGCCCGGCGCGCACTGATCGTCCGCCTTGCAGCGGGCCACGCACTTGCCGCTCTTGCAGTACTTGGTCTTTGCGCAGTCGGTGTCCTTGGTGCACCCGGTGGGCGGCACGTAGGGATCGGGCTTCTCGAACCCGTCGGGCGTACAGGTGCCCTTTTCGCAGCGATTGTCAGCCGGGCAGTCGCTGTCCGCCTTGCAACCCTTTGCGCAGCCGATGCTGGTGCAGGTCTCGCCCTTGCTGCACTGGCTGTTGGCCTTGCACTTGCGGTTCGGGATCTTGTTGCAGCTTTCCCCTTCGCACCGGTAGCAGCCGCCATTGTCGCAGTAGGCGCGCGCCTCCTTCTCGCAGGGGTGGCAGGCGGCGAGGCCGGCCACGGCGAAGGCGATCAGGGCAGCCTGCAACAGGTGCTTGGTGTGAAGCTGGGTTCTCATGAGCTCTCTCCGGGTGGCATGTTTGCTTGGCCCGGATGAATACAAGGACCATGCCTGTTTTATGAAATGTATGATTTCAGCCACTTGGATAATTGCCCCACAGATCTTTTCGCATTTTGTGACCATTTGTTCACACCCCGATCGTGAACAGGAGGTCCCCTGGGCCCCCTGCGAGGGCCTGCGAGCAGGACTGGCCTGGCCTCCCCGTACCATGTCAGAATGGCTGCCGTGCCCTACCACTTCATCTTCCTGGCCTTCGCGTCATTGCTGCTCGGGTGCGGCGGTCCGGCCTCGAGCAAGGCTCGCAGCGATTTGCTCGGGCGTTATGTGGCAGCCATCGAAAAGGACCGACCGGACGATGTGTACCGGATGCTCGGCGCGGAGCAGCGCAAGGGGATGTCCCGGCAGACCTTTCGCCGTCGCTGGCAGGGTGTCCGGGCCGAGCTCCTGGCCCAGGCAGGGGCGCTCAAGCAGGGCGCCGCGGAGCAGGGTGGCAGCGATGCGAGGGTCATCGCCCCGTCAGGGGCCGAGTTCTGGCTCAGCGCCAACGGGAGCCGATGGCGCATCAGCCGCGGCTATCCCCAGGCTCCGCGCTTGACCACGCCCCGGGAGACCATCCTGGCGCTTTTGCGAGCGGTGGATGATCAGAACCTGCAGGCTGCCCTCGGGCTGTTTTCGGCCGCGGCGCGCCAGGGGCTGGAGGCTGACCTGCGGCGGCGGATGCGCAACGTGCGCGAGGCCCTCGACAGTCAACTCGAGGTCAACGGTGACTCCGCCGAGCTGCGCTATGGCGCCAGCGGGAGGATCCGGCTGATCCGGGACAACGGCCGCTGGCGGATCCTCAGGCTCGATTGAGGGAGGGTTCGAGCCGCCAGAAGTGCGTAGTGGATCCAGAAAGGTGGGGCATAAGTGGCCAATGGACCTTGCATGGCGCCCCAAATAGTCACCAGGTGCACTTATTTGTAATTAAATGGCAAATCCCTTAGTATGGCAAAGGCTGCTTCGCCGCACTGTGTCAAGCTGTCACAGCGAGGCAACAATTCAATTATTCGTCAATAGCGGAATCCCACATAATCAGGGCGACTTAAGTAACACACATAAGCTTTCGATATTTTGGCCTATATTTTGCTCACAGCTAAGCGACCCACAGTCTCGTGCCAGTGCCAGACGGGATGATCGCGGAGGCCTCGTTAATGGAAAACAGCTTCTCTGTTGGTGACATGGCCGTTTATCCGGCTCAGGGTGTCGCCGAAGTGGTCGGCATCGAAGAAAAGGAGATCAGCGGCAAGGCGATGCGGTTCTACGTGCTGCGCATCGTCGACACCGACATGCGCATCATGGTCCCCTTGACCAAATCCAGGGAGGTCGGTCTGCGCCAGATCATCGACGAGGAGGAGATCGAGGAGGTGTTCGAGATCCTCCGAGAGAAAGAGGTGCACGTCGACAAGCAGACCTGGAACCGGCGCTACCGTGGGTTCATGGAGAAGATCAAGACCGGCTCCCTGTTCGAGGTCGCCGAGGTCTTCAGGGACCTGTACCGGCTCAAGTCGACCAAGACCCTCTCCTTCGGCGAGCGGCGCATGCTGGACACGGCCAAGAACCTCATCGTCAAGGAGCTGTCCGTGGCGCGCAAGACCAGCGAAGACAACATGGAGAAGGAGCTGGAGGAGATCTGCGCCGCCTGATCCCACCTCCGCCCCTCCCGCCGCTTTCCCCTCCCTCCCGGAACCGATAAACTTCAAGTTCATCCATTTCCGGGACCGGTGCGCCATGACGCCAGAGCAGCTCAAAGAAGCCATCAACATCCCGCGGCTGAAGAAGCTATTCGTCGACCCGCTTGACTACTGGAGAGAGGTGTTGCCGGAACCCGGCGACATCCGGAGCCAGATGGTGCCGCGCATGCTGGTGCTGGCGGCCCTGCCTGCCGCCGGCATCCTGCTGGGTAACACCTATCGCCTCGCCTTCGTGATGCCGGTCATGGGGATACTCGCGGCAATCATCAGCGCGGTGCTGACCTTTGCCCTGAACGTCGGGATATGGCTGCTGCTGGGCATCGTGATCAACCAGCTGGCCGAGGCCTTCGACGCGCAGAAGGATCTGGGGCTCTCCATGAAGCTTGCCGCCGGCGCGGTGATCCCGGTGTGGCTCGGCGGCACGCTGTGGGTGGTGCCATTCCTGGGACATGTGCTGGGCCCGACGTGCAGCCTGGCCGGCCTCGTCTACGGCTGCCTCCTGCTGTTCAAGGGGCTCCCGGTTGTCAACGGCACCCCCCAGGACAAGGCGCTGGTCTACATGGTCTCGTCCATGGCCATCCTGTTCGTGCTGTTTCTGTTCTTGACCTGGATTACCTTCTGTCCGGCGTCGGTCATGGTCTTTTCGCGGGCGGCGCGCATGAGCTGAGGAAAATGCCAGAGTGCCAGAGTGCCAGAATGCCAAAAAGCCAAAATAGGATGGCCAAATGGATGGTTCTGGCGTTGCTATTTGGGTTGGGCGGGTGCCGCAATGGGGTGGCGTCTCCGGGGGTGGACTGGGGCAAGCAGCGGGCGGAGATGGTCAGGCGGCAGATCGCGGCGCGCGGTGTGAAGGACGCGGCGGTGCTGGCGGCCATGGGCAAGGTGCCGCGGCACCGGTTCGTGCCCGCGCGGTCGCGGAGCAGGGCATACCGGGACCACCCGTTGCCCATCGGCCATGACCAGACCATCAGCCAGCCGTACATCGTGGCCTTCATGACCGAGGCGCTGCGGCTGAAGCCGGGGCGAGGCAGGGTGCTGGAGATCGGCACGGGGTCGGGGTACCAGGCGGCGGTGCTTGCCGAACTGTACAGGAAGATCTACAGCGTCGAGATCGTCAAGCCGCTGGGGCAGCGCGCCCGCAAGCTGCTGCTGGGCGAGCTGGGGTACAAGAACCTGAAGCTGCGCATCGGCGACGGTTACAAGGGCTGGCCCAAGGCGGCGCCCTTCGACGCCATCATGCTCACGGCCGCGCCGCCCAAAATCCCGCCGCCGCTGCTGGCCCAGCTGAAGAAGCCAGGCGGCGTCCTCGTGGCCCCGGTGGGGCGCGCGGGCGACCAGGAGCTGGTGCGGATTACCCGGCTGAAAGATGGGTTCAAGAGGGAGCGGCTGCTGGGGGTGAGGTTCGTGCCGATGACAGGGGCGGCGCAGGGGAAGCGAAACAAAAAATAAGGAACTAGAAACAAAAAACTAAAAATGGCCTGGCACGCCGCGGACACGAGGCTGGCTCACAACTTTTTTGTTCAGCATTTTTTGTTCAGCATTTTTTGTTTATCAGTTCTTTGAGCGCGGATCTTCCTCGAACAGCTCATCCAGCGGGTCGCTGTCCTCGGCCACCAGCGCGGGCGGCTCGGGGCCCATTATCACTTCCTCGCGCAGCTGAACCTTGGTGGTTGGATCGGCGCGCTCTTCCACGGGCACGGCCAGGTCCTGGTCGCGGCCTGCCACCGTCAGGGGACGCGGGCGGTCTCCCTCCACCTCGGCACCGCAGTGGCTGTCGAGCCACGCCAGCAGGTGGGGGAACAGGTCGCGGTCGGCGTTTCGACCCACCAGCATGTCGAGGTGCCCGTAGTTGCTGCTCATGCCGCTGATCCGCCCTGCCAGCAGCACCCGCCCCTCGGCCACGCCGGGCATGGCCTCCAGGGTGGACTCCACCGCGGCCACGGGGCTGAGCGGGTCCCGCAGGCCAGCCACCAGCAGGGTCGGCACGGTGATGCGGGCGAGGTTCTTGCGGTAATCGATTCCCTGGTCATGAGAGTCCATAAGGTCCAGGTCGAGCCAGTGCGCGTACTGATCGAGCTCCCGGGGCGACAGGCGGACCAGGCCGTTGACCAGGACCCTGCGCAGCACATGGCCATCCACGTTGTCTGCGTTGGCCAGGGCGCGCCAGGGCGGCGGCGTGAGGCGGCCCACCAGATACGCCCCGAGGCGCACCGCCGTTGGCGTCCAGAGCGCCGCCATGAGGCGGGACTTGTACGGACCGAGCAGGGCGCGCTGGCGCTTGAATGAGGTGGTCACCCCGATGCCCACCAGGCTGGCCACGCGGCGGCTCACCTGCTCGGAGCGGCTGCACAGCAGGGCCAGGGCGCCGGTGTCGATGCCCACCCACTGCACCTGCGCCGCGCCGGTCAGGCGGCAGATCTCCTCCAGGGCGGCGGGCAGGTCGAAGTCCACGAAGTCGTCGTAGCTCCAGCTCCTGCGACGGCGGCCCCAGAGCCGGGGGCGGTCTGCGTGTCCGCGGCCGCGCATGTCCAGCAGCCACACGTCGTGGCCGTGCTCCCGCAGGAACCGGGCCAGCGACGCCTCCTCCATCAGGTCGAACACCACCGCGTCCATGCCCACCCCGGGGCACAGCAGCACCGGCGCCGCGCCGGGGATCGGCTCGGCGGACTTGTAGTGGCGCAGGCAGAGCCGCCAGCCGTCCTCGGTAAAGAAGAAGTACAGCGCGTCGGGCGCAGGATCCACCTGGAAGAAGCGCCGCGCCAGGAAGGCGGCCAGCCCGGCCACGGCGATGCCAGCGGCCAGATAGAACAGAATGGAGAGCAAGGTCATCATGAACTCGGCAGACAGATTGTAATCTTCATCCGGGGGCCGCACCAATATAAGCACCCGGATCCTGCAGGCAGGGCGCTGAACGATTTGACATCACAGAGTTATTGCCATATATACTGTTGTCCTTTTTTGCTCCAAAGGGGAGTCGCGACTTGCCAGTTACCTCCACCGAGATCACCACCCAGATCGATGCTCTGAACGAAGACCTGCTCGCCTTCGACGGCGACGGGATCATCGTCCCCACCATCTCCGACGGTCTGATGCGCGCCGGGATCGCCGCGCGCGTGAAGGACGCGGCGGGCGGGGACGTTGAGGAGGCCGCCATGGGCCACGCGCCCATCGCCGTGGGCGCCGCGCTCGTGACCGAGGGAGGCAAGCTCAAGACGCCGCGCATCATTCACGCGCCGATCATCGAGCAGGCTGGCATGCGAGTCGGGGTCGAAAACATCCGGCGCGCCACCCGCGCGGGGCTGCTGGCGGCCACCCACTACGAGCTGGACCACATCGCCATCCCGGGCATGGGGTACGGAGAGGCCGGCGTCCCCTTTGACGAGGCGGCGCGGGCCATCATCGACGAGGTGCGGGCGTACAAGCAGGAGATCCCGTCCCGGGTGACCCTGATGGACGCCACCGCGGAGATGTTCGAATCGTTCATGGCCGAGCTGGGCGAGAGCTGATCCCATGGCGGGCGGCGGCGAGGACCGCCCCTACTTTCCTGGATAAATGATCAGAGGAGGGGCTCGCCCCCTCCCGCGGGCTACAGCCCCAGGGCGTCCGGCCCGAGACCTCCTCCCACGAACTTGATCACGCGGCCCTCGGCGTCCACCAGGACGAGCAGGGGCAACAGGACGCGGTAGCGTCGGGCGAGCTGCGTCAGCGCCGGGTTATTCTCCGCCGTCTGGAGCGTGCACCCCGGGGGGCTCCCGGGGCCGAGGCGGCGCGCCTCGAGGGTGGCGCCATCAGGGAGCGCCGCGCGAACCTTCTTGCACAGCTCCGCCGCGCCGGCCAGGGCCGCCTCGCCGTCGCCGTGCACCAGCACCAGCGTCTGCGCTGGCCCCGCTGCCGGCGCGGTCACGCCAGGCGGCTCTGTCGGCTCCGGGGGCGACGCAGGGCCGGACTCCGGCGGCGCTGACCAGGTGGCACCCCCCGCCTCGGTCAGGGTCACCAGCGTGCCCGTGGGCAGGTCAACGAACCGCTGCCAGCGGCCTGACGGCCACCGCACATGGACCTGCTCGGCGCGCAGCGCCTGGCCGAGGCCGAGGTGGACGACACCGGGCGGTCCGGCGGGCAGCCCAGACGCGTGGCCCACCTGGCGCAGCTGGGCGTGTCCCGCCGAGGAGACCTGCACCAGGCTGCCCACGGCGTGCCGGTTCGGCCCCCGGGCCACCAGCCTGAGCAGCAGCTGCGCCCCGGGCGCCTCATGTTCCAGGGTGGCCAGGCGCAGGGCCCCCGACGGCTGCTCCAGCAGCAGCGCTGGCTTTCGCCCCTGGATCACGCCGACGGCCTGGCTCGCCCGGGGCAGCCCGGCCGCGCGGGTGGTCTCCACCCAGGCCTGCCCGCGCTGGCCGAGGTTGCTCAGCAACGCCACCCGGGAGGTGGGCGGCGCCGCCGCTCGCACGAGCCGGGGGCGCTGCTCGTCGCGCAGCACCGAGCCGAGAAAGCCCCACCACCAGCGGGCCTCATCCCGGGCGTTGGGCCGCTCCAGGCGCAGCAGCAGGTCCAGCCGGCCGTCGCGGTCCAGGTCCACCGCCCCGGCGCCGGTGCCGGTCCAGCGGTTGCCGCCCACTGGCCGCGAGACGAAGCGCGCCCCAGAGCGGCCATCCGGGCGGTTGAACCAGATCATGTCCCCTGCCCTGTGCCGGGCCAGCCGCGCCCGGTGGCCACGGTCAGGGAGCAACCCCTGGCCGGGCGCGCCCACGCCGGGGCGACCGAACAGGTGCCCCCGGGCCGGCCTGCGCCCGCCGAGGAAGATGTCGAAGCGCCCATCGCCGTCCAGATCTGCCACGACGCAGGTGGTGGCGATGCCCACGCTGCGCGGCGCCACGCCGCGGCGTGGCCGGGCCAGGCGGAAGCGCGGCGGCCCGCTGTTCAGCAGCAGACGCGGGGGCCGATCCTGGTTGACCACCACCAGGTCGGTGTCGCCGTCCCGGTCCAGGTCGCCAGCGCAGACCTCCAGGCCGGCGCCGGCCATGCGCGGCGCCGGGATCGCCTCGGCCCCGCCGCGCAGGATCAGGTCCCGGCTGGCGCCGCCCGGGGCTGCTCCCCGACGCACCACGTACAGATCGGGGAGGCCCTCGCCGTCCAGGTCAGCCCACAGGGCGTGCATGACGCGCCCGGACACCCTGGCCGTCAGCGCCCGCGCGCCGGGACGCAGCAGCCCGCTCTTGCCGTCGCCGGCGCAGCCCACGAAGAGCCCGACGGAGGACGGGGCCAGCACCCGCGCGCGACACCCGGGCGTCTTCAGCAGCACGCGCGGCGCGCCGAACCCGTCGCCCGATCCGGGCAGCGCCACCACCTCGCCGGCGTCGGCCGTGATCAGGTCCAGGGCGCCGTCGCCGTCGGCGTCCGCCACGGCCCAGGGCGCGGTGAGGTTCAGGTCCCCTGGCCATCCCAGATCCACGGCGCCGGGCCGGCCACCTCGAGGGGGCCTCGCCGCCATGTCTCGCACCGCGGCCACGGCGCCCTGCATCCAGGCGCTGTGCAGAGTCAGCAGCGAAAACCCGTGCACCCTCCAGCGGCCGTTGTCGCGCCTCAGCCCGAGCCTGAACAGGCCCTGATCCGTGCGCTGACGCCCTGCCATGTCCCGGCCCTCGAGCAGCAGGGAGACCAGCACGCTGGCCCGCAGCGACCCGAGGTTGAGGCCCTGAGGTTGCAGGTCGAGCCGGTCCACCCGCTCGTACGAAAAGAGCAGCCGCCCCAGGGCCTGCACCATCCCCCCCCGGTGCAGCGACGGGGTCCACGCCACCGCGCGCAGCGCCCCTCCCTGCACCCGCCGCAGCGGGAACGGGTTGAGCCCCACGCAGGAGACCCGGCAGTGTGGCGAAAAGAGCGAGATGAAGCCCCGCGCGTCCCTGGCCTGCACCGCCTGGCGCAGCTGCTGCACCAGGGCCAGCGGCCCGCGCGCTGACGCGGGCGTGCGCGGCGTCGCGGGCTCACCCGCAGACGGGCAACCGGCCAGCAGCCAGCACGCCGCCACAGCCAGCACCAGGGCCTGGCCGCGCATGTGGGATCAGCCCTCGTGCCGCCGGAGCAGCGCGATGAGCGCGGGCAGGAAGAGCACCGCCGTCAGCAGGCAGGCGCCCACCCCGAGCAGCAGCACGTTACCCAGCGATGCGGCGCCGGCGTGTTGGGCCAGGGACAGCGAGCCGAAGCCGACCATGGTGGTGGCCGCCGACAGGAAGATGGCCATGCCGGTGTAGCGCACCACCGGGGCGATGTGGCGCTCCCCCTCCTGACGGTAGCGGTGCAGGATATGCACCCCCGAGGCGACCCCGATGCCGATGATCAGGGGGAAGGCGATGATGTTGACGAAGTTGTAGCTCAGCCCGAGCAGCGACAGGCCGCCCCACATCCAGGCGATGCCCATGCCCAGGGGCGCCATGGCCAGCAGCGTGTAGCGCAGGCTGCGGAAGTCGATGGTCAACAGGATCACCAGGGCCAGCAGGGCGATGATGGAGGCGTCCTTGAAGCCGTCCTCGATGGCCGAGCTGGTCTCCCAGTGGGTCACCGGGAAGCCGGTGGCCTCGGGGCTCACCGCGCGCAGCTCGCTGACCAGCTGCTGCAAAAACGCCTTGTCCCAGATCGGCTGCGCCGGGTAGGCGAACACCGCGAACTTGCCTTCGTTGTGCAGGCGGTCGCGCATGCCAGGGGGCAGCCCGTCGAGCAGCGCCTTGATGGTGATCGGGTCGGCGTCGATGTTCCGCTGCAGCACCGACAGGCCCTCGTCGAGGCTGTCCAGCAGCGCCCCCTGCAGCTTGGCCAGGCGGCGCACGGCGTCAGCCTCGGGCACCTCGCTCAGGGCGTCGTCCAGCCGCTTGACCGCCTTCATCGGCGCGTCGAGCAGCTTCGCGTCGTCGTGGGCCCCGCCGCTCCTGGCGTCGAACTGGGCCTCCTCCAGGGCGTCCTTGAGCTCCTCCACCGCGTCCTGAACCGCCTCGAGGTCCACGGCCGCGGCCGCGGGCTTGACGCGCCCCTCGAGCACCGGGGCGAGCTTCGCCAGCAGACCCAGCTTCTCCTTCTGCTGGCGCGGCAGGTACTGGGCCAGCGACTCGGCCCGGCGGATGGTCGCCTTGCCCTCGAGCGCCTCGCCGAAGCTCCGCGCCTCGTCCAGCGAGCTTGCAACCACCGCCGAGACCTCGGCCGAGAAGTCGGACTTGCGGGTCACCTTGCCCATGGCCTCCACCGAGTCGAGGCCCTCGGGCATCAGCTTCATGTAGTCGTAGGACCAGGGGATGCTCTGGGCCGCCACGAGCATGCCGGCAGCGCTGCCGAGGCCGATGACGATGACCACCCAGCGGTAGCGCACCACAATGTCTGAGACGCCGAAGAAGGGCCGCGCGATGGTCTTCGGCTTGCCTTTGCCCTGCAAAAAGCGCAGCCGCGGCGTGACGAGCATGGCCGGCATCACCGACAGGGTCACCACCAGCACGCAGATCAGCCCCACGCCGGTGATGACGCCGAGCTGGGCGAAGGCGAGGAACTTGCTCGACGCGAGCGCCAAAAATGCGCCCGCGGTGGTGAGCGCGCCGGTGAGGATGCCCGGCCCGGCGCCCATGAGCGCCACCTCGGCCGCCGCCCGCGGGTCCTTGCCCGCCAGGCGCCCCTCGTTGAAGCGGGACAGCAGGTGCACGGCGAAGTCGATGCCGAGGCCGAGCAGGGTGACGATGAAGGCGGAGGTGACCAGGTTCAGCGTGTCGAACGCGAGGTGCGCGAAGGCGAGGGTCCAGAGCAGGCCGAGCAGCAGCGGCAGCAGGCCGAGCACCGTCTGGCGCAGCGACCGGAAGCCGAGGAAGAAGAGCGCCAGGATGCCGAGCAGCGCCACCACCGAGGTCAGCGTGATGTCGTGGGCCAGCACCGCGGTCTCGTCGGCGATGATGGCCGGCATGCCGGTGAGCGTGACCTTCACCGGGCCCCCCTTGCAGCGCGCCTGAGCCGCGGCGCAGGCGGCGTTGATCTTCTTCGCGGCGGCGTCGGCGCGGCCCTGCACATACTCCACGAAGGGCACCACCACAGCGGGCTCGTCCGAGTCGTTGATCGGCCGCACCAGGCACAGCTTGAACACGCCGTCCGACGAGGAGAAGTAGCCCTTGCTGTCCACCCCGCCGCGCACCTCCGTGGGCAGCAGCGCGTCCTGCAGGCTCACCGCGGCGCGGCCCTCCTCCTTGACGCGCCGGGTGAGCTCGTCGAACGCCTTGCCCACCGCCGCCATGGCGTCTTTGGCCTGCTCACGGTCCTTGCCCTTGGGCGCGGGCTCCTGGGCCCGCCGCTCGATCTCGGCGGTCACGGCCCCCAGCAGGGCGGCGAGGCTGTCTGCCCTGGCCAGGCTGGCCAGCACGCCGCCGTCGCCGCCGAGGCTCTTGACCAGAGACTCGAGCTGCCCCTTTTCGAGGTAGAGCAGCGCCTGGCCCTTGAACCCCTCGGTGTCCACCCGCCCCACCACATCGCGCACACAGGAGGGGCTGTTGGCAGGCCCATCGGCGCGACAGGGGCCGGGCGTCGGGCTTGCGGTGGCGCTCGCGGGCGGGGCCGGCAAGGTCTTCAGCAGCTCGGCGATCACCTCGCGACGGAGGGCCTCGTCCCCACCCTCGGCCAGGGCGATGAGCATGTTGGGAGAGCCGAACTTGTGCAGGAAGTCGTCGAACCGCTTGTAGTGGGGGTTGTCCTTGGCCTCCAGGCTGGAGTGCCCCGCCTCCACGCGCAGCCCGGGGACCACCACCGCCGCCGCCACCGAGACGGCGAGCACGCACAGCAGCACCGCCTGGGGGTGGCCCAGCACCAGACGACACCATATACGCAGCAGGCGGTCACGCATGGGGGGCTAATCTAGCCTTCATTGCTCATCACGTCACTACCCGCGACGAGCCTTCAGTCTGTTTCATCCGGCGCGCCACGGCTGAAGGTCATGCCGTCGGTGGCGGCGCGCGCCTTGTCGTGGTGGCGCGAGGCCTCCTCCGTGACGCGGGGCACCTCCTGGTTGCTGTAGCGCGGGCTGAGGTGGACCAGCACCAGCTCGTCCACTCCGGCGCGGCTCGCCTCTGCCGCGGCCTGCTCCACTGTCATGTGCTTTTTCAGCGTCCCTTCCTGCGCATGCTCCGACAGGAACATGCCCTCCACGAAGGCCACGTCGGCCCCATCGAGCAGCGCGCCGATGTTGGCGCACGGGGCCGTGTCGGTGACGAATGCGGCCCGCAGCCCGCGGCGCTCGGGGCCAAGCACCTGGTCGGCCCGCACCGTCTCGCCCGCCGCGTTTTGCACCGCCTCCCCCTGCTGCAGCTGGCCCCACAGCGGCCCCACGGGCACGCCGAGAGACCGGGCCGCCTCCGGGTCGAACCGCCCGGGGCGCGGGTGGGTCTCGAGCCGGTAGCCGAGGCAGAGCACCGAGTGGTTCAGCTTGCGCCAGCGGACCTGCACATGTTCGTCCTCGTAGGCCAGGTCAGGGCCGCTCCCCCCGGGCCAGCTCACCACCTGGATCTCGTAGTTGATGTACATGGCGAGATCTCGACGAACGTTGCGAATGAACCGCTCCAGCCCCGGAGGCCCGAGGATGGTCAACGGCTCGGGGTCCGGCATCTGCGCTCGCAGCATCAACAGGCCGGGCAGGCCGAGCACATGGTCACCATGCAGGTGAGTGATGGCGATGAACCGCAGGGCGCGCAATCCCAGGTGCAGCGCCTTGTAGGTCACCTGGGTCCCCTCACCACAATCGAACAGATAGACCTCGCCCTCGTGGCGCATGGCCACCGAGGTGAGACCACGGCGGGGCATGGGCATCATGCCGCCGCTGCCGAGCACGAAAAAATCCATTTTGCGTCTAGCTGGGGGCCAGGGAAATGGTCAGGGGCGCGCGCCTGGCTCCTCCTCAGCGCGCAACGATACCGTGCCCCCCACTACCTTGAAAGGGGAACCACCACGGGGTTGTGATCAGAACGAAAGCCTAGGGCAGGTTCTTGCTGCCGACGACGGTGAGGTTGCAGCCGACCTGCACCGGCAGCATCTTGCCGTTGACCTCCACCGAGACCTTGCCGGAGAAGTACCAGCCGAAAGAGCTGGTCTGGAACTCCTTGGGGTCGGCCATCACCTTGGTGCCGTTGATGATCATCTCAACCGGCTGTGCAAACTCCTTGAACTCACCACGCTCGATGGGGCAAACAGTCTTGGGCATCTCTTAGCTCCTATGGCTCCAAGAAAAGGGGACACTCATTGTGGAAAACGGGGTAATTGATCCACAAAAGTGGCCTTTCTGCCACCCCTTCCAGGCGCCATGGCGCTGATTTGATTTAATGTCTTTGATTACAACGCGTTAAAGAAGGTCTCCGGCTGGATTTTCCGGAGTGGGGACTGGTACTACGCTACGGAGCACCACGGAGACAGGGCGTAGTAGTGGTACCTGCGGTACGACACTGCCAGGATCCGAGCTGTATCAGCCGCCCTTCTTCATCAGGCGGTCGATGCGAGCCATGCGCTCTTCCACGAAGTTCGACAGGTGATCGATGCGCCGGTTGTTGTAGTCGATCCACAACTGCACGCGGCCTGACTGCCCGCGGCACTCCTGCAGATGGTCGTCACAGCGCTGCTCGGTGCTCTTTCCGATGATGTAGTCTTTGGACATACAGGTAGGATATGTACGTCCATGTAGGAGAGCAAGTTATTGGCTGGAGTTTCTCGGGCCAGGGACCAGGAGCGTGTCGCGGATAGAGAATCGAGCCAGGCGAAGTAATTGGAATCACTGGCACGGCGCGAGGAAGGCGCTTGCTGGCGGCAAGCAACTGACGAGAAACAAAGCCAGTGATTTCAAGAACAAGCCTGGCAATGCGTTATTCTATGCGCGACACGCTCCTAAAACTCCATGATCTCCTCTTCCTTCTCCCCGACGATGCCGTCCACCTTCTTGACGAACTCGTCGGTGATCTCTTGCACCTTGGTCAGCGTGCGATGCAGCTCGTCCTCGGAGATCTCCTTGTCCTTCTCCAGGGACTTGAGCATGTCGTTGGCGTCGCGGCGCTGGTTGCGCAGGGCGATCTTCGCCTCCTCGCCCAGCTTCTTGACCTCCTTGACCAGCTCCTGGCGGCGCTCGGTGGTCAGCGGCGGGATCGGGATGCGGATGATGGTGCCGTCCGAGCTGGGGGTCAGCCCCAGGGACGAGACCTGGATCGCCTTCTCGATCACCGGCACCAGGGTCTTCTCCCACGGCTGGATGGTGATCAGGCTGTGGTCCGGCACCTTCACCGACGCCACCTGGTTCAGGGGCGACTTGCTGCCGTAATAATCCACCTTGATCCCGTCGAGGATGGCCGCGTTTGCCCGGCCAGTACGGCGCTTGGCCAGCTCGCGTTGGAGGGCCTCGATGCTGCTGCCCATTCCAGACTTCAGGTCGTCCAGTATGTCGTTGATCATTTCTGTTCGCTCCCTTCAGCCATGACCCGGGTGCCGACGTCCTCGCCCAGCATCACCCGGCGGATGTTGCCTGCAACTTTCAGGTTGCACACCTGCAGCGGCAACCCGTTCTCCCGACAGAGCGTAACGGCGGTCAGGTCCATAACCCCCAGCTGCTGCGCCAGGATCTCGGAGTAGGTTAGCCTGTCAAAGCGCGTCGCGTTGGGATTTTGTTCGGGGTCGCTGTCGTAAATGCCGTCCACCTTGGTGGCCTTGACCAGCACCTCTGCCCCCAGCTCCAGGGCTCGCAGCGCGGCCGCGGTGTCGGTCGTGAAGTACGGGTTGCCCGTGCCGGCGGCCAGCAGCACCACCTCACCGGCCTCCAGGCTCTCCAGGGCCTCGCGCCTGGCGTAGACCCTGGCAGCCGCCCCAACGGGCATGGCGCTGTATGTACGGGCGCCCATGCCCCGCTGACGCAGGGCGTCCTCCAGCGCCAGGCAGTTGATCACCGTGGCCAGCATACCCATGGCGTCGGCGGTGGGGCGCTCCATGCCGGCCGCGCTGCCCTTGAGGCCGCGGAAGATGTTTCCGCCGCCCAGCACCAGGGCCACCTGCACCCCGAGGCCGTGAATCTCGGCCACCTGGTCAGCCACCTCGCCCAGCATACCGGGATCGATGCCGGTCTGCTGTTCGCCCGCCAGCGCCTCTCCGCTCAGCTTGATCAGGACCCTACCAAATACCGGTTCCACGGCCGCTCCTCGTCCCGTTTTGATGCAGCTACCTCTACTTCTGGCCGGTCATCTCCGCGATCTCTTCGGCGTAGTCCTTCTTGACCACCTCGATGCCCTCGCCCACCTCCCAGCGCACGAAGCG
>CAZEFW010000127.1:0-28483 GCA_964511535.1 uncultured Myxococcales bacterium | reverse complement strand
CCCCCCCCCCCCCCCCCCCCCCCCCCCCCCCCCCCCCCCCCCCCCCCCCCCCCGCCCCCCCCCCCCCGGCCCCCCCCCCCCGGGGGCCCCCCCCCCCCCCCGCTCCCGCTCCCGCCCCCACTCCCACCCCCGCCCCCGCACCCGTGCCCAAACCGGCCACGGAGAAGCCTTGAGCCTGCGGGGTCTCATAGCCGTCTCATTGCTGCTGCTCGCGGCCCCGGCTCACGCCGAGGAGACGTTGCCCAAGAAGCTGGTAGGTATCGACGTGGAGGAGCACCTGGGCCAGCAGGTGGCGCTGGACACTCAGTTCACCGATCACGCCGGCAAGTCGGTGAAGCTGGCCGACTACTTCAAGTCGGGCAAGCCGGTGCTGCTGACCCTCAACTACTACACCTGCACCACCCTGTGCAGCGTGCAGCTCAACGCCCTGGTCCGGGCGCTCAAGAAGCTCCAGTGGACGGCCGGAAAGGAGTTCCGCCAGGTCACGGTGAGCATCGACCATCGCGAGGACCAGCACCTGGCCGCGGGCAAGCGCAACAACTACCTCGAGTCCCTCGGCCGCGGTGACGACCTGGACTGGTCGTTCCTGGTAGGCAAGGAGGACCAGATCGCCAAAGTGGCTGGCAGCGTGGGGTTCGGCTACCGCTACGACGCCGAGCTGAACCAGTGGGCCCACCCCGCGGTGATCATGTTCATCTCCCCCACCGGCAAGATCACCCGCTACATCTACGGCCTGGAGATGTCCACCCAGGACCTGAAGTTCGCCCTGATCGAGGCCGGAGAGGGCAAGGTGGGCTCCACGGTGGACCGCCTGATCCTGAGTTGCTTTCACTACGACGCCAGCTCTGGCCGCTACGGCCCCTACGCCGTCGGTATCATGCGCCTTGGCGGCGGCGCGACCTTATTGATCCTCGCCCTGTTCCTGGGCCTCTGGTGGCGCCGCGAGAGCCGCCGGCAGGCTTGCTCGACCGGGGCGGATATGTGACAAAAAAAGGCCCATGGAATCTTCAGGCTTCGAACAACTGTACCGAATAGTCGGATTCATCCTGGAGCTGCTATATCGCCTGCTGTTGGGCGGCGTCGCGCACGCTGTCCCCAAGGGCGCCGGCGGCTTCTACCGCGCGGCGTCAGAGGAGGCGAGCAGGGTGGACACCCTGTTCAACTTCATCCTCTGGCTCAGCGTCTTCTTCTTCGTGCTCATCATCGGCGCGATGGTCTACTTCGTCATCCGCTACCGGCGCAAGACGCCAGATCAGAAGACCAGCCCGCTCCACGGCAACAAGACCGTCGAGGTGGTGTGGGCCGTGGTGCCGGCGGTGCTGCTGGTGATCATCTTCTTCTGGGGCTTCAAGGACTTCATGGACCTGAGCGTGCCGCCGCGGGACTCCATCGACATCCGGGTCACCGGGCAGAAGTGGTCCTGGACCTTCGACTACCCCAAGGACGGCATCAACACCTCCGAGCTGGTGGTGCCGGTGGATCGGCCGGTGAAGCTCACCATGAGCTCCATGGACGTGATCCACTCGTTCTACCTGCCCGCCTTCAGGGTCAAGCGGGACGTGCTCCCCAACCGCTACACCGTGATTTGGTTCCACCCCACCGCGGTGGGCGAGTACGAGGTGTTGTGCGCGGAGTACTGCGGCACGGCCCACTCCAAGATGATGGCCACGGTCAAGGTGGTGAGCGAGAAGGCGTACACCGACTGGATCGACTCGGGCGGCGGGCTGAGCGGCAAGGGCATGAGCAGCGCCGAGTTCGGCAAGGTGCTGTTCAAGGCCAAGGGGTGCACCGCCTGCCACACCGTGGACGGCAGCAAGCTCACCGGGCCGTCGATGAAGGGGATCTACGACAAGATGGAGACCATGGCCGACGGCAAGCAGGTCAAGGTGGACGACAACTACCTGCGCGAGTCGCTCATGCAGCCCAACGAGAAGGTGGTGAAGGGGTACCAGCCGGTGATGCCCACCTACTCGGGCAGGCTCAAAGAGAAGCAGACCAACGCCATCATCGACTACATCAAGTCGCTCAAGTAGCCGGCGACCGTAAGAGATAAGCGAGACACCCGGGGAGACATGATGAGCTCCGATGTAACCAAGGAAAACACCGGCGGCGAGGACCACGGCCACGACGAGGGCAACTACCTGCAGGGTGGCGGCGTCCTGGGCTGGATCTTCACCAAGGACCACAAGCGGATCGGGTTGATGTACCTGGTGTCGATCCTCACCTTCTTCATGGTGGGCGGGCTCCTGGCCATCGGGATCCGCATGGAGCTGATCACCCCCGCGGGTGACATGTTCTCGGCCGACACCTACAACAAGATGTTCACCCTGCACGGGGCGCTGATGATCTTCCTGTTCATCATCCCGTCGATCCCGGCGTCCCTGGGCAACTTCCTGCTGCCCCTGCAGCTCGGCGCCAAGGACGTGGCGTTCCCGCGGATCAACCTGGCCTCGTTCTACATCTACGTGGTCGGCGCGATCATCCTGCTCTACAGCATCATCGTCGGTACCATGGACACCGGGTGGACCTTCTACACCCCGTACAGCACCGAGACCACCTCGGCGGTGATCCCGGCCACGCTGGGCGTGTTCGTGCTCGGCTTCTCGTCCATCTTCACCGGGCTGAACTTCATCGTCACCGTGCACAAGATGCGCGCCCCGGGCCTGACCTGGAACCGGATGCCGCTGTTCATCTGGGCCATCTACTCCACCTCGGTGATCCAGGTGCTGGCCACGCCGGTGCTGGCCATCACCCTGCTGCTGCTCATCGTAGAGCGCTCCCTCGGCATCGGCATCTTCGACCCGGCCATGGGCGGCGACCCGGTGCTGTTCCAGCACTTCTTCTGGTTCTACAGCCACCCGGCGGTCTACATCATGATCCTGCCCGCCTTCGGCGTCATCAGCGAGATGATCACCTGCTACTCGCGCAAGCGGATCTTCGGCTACGGCGCCATCGCCCTGTCGAGCATCGCCATCGCCGTGATCAGCTTCCTGGTCTGGGGCCACCACATGTTCGTCTCCGGCCAGTCCGAGCTGGCGGCCATGGTCTTCTCCTTCCTCACGTTCGCGGTGGCGGTGCCCACGGCGATCAAGGTGTTCTCCTGGGTGGCGACCCTGTACAAGGGCTCCATCGTGCTGACCACCGGCATGATCTACACGCTGCAGTTCATCTTCCTGTTCACCATCGGGGGATTGACCGGCATCTTCCTCGGCACCCTGTCGGTGGACGTGCACCTGCACGACACCTACTTCGTCGTGGCCCACTTCCACTACGTGATGATGGGCGGCACGGTCATCGCCTTCCTCGGGGCGCTGCACCACTGGTGGCCCAAGATGACCGGGCGCATGTACAGCGAGAAGTGGGGCAGGGTGGCCTCGGCGCTGGTGTTCATCGGCTTCAACTTGACGTTCTTGTCCCAGTTCATCCTCGGCAACCGGGGCATGCCGCGGCGCTACCACGAGTACCTCGACCGGTTCACCTTCTGGCACCAGGCCTCCACCGTGGGCTCCAAGATCCTCGGCATCGGCCTGTTCATCGTGCTGTTCTACCTGCTGCACTCGGTGTTCAAGGGGCGCAAGTCGGAGCAGAACCCGTGGGGCGGCGTGTCCCTGGAGTGGGTCACCGCCACGCCCCCCATCACCCACAACTTCCACGGCATCCCGACGGTGGACGCCGGCCCCTACGAGTTCCCGGAGATCGACTACTCGGCCGAGGGCGAGGAGAAGGAGTAGAGCAGATGAGCACCTCGGCACCTGACGCTCCGGCGCACCTCCAGGACCACTTCTACAGCGTCGAGCAGCAGCGCTCGGCGGCCAAGATGGGGATGTGGATCTTCCTGGCCACCGAGGTGCTCTTCTTCGGCGGCCTGTTCATGGCCTACGGCGCGCTGCGATTTTTCTACCCCGGCACCTTCATGGAGGCGCACCAGTACCTGAGCATCCCCATGGGGGGCCTGAACACCGTGGTGCTCATCACCTCTTCCTTGACCATGGCCCTGGCCGTGCGCTCGGCACAGGTGGACGACCAGAAGAACCTTGTGCGCATGCTGGCCGTGACGTTCCTGCTGGCCGGCGTGTTCCTGGTGGTCAAGTACTTCGAGTACTCCCACAAGTTCCACCTCGGCCTGCTGCCGGGCAAGTACTTCACCGCCAAGGGCGTGGGCGGCATGCCCCATGTCTTCTTCGGCGTGTACTTCGTCATGACCGGGCTGCACATGGTGCACGTCGTCGCAGGCATGATCGTCATCGCCTGGATCTTCATCCGCTCCCGCCAGGGCATGTTCGGCTCCCACCATTACACCCCGGTGGAGAACGTGGGCCTCTACTGGCACATCGTGGATCTGGTGTGGATCTTCCTGTTCCCCTTGCTCTACCTGGTCAAGTAGGAGGCCCGAGATGACCGCCAACACCGAAACCCTCCCAGACCAGGAGCACCACGAGCACGAGGAGCATGTGCTGCCGCTGTGGGTCTACTTCGCCGTGTTCGGCGCGCTCATGGTGCTCACCGCCGTGACGGTGGGCGTCTCCATGCTCGACCTCGGCAAGCCGGCCATCATCGTGGCCATGATCGTGGCCATCATCAAGGCGTCGCTGGTCTCTGCCTACTTCATGCACCTGAAGTACGACGCCGGCTTCAACAGTCTGATCTTCATCGCGTCCCTGCTGTTCCTGGCAATCTTCTTCGTGCTCACCCTGCTGGATCTCGGCAGCCGCGGCGATGTGATGCAGGAGCAGGACAACTTCGAGCTCAAGACCAAGGACGCGGCCAAGGACCGAAAGGCGCTGATCAAGGGCGGCGGCGACAAGGCCACCCCGTTGGAGAAGGTCACGCCGCCGGCCAAGATACCGCCCGTGACGAAGTAGGCGCGGCCTGCGGCCGCGGACTTCAGACTTCAGACTTCAGACTTCAGGCGTCAGGGGATCGCGTGGGCGGTTGTGCCCTCGCGGCCTCATTGAGTACCATTGTGCATTCTGTCCACGAGGGGCCCGAATGATCGCATCACCTGCCCGCGGCTGCACAGTGGCCGCCATCATCTTGCTGGCAATGACCCTGCTGCCTGGCATCGCGAGCGCCAACCCGGAGCGGCTGCTGCAGGAGAGCATCATTCGTGCGCGGCTGGGCGAGTTTCAGGCAGCGCTCAAGCTGCTATCCAGGGCCCGCAAGGGCGCCCGGGGCAAGCCAGCGCTGCAGGCCCGCATCGAGCTACAGACCGGCGTGGTCCAGGGGGTGATCCGCAAGCCTGACGCGGCCCGCGCATCGTTTCAGGCTGCGCTCAAGCTTGATCCGGCCGTTGAGCTGAACCGCGAGGAGGTCAAGCGGGCGGTGGTGGAGCTGTTCGAGCAAGTCCGCGCCGGGCTCAAGGGGACCCTGGCGGTCAAGGCCGATCGCGCCGGGGCGGTGATCACCATGGACGGCAAGGCCCTGGGCAAGGCGCCCTTCACCGGCGACGTGGTGATCGGGCGCCACAAGGTGGTGGTGTCCGCGGGGGAGGGCCTGTACCGGCACGAGCAGGAGGTCGTGGTTCGCGCGGACGAGGAGGTGCGGGTGGCCGGCAAGCTGGCGTTTGTCGGCGGGCGGCTGAGCGTGATCAGCCTGCCCACGGGGGCCGAGGTGAAGGTAGGGGACCGGGCTGTGGGTAAGACCCCCATCAAGAACCTGGAGCTGACCGCCGGTGAGCACGAGGTGACGGTGACCATGGCCGGGCGCGCCACCCAGCGCCAGAAGATCGAGCTGAAACCGGGACAGGCGCGGTCTGTGGCCGTGACCCTCGCCGAGGGGGCGGCGGCGGCCGCAGAGCCGGCTCCGACCCCGGCGCCTGCCGCCCCGGAGGAGCCGGTGGCGCCGGCGCAACCGGAGCCGGCGGATGAACAGTCTGGCTTCCCGGTGTGGACCGCGGTCACCGGCGGCGCCGCGCTGGCCTTCGTGGGCGTGGGCATCGGCATGGGCGTGGCGTCCAGGAGCGCATACGAGGAGTACGAGACCACCGAAGATCAGAACCGGTGGGAGGAGCTGCGGGACACCATCCCCACTTACGACGCGGTGATGTACGCCTCCTACGCAGCGGCTGGCGCCCTGGCGGTGACGTCGGTGGTGCTCTACTTCATGGTGGAGCGCCACAGGCCGACCAGGGCGGAGACAGCGCGAGTGACGCCGCTGTTCGGGCCCGGGTCGGCGGCGCTGAAGGTGACATTCTGATCCCATGCATGAGCACAAGGGGACCTGATGATTCTTGGATGTAGATGGGCAACGTGGGCCTGCGCGGCCACGTTGCTGCTGATGAGCGGTTGCCACCCCGGGCTGGACGAGGTGGCCCGGCCCTGCGGCAACAACGACCAGACCTGCCCCGCGGGGCAGCACTGCGTGAGTGGCCGCTGCAAGGCCGGCGCAGCTGACCTGGGCCGGCCGGAGGCAGGGGCGCCAGACCAGAAGCTGACGCCAGACCAGAAGCTGACGCCGGATCAGAAGCTGACGCCGGATAAGGGGCCCGGGGTCGACGGGGCGCCGGATCAGGCGGTCGCCGACGGCCCGGCCGTGGACCAGGCGAAGCTGGACGGTCCCGCCAAGGACCAGCTGGTGGTGAAGAAGGACCTGCCAGCGGTGGATCAGGCGGTCCAGCCGGACAAGGGGCCGCCGGTGAAGAAGGCGAAGCTGCTCACCGGCGGCTTCACCAGCCTCGGGCCCCTGAGCCCGGGCTCCGGCAAGGTCAGGCTGATGGGGGCCAGCTTCGTCCAGGGTGAGCTGCTGTGCAGCTCGGCGGCGGGTGTGTGCGTCGCGGGAGGGATCGTGCCATGACCATGACCTCCCGAAGACCTCTGCTGCTGGGCGCCCTGGCGCTGGCCTGCATCGCCGCCCTGGGGGTGGGTTACTTTGTCGGCGGCGCCCGGGCGGCCGGCGATCACACCTCCGGGACCCTCACCTACCGCGGCTTCATGATGGACGAGAGCAGCGGCGTACCCACCAACGGCCCGAAGGACATCACGCTCAAGCTCTGGGCCGGCGACCCCAAGACCACGGGCTACGTGGTGTGCACCACGGTTGCCAAGGCCACGGAAGTGGTCAAGGGGCACTTTGAAGTGAACCTGCACCCCAACTGCACCGTGGCCGTCCACACCTACGGCAGCACCTGGATCGAGGTATTGGTGGGGACCAACTCGCTGGGCAATACCAAGCTCGGCTCCGCGCCGTACGCGGTGCATGCGGCGGGCTACCAGGAGAAGAGCTGCCCCGATCGCTACATTCAAGACGCCAGCGCCAAGACCATTACCCTGTGCAGGCGGGGCAATGACGAGGTGGTCAGGGTGGGGGACTATTGGATCGACCGGTTCGAGGCGAGCGTGGTGGCCAGCGCCACCCACGCCGGGAAAGGCACCTGCGGCGGCACCTGGACCCAGTACGGCACCGGAGGCGATAACTACGCCAACGCCAACCTCCCTGACACCGGCGGCTGGACCACCACCAAGTCCTTCGCCTGCTCGGTGCCGGGCAAGAAGGCCTCCTCCTGGCTCACCTGGTTTCAAGCGCAGCAGGTCTGCCTGCTGGCGGGAAAGCGGCTGTGCACCAACGCCGAGTGGCAGCAGGCGGCGGCGGGCACTCCGGACGACGGCTCGTGCAATACGAACAGTCCGTCCACCGGGGTGGTGGTCTCGTCCGCCGCGTCCAAGTGCGTGTCTCGCTGGGGGGCCGTGAACATGAACGGCAACTTGTGGGAGTGGGTAGCCGAGTGGCGCCAGGCCGGGCGGCCGGATCCCAAGTTCACCAACGGCAATGCGGGGTACACCTGGCCCGGGACAGCCTACGGCGGTGACGTCACCTACAACGTCAACGGCAGGGCGTACGCCGGCTCGGGGTTCGTCTACGGCCTGCCGGTCGCCATGCGGCGCGGCGGGGCGTACCTGAACCAGAGCGCGTCGGGGGTCTACGCCTCAACCTGGGTCAACCCCCCATCATACGGCACGGTCACCAGCGGCGTGCGCTGCTGCCTGGACTGAGGAGGATGAGATGAAACGGATCAAACGACATCCCGTGCTCCTCTCCACAGCCGCCGTGGCCGGCGCCGTATTGCTCGCGCTGGCGCTGCTGCTGCCGGCGGTGGTGTCGGGCGGCATCCCCAAGGCCGAGGTGCTGCACTACGCCGGCGTGCTGCAGGACGCCAACGGCAAGCTGTACGACACCACCCGCACCATCGGCCTCAGCCTGTGGAGCAGCAAGTCCGGCGGCAAGATGCGATGCACCACCGCGGCCAAGCCGATCAAGCTGGTGCAGGGGCGGTTCCGGCTGCAGCTGGACCAGAGCTGCGTCGAGGCGGTCAAGCTGCAGCCGAACCTGTGGGTGGAGTTGACAGACAACGCCACGGCCCTCGACCGGGTCAAGGTGAGCGCCGCGCCTTACGCCGTCACCAGCCTGGTCAAGCACGGCCGGCGCTGCCCGCGGCGATATCAGGACTGGAGCATCAACCAGGGCAAGGAGTTCTGCGCCTCCATGCACAACGTGATGGTGCGGGTGGGGGATTTCTGGATCGACAAGTACGAGATGAGCATCACCAACCAGAACGGCTGGGCCAACGGCGGCTGCCACTACAAGCCGTTCAAGCAGTACGGCGTCAGCTCCGACGACTACCCCTTCGGTTTCTTCGACAGCGGCGCCGGGACCACGAAGCTGTACGCGTGCTCGGTTCAAAATCGCCAGCCCTCGGCGTACATGACCTGGTTCCAGGCCCAGCAGGCGTGCGCCAACGCGGGCAAGCGGCTATGCAGCAACGCCGAGTGGCAGGCGGCGGTGGCGGGCACCCCGGACGACGCCGTCAGCTGCAACGTCGGCAGCAACCAGGTCAAGACCGCGGGCAACGCGGCCCACGCCAAGTGCGTCTCGCGGCACGGCGCCCGGGACATGGTGGGCAACCTCTGGGAGTTCACCGCCGACTGGATCCAGGCGGGCATGGGCTTCGCCACCACCGACGGGCAGACCACCACGCCCTTCACTGACAAGCTCGAGGGGTACGGCGATGGCAAGGACACGAGCGGGGGTCTAGACGGGGTGAGCCAGGACAAGGGGCCCACCAGCTCGACGGTGTGGAAGAACGGCATGCCGGCGGTGCTGGTGCGCGGCGGGCACTTCTCCCGGGGGAAGGACAGCGGGTCCTTCGCGTTGAGCACCTGGCTCGGGCCGTCCTTCCGTTCTTCGGGGCTCGGCGCGCGGTGCTGCCTGAAGGTGGGGGAGGTGACCCCATGAGCGCGCCGAAGAAGCTGATGACCGGCGCCGCGGTTTGCGCGCTGCTGATGGGTCTGTCGCTGCTGGGCGGCCTGGCCGGACGCCACACCGGGCGAGGGGCCATCGCCGCGGGCACGCCGTCGGCCCAGCCGCTGCAGCTGTCGCTCTACCTCACCGACGACAAGGGCCTGCCGCTCAACGGCACCTATGTGATCAAGAACGAGCTGTACACCCAGGCCTCCGGTGGCACGCCCGTGGCCGACGGCACCTGGACCTCGGCCAAGGTGGTGCACGGCCACTACCGCAGCTACCTCACCAACAAGTTCCACGACGCGGTCAAGGCCCACGGCGACCTGTGGCTGGAGACCACGGTGAACACAAAGTCTCTGGGGCGCCAGCGCATCGGCGCGCTGCCATACGCGCTGGAGGTGAGCCTGGCGCCCAACCGCGGGCCCTGTCCGCCCGGGTACAACCAGGCCAAGATAACCGGTTACACCGTGTGCAAGCGGGGCGTGGACGAGGTGGTGCGCGTGGGCAGCTACTGGGTCGACCGGTACGAGGCGGTGGTGATGGACGCCGCGGGGTACGCAGACGGCTGGTGCGATGGCGTGGGCAAGCAGTACGGCGCCAAGGTCGATGACCACGGCGCCGACTTCCCGGACAACGGCGCGTGGATCAAGCCGCGGTACGCCTGCTCCGTCGCTGGCAAGACGCCTTCGCGGCATGTGACCTGGTTCCAGGCGCAACAGGCCTGCGTCAACGCGGGCAAGCACCTGTGCACCAACGCCCAGTGGCAGGGCGCGGCCACGGTGACGCCGGGCAGCGGCTCGTGCAACATCAGCAAGAAGGTCGCTGCGCCGGCTGGCTACCACACGAGCTGCATCTCCTCCTGGGGGGCCATGGACATGGTGGGCAACCTGTGGGAGTGGGTGGACTGGTGGGACCAGGCGGGCAAGCGGTGGCAGACCAAGAATACCGCCGAGGTCAGCCCGTGGCCAACCGGCACGGGGCAGGCGTACGGCCTGGACAAGACCCTCGGCATCAACGGCACCGCCCTCACCGGCGCCAGCAGCTGGGCGCCAGGCATGCCCGCCGCCGCCATGCGCGGGGGCAACGCCAGCGAGGGTAACGCCGCCGGGGTCTTCTCGGTCAACCTTCGCAACGGCCCGGTCACCTCGGGCGACCTGCTCGGCTTCCGCTGCTGCATCGACTGAGTGGTATCCTCCCCCGATGAAGATCACAGTCCTGTCCGGCTCGCCCCTGGGTGAAGACAGCTCCACCCTGCAGTACGCCCTGTACCTGGCGAAGAAGTTCCCGAAGCTTGAATTCGAGGTCGCCCATGTGGGGCGCCGGATTCGCAAGCTGCTGCGTGATCCCGGCGAGCTTTCCCGGGTGGTGGCCCAGGTGCAGCGCAGCGATGCGGTGCTGTGGGCCTTCCCGGTGTACTGCGCCATGGCGCCGTCACAGCTCATGGCGTTCATCGAGGCGGTGTACGAACAGGGCCACGCGCAAGCCTTCGCCGGCAAGTACGCCACCTCGGTGACCACGTCGGTGCACTTCCACGACCAGACCGCCCACGGCTACATTCACGCGGTGAGCGCCGACCTCGGCATGCGCTACGTGGACGGATTCTCGGCGCACTACGAGGACCTGAGCCGGCGCGCAGGGCGGCAGGAGCTGCGCCGCTTCTTCCGCTGCTTCTGCGACCTGGCTGCGTCAGGGGCGCCGGGGGAGCTGCGCTACCCGTCCATCGGTGAGCGCACGCCGGCGTACCGCCCGGGCGCCGTGGCGCCGGCGGAGAAGCGCGGCGGCAACCGGGTGGTGATGCTCACGGACGCCGACGAGGCGGCCCCCGCCGACGCCAGCCTGCTGCGCATGATGGAGACCTACATCGCGCGCTCGCCGAGCCCGGTGGAGGTGGTGAACCTGTCGGCGTTCGGCATGCGCGGCGGGTGCCTCGGCTGCGTGCGCTGCGCAGAGGCGGCCGAGTGCGTCTACACCGACGGGTTCAGGGAGAAGGTGGAGGCGCGCATCTTCCCCGCCGACGCGGTGATCTACGCCGGGCGCATGCGCGACCGGTTTCTGTCGGCCACCTGGAAGCGATACATGGACCGCAACTTCGTGTTCGGCCACCGGGCATGGATGGCGGGCAAGCAGGTGGGGCTCATCGTCTCGGGACCCGCCATGCGCACCCCGGCCATGCTGCAGGCGTTCGAGGGGCTGCGGGAGACCGTGGGGGCCAGCGGCTGCGGGTTCGTCTCGGACGACATGGGCGCCGCGGAGGTGATCACGGCGCAGCTCGACGGCATGGCACAGCGGGTGGAGCTCGGCGCCAGGTCCGGGCTGGTGCGGCCGGCGTCCCTGCTGGGCGTGGGGGGGCGGCTCATCTTCCGCGACCTGGTCTACCAGATGGAGCCCTTCTTCAAGGCCGACGCCGAGGAGTACCGGTCGGAGGGGCGGCTGTCGTATCCGAACATGGACCCGCTGGTGCGCGGGCGGAGGCTGCTGTTCCGGCTGGCGGCCATGACCGGGCGAGGGCGGAAATACATCTACGGCAACATGCCCGCGCTCAAGGTGGCGGGGCTGAAGAAGCTGGTGGCCCGGGCCTGACCCGCGGCGCGTCGCATGGGCTTGGAGGGGGGCGGCAGCCGAGGGGCCTTCACTTGCAGAAGCAGCCCACGGTCCAGTCGGTGAGATCCGCGTCCTTGGGCTTGCCGACGATGTAGCAGCGGCGGCCTATGGTGCTGGCGGTGTTGAGCGGGGCTGCCATGGGTCCGCAGCCGCCCCAGCAGCCGTAGGTGAACTTGATCCCCTGGTTGATGCCCGAGGCGGGGCGGGCTTCTCCGGACATGCAGGTGGCCCCCTCGACGCTCGCGGTGTTGGTCAACCCCTTGCCCTTGCAGAAGGAGACGCAGTATTTCTTGTCGGCCTGGTACCACTTCCCTGACTGGGTCAGGTCCGGTGGTGGCTTCAGGTCCATCCCGGGCAGGTCGGCCCCGGGGAGATCAGGCTGCCGGAGGTCCGGGGGCCGAGCCCTGTCCGGGCGTCTCCTGTCGGGGGCCCGGTCGAGGCGCGGCGCGTCCTTCGGCGACCGGTCTCTTTTTGCGGCTGCATCCTGGCCTTGGCGGTCGCCGATGGCGCGGGCGCACCCCCCCTGACCCAGGACCAGGGTAAGAAACAGCAGGCATTCGGCGAGCGTCCTCAGCCGAGTGGCCCCCCCGGGCAGCGGGGTGGTGTCCTTGTCCCGCTCGACCATGGGCTACCGGAGGCGACTCCCCGTCGCTGCTCCTCTCCCCGCGCTCATCGACAGAAGCACCCGACGGTCCGGTCGGAGGAGTCGTAGTCCTGGGGGTAGCCCTTCCTGAAACAGTAGCCGCTGGTGGTGTTGACGGTGGTGTGGGGGGTGGACATGGGCCCGCAGCCACCCCAGCAGCCGTAAGGGAACTTGATCCCTTGCTTGACCCCGGAGGCGGAGCGCGCCTCCCCCGACATGCAGGTGGCCCCCTCCGGTCCTGCCACGCTCTTTTTGCCCTTGGCCTTGCAGAAGCTGGGGCAGTAGGCCTTGTTGGCCTGGTACCACTTGCCCGTCCCCGAATCAGGCGAGGACTTGTCGCCTGCCAGCCCGTCGGCCGCGCCGTCGCCTGCCAGCCCGTCGGCCGCGCCGTCGCCTGTCAGCCCGTCGGCCGCGCCGTCGCCGGTTAGCCCGTCGGCCTGATCCGCCATCATGTCTCCGGCGTCGGACAGCACGGCGTCAGACGCCAGGTCCAGCTGCGATGCGTCGGGTGCGACGGAGGCATCTCCCCCGTTCGTGTTTTCTTCGGTGCAGTGAAATTGCCCCACGCACGCTGCTGATAAAATCAGGAGCGCCACCCTGTGCGCCTTCATTGTCCGGAATTTGAGCATGCGCCGATTATAAGCCGTACCCTGCCGGCGCGGGCAACACCCGGGGCTAGCCCTCGGTCGCCTCCTCCAGCGCGTCGAGCCGGAAGCGGTTGATGAACTCCATGGTGTCGGCGAACACCTGGTCCTTTTCGCAGTCCTGTCCCATCTCGTGGCCGCTCTCCTCGTACCAGACGATCTCCCGGATGGGGGAGCTGACTTTCTGGTAGATGATGTTGGCCGCCTCCGGGTCAACGATCTGGTCCTTCTTGGACATCAGCACCCGGATCGGCACGTGCAGGTCCACCAGGCGGAGGGCGATCTCCTGACTGTAGCTGTACAGCTCGGCGAAGGCGTCGGTGGCGAACTTCTGGTAGTTGCGGGAGCCGCTTGCCAGGGACATGTCGCTGAACGCGTTGGGGGACGGCCAGTACTTGACGACCTTGGCCATCAGGCCGCTCATCGAAGCCAGCGGATCGAGGAACTTGAGGGCCGTGGCCACGGACACCACCCCGGCGATCTTGTCCGGGTAGCGCATACCCAGCTCCAGCGCCACCAGTCCACCCATGGAGAGCCCCACCACCACGATGCGATCCACATGGTTCCACAGGTCCAACAGCGCGGATTCGGCGTCCACGTACCACTCGCGGGCCTTGACCCCGCGCAGGTCCTGGTAGCGCGTCCCGTGTCCTCTCAGCCACGGCATCCTGTAGGGGATGCCCGCCTCCTCCAGGTGGGGGATCAGTCCGGACACGGTGTCGGTGTGGGAGGTGAAGCCGTGCAGCAGCAGCACGCCGATGTTCTTGCGGCGGGGCGGCTCGGGGATGGGCACCTGGATCGGCACGTAGTTGCAGCGGTGGTCCACCAGGGAGCTGATCTCGCCCATCACCCGGTCGGTCATCTCGCGATACAGCTCGTACGAATCATCCTCGTCGCCGTAGTCGGCGGGCACGTCGATGGGCGCGCCGTAGCGGATGCGGATCGGAGTGTTGCCCGGCATGCGCAGGGTCTCCAGCCGGGGGTAGATCTCCGGCGGGAAGGCGCGGCCGGTGCCGCTGACGCCCACCGGCACGATGGGGACGCCGGCCGCTTTGGCCAGGCGAGCCACGCCGGTGTGACCGGGCAGCAGGCCAGTGTTCGGCTCCACGGCCCGGCGCGGGATGTCCTCCTCGCCCGGGATGGTGCCCTCGGGAAAAATAACCACGGCCCAGCCGTCGCGCAGCGCCTCGGTGATGCTCTCCAGGGCCGCGTTGTCGCCGCCCCGGCGCACGTAGACAGACTCGCTGATCGGGATCAGGTGGCGCAGCACGGGCCAGGTCTCGAACTCGCTCTTGGCGATGAAGTGGACCCGGCGGGGGCAGGAGGCGCCCACGACCTGCACGTCGAGCCAGCTCTGGTGGTTCACGGCCAGCAGCACGCCGCCGCTGGTGGGCACGTTGTCGGCGCCCTCCACCTCGAGCTCGTTCATGGCGCGGAACTGCGCGCCGAGCATGGTACGCAGGCCGGAGTAGATGGCCTGGGAGGCCGGCTTGAGCAGTCCGATCTTGTCCAGGCCGCCCAGGGCGAGGCCGAGTGACTGGTCAACGGGCCAGAGCAGTGCGTTGGCGATCTGATCTCTTTCCATGGGCGATACCTCTGCGAAGTCGGTTAGTTGAAAATGACACTCTGCGTCATACACCAGATCGGGCGCTTTTGGCAAGGATCGGCGGCGGGGATCGGCGGCCTGTGGTCGCCGAATGCCAGAATGCCAGAGCGCCGGAATGCCAGAATGCCAGATTGATTGCTGCTGAAGCTGCTGCTCAGAATCGTCGGAGCCGGATCAGCAACAGCGCCAGGGCGGGCAGCAGGATCCACGCCGGGCTGGCTCCCTCCGGGCCGCTCATGGTGCACGCGTCCGGATCGCCGCCGCAGGTATCGGCGTTGGGATCCAGACCGTATTTGTGCAGCGTCTTGCGGCACAGTACGCCCTTGTCCTGAATCAGGATCGCCTCGGTGGCCTCCTTGCGGGGCACCCTCACGTTCTTCTGGGTGAAGCAGACCGCCCGGTCCTGGTTGTCCACGTACATCGGGGTGTCGAAGCTGTCGGTGGCGGGCCCCCCGTCTCCCGTGGGCATGCGCATGGGGATCACCACCTTGGCGCCGGCCACCAGGCTGTCGCCCCAGATGTACGGCCGCACCACAATGGAGTCTCCCGGCAGCACGCCCGCCGCGCCGGATGGCGGGTTTTTCTGGGTCACCTCCAGCACCTTGACCGTGGCCTCGCTGGTGCCGACCGAGGCCACCGTGCCGTATATCACCAGCTCCATGTAGCCGTCGCGGCACAGGCAGCGGTAGGGCGACACGCAGACGCTCGCGTGGGCCGGGGAGGGGAGGGCGAAGCCGAGGGCGACCACAAGCAGGCCGGCCGCGAGGGTGAAGGTCTTTGCGTTGAACATGGGGCCATCATAACAACCCGGGCCGTATAATGGGCGTGACCATGACCGACAGAATGAGAGCGGGGCTGCTGGCCCTGACCATGCTGGCGACCGCCGCGTGCAGCCAGGCGCGAGCGGAACGACCACGCACCGACGACCACCGCGCCTACCCCTGGGAGCGCCGCGCCGCCGCGTACGAGGCGCTGGTGGACCGACTGAAGCCGCCCGAGGGGTTCAGCCGGGTGGAGGCGAAGAAAGGCAGCTATGCCAGCTGGCTGCGGCGGCTGCCCCTGCTGCCCGCGGGCACGCCGGTGCGCTCCTACCGCGGCAGGACCATCCTGCGGGGCGACAGCAAGCTGGTGGCCGCGGTGGTGGACCTCGATCTGAGCAAGCGCGACCGCCAGCAGTGCGCGGACACCATCATGCGCCTGCGCGGCGAGTACCTCGGGTCCCGGGGCCGGGCCGACCGCATCAAGTTTCGCTGGGGCGGCGGCATGCGCTTCGGCTACGCCCAGTGGCGCAAGGGGCAGCGCCCGGTGAAGAAGGGCCGCAAATGGAAGGGCGTGGAGACCAAGGCGCGGGCGTGCAGCGGCAAGCGCTGCCTGCGGCGCTACCTGGAGTTCATGTTCTCCTGGACCGGCACCCTGCACCTGCACAGCGAGCCGCGGGTCAAGGATCCGAAGACCGTCCGGGCGGGGGACTTCTTCAACCGGGGGGGCTCACCCGGCCACGCGGCGGTGATCCTCGATCTGGCGCGGGACAGCGAGGGCAACCTGCGCGCGCTCATCGGCCATGGCTACATGCCTGCCCAGGACATGCAGGTGCTGCGCGACCGCGCGGGCAACGCCTGGTTCGAGCTGGACTTCAACAGCCGCGGGGTCTACCTGCCGGCCTGGGGGGGGACCTTCCGCTGGAAGGACCTGCGCCGCATGAAGTACTGAGGGGCAGGCTCAGGGCGTCAACGCCAGGCGGTACGCGCTGTGCTTCACCGGCGCCACCACGATGTCGGTCACCAGGTACTTCGGGATTTTTATTTTGTCCCTCACCAGCTCCTCCTTGCCAGTGGCGGGGGACACCCCCCACAGCTGGTAGGCGGCGGTGGGCTTGAGGATCGAGGTGCGTATGGTGAGGCTGCGTTTTGTTGCGTCCCAGCTCACCTTCGTCCCCCAGGGGCGGGCCAGCGGATCGCCGATGAAGATCCCCTCGCCAGGCCAGTTCACCGACTTCCAGTACGCCTCCACCAGCGTCGCGCCGCGGAAGTAGTAGGGCAGCATGATGCGGGTGTCCGGGAACTTGTGCGGGTAGTTGCACGGCTCCATGGTGGTGCCGTAGCTGCCGGTGAGGCCGGCCTCCAGCCAGCGCAGCACGCTCATCTGCCCGGTCTTGCCCACGGCCCGAAGCTTGCCGCCGAAGGAGGTCAGGTGGTCCCCCACGGCGCCAGGGCGATAGGTGTTCGTGGTGAGCTTGTCGACGGTCTTGAGGCCGGTGAAGTAGAACATCACGTCGGCCTTGCCGCTGATGTGGTTGCCTGCCGCGGTGCCCTTGGAGTTGTCGATGTACTCCAGCGCCACGCCCCCCTTGTGGTTGAGCTGCGCCACGGACACCTGGAACTGGCCGTACCGCACCGAGCGCGCCTTGTCCGTGGTGCGCACCAGGTACCCCTTGCCCGGCGGCATGGTGCCCTCGGCGGCGAGGCCCCGGTCGATGACCTTCTTGACGTCCGCCTCGGTCATGCCCGCCAGCGCCATGGTGGGGCGGAGCTTGTGGTCCGTGAACGGGCGGCTGCTCTCGCTCTTGAAGTAGCTCACCGGGGCCGTGGTGCCGCACCACTTGCCGCTCACCTTGATGTCGTTGCAGTACTTCGCCTCGTAGCCAAGGGCGAAGGCGGAGGTGACCGACATGCAGTGCACCCGGTATGGCCAGCGCCAGGTCAGCGCCAGCGCCTGCACCTCCTTGCCCAGGGCGGCGTCGACCTTGGCCTTGAGCGGCTTGAACACCGAGATCTCCATCCGGTCCAGGTGCGGCGAGAAGGAGAGCTTGACCATGTTCTTCTGCGGGATGCCGCGCTTGAGCTGGTAGTACTTGGCCACCGCCACCGAGATCGGATCTTTTTCGTTGTACAGCACCCCCAGCTCCGACGGCAGGATGGAGGTCCGCGGCATCTTCACCGACGGCGCCTTGGCCGGGACCCAGGCGTCCGGGGCGGTGTCCGGGGTGGGCGCACGGTCCGGTACTCCGGCGTCGGCTGGCGCGCCGTCACCGGCTCGCCCGTCGCTGGTCGTCAGGGGGTCGGGGTCGCTGCAGGCCAGCGCGCAGGCCGCGGCGAGGGCCAGCGGGGCCAGGGCTCGGGGTGCGAGAGGGGGCATGCGTCCACAGTACCACCCCGAGAGACTCTTCCTGCCCGCCCTTTTTCACCGTGCCCCTCTGGGATATACTGAACCTGGACATGACTACCTTGGTGAAAGTGCAATGAAATATAGGGGAAATCGTTCCCGGCGCTGGAGAGACAGGCTGATCCACGCGGCGACGCTGCTCGCGCCGCTCTGTCTCTTCTTCACGGTCACAACTTGCGGCGACCTCCACAGCCTCCTGCTCACCATCGAGGCCAAGGAGAAGGTGGACAAGCTGCAGTACAAGATCACCGATCTGTCCAGCGGCCAGGTCATCTACCTGTCGCCCAGGCAGACCATCACCCGGGACATCTCCAAGCCGGGCCAGGGGCTGCGCGTGGCGGTGGAGTTTCTGGCGCCGGGCCACTACCTGGCCCAGGTCAGCGCGCGGGGCGGCGGGAACCACTTCTTCTCGGCGGACTACCGTGTCGACGGAGTGCGCGAGGAGACGGCGGTGCTCAGGGCGGTGGGCTCCGGTGTGGACGCCGACGGCGACGGCGTGCCGGCGTGCGGCGCCGCAGGCGTGGCGTGCATCGGCGGCGCCTGCAAGTACCTCGACTGCAACGACAACAACTCCAAGGTGCACCCGTTCGCCAAGGAGATCTGCGGCGACAGCCTGGACAACGACTGCTCCGCCGGCTGCGAGGCCAAGCCGGGCGCCGGCGACGCCGAGTGCGTGGACGCTGACGGCGATGGCGACTCCAGCGACAAGGACTGCGACGACACCGATCCGTGCCGGTCCAGCAAGCTCCAGGAGGCGGCCACCACCTGCGTCAACTGCCCCGGCGGTGTGGCCGCCGGCAGCTTCCCGGTGCTGCCCAAGAAGTGCCTGGAGAAGCTGAAGGCCGCCGGCAAGAGCGTCAAGGCGCCCTACTGCGGCGATGGCATCGACCAGGACTGCTCCGGCAAGGACAGCGCCTGCATCACCGACGGTGACTGCGACTGCTACCCCAAGGCCGAGGACTGCGACGACACCAACCCGAAGGTGAACAAGGGGATGAAGGAGGTGTGCGGGGACAACATCGACAACAACTGCGACGGCAACATCGACGAGGGGTGTATCCGCTGCGACGTTGACGGCGACGGCTACGCCTTGCCCGGGACCACGGACAAGAAGTGCGAGAAGATGCCCAAGACCGACCTGGACGACTTCGACGCGGGCAAGAACCCCGGCACCACCGCCTCGGATCCCACCGGCACCGAGGGCGGCACCATCCTGGGGGCCCTGCGGGAGTGGTGCTCCTTCACGCGCAAGACCAAGAACTTCGACTCCCCCGATCCCAAGTACCCCGACTACGAGCGGGACGCGGACCACGACGGGGACAAGCTGCCGGCCAGCCAGGACGGCTGCCCGTCCAAGGCGTGCGATGCCGACGGCGATGGGTTCCAGGCCAAGAAGTGCAACCCGCCGCTGACCAAGACCGACTGCGACGATACGAACCACAAGATCTTCCCCGGCGCCCCGGACAAGTGCGGCGATGGCGTGGCCCAGAACTGTCAGTCCGACCGCCCCTGCGCCGGCATCACCGACGCGGACAAGGACGGCTACAGCGACAAGGACGACTGCAACGACGCCGACGCCAACATCTACCCCTGGGCCCTGGAGAAGTGCGACGGCAAGGACAACGACTGCGACAAGCTCATCGACGAGGGGAACCCGGACCACCTGGGCAAGCTGATCCCGACGTTCAAGCCCACCTGCAACGACGACAACGACGGCGAGTGCGCGCCCGACTGCACCCCGGGCAGCAAGAACTGCAGCACCGGCGGCAACATCGTGAGCGGCATCTGCGCCTGCTCGTCCTTGCCCCCCACCGGCACCCGCGACGAAAAGGACCGGGTCAAGTGCTCTGGCGAGAACCTGGCCAAGAGCCCGACCCAGCGCTGCTGGGGCGCCAAGCAGCCCCAGCCCGAGGAGTGCGACACCAAGGACCATGACTGCAACGAGAAACTGGACGATCCCACCGGCTTCAACTTCAAGGACAAGGGCAAGCCGTGCTCCATCACCGGCCCGGTCAAGAGCAGGGGCACCTGCAAGCAGGGCAAGGTGGTGGGCTGCGACCTGACCAAGAAGGTCCCGTACGACAGCATCGTCGTGGCGGTGATGAAGAAGCACAAGGTGGAGTTCAACCCGAACTGGGTCTGCTCGGGCGACACGCTGTTCCCGATCCCCGAGGTGTGCAACGGGCGGGACGAGGACTGTGACGGGGCGTACGCCATCCAGGACGTGGTTGGGGTTGACGTGGGCAGCAAGGAGCTCGACGAGAAGGACGTGGACGGGGACAAGTTCCTGGCGTGCAAGGGGCCGTGCAGCGCGGTGGGGCGCACCTCCCTGTACCCCGGGCTGAGCGGCTGCGCCGACTGCGACGAGAAGAGCCCGCGCAAGGCGAGCACCTTCCCCAACGCCAACGAGCTGTGCAACGACTGGGACGACAACTGCAAGAACGGCAAGAGCGACGACGGCAAGGACGAGTGCCCGGCCAAGGGCAACGGCTGGGCCTGCTGCTCGCCCCAGAAGGCGTGCCGCAACACCCTGAACGACCCGCTCAACTGCGGCACCTGCGGCTTCGTGTGCGACAAGCGCGTGGCCGACAAGTGCGCCAACGGCAAGTGCGTCTGCGGCACCACCGGCAACCCGTGCAAGAACGGGCTGAACTGCGTGGGCGGCAAGTGCGTGTGCATCTCCGGCAAGGACAGCAAGTGCGCCGGCGGCTGCTGCGACGGCACCACCACGTGCCGCTTCTTCCTGCCCGGCGGCACCCAGTCCGCGACCAAGTGCGGCTGGGGCGGCCAGCAGTGCAAGACCTGCGACGACAAGAACGACTGCACCAAGGACAGCTGCACCAGCAAGGGCACCTGCCACAACCCGAACCTGGCCAACTCGCCGCTGGTCAAGTGCAACAGCAACGCAGGCCGCTGCTGGAACGGCCAGTGCTGCACTGGCTGCGTGGGCGGCGGCGTGTGCAAGCCGGGGGCCGCCGTCTCGTTCTGCGGGCTTGGGGGCGTCAACTGCAGCCAGTGCAAGAGCGGCACCCAGTGCAAGGCTGACATCTGCACAGCCGGCAAGTGTGGGTTGAAGAACAAGAGCAACACCACGACCTGCGACGACAAGCAGTTCTGCACCTCCGGAGACAAGTGCACCAACGGCGTGTGCGGCGGCACAGCGCGGGACTGTTCGGGGCTGAACGACGACTGCAACACAGGCACCTGCAGCGAGACCCTGGACAAGTGCTACAAGAAGCCGAAGCCGACGCTCACCTCCTGCTTCTCCGGCCTCGGCAAGTGCTACGGCGGCACCTGCTGCACCGGCTGCTACGACAAGTCGGGCGGCGTGTGCCGGCCGGGCACGTCGGTCTATGCCTGCGCCAAGGGCGGGGGCGACTGCAAGGTCTGCAACAACCCGACCAACGTCTGCCAGGTGGCCACCTGCAGCGGCGCCGGGGTATGCGGGGTGGCGTTCAAGGGCGCCCAGGCCGCCTGCACCGCCAGCAGCAAGAGCGGCCAGTGCTACGACGCCAAGCCGAACCCGGTCTGCTGCACCGGCTGCTGGGACACCGGCTCACAGGCGTGCAACACCGGCAACACCACCGCCAGCTGCGGCGTGAGCGGCAACGCTTGCCAGAAGTGCACCGCCCCCAACGACTGCAAGACCGCCTCCTGCAGCGCGGGCGGTGCCTGCGGTACATCCAACAAGCCGAACCTCACCGCTTGCACCGCCAACTCGCTCAAGGGCCAGTGCTACACGGGCAAGTGCTGCACCACCTGCTACAACGGCAGCAAGTGCGTGTCCGGCACGGGCTACATGTGCGGCACCGGCGGAGGCAACTGCGTCAACTGCTCCCAGCTCGGCGCGGGCACCTGCACCGCCGGGGTGTGTACATGCAGCGGCTGCCTCAACAAGAGCGGCGTCATCGACGTCTGCCACACCGGCACGGCCAACAAGAACTGCGGTTCGTCGGGGACCTGTGTGGACTGCACCGCCAGCGGCAAGACCTGCAACTCCACTACCAAGGTCTGCGAGTAGCGCCCAGCATGCCCCTGACCCTGGATGACCTGCTGGCCCTGGCCTTCGCCCGGGGGCCGGGCCTGGAGGCGAACCGGCTCATCACCGAGGAGCGGGACCGCACCCGGGAAGCGCAGGGGGTGGCCATTAACTATGAGGTGATGCTCGACGGGCGCGGCTGGCAGCACCTGCGTGAGGTGGTCGCTCCGCGGCTGGCGCTGTACCTGCGCGAGAAGCGCATGGGCGTGGCGGCCTGCGAGCCGGTGTTCATCTCCTTCTTCCGTGGGGAGCAGCTGTACATGGTGCGCGCCGCGGATTTCTTCGAGCACTACCGCCTGCGAGAGGGGCTGAGCCGGGAGGCGTTCGACGCCCTTGCCAGCACCTGGGAGCGCACGGGGCGGCCGGTGGCCGGGGCCCTGCCGGCGGGGCCTGCTCCAGGCCAGGTCGACCTGCCGGCTCAGGTGGGGTCGGTGATGGTGGTGGGCATGGCCGGCCCGGAGGCGGACCCGGACCTGCTCGAGCGCATCACCGCGGGCAGGGCAGGGGGCGTAATCCTGTTCGCGCGCAACATCCTTTCGCCGGCCCAGGTGGCGCGGCTCAACGCGACGCTGCGGCAGGCGGCGCCGGAGGGGCGCGCCATCTTCCTGGCGGTGGACCAGGAAGGGGGCCGGGTCCAGCGCCTGCGCGCGCCCATGACGGTGTGGCCGCCCATGGCGCGGCTGGGCCAGGTGGACGACCCGGGGCTGACCCAGGAGGTGGGGCGGGCCATGGGCAGGGATCTGGCCCTGCTCGGGTTCAACCTGGACTTCGCCCCGGTGCTGGATGTGGTGCAGAGCCAGGACAACACGGTCATCGGGGACCGCAGCTTCGGCGCCGACCCGGCGCTGGTGGCGCGCCACGGGCTGGCCTTCGCGCGGGGGCTGATGCAGGGCGGCGTCTTGCCCTGCGGCAAGCACTTCCCCGGACATGGCGGGCCGGTGGCTGACAGTCACGTGGCGCTGCCGGTGGAGCGCCGGGCCAGGGCCGAACTGGCGCAGCTCGACTGGGTGCCGTTCGAGGCGTTCATTCAGGCAGGGATGCCCATGCTGATGACCGCGCATGTGGTGTTCGAGGCCCTGGACGACCGGCGCCAGGGCTCGCTCAGCAAGGCCATCAACACCGATCTGCTGCGCGGAGAGCTCGGCTTCGCGGGGGTGTTGGTGTCCGACGATCTGGAGATGGCGGCCATCTCAGGGACACGATCGCCAGGGGAGGCTGCGCTTCGTGCGCTGCTGTCGGGGGTGGACCTCCTGCTCATGTGCGAGGGGGCGGAGCGGCAGCTTCAAGCGTTGGACTTCGTGGTCCAACAAGCAGAAAACAATGAAGAAGTTAGAGTCCGCGTCCAGGAGGCTGCCGCGCGGGTCGACGCCCTGCGGCAGAGGATTCAGGCGCCACCAGAAGTGGACCCAGAATCCGCCGAGGAGCAGGTCCTCGACGGAGTCCATCGGAAAGTCCTCGCCCGTTTAAGTTGAATCCTCGGGCCCGGATTGGACCCATGAAACATGTTTGTTTACGGTGCTTTGCAAGTTTGTTGGTGCACTTTATTTGTCATGTAGGACAATGTATCCTAAAGTGCTCTTATGTACACAAACAGCGCAGCTCAGAATACTCCTGACTACTTGTACTACACCAGCAACGATGGCCAGTTCTCTCTGTTCCAGGGCGACTGCCGGGAGGTGCTCGATCAGCTCGAGCCGGAGAGCGTCGATCTCATCTTCGCTGATCCGCCCTACTTCCTCTCCAACGGCGGCGTCACCTGCAACTCGGGCAAGATGGTCAGCGTGCACAAGGGCCAGTGGGACGTATCCCGCGGTGCGGAGGAGAACCACGCGTTCAACCTGAGCTGGCTGTCAGCCTGCAAGCGCGTGCTCAAGCCCAACGGGAGCATCTTCGTCAGCGGCACCCGCCATGTCATCTTCAGCGTCGGGTTCGCCATGCAGCAGCTCAACTTCAAGCTGCTCAACGACATCGCGTGGCACAAGGTGACGCCGCCGCCGAACCTGAGCTGCCGGTACTTCACTCATGCCACCGAGACCATCATCTGGGCGGCGCGGGACGGCAAGAGCAAGCACATCTTCAACTACCCGGAGATGAAGGAAGAGAACGGCGGCAAGCAGATGCAGAACGTCTGGCACATCATGCCCCCGCGCAAGGCCGAGAAGAGGTTCGGCAAGCACCCGACCCAGAAGCCCATCGCGCTGCTCGACCGCATCATCCGCGCCGCCAGCAACCCGGGCGATCTGGTGCTCGACCCGTTCTCCGGCAGCGGCACCACGGGCGTGGCCGGTGCCCGCCTGGACCGCCGCTACATCGGCGTCGAGCTGGACGACGAGTACCTGCAGCGCACGGTCCAGCGCCTGGGCGACCTCGACGGCGAGATCGCTCCCCCCAAGAAGTCGAGGCGCAAGAAGAAGGGGCAGGCCAAGGCCAAATAAAGACTTCAGCCTTCAGGCTTCAGGCTTCAGGCTACAAGCAGTAGACTGGAGCTACCCATGTCCACCGACACCGCAACCAGAGATCAGGACCTCCAGGACCTCGAGGAGATCGCCCGGGCCAAGGGCGAGATTCTGGCCGAAATCAGCAAGCGCATCGTCGGCCAGCAGGAGGTCATAGACCTGCTGCTCACCTCGCTGTTCGCCGGGGGCCACTGTCTGTTCGTGGGCGTGCCGGGGCTGGCCAAGACGATGCTCATCTCCAGCCTGGCCGACCTGCTGGACCTGCAGTTCTCCCGCATCCAGTTCACCCCGGACCTGATGCCGTCGGACATCACCGGCACCGAGGTGCTGCAGGAGGACCAGACCAGCGGCCGCCGGTTCTTCCGCTTCATCCGCGGCCCGCTGTTCGCAAACATCGTGCTCGCCGACGAGATCAACCGCACGCCGCCCAAGACCCAGGCCGCGTTGCTGCAGGCCATGCAGGAGCAGCGGGTCACGGCCGGCGGGGAGACCTACCCGCTGGACCCGCCGTTCTGGGTCTTCGCAACCCAGAACCCCATCGAGCAGGAGGGCACCTACCCGCTGCCCGAGGCCCAGCTCGACCGCTTCATGTTCCAGGTGGACGTGGGCTACCCCTCCGAGCAGGAGGAGGTGGAGATCGTCCGCCAGGTCACCAGCGACTATCAGCCGGAGCTGCGCCGCGTCCTCGATCCCGCGCGCATCCGGCGTCTGCAGGGGCTCGTGCTGCGCGTGCCAGCGGCTGATCATGTGGTGAGCTACGCCGTGCGCCTGTGCCGCGCCACGCGCCCCGGTGATGGCGGCGCCCCCGACGAGATCGGCCGCTATGTCAGCTGGGGGGCCGGCCCCCGCGCGTCGCAGTTTTTGATCCTGGGGGGCAAGGCCCGGGCGGTGCTGGACGGCCGCGCCGCCGTGTCCCTGGATGACATCAAGGCCCTGTGCAGGCCGACCCTCAAGCACCGCCTGGTGCGCTCCTTCCACGCCGAGGCCGAGGGGGTCTCCGCCGACGAGATCATCCGGCGGGTCCTCGACCACATCGGCGACCAGGCCTGACGCCCGGGTCGGAGCCCGGCCGCCATGCCGCCCCTGCTCAACGCCGAACACCTCGCCAGGCTCTCCGGGCTACAGCTGCGGGTCAACACCGTGGTCGAGGGCACCCTCGCCGGCCTGCACCGGTCGCCTCACCACGGTGGCAGCGTGGAGTTCGCCGAGCACAAGGAGTACGCCCCCGGCGACGATCTGCGGCACCTGGACTGGAAGGCGATGGCCAAGTTCGATCGGCACTACATCAAGCGCTACGAGGACGAGACCGATCTCAAGGCGTACCTGCTGCTCGACGCCTCCGGCTCCATGGGCTACGGCGAGCCGATGTCAAAGCTGGGGTACGCCAGCGCGCTGGTGGCCTCGCTGGCATATGTCCTGCTGCGCCAGGGGGACCAGCCGTCGCTGCTGGCCTTCGCCGACGAGGTCCGGGCTTACGTCCCGCCGCGCTCGCGCACGAGCCATGCCATGGAGCTGGTGCGGGCCATCGAGGCGCTGAAGCCCGCGGGCGGGACCGACCTCCCCGGGGCGATCACGCGCCTGTCGGAGACCGTCTCGCGCCGGAGCCTCGTGGTGCTGGTGTCGGACATGTTCGACGTGAGCGACGAGGGGCTGCACCTGCTGCGTCACCTGCGCGCGCGCCGGCACCACGTGGTGCTGTTCCACCTGTTCCACCCCGACGAGCTGGAGTTCCCGTTTCAACGGCTGAGCCAGTTCGAGTCCATGGAGGACGCGCGCAGGGTGCTGGTGGACCCCGCGGGCATCCGGCGCGCCTACCACCGCGAGATGGGCCGCTTCAGGCGCGAGACCCGCCGCCTGTGTCAGGAGGCGGAGGTGGAGTACCGTGAGCTCACCACCGACGAGCCGCTGGATCGGGTGCTGCTGGGGTTCCTCGGGGCCAGGCGGGGAGCGGTTCGATGAGCTTCCTGTCGCCGCTGATGCTGGTGGGCGTCCTGGCCGCCTCGGTGCCCCTGGTGATCCACCTGATCGGACGCCGCCGGGCGCCGCGCCGGCCCTTCGCCGCCATCGACTTCGTGCTGCGCTCCAACCGCAAGCTCGCTCGCCGGCTGAGGCTGCGGCAGCTGCTGGTGCTCGCCCTGCGCATGGTGCTGGTGGGGGGGCTGGCCGTGATGCTCTCCCGGCCCTTCTTCGAGACCCCATCTGATCTGCCAGCGGTGAGCGCGCACGCCCAGAGCGCGGTGCTGCTGCTGGACGACACCCTCAGCATGGGCCACGGCGGCGGTGAGCGGTTCGCCGCCGCCAGGCGCAAGGCGCACGAGCTGGTGGAGATGATCGGCTCCAGCGCCGGCTCCGATCTGGCGCTGCTCAGGGTCACCGATCCGTCGGGGCCGGTGGGGAACCTGACCCGGGACCTGCGCCAGGTGCGCGAGGCCATCGCCCGCGTCGGGCTCACGGCGCTGCACGCCACGGCCACGCGCGCGGTGGTGCGCGCCGGGCGGCTCCTGCAGGGGTCCAGCCGCAAGGTGCGGTCGATCTACCTTATCTCGGACCTGGCTGCCCACGGGCTGCCGTCGAAGCTGCCGCGCCTGCCCGAAGGCGTCTCCCTCAGGCCCGTCGCCGTGCGGCCAGCCCAGGAGCCGGCCAACAGCGCGGTGGTCCAGCTGAAGGCCACCGCCTCGTCGGCGCCGGGGGTGCGCGCCACGCGCCTCAGCGCGCGCATCTGCAACCACTCTCCTCGCGCTCGATCGCACCAGGTGACCCTGTTGATGGCTGGCAGCCAGGTGGCCCGGGGGCAGCTCAAGCTCGGGTCCTGGGCCTGCGAGGACAAGACCTTCGAGCACGCCTTCGGCAGGGGCGGCGTTCAGCACGCCACCGTGCACCTGGACCCTGACGCCCTCACTCCGGACGACCGGCGAGATCTGCTGCTCGAGGTGGAGAGCACCCTGAGGGTGCTGCTGGTAAATGGCGCGCCCTCGCCGGTGAGGCACCTGGACGAGCTCTTCTACCTGGAGACCGCCCTGGCCACGGCGGGTAAGAGCGGCCAGCCGATCCGCGTGCGGCAGGTGGTCACGGCGGACTTCGCCCGGGAGGACCTGAGCGGCCATGATGTGGTGGTGCTGGCCAACGTGCGGGCGCTGGCGCCGGCCCCGGCTGCCGCGCTTGGCGCCTTCGTGCGCAAGGGCGGCGGGCTCCTGGTGGGCCTCGGCGACCAGGTGGACGCGCCCCGGCTGAACCAGGCCCTGGCGGGCTTGCTGCCCCAGGAGCTGAGGGGCAAGGCCAGCACCTCGCCCGGCGCGGCCAGCGCCGACCTGCGCCTGGGCAGGCTGGACACGACGCACCCGATCATCGCGGCCCTCTGGTCCCGGACCTCTGGCGGCGGCCTGCAGAGCGCGCGCTTCAGTCGCACCTTCCGGCTCAGGCCAGCCACCCGGCTCGAGCGCAGGGTCATGGCCTGGTTCGACGACGGCTCTCCGGCCCTGCTGGAGGCGACGCGGGGCGACGGCAGGGTGGTGCTGTTCACCTCCAGCCTTGACCGCGACTGGAACGACCTGGCCATCCGCCCCGGCTTCGCGCCGCTGGTGCAGCAGCTGGTGCGCTACCTGGGCCGGGGGACCTCTGGCGACCCGCTCAAGCCCCTGGAGGTGGGCGCCACCGCGAAGATCACCCCCCCGCGAGGCGCCACCCTGATGGTGGTGGCCGACCCGGGCGGGCAGGAGCGGCGCTGGGCGGATCAATCGCTGCAAGGGGCGGAGCCGCTGGCGTTCACCATCACCCGGCCAGGGCTGCACCGCGTCAGCTTCGCCGGCGCCGACGGGGTCATCCGGTCGCTTCCCCGGCAGAGCTTCGTGGCCAACGTAAACCCGCAGGAGTCTGACCTCCGCCCGCGGGCCGCCGCCGGCGCCCTGGCCGAGGATGGCGCCCCGAGGGTCAAGGCCATGCGCCGGGTGGAGCTGTGGCACGGCCTCGCAGCCCTGCTGCTGGCCCTCGTCCTGCTGGAAGCGCTCATCCTGCGAAGATCATGACCCCCCGGCCCGGGTAAACCCTCAAGCCGCCGAGCGCAGCGAGGCCCAACCATCTCCCCTCAAGCCTCAAGCC
>CAZEFW010000126.1:0-28587 GCA_964511535.1 uncultured Myxococcales bacterium | reverse complement strand
GCGCCAAGGCGTACGTGCTGGACGTGCGCTACGAGAAGGCGTTCGAGACCGACGTTGATCTCCATTGGGCTGGTGGGGGTCGTGCTGTTCTGGCGGCCGGCCGACATCCAAGATCGGGGCGCCACCTTCGCCATGGTCGAGACCGTGCAGCGCAGGATCTTGCCCGGGCCGTTCATCAGCAAGTGCGAGGCGGGGCAGGTCGTCGGCTCCTGCATCGAGACCGCGGACTGCGCCAGCCCCTTCGTCAGCACCCCCGGCCGCTGCCCGCGCGACCCGGCCAGCGTGCGATGCTGCCCCCCCCCCCACCCGTCCATCTGCGAGCAGGCGTTCCCGCGGGCGGGCGAGGGGCGCCCCAGGAAGGGCGTGGCCTGCCTGTGCAGCCAGGGGCGCTGCGACCGCCTCGTCAGCGACAAGGACGCCCGGTCCCGGGGGCTGCTGGTGCTGGACCTGTCCGACAACTGGGCGCCGCCGATCCTGTCGGCGCGGGATCCCGGCGGCAAGCAGCCCACCTACCGCGAGACCTATGTGGGCCTGGCCAACGACCGGATCGACAAGCAGGGCAACAAGGTCCCCTACTGGGTGGTCAACTACATGGAGCTTTACGGGGTGCTGCCCTCGCTGTCCACCCTGCACAAGCGCTGGCGCCTGGACCGGCGCCGGAAATGCTGGGACCGCGTGGACTTCGACTTCTTCCGCACCTACCCCCACGAGGAGACGCTCGGCGTCCGCCGCGTGGCTGGCGCTCGCAAGGCGCTGCTGGACAAGCTGAAGGCCCAGGTGGCGTCCGCCAGCCCTGCCAGCAAGGTGGCGTTGGAGGCGCGCCAGAAGCGGCTTGAGCTGCAGATCGAATTGATCAGGCAGGTCCAGCTGCGGCAATCATGCGAGCTGCCGGGCTACGAGAAACGGTTCAAGGACTCCTGGGGCGTGGAGTGCAATTACACCCGAGAGGCGGTGGACAAGTTCCAGCAGCGCAACGAGATCTACGCCAAGGGGGGTGATCAACCGCGCCACCTTGGCGGCGCTGGCCACCCGTCCGGAAGAGCTGCACTACCGGTCGGTGCTGCGGGTGCTGCGCGAGCGCGTCATGGCCGCGGCCGGCATCATCGAGGACGGCACGGCAGGCACCGACGGAGACCTCTCATCGCGCTTCCTGGACAGCGCAGTGCAGGCGCTTGGGCTGCACACGGCCGACGCAACCTGGCGCTACCTGCACCACTGGCTGGACGACAAGCGCCGCCGGCCCGGGCTCAGGATCGCCTTCCAGGCGCCGCCGAAGCCGGCCCACTACCGCCGGCCCATGAAGCTGAGCCTGCGCGTGGATCGGGGGGACGTGTGGTACGACCTGCCCTTCGACCGCGCCGGCAAGCGGGTCAAGCGCCCGCCGGGCAAGGCGCCGTCCCTCACGCTGCTGGTCCAGCATGACGGCAAGCAGGTCCCGCTCATCCGGTGGCCCACCACCATCGGCGGCTGGCACCGGGTGGGCCATCGCGACGGCAAGCCTGTCTACCGCTACAAGAACAGCGCCGTGGGCAGCTACACGCTCTCGCGCATCATCGCCGCGCCCGTCTGGTTCCCGCCGGCTGACAAGGTCGGCTGCAGGCTGCTGGTGTGGGACAAGAAGAAGAAGCGCAGGCTCCGCGTGGTAAACACCAGGACCATGGGGCCCGGGCCCGACTCGGCGTTCGGCCTCGCCGCGGGCTACCTGCTTCCCAACAGGATGCTCCGCATCCACGGCACCAGCGCGTACATGAGCGTGGGGGTGGGCAACTCCAGCGGCTGCTTCCGGCTGCACAACAACCGCGTCATCCGGCTGTACAACTTCCTGGTCTCCAACCTCGACCACGAGGCGCGCGGGGAGACGGACAGGGACGCCAAGCTCGCCATCCCGTGCAGCCAGGTGAGGGACCCGCACAAGCCCGTGGTGTACGCGCCGCCGTCGAGGCGCGGCTTCGAGTTCAGGCTATCCGAGCCCATCCCGGTGGAGGTCCTGCCCGGGCGGATCATGGGAAAGCAGCAGCGCCCCATCCAGGGTAATCAGCTGGCCCTCGGCCGGAGCGGGCAATGATCCAGTCCGCCAGGATCAGGGCGCCGCTATCTTCGCCCCCACCGCCCGCAGGCCCACGCCCAGGGTGAGGTCCGGCTTGCCGTCGCCGTCCACGTCGGGGTTTTGCTGCAGGAAGGTCTTGATCAGGCTGTTCTCTGCCAGCTCCTTGGCGGTGATGACGCCGTCCTTGTTGATGTCGAACAGGGTCAGGAGCATCTGCTTGGTGGCCTGATCCACCTTGGGGTCCTTGAGCATCTTGTTGAACAGGGCGGCCACCTGGGGCAGCACGATCTTCTCGAACTCTTTCTGGTCGATGGCGCCGTTGAGGATGCCCCCCTCGAGCCCGTCGGGGCCGAGCTTGCCGCTCAGGCGGCTCTGCTTCAGCGGCAGGTTCAGCGGCGGCATGCCGGGGATGAGCGCCAGCGGCAGGGCCGTGCGGCCCGGCCCGAGGGTCAGCGCGCCGCCGGACAGCGTGCCCTTGAGCGCCAGGGCCGCCGCGCCGGGGGTGGGCTTGAAGGTCGCCTTGCCCGCGAAGCAGGCCTTGACCGCGGCCGCCACGCAGGCGTTGCCCTCCACCGGCGGCCACTTGTTGACGCAGGCGGCGCCCCCCTTGCAGCACAACGCGCTGGAGGGCCACATCTTGCCCTCCACGGACGAGGCGCTCCCCTTGGCCTGAAGCAGGCGCAGCAGCAGCAGCGACTCCCCCGAGCAGACCGCCTCGTCGAGGGCGTCCTGCGGTCCCCTGTTGGGCACCACCGTGATCAGCAGGCTCAGCAGGTTGCCCAGGTGGTTGTACTTCTTGCCGTTGTACTGCAACGCGTAGCGCGCGCTCAGCTTGGCCGAGGTGGGCAGCTGGATCCGGTTGACCACCAGGTCCCGGGCGCTGCCGCCGAAGCGGTCCGGCTGCGCGCCGTCCCTCGCCAACAGCAGGTCACCGCCTCCCCCGCCGCCATCCCCCGCACCGGACGCGGCCGGCACGGCCCGCTCTCCACAGCCAGCCACCGCGAGCACCAGGATTACGAACGCGAGGCGTCGATTCTTCTCCAATGCGAACATGCTCCCCTCCGGTCGCGACACTTGTCCCTCAAGCCTCAAGCCTCAAGCCTCAAGCCGGCGCGCGCAGCGCGCCTACTTCGTCATCTTCACCACGCCCCAGTCAGACGCGTTGAACGTCGGGTACAGCCCGGTGTAGGCCTTGCGCACGTAGCTGTGGGTGGTCTGGTTGGAGCTGCCCAGGCCGGTGGAGGCGCTCGGCTTGTACGAGGCGCTCCACTTGACCGCGTGGGGCGTGCCGGTGGACTTCCACTGGTGCACGTCCACCACGGTGGTGGCGCTGCAGGTGCCGTTGCACAGGTAGGTGGTCCCTGACCCGGTGGCGTCGTAGAAGATGTTGGTGCCGAGGTTGATGTAGTCGTAGGCGCTGCCCGAGCAGGTGGTGCTCTCGCACAGGTAGAGGATCTTGCCGTTGGCGATGGTCTTGCTCGGCAGGACCTTGGTCCAGTAGTAAGAGGTCGAGGTACCGCGGGAGTCGTCCTGGATGATGTTCCAGCCCTTGACGTCGATGCTCTTGCCCGACTTGTTGATCAGCGCGAAGTAGTCGGTGTTGCCGATGTTGATCTCGTACAGGTAGAGCCCCGGGTGTTTCTTGCAGGTGCCGGCGAAGCAACCCTCGCCGGTCTTGCACGCCGCGTTGCACTTGCCGCAGTGCTTCGGGTCGGTCTTGGTGTCCACGCACTTGCCGCCGCAGTCGATCTGGCCGGTGGGGCACACCAGGGTGGTGCACTTGCCGCCCGAGCAGGTCTCGCCCTTCTTGCACACCTTGCACGCCGCGCCCGCGGTGCCGCACTGGGCGATGGTGGTGCCCGCCTGGCACTTGGCCGTGGCCCCGCTGCCGCTGTAGCACCCGGTGCAGCACTTGAAGCCGAGACAGATTCCGCTGCTGCAGCTGGCGAAGTCCTTCTTGCCCGACCACGCGGTGTTGCTCTTGGCCGGGTCGCAGAACGCGCAGGTGTCCGACGGGTTGACGTCATTGGACTTGTAGCAGGTGTCGGAGATGAGGCAGGCGCCAGGCTTGTAGTACCAGGCCGCGGTGCTCTTGCTCACGTCGCACACCTTGCAGACGTCCGCCGGCAGGGTGGAGGTGGGCCCCTTCTTGTCCGCGTAGCAGGTGGAGCCCACGAAGCAGAACCCGCTCTTGAGGCTCCACGCCTTGGGGCTGCCGGTGGCATCGCAGAACTGACAGCTGCTGGCCGCCGGGTTGGCCGCCTTGTCCGCGTAGCACTTGCCGCCGATGGCGCACTGGCCCGCCACCGCCGACCACGCGGTGGTGCTCTTGGCCGGCGCGCACTCCTTGCAGCCGGTGGTGTCCTTGCCGCCCTTCTTGTAGCAGGTGTTGTCGATGAAGCAGCCGCCGCCGGTGGCGCTCCAGGCGCTGGTGCTCTTGGCCGGATCGCAGATCTTGCAGTACAGGCCAACGATCTGGTTCTTGGCGTAGCAGCTGCCGCCGATGGTGCAGATGTCGCCGGGCACCGACCAGCCGGTGGCGCTCTTGGCCGGGTCGCACACCTTGCAGCCGGTGCTGTCGAGGTCGCCCTTCTTGTAGCAGGCGGAGGCGATGGTGCAGCCGCCCGTGGCCGCGCTCAGGGCGGTCTTGGACTTGGTCGGGTCGCACACCTTGCAGCCGGTGTCGTCCCGCTCGCCCTTCTGGTAGCAGAGCTTGCCCACCTTGCAGTCGCAGGGGCCGTAGCGCAGCAGCGTGCCGCCCGCGCCGGCGACGTAGACGTTGCTCCCCGAGGTGCCCCACACCGCCCGCAGCTCCTCGGTGACCCCCGAGGTCATGGTGGCCCACTTGCCGCCCGTGCGGTACAGGATGGTGCCCTTGATCCCCACGGCGAACACCTCGCCGCTGCCGGTGCCCCACACGCCCCACAGGTCGTTGGTGGTGCCGCTGGTCTCGGCCTTCCAGGCGGAGCCGTCGTAGCGCAGGATGGTGCCGCCGTCGCCCACCACGAAGATGTTGCTGGCCGACGAGCCCCAGATGCCCACCAGGTGCTTGGTGGTGCCCGTGGTGGCCTTCTTCCACGCCGTGCCGTCAAACCGCGCGATGACGCCGTTGGTCCCGGCCAGGTAGACGTCGCTGGCGCTGCTGCCCCAGGCGCCGAGCCAGGTGGAGGTGCCGGCGCCGTGCTTGACGTCGGCCCACTTGTTGGGCGTCACGGCGCGGGTGTTGCGCAGCAGGGTGCCGAACTCGCCCGGCGCGTAGATGTCCGCCACGCCGCTGCCCCAGATGGTGCGGAACGACTTGGTGGAGCCGGTGGTCTCGGCGGCCCAGCTCTGGCCGTTGAACCAGATGACGGTCCCCGCCTCCCCTGCCGCGAACACGTCGTTCTTGCCGCTGCCCCACACGCCGTGCAGGGTCTTGGTGGCGTTGGAGGTCATGGCCACCGGCCACGCCTTGGTGGCCGAGCGTCGTTCGGTCAGGCGCAGCACATGGCCGCCGCTGCCCACCACGTAGATGTTGTCGGAGCTGCTACCCCAGATGGCCGTCAGGATCTTGCTCTTGTCCGGGGTCGGGATCGGCGTCCAGCTGTACTTGGACACCAGCGCATCCGGCGGGCCCATGTCGGCGGGCGTCTTGTCAGCGAGGGGGCCGTCGGTGGTTCCGCCCTCCTTGACCGCGCCGTCGGTGACCTTGCCGTCGCTGGCCGGCCCGTCGGTGCCGCTGTCCAGCCCGCCGTCTGCCGGTATGCAGGCGCAGGCGCCCCACGACTGGCCCGTGATGCTGCACATGCGTACGCCGGCGGCGCCTGAGTCGCAGGTGCACGCCTCGGTGGCGCCGATGGTGCACAGCGTGGTGGTGGTGTCATCGCTGCAGGCGATGAGCCAGCCGCCAGTGCAGACAGCAAGAATCAGAGCCAGCATGTGGCGCATGGGTCCCTCCTTCAAGTCAATGGTTTAGATAGGTAAGACTAACGCAACGAGGGATCCAGGGCCAGTGCCAGGGGTCAGGGAGAGGGAGGCCTGGGCCAGGGCCAGGGCCGGGGCCAAGGCCAGGGGGGCCAAGGGCCAGGGCTAGGGTAATGATCTGGATCCGTGATAGTTTGATTCCATGGCCAAGGGCGACGATCCTGACAATAAGACCCTCCCGGACGAGGGCGCGCCCACGTTGGTGCCTGACGGGCCCTTCCGCCTGTCGCGGGATGTGGTGCTCAAATACCAGGAGCAGCTGGCCAGCAAGGTTGGATCTCTGCTGGTCATCGCTGGAAACCGGGCTGACATCGGAAACGCTGTGCTGGTGGAGCAGGAGTCACGCATCGGCCGCGAGTCATGTGACATTCAGCTCGCCGACGGCCGCATCTCCCGCCTCCACGCCCTGGTGGAGCGCCGCGACGGCCAGTACTACCTGCGCGACAACGGCTCCACCAACGGCACCCACCTCAACGGACGCCAGGTTGTGGAGGAGCAGCGCCTGGTGGACGGCGACAAGATCATCATGGGCGAGACGGTGATCAAGTTCACCCTCGTGGACGAGACCGAGGCCGAGTACATGCGCACCATGGACCGGCTGGTGGGGCGGGACACCCTGACGGGATTGCTGGCCAAGCACCGGTTCGACGCGGCCCTGGAGGAGGCGGTGCGCCTGGCGGTGCACACCAACCGCCCGCACGCCGCGATGATGATGGACATGGACCGGCTCAAGAAGCTCAATGACCGTTGCGGCCACCACGTGGGCGCCGCCACGATCCAGCGCGTGGGCGAGCTCATCGATCAGGTGCTCAAGGGCAAGGGCAAGGCGTGCCGCTTTGGCGGCGACGAGTTCTCGGCCTTCCTGCCCGGCGCCGCGCTGTCCCAGGCCATGGAGATGGGCGAGCGCATCCGCAGCGTGGTGGAGGCCGCCGCCCTCGCCCCGGAGGACTCTGGCGTGCTGATCTCCATCAGCATCGGCGTGGCCCAGATGCCGCCCGGCGTGGAGCAGGCCACCGACCTGCTGGACCTGGCCGATCAGGCCCTGTACCGGGCCAAAGACCGGGGACGCAACGTCGTATCGGATTGACCCAGCCGCGCGCCGCCGTTACAGGCTTTCTCCTTTTGACGCTTCCGGTTTTCAGCTAACCTTTACTGCTTCAAAGCGAAACAATAGAGAAATGGGAATGGAGCGCGGAAACGTGGCGGCGGAAGAGTATGAAATCCTCCTGGTGGAGGATAACCTTGGCGACGCCGAGCTCATCGCGCTGGCGCTGGCAGAGTCCTCGGATACCCGCTTCCAGCTGACCCGCGCAACCAACCTCGCCGAGGGGATGGAGCAGGCCAGGACCGGCGAATTTCAGCTGGTCCTGCTCGACCTCGGGTTGCCCGACAGCCAGGGCCTCGACACTTTCACCGATTTCCGCGCCGGCGCGCCTCACATGCCGTTCATCGTACTCACCGGGCTGGACGACACCGGCATCGGCTTGCGGGCGGTCCAGGCGGGCGCGCAGGACTTCCTGGTCAAGGGCAACTTCTCCTCCCAGCTGCTGGTGCGCGCCATCCGCTACGCCATGGAGCGCGAGGACGCCCGGCGGCGCATCCAGCTGCTCAACCAGGAGCTGGAGCAGCGCGTGGCCGAGCGGACGCGCGAGCTGGAGGCGTCCAACCGCGCCCTGCAGCAGGCCAACGAGGAGCTCAAGGACCTGGACCGGATGAAGACCTCCTTCATCCGGGTGGCGACCCACGAGTTGACCACGCCGGTGCAGGTGATGGGCGGCATGCTCGGCATCCTGAGCATGCTGCCCCCAGCCAAGCGGGAGCGCTGGCAGGAGGCGGTCTCCATCTCGCTCAAGGGGGCAGAGCGGCTGCAGAACATGGTGGCCCGGGTCCTGGAGGTGGCGCAGGCGGGCTCCTACAGGCAGTCGGTGCGGCGGGACCTGGTGGAGCCGGCCCAGCTGGTGCGGCAGGTGCGTGATCAGGTGGCGCCCTTCGCGGCCATGCGCAACCTCACCCTGCGGCTCGACCTGGCCGCCACGCTGCCCCCGGTGGCGATGAACTCGGCGCAGATCCGGGACGTGCTGCTGAACCTGGTGATGAACGCAATCAAGTTCACCCCGGACGGCGGGGAGATCTTCATCCAGATCTGCACCGACGGTGACCAGGCGGTGCGGTTCAGCGTCCAGGACAGCGGCGCCGGCGTGCCCGAGGCGGACCAGCCGCACATCTTCGACCAGTTCTTCTCCAGCTTCGACACCCTGCATCACTCCTCGGGGGAGTTCGAGTACGGCCGCCGGGGCATCGGCCTCGGGCTGGCCATCGCCAGGGAGTTCGTCCAGCTGCACCAGGGCCGCCTCTGGTTGAAGGAGTCCTCCCCGCAGGGGTCGTGTTTCTGCTTCACGCTGCCCGTCGAGGCGAGTGTGGCATAATTAGCGGGTGAACCGGCTGCGCGAGTTGACGGCCCTGCTGCTGTCGCCAAGGCTCCCCCCCTTCAGGAACTGCACCCCCGAAGAGACGCCCTGGCATGAGCCCACGGGGGGCGCCTCGAGGGCTTCCCCCGCGCCCCGGGCCGCTGCCCCGGCGTCGGAGGAGGCGCCAGCGCCCGCCGAGCAGCCGCGAGGCGCGCACCCGGTGACCTACTCACGAAACCACCGCACCCTGCAGGTGGACGCCGACGGGACCATCCTGCAGGCAGGGCTCGACGCGGGGCTGCGGCTCGCGTTCTCGTGCCAGGCAGGCGGGTGCGGCACCTGCAAATCGCGGCTGCTGTCCGGGGAGGTGGAGATGGGTCGGAATTGCCTGACAGAGCAGGAGCGGGCCGAGGGCCATATCCTGCTGTGCGTCTCACGGCCCAGGGGCCCGGTGGTCATCGAGGAGGGCGGCTGGTGAGCCAGGATAGAGGGCGGCGCCAGGGCAACGGCCTGCTGTCCGGGGCGCGGCGGCGGCTGAACAACGCCCGGGATCTGGCCGGCATCATGCGCCAGGTGAAGAACCCGCGGGTGCTGCTCGGCATGCTGCCGTCCACCACCCGGGGCATGCTGCTGCAGCAGGGGCGCATGGACGCCCCGACCCTGATGGCCTCGGGGCACGACACCCACTTCGACTGGAGCTACCGGTTCGAGTTCCCCGAGATGCTCGAGCTGTACCGGCGCGCCAAGCAGAACCAGTGGGACGCCGACGTGGAGGTGGACTGGTCAGTGGACGTGGATCCGGAGAACCCCGAGGTGGAGCTGCTGCCGCTCGGCTTCTTCAACGAGGCGGACCTGGCGGCCGAGGGGATCCACCTGTCCGACGTCGAAAAGCGGCGCTTCATCCACAGCGTGCTGGCCTGGATGCTGTCGCAGTTCCTGCACGGCGAGCAGGGCGCGCTGCACGCGTCGGCCCAGGTGACCGAGTCGGTGGGCTGGATGGACGCCAAGCTGTACGGCGCGACCCAGGTGGTGGACGAGGGGCGCCACGTGGAGACGTTCCATCGCTACCTGACCACCAAGCTGGGCAAGCTGTACGTGGTCAACGACAACCTGTTCGTCATCATCGACGCGCTCATCAGCGACCCGCGCTGGGACATGAAGTTCCTCGGCATGCAGATCATGGTGGAGGGGCTGGCCCTGGGCGCCTTCGGCACCATCTACCGCGTGACCCGCGAGCCGCTGCTGCGCCAGGCCCTGAGCTACATCATCCGCGACGAGGCGCGCCACGTGCACTTCGGCGTGCTGGCGCTCAAGGAGCACTACAAGCAGCTGAGCGATGCCGAGCGGCGGGAGCGGGAGGACTGGGCGCTGGAGGTGACCCTGCTCATGCGCAACCGCTTCATGCTGCACGAGGTGTATGAGGAGTGGTTCGAGGGGATGTTGTCGCGGCGGGTCTGGGACCGCATCGTCAACAAGACGCCCGGCATGCAGGAGTTCCGGCAGGTGATGTTCTCGCGGCTGATCCCGAACCTGCGCGCCATCGGGCTGCTGAGCGACCGCATGGTGGGGCACTACGAGCGGGCCGGGCTGATGAAGTACTACAACGCGCTGGACGCCAGGGAGCTGAGCGGGGAAGCCCTGCTGGCCGACCTGGACAGCGGCGCAGCGTTCGTCCGGTAGCCTCCGGTTGATTCCTGGGCCGAAAAGACCATAATACCTGCTCCTGCGGGCCAAACCCGCGCATCACCCCGGAGACGAACCGATGAGCAGCGACCAGCCGATCTATGTATCCAAGCCCACCTGGCGAAGCCTGCGGCAGACCTACACCGTCTACCCCGACCGCGTGGAGCTGGAGTTCAAGCTGGGGCGCAACTTCGTGGTGGCCAAGGATGACATCGTGGTGGTGGACGTGCGCTACCCGCCGGTGGCGCGGGACCTGATCGGCGGGCACCCTCAGTTCAACCGCATCCGCGCGCTGAAGCTGGACCTGGCCGACCTGAACGACCACGTGGCGCTGATCAAGGAGGTCGGCTTCTGGCAGCAGCTGCGGTTCACCCCGGACAACCCGCGCGCCTTCGTCGAGGCTTGCAAGTCCATCATCCCGGAAGAGAACTTCATCCAGAGCTGGTAGCCGGCTCCTCGAAGGTCGAAAACAGCTCCACCGAGAAGCCGCGCCGCCGGGCCTCTGCCCGCAGGCGCTTGAGCGCCTCGGCGAAGTAGGGCAGGCGCTTGCCCACGTCGTGGCAGATGTGCAGCTTGCAGCCGAGGCTGCGCTGTCGGCAGGGTCGGCCAGGCACATGGCCCTCGCACCCGCAGCAGCCGTCCCGCTCCCCCTCGGCGCAGACCCCGTTGGCGAAGTGGCACGGGTCGAACTGCTGGTGCAGGGCCTCCGCCTCGAGCCACAGGGCGTCGTATTGCTGGCGCCGGGTCATCATGCAAATGGTACCACGGGCCGGGCGGCGGCCTTCCGGGCCGCCGAATGCCAGAATGCCAGAATGCCAGGATGCCAGAGCGCCGGAATCGTCTGAACGCCAGAACGCCAGAATGCCGGAAATGCCTGATGGGCTGGAAACTTCGAGCTGCTACGGCACCACCAGGCGGATCCGATTGTTGCCGGCGTCGGCCACGTAGACCCGGCCGATGCCGTCCACCACGATGCCGCCAGGGTGGTTGAACAGGGCCGTGTTCAGCGGACCGTCGAGGAAGCCCTTGGCGCCGGTGCCGGCCAGGGTGATGACGTTGCCGGCGGCGATGACCCGGATGGCGCTGTTGCCGTAATCCGACACGTACACCTTGCCCGCGACCCCCGCCGCCACTGAACCGGGCCCGGAGAAGCGGGCGCTCTTGGCCAGGCCGTTGACATACCCCTTGACCCCATCGCCCGCCAGGGTGGTCACCTTGGTATTGGAGATCAGGCGTATCGCGTTGTTGGTGGCGTCGGCCACGTAGGCCGTGGTCGGCCCGGCCAGCGCGATGTCGTAGGGCGACTTGAACTTGGCCACCATCAACGCCCCGTCCGTGAGCCCGGCCGCGCCGCTGCCGGCGAAGGTGCTCACCTTGTTGCCCGAGATGAGCCGGATGCGGTTGTTCGACTTGTCGGCCAGGTAGATCGCGCCGCCCGGGTTCACCGACAACCCGGTGGGGAAGTTGAGCTTCGCGGTGGAGGCGGCGCCGTCGGCGAACCCCTGCTGGCCGCTGCCCGCCACGGTGGTGACGATGCCGGTGGAGATGGCGCGCACGCGGTGGTTGCTCCGGTCCACCACGTACAGGGTGTTCTTGGGCCCCAGCGCCAGGTCGTACGGCTCGTTGAACTGGGCCGCGGAGGCCGGGCCGTCCTTGTACCCCTTGATGCCGCTGCCGGCGAAGGTGCTCACCACCCCCTTGTCCAGCTTGCGGATCCGGTGGTTGTAGCGGTCCGCGATGTAGAGCACGCCGGTGGGCGACAGAGCCACGCCGGTAGGGCCCTTGAGCTGCGCCTTGAGGGTCGGGCCGTCCTTGAAGCCGGCGAGCCCGGAGCCCGCCACGGTGGCGACGCAGCCGCTCTTGCACAGCTTCCACGCGTCAGGGCTGGCCATGTCCTTTTGGGCCCCCGGGCCGTCCTTCTTGGCGATCAGGCCGTCATACTTGCCCGCGGGGCCGTCTTTCTTGGCGACCGGGCCGTCCTTCTTGGCGACCGGGCCATCCTTCTTGGCGACCGGGCCGTCCTTCTTGCCCGGCCCCAGGTCGTTGGGCCGCACGCACAGGTCCGACAGGCAGACCAGCCCGGCGTTACAGGTCTTGTTGCCGTAGCAGGGGCCGCCCACGGTGCCGGGGGCGCGGGCGGTGTCCGGCTTCGGCGTGGTGTCTCCGTCATCGGAGCAGGCGGCCAGGCAGGTCAGCAGGGCGAGGGAGAGTGCGATACGGAACGATCTCATGGGCCAGGGCTCCCGGGCAGTTGGAACTCCCCCATGAGTATCACGGGAGCGCGGCTATCTGCAGCCCAGGTGGGTCAGGATGTTCTTGACGTAGTTCACGCCGTCGCAGCCGCTGCTCATGGAGCCGAAGTCCGGGGAGAAGAGCGCCGCGCCGTGCTTGCCCAGGGCGTAGTCGATCATCGCCTCCGCCGGCTGGCCGTTCTTCAGCGTGCCGATGAATTTCGGCTTGTCCGCGCCCCAGGCGACCTTGCCTGTGAGGGTCATCTTGGCGCTGGTATAGCGCCCCAGCTTGATCCCCTGCAGCACCTTGTGAGTGGCGTTGATGGCGGCGCAGCCGTGGCCCACGTTGTTGACCGACCCGGAGAAGCTCACGCCCAGGGTGTTGGCGATGGGGTTGACCCGGGTGTGGCAGGAGCCGGGCGCCTGGGAGTCGCCCCACGAGTCGTCGGTGACGATGACGAAGCTGCCCCCGGCCAGGTAGTACGCCTTGAGCCCGGCCAGGTCCGCGGCGCTCGGCATGCCGCTGGCGCCGCCGCAGCCGGAGCCGAAGATCACCAGGTCGTACTTCTGCAGGTAGGACAGGCTCAGGGTGGCCGTGCCCGCGCGGTTGTCGAAGGTGACGTTGTAGCCCAGGTTCTTGAGGCTGGCGGCCAGGCCGGAGAACAGCTTCTCGTAGGCAGGCGAGCTCTTGGCCGGCTGCAACGAGTAGATCAGCAGCTTGCGCTGGACACACTTGGTGCAGGCGCCCTTGATGCAGTTCTCCCCGGTGGCGCACTCCTTGTCCGTGGCGCACGGGCCGCACTGCTTGTTCTTGCACACCTGGCCCACCGGACAGTCCGGGGTGGCGCAGCACTGGCCGGCCACGCACAGCTTGCCGCAGCACACCTGCCCCTTGGCGCACTGGGCGTGGGCCGTACACTGCTTGACCAGGTCGGGCGGCAGCTGGTCGGGCACGGTCTGGTCCGGCACCGGCAGATCCGGCGCAGCCAGGTCGGGCACCAGCAGATCCGGCGCAGCCAGGTCGGGCACCAGCTGATCCGGCACCGGCGCGTCAGGCACCGGCGCGTCAGGCACAGGCGCGTCGGGCGGACGCTGGTCCGGCTGCCCCCGGTCCGGCTGTCCCCGGTCCGCCGGCGCGTGGTCGAGCACCTCGAAGTCCTGGGCCGCCATGTCGCGCCCCTGGTCGGGGCCCAGATCCACCAGCGGCGAGGTCGCCTCATCACAGGCCCAAAGGCCCACCGCCGCCCAGGCCGCCACCATGAACAGGGTCCTTTGCATGCCAGCCTCCTTTCACCGGTCAGGATAGCAAACGCCCCGCGCCGAGGCCCGCGACGGCCACTCCCTTGCCATCCCCTGCGATTCCACGTAAACCGTGCGAGATCCTCAGGAGAGACCCATGAGCGAGCTGACCAAGCTGCCCAGTACCTATGAACCGTCCACCGTGGAGAAGCAGACCTATGATCTGTGGCTGAACAGCGGCGCCTTCCACGCCGTGCCGGACGACCGCCCGGCCGACCGCCGCTACGTCATCATGATGCCCCTGCCCAACGTCACCGGCGCCCTGCACATGGGGCACGCCATGGACAACGTGATGCAGGACCTGCTGATCCGCTGGCACCGCATGATGGGCGACAACTCGCTGTGGATGCCCGGCACGGACCACGCGGGAATCGCGACCCAGGCGGTGGTGGAGAAGCGGCTCAAGGAGCTGGAGGGCAAGACCCGCCACGACGTGGGCCGCGAGGGGCTGGTGGAGCGGATCTGGCAGTGGAAGGATCAGTACCAGGCCCGCATCATCAAGCAGCAGCAGGCCATGGGCTGCTCCTGCGACTGGGAGCGCCAGCGCTTCACCATGGACCCGGTGTGCGCGCGCTCGGTGCGCAACTGGTTCTTCATGATGTACCGCGACGGGCTGGTCTTCCGCGGCAAGCGGCTGATCAACTGGGACACCTTCCTGCAGACCAGCATCTCCGACGACGAGGTGTATCACGAGACGGTGCAGGGCCATTTCTGGCACCTGCGCTACCCGGTCATCGACGCGCAGCCGGGCGAGCCGCCCCACGTGGTGGTGGCCACCACGCGCCCGGAGACCATGCTGGGCGACACCGCGGTGGCGGTGCACCCGGAGCCGGAGCAGGTGCTGGCGGACAGGCTGGCCCAGGTGGAGCAGAACCTGGCCAGCGCCAGCGACAAGGAGCGGCCCGCGCTGGAGGCCCAGGCCGAGACCTTGCGGGCGCGACAGCGCGATGTGCTGCCCACCCTGATCACCCTGCGGGACATGGCACGCGACGGGCGCAAGGTGCGCCTGCCGCTGATGGACCGCGAGATGCCGCTGATCTGCGACGAGTGGGCCAAGCCGGAGCTCGGCTCGGGCTGCGTCAAGATCACGCCCGCCCACGACCCGAACGACTACGAAGTCTGGACCCGCCACCGCGACGAGATCGGCATCATCAACATCCTCAACGCCGACGGCTCGCTCAACGAAGCGGTGGCCGGCCCGGCCCACAGCTACGTCGGGCTCGACCGCTTCGACGCGCGAGAGAAGGTGGTGGCCGACCTGGAGGCCCTGGGCCTGCTGGACCGGGTGGAGGACCGCGAGGTGGAGATCGGCCACAGCGATCGCTCCAAGACCGCGGTGGAGCCGTTCCTGTCGGACCAGTGGTTCATCAAGATGGGCGATGTGGAGGGCGGCGTGGTCATGGGCCGCGGCACCGCCAAGGAGCACACCAGCGCGGGGCTGGTGCAGGCCGCAATGGACGCCGTCACCGACGGCCGCGTGAGCGTGCACCCCGAGCGTTACGCCAAGACTTACCTCGACTGGCTGGCCGAAAAGCGCGACTGGCCCATCAGCCGCCAGCTCTGGTGGGGCCACCGCATCCCGGTGTGGTCCAGCACCACCACCTGGGACGACGCCCTGGCCGGGCTCGTGGCGAGCTGGGGCGGCCGCGACGACATCGCCCTGCAGGTGCACCGCCTGTCCGACGCCGCGTCGGCCATGCAAGACGCGCCGGAGGTGGCGCCGGCCGAGATGGCCGCCGGCCAGGAGTGCCGCGTGGACGTCTGCCTGCTGTCCGACGACGAGGCCCTGCTGAAGGCGCTCGGCGACGCCGGCTTCGAGCAGGACGACGACGTGCTCGACACCTGGTTCTCGTCGGCCCTGTGGCCCTTCTCCACCCTCGGCTGGCCCGACCCGGGCTCCGCCGCCATCGAGGACGGGCAAGCGCCCCTCGGCGCGCTGGACGGCGGCGACTCGTGCCTCGACTACTTCTACCCCGGCTCCTGCCTCGTCACCGCGCGCGACATCATCACCCTGTGGGTGGCCCGCATGGTGCTCGCCGGGCTGTACTGCCGCGGCGACATCCCGTTCTCCGACGTCTTCATTCACGCCAACATCCTCGACGGCAAGGGCGAGAAGATGTCCAAGACCAAGGGCAACGGCATCGACCCGGTGGACATCATCGCGGCCTACGGCACCGACGCCATGCGCTACGTGCTGTGCGAGATGCAGACCGGCAACCAGGACATCCGCCTGCCGGTCACCGCCATCTGCCCCGGGTGCGGCCACGAGAACGACCTGGCCGCCACCCGCCACGGCCAGAGCATCTTCACCTACGTGTGCGGCAAGGAGAGCAAGAAGAAGTCACGGGACGGCTCCTGCGGCGAGGAGTTCGACGTGCTCGGCACCCTGCCCGACCTGCCCAAGGCGACCCTGATCAGCAAGCGGTTCGAGGTGGGCAGGGCCTTCTGTACCAAGGTGTGGAACTCGGCCCGCTTCGCGCTGATGAACCTGCAGGACGTGCCCGACAAGCCCCGCGCAGCGGACGAGCTGGAGCTGGAGGACCGCTGGATCCTCGACGGCCTGAACCAGGCCGTGCAGGCGGTGGATCAGGGCCTGCGCGAGTACAACCCGGCCGCCGCCATCACCGCCGCGCGGGAGTTCTTCTGGGGCTCGCTGTGCGACTGGTACCTCGAGCTGATCAAGCCGCGGCTGCTGGACGAGGCGGGGGGCGAGTCCGCGCGGGTGGCGCGCCAGGTGCTGGCCTACTGCCTCGACCAGGTGCTCAGGCTGTTGCACCCGTTCGTCCCCTTCGTCACAGAGCACCTGTGGCAGCGGCTGGGCGAGCAGGTGCCCAGGCGCGGCCTGGGCGAGCTGGCGCCCACCGCCGGCGAGCAGCAGCTCATCGGCGCTGCCTGGCCCCTGTTCAACCCGGCGCTGGACGACGCCGAGCTGCGCCGCACCTTCGCCGACCTGCAGGACGTCGTGCGCGCCGTGCGCGAGGTGCGCTCGGCGCAGGGGTTGCCGCCGCGCCAGCCGCTGGAGGTGACGCTCAAGCCGGCGCCCGGGCGCGCGGAGGCCATCCTGAGCCAGGCCCACGTGGTCAAGCACCTGGCCGGGGTGAGCGAGCTGAAGGTGGACGAGGCGGCCCAGCGCAAGGGCGGCGACGCGTCGAGGGTCATGGGCGAGATGGTGATCTTCGTGCACGGCGTCATCGACGAGGAGGCCGAGCGCGCCAGGCTGAACAAGGAGCTGCAGAAGGTGGAGAAGGAGATCACCGTCTGCGAGAAGAAGCTCGGCAACCCGAAGTTCGTGGACAAGGCGCCGGCCCACGTGGTGCAGGAGCAGCGCGACCGCCTGCAGAGCTACCAGCAGAGCCGCGAGGCGATCATGGAGAACTTGAAGGAGCTTGGGTAGCGGCTCAGCCTTCCGACGCCGGAATCACCGGCGGGCGCACGCGCTTGACCAGGGCCCAGCCGCTGCCGACGAACAGGTACAGCAGCCCGCAGCCGAGCAGGTACTCGGGGAGGATGCGGGCCAGGCCGCAGATATAGACCAGGACGATGTTGACCAGCTGGAAGATGTTGAGCCAGGTGGCCTGCCTGCGGCCGTACTTGGGCAGCGGGATGCGGCTGACCATCAGGAAGCCGAACACCATCAGGACGCCGGGCAGCGCCAGGACATATGGCAGCGGCAGGGCGTACTTGGCCACGGTGAGGTAGTAGAGCGACGTCAACGCCCCCGCGGCCGTGGTGGGGATGCCGAAGAAGAACCCCTTGCCGTAGTCGTCCGAGACCACGTTGAACTTGGCCAGCCGCAGGGCCGCCGCGATGACGTAGAAGAACACCCCGGTGTAGGTGGCCGCCCGCATCAGGCTCCCTGGCGGGGCGAGCACGGTGCCGGTGCCGGCGCCGGTCATGATGCCGAGCACCAGCACCCCGGGCGCCACGCCGAAGGTGATCAGGTCGCTCAGGCTGTCCAGCTCCATGCCGAAGCGGCTCGACGCGTTGAGCAGCCGGGCCACGCCGCCGTCCAGCTTGTCCAGCAGCACGCTGAGCATGATGAACCAGCCCGCGGACACATAGTCACCGGCGATGGTCTCGCAGATGGACAGCAGGCCGGCGCAGAGACCCACGCAGGTCACCAGGTTCGGGGCCACATATCGAACGGGGGCTGCCATGGAGGCCACAGGATAGAGATTTTCCCCTGCAGGCACAATGCAAATGCAGGCCCCGGGCTCGACGGAGGCTGTTTGCTTGCATTATGCGTGAATCCCTTGAAGCGAGCATGGGACCCGGACATACTGGGGAGACAGATCGGGGGTGATCTCAGGAGGCCCGCGACTTCTCTGGCGTACCCAACGATGACCTGGACCTCCATCCCCTCAAACCCATCGATCCTGCTTGTTGCTGTCCCCCCGGCCGAGCCGTTCACGCCGCCGCTGTGGCTGGCCTCGCTCGCCGAGCACCTGCGACGGCGGCGCCTCAAGGTGCTGCCGCTGGACCTGAACCGCAGGCTGTACCAGGAGGCGCCGCCCGAGCTGCAGGCCAGCTGGGGCCCAGGCCACCTGCCAGCTGCCCTGGACGACTCGCTGCGCGCGGGCGCCCTGGGCCAGCGGCTGGAGGACCTCGCGCGCGCCATGTCCGGCTCCGTGGTCAAGGTGGTCGGGCTGTCAGTGCCGCCCCACGGCGCGGGCCCGGCTTGCCGACTGGCCCGGCTGCTGCGAGCGGGCAAGCCCGGCCTGGTGTTGGTGGCCAGCGGCGAGGGGGTCGAGTCTGAAGAGGCGCGCGCCGAGCTGGAGGACGCGGGGGTGGACTACCTGCTCAGCAGCGAGCGTGAGGGCACCTTCAGCGCGCTGGTCGAGCCGCTGCTGGAGGATGAGCAGCCCCAGCCGACGCCGGGGGTCATCCCTTCTCGCAACCGGCCGCAGTTCGCCCACGAGCCGGCGCCGCCCGCCTCGCTGGAGGAGCTGCCGCTGCCCACCTTCTCCGACTTCGACCTGGACGACTACGCGCCGTCGCCCAGGGGGCGCTACCTGAACCTCCGCAGCTCGTTCGGCTGCCTGGCGCGATGCGCGTTCTGCGCCGAGCAACCCAAGGAGGGGTTCCACCGGATCTACCCGCCAGGGAAGCTGGTGGACCACCTGGAGCTGCTGGTGCGTGAGCATGGCCTGGAGCAGGTCGAGTTCGTGGACCTGGTGCTCAACGGCCAGCCCGACATCCTCCGGCAATGGTGCGACGATCTGGCCTCTCGGCGCCTCGGCTTGATCTGGGCCGGCCAGGGCACCTTCTTGCCCGACATGAGCAAGGAGGTGCTGCTCGCCATGCGCCGGGCCGGGTGCATCTCGTTCCGCTTCGGCCTCGACTCCGGCTCGGATCGCGTGCTCCAGGCCATGGGCAAGCCGTTCGACATCGCCACCGCCTCGACCGTGCTGCATGACGCGCGCCGCGCGGGCCTCAACGTCTCCCTCAGCCTGCTGGTGGGGTTCCCGGGCGAGACCGAGTCCGACCTGCGGCGCACCGCCACCTTCGTGGAGGAGCACGCGTCCTGCATCAACCAGATCGACCTGCTGGCTACCTGCGAGGTGCGCTCTGGCTGCCTGCTGTCGCTGCAGCCCGATCAGTTCGGCATCTCCGAGGGCGAGGGGCCGTTTCACTCCAGCTACGTCGACGAGACCGGCAACACCCAGGAGAGCCGAAACGATCGGGCCGCCGGGCTGCTGCACGTGATGACCGAGTTCGGCATCCCGGTGCTGCAGCTCCTCTCGGGGAGTTCACAGGCGGGCGAGCCTCACGCGCTGCTGGAGGCGCACAACGAGGCCCTGCGCGGCAGCCGCGCGCAGCAGAACACGGTGGTCGCGCCGCCGCTCGAGGTGGCCGTCTCGCCGGGGGACCGGCAGGTGACCCTGCGGCTGGGCGGGACGCCCCTCACCGCGCCGCCCGGGCTCACTGTGCTGGTGCGGCTGGACGGCCAGGACCTGGACCTGTCCTGCGGCCGCTGGCGCACCTGGCGGGACGACCAGGACACGCTGCACCTCGAATCCTCCCTGCTGTTCGTGCCGGGGCGGCTCAACCTGCACTTCGCCGCGCCGCCGGAGCATGGCCTGGTCTATGATGTGGAGCTCTACCTGGAGGAGCCGGCCACCCTGCAGCATGTGCGCATCGGCCTGCACCCGCACCCGAGCCTGCGGCGGTTCCTCGGCCCAAAGGGGTGGGGCGATCTGTCGCTGCCGCCCGACGCGGACAAGGACATGGTGCTCTGCCCCGCGCCCACGGAGTACCTGCTGGTGGCCGAGGGCGAGCGGGAGGTGAGAGAGGACGCGCCGCCGCTGGCGCTGGCGCTGCACCCCACGGATCAGCGCCTGTGGCAGATGGTGATGAGCCGCGACCCGAGGGGCACGCTGCTGCTGCTGCAGCCGCCCTCCGCGGCGAGGGAGGAGATGGCCAGCGAGGAGCTGGAGCCGGGGGTCCACCTGCTGCACAGCGGCCGCCTCGACTGGGTCACCGCCGGCGCGCTGCAGAGCGCCGCCGACAGCGGCTCGCTGCGCCCGTCGGATGGCGCACAGACACCTGATTTCTGCCTGCTCGAGTGCCCGCTGGCCCCCGGCGAGCTGCCGCCCCACAGCCTGGCGCGGCTCGGCGCGGCCCTGCGCACCATGGACCTTAGCGGCTCCACCGTGGACCTGAACGCTGTCCTTCGGCACGGGCTCGATCCCTCTGGCGAGGCCGCGTGGCGCCCGGATCGCGCCGAGTCCTGGCGGGACCCGGAGCAGTTCGAGCAGGAGGTCTGGCCGGTGCTCGAGCCCGCCGCTCGTGAGGTCCTGACCGGCCTGCTCGCGGACAGCCCGGCGGCAGTGGTGCTGCACGCCGACAGCTTCAGCCTCAACGCCGCGCTGGCCCTCGCCGGCCTGATCCAGGAGATGGCCCCCGGCCGCCCGGTGGTGCTCTGCGGGCCCGTGGTCTACTGGACCACGACCGTGGACGACGGTGAAGCGCCCATCGCCATGCTCGGCCCGGACCGCGAGACCCCCCTGCCCCGGGCCAACGCGCCCACGGTGATCCTGCGCGGCGAGGCGGACGAGACGCTGCCCCAGCTGCTGCACAAGCTGGCCCGCGGCCTGGACCCGCTGGAGGTCCCGGGGACCGTCATGCACGAGGACGGGCGCTGGCTCAACGGCCCCGCGTTGCAGCCGGTGGCCGAGCTGGACCGGATCCCCCCGGCCGATTTCGGCGGCCTCGACCTGAGCCTGTACCCGAGCAGGGACCTGCCCATCGAGGCCAGCAGAGGCTGCATCCGCCAGTGCGTCAGCTGCACCGATTGCCACATGGGCCACCCCCACCGGCTGCGCAGCCCGGCGCTCATCCTCGAGGAGATGGAGCGCTCCCTGGAGCTGCACCGTACGGGCATGTTCCGGTTCACGGATCTGGCGCTCAACGGCGACCTGGAGCACCTGTCACAGCTCTGCGATCTCATCCTCGCCCGGGACGCGGCGCCTGGTCCGTGGCAGGGGCGGCTGATGGTCCGGCCCGACATGGAGCGGTCGCTGCTCAAGCGCATGGCGCGCAGCGGGTGCCTGCGGGTTCTGCTGCCGGTGGACAGCCTCAGCGGCCAGGTCCTGCAGGCCATGCGCAAGGGGTTCGACCTCAAGCAGGTCGAGGTGCTGCTCGAGGGGCTCCAGTGGGCCGGCATCGAGGTGGACCTGTCGCTGGTGGTGGGCTTCCCGCGGGAGACACCCGAGCTGTTCCAGGAGACCCTGGAGAACCTGGAGCGCCTGCGGCCGCGCATCAGCCGCCTCGTGGACGTGAGCGCGTGCGAGTTGGAGTACGGGACTCGCCTGTGGGACGACCCGGCCATCTTCGGCATCGACACCAACACGCCCGATTTCGTCGAGAGGAACTGGCGCGGCCCGTTCAACAACACCCGCGAAGAACGCGAACGCCGCCGCGAGCAGGTCCTCGCCCGGGCCGAAGCCCTGGGCCTCCGCTAATAAAGTGTCAAGTAGGGGGGTCTGACCCCTACACTTGACATTTTCTGTTCAGCCCATCTCCAGCAGGATCTTGCCCTGACGGCCCTGCTGGCGGGCGTGTGCCACGGCCTGCTTGGCCTGCTCCAGGGGGTAGCGTGCCTCGATGTTCACGTCCATCTCGCCCGCGGCGAACAGGCCGGCGAGGGCCTCGAGCATGCGGTCGATATCAGCCTCCGGGGCGCGGGCGTACCAGGCGGTGACCCAGAAGCCCGCGTGGATCAGCTGCTTGAAGATGAGCGGCCCGTTGGGGATCCGCACCGGCTCCAGGCCCATGGCGCCGTAGGTCACCATGGTGCCGCCGGGAGCCAGCGCCAGGCACAGGTTCAGCGCGCTCTTGCCGCCCACGCCGTTGAGGCAGAGCCGGGGCCGCTGCCCGTCGCACGCGGCCTTGACGGCCCGGGGGTTGCTCTCCTGCTCCACCAGCACCCGGTCGGCGCCCAGGGCCTCGAGCTCGGCGCGCGCGGATTCGCGCCGCACCACGCTCAGGCTGCGCAGACCCAGGTGGCGGCAGATCTCCACCACGTGGCGCCCCACCGCGCTGGTGCCGGCGTTTTGCAGCACCCAATCGCCCGGCTCCAGCGCCACGAAGTCGTGCAGCATGCGCCAGGCCGTCGCGGGGTTGACGCACAGCATGGCGGCGTGCTCCAGCGCCATCCCGGCTGGCAACCGTGTCAGCTGTTCCGGCGTGGCCACCAGGGCCCCGCGCCATGTACCCACGCCGGGCACAGGTCGCACTCGGTCCCCCACGGCCAGCCCATCCACCCCGCTGCCCAGCGCCGTCACCTCACCCGCGCCCTCGTTGCCGCAGTGGGCAGGCAGCTCGGGCAGCGCCCCGTACTTCCCCTGGATGACGTTGATGTCCGCCGGGTTGACCGGGGCCGCGCGCATGGACACCAGGACCTGTCCAGGCCCCGGCTCTGGCGCCGGCTGTTGCACCACCTCCAGCACCTCATCGGGGTCGCCGAACGATCTGCAGATGACAGTGGTGATCTCCTGGCGGGGCATCGGACGCTCCAGCATCGGGTTGAGGTTGTTGATAATAGTGGATTTCTTGCCCAATTGACGCGCTTGAATAGAATTTTGAGAGACGTAGTCCCAAGCAGCAGAGAAGATCCAGTGCGCAGGAGATGAGCATGAGATCAAAAGTCGTAGCCACCCTGACCCTTGCCTTGCTGGCGCTCGGCTGGCCAGGACACGCCCAGGCGGACCCTCTTATCCTTTGTAATGTCGGAGGGTTGGGAAACACAGAACAGGCCCGGGATCCGATCAACAAGTTCCTGCGCCACCTGGAAAAGTCGGTGGGGATCAAGGCCAACTCCATGACCGGCGAGTACCACACGAAGCTCGACGCGTGCCTCAAGTACGTCAAGGAGAGCAAGCCGAGCCTCGGCGTGGTGGACCTCGCCACCTACCTGTCCCAGCGAGAGGCGCTCAAGCTGGTGCCCCTGGCGCACATGGGCGGCAAGGCGGCCAAGCGCTACCACGTGGTGGTACGCAAGGGTGAGTTCAAGGACCTCGCCGCGCTCAAGGGCAAGCGGTTCTATTCGTCGCAGCACAACGCGCGGTTCGTCTCGCAGGTCATCCTGGGGGCGAAGCTGGACCTCGCCAAGGACACCACCCTCAAGACCAAGAAGCAGATCAAGTGCCTCAAGGCGGTGGGACGTAAGAAGCGCGACAAGTTCAAGGGCGATGCCGCCCTGGTGGAGGAGGCGACCTTCAAGCGCCGCAAGGAGCTGAGCAAGCTGGTGGAGCTGGAGTCCATCCACCGTTCGGATGGCATGCCCGGCCTGACCCTGGTCGTGGTCAACGGGCGCGCGTCCAAGGACCTGGTGAGCAAGATCCGCAAGGCGCTGCCCAGGCTGTGCGCGGGCGCCGGCAAGGACCTGTGCGACCAGTTCCAGATGACCAGCTTCAAGCCCGCCAGCGCGGCGACCTACAAGCCGCTGCAAACCGCGTACAGCAAGTAACCGCTCCCTCCACTGGCCCTGCAAGGGCCGCATCCGGTATTCTATTGGGGCCCCTGGTCGAGAGGTCCTCATGCGCCGATTTCCGGCATTAGCAGCAGCAACCCTCCTGGCAGCGTGCTCCAGCCCCGAACCGGGGCCGAAGAACGCCGCCCCCGAACCCGTGGTTCAGGCCCGCTCTTCCCTGACCGTGGGCAAACAGGTCAAGGTGGTGGCGTCCGACGGCGCCACCCTGGATCGCCTGGCCGCCGCTGCCGTCATCCGCGGCGACCTCGCCCTGCTCGGGGCCCCCAAGAAGGGGGCCGGCGCGGCGTATCTGTTCGTGCGAAGCGGATCGGGCTGGACCCAGAAGGCCAAGCTCACCGCCGCCGACGGCGCCACCGGCGACAACTTCGGCGTCGCGGTGGATCTCCAGGAGGAGACCCTGGCCATCGGGGCCAGCGCGGACGATGACAAGGGCACCGACTCCGGCTCGGTCTACCTGTTTACCCGCAGCGGATCCACCTGGAAGCAGGCGGTGAAGCTCACAGCTTCTGACGGCGCCGCCGGCGATGGCTTCGGCGGCTCGGTCTCCCTGGAGAACAGCGCGCTGCTGGTGGGGGCGCCCGGCGACGACGACAAGGGCGCCGGCTCCGGCTCGGGCTATGTCTTCGCCCGCTCGGGCACCACCTGGTCACAGCAAGGCAAGCTCGTCGCGTCGGACGGCGCCGCTGGAGACGCCCTGGGCGTGGCCGCGGCCCTGGACGGAGGCCTGGCCTTGCTCGGCGCCAGCGGTGATGACGACAAGGGCGCCGACTCCGGCTCCGCTTACCTGTTCACGCTCAACGGCACCACCTGGTCGCAGCACGGCAAGCTCACCGCCTCCGACGGGGCGGCCGGGGACGCGCTGGGCAGCGCGGTGGCCCTCAACGGCTCGGCGGGCGCCCTGGGCGCGCCCAAGGACGACGACAAGGGCGCCGACTCCGGCTCCGCCTATGTGTACCGACGCATCGGGTTCAACCTGGTGGCGCCATCCAAGCTCACCGCCTCGAGCGGCTCGGCGGGCGACGGCTTCGGCACGGGCCTGGCGCTGGACCTCAGCCACCTCCTGGTGGGCGCGCCGGGGGACGACGTAAACGGCTTCAACGCCGGCTCCGCGCACCTCTACTCGCGCTCGGGCAACAGCTGGACCTTCGTGCACAAGCTGCTCAACACCGGCGCCAAGCCGGTGGACGCCCTCGGGACCTCCGTGGGGCTGAGCGGGGACACCGCGCTGATGGGCATGCCGGGCGAAAACACCAAGGGCCCCAACGCGGGCGCCGCACTGCTGCAACAGCTCTGCCTGGCGCGCGGGCTGAAGCAATCCCAGAAGGCGACCCACTTCCTCGGCACCCACGGCGACCTGTTCGGCCACGACGTGGGCCTCTCGGGCAGCGACTTCGCCTTCGTGGGCGTGCCCAACGATGACGACCTCGGGGCCGACTCGGGCACGGTCTACCTGTTCAACTACTCCGGCGGCAGCTGGAACAACCACCAGAAGCTCCTCGCCATCGACGGCGCAGCCCAGGACTTCTTCGGCTTCGCCCTCGGCGTGGACAGCACCGTGGCGGTGGTGGGCGCCATGGGCCATGACTCCGGCTCGGTGTACGACACGGGCGCCGCCTATGTCTTCACCCGCGCGGGCACCCAGTGGAACTACACCAGCAAGCTGCTCGCCTCGGACCGCTCGGGCAACGACCGCTTCGGGATCTCGGTGGACGTGGGCGGCGGGGCGATCATCTCCGGCGCCCCGCTGGACGACGACAAGGGGGGCGACTCCGGCTCCGCCTATGTCTTCGGCCTGAGCGGCAGCTGGTACCAGCAGGCCAAGCTCACCGCCTTCGACGGCAGCTCGGGCGACCACTTCGGCGATGCCGTGGCCGCCAGCGCCGGTCACGCCGTGGTGGGCGCGCCCCGGGACGACGACAAGGGCGTCGACTCCGGCTCGATCTACTTCTTCGTGCGCAGCGGCACCAGCTGGTCCGCCAACGGCAAGCTCGCCGTGCCCGACGGCTCCTTCTACGACGCCTTCGGCACGGCCGTGGACATGGACGGCGCCACCGTCGTGGCCGGCGCGCCGGATCACGACAAGGCCGCCACCGACGGCGGGGCCGCCTACGTGTTCGTGCGCAACGGCCCCACCTGGAGTTTCCAGGCCAAGCTCACCGCCAGCGACGCCGCCACCAGCGCCGGCTTCGGCGGCAGGGTGGCTGTGGTGGGCGACCGCATCCTGGTGGGGGCCGAGGGGGACCAGGGCAAGGGCTCGATCTACCTCTTCTCCAGGACCGGCAGCACCTGGAGCCAGGATCAGAAGCTCACCGCCAGCGGCGGCTCCGGGGGCGACGTGTTCGGCAGCGCCGTGGCGCTGACCACCACGGCCGCCCTGGCCGGCGCGCCGCGCGATGACGACAGGGGCACCGACTCGGGCTCGGTGTACTTCTTTGATCTGGCCTGCGGCAGCATCAACGGGACGCCCTGCTCCTTCGCCACCTCCTGCACCAGCGGCGCCTGCAGCGACGGCGTCTGCTGCGATGGGCCGTGCGGCGGTTCGGGCGATTGCATGGCCTGCTCGGTGGCCGCCGGCTCCACCAAGGACGGCGTCTGCAAGAAGGCCAAGAGCGGCTCCATATGCCGCAAGGCTTCGGGCGGCTGTGACAAGCCGGAGACCTGCAACGGGGTGCACACCTACTGCCCGAGCAACCAGTTCAAGACCCCGGGTACGATCTGCCGGGCCAGCGCGGGCCCCTGCGACGAGGCGGAGCTGTGCAACGGCGCCACACCCACCTGCCCCTCGGATCAGTTCTCTCCCACCGGCACAATCTGCCGCGCCGCCTCCTCCACCTGCGATGCGGCGGAGACCTGCACCGGCTCGACGTCCACCTGCCCGGCCGACAAGCCGGCGGCCAAGGGCACCGTCTGCCGCAAGGGCACCGCCTTTTGCGACGCATCAGAGACCTGCGACGGCACCTCCAAGACCTGCCCCAAGGACGGCTTCAAGCCGAGCACCTCGCTGTGCCGGGCCGCCCTGGCGCCCTGCGACTCGCCCGAGTACTGCACCGGGTCCTCGGCCACCTGCCCGGGCAACAAGCTCAAGCCGTCGGGCACCGTCTGCCGCGCCGCGTCCGGGACCTGTGACCTGGCCGAGACCTGCAGCGGCTCAGACGCCAGCTGCCCCACCGACGTCCAGCGTCCTTACGGATTTGTCTGCCGCGCGGCAGGGGGCGCCTGTGACCTGCAGGAGGTCTGCACCGGCACCAGCGGCGCCTGCCCCAACGACGAGCTGCGGCTGAACACCTATGTCTGCCGGACCTCCGCGGGCGTCTGTGACCCGGCCGAATATTGCACCGGGCTCTCGGCCAAGTGCCCCACCAACGCCCTGGAGAAGGCCGGCACCGCCTGCCGCCTGGCGGTGGGCAAGTGCGATGTGTCCGAGACCTGCGATGGCAAGTCCACCTCCTGCCCCCAGGACAGCTACAAGAGCAAGGGGGCCGTGTGCCGGGCGGCCGTGGGCAGCTGCGACGTGGCCGAGACCTGCAGCGGCACCACCTACCTCTGCCCGGTGGACATCAGGAAGCTGTTCGGCGCCGTGTGCCGCAAGGCGGTGGGGCCGTGCGATGCGGCCGAGACCTGCGACGGGGCGGCAGGCACTTGCCCTGTTGACCAGTTTATCGTCAAGGGCTCCATCTGCCGCAAGTCCACCGGCGGGTGCGACACCGCAGAGACCTGCACCGGCAGCTCCACCACCTGCCCCACCGACAAGCTCGACCCCAAGGGCGCGGTGTGCCGCGCCACGGCCGGACCGTGCGACGTTGTGGAGACCTGCGATGGCAAGACCGCGGCCTGCCCCACCGACGCTTTCTTGGCCGCTGGCAAGACCTGCCGCAAGGCCGTGGACCTGTGCGACGCGGAGGAGAGCTGCTCCGGCAAGGCCGCCGCCTGCCCCAAGGACCAGATCAAGCCGCAGGGCGAGATCTGCCGCTCGACGGCCGGGACCTGCGACGAGGCCGAGCTGTGCGACGGCGCCAAGACCAGCTGCCCGGCCGACCTGTTCAAGGCGTCGAGCCATATATGCCGCGCCTCCATGGACGAGTGCGACTTCTCCGAGAAGTGCGTGGGCACCGCCGCCGCGTGCCCCAAGAACCTGTACAAGCCCAACGGGACCAGCTGCCTGTACGGCGCCGGCACCTGCCAGAGCGGCAAGTGCATCACCGACGCCGGCGTGCCCGACCTGGGCTTCGACGGCGGGGTCGACGCAGACATGGGCGGCAGCGATGCCACCGCGGACGGCGAGGCGGGCGTGGCTGATGGGCCCGCCGCCGACGGCGAGGCTGGCGTCGTGGACGGCCCCGGCGTGGACGGCGAGGCGGGCGGTGCGGGGGATCTGGCACGCGCTGACGCGGGCGGCACCGACGGCGGAGAGGACGAAGGGTGCTCGTGCAGCACCGGCGGCGCCGGCGGAGGGTTGCCTGCTCTGCTGCTGCTGGGGCTGCTCGTGTTGTGGCGGCGCCGGCGGTGAATGTGATCTGAGCGGCGGCCCGGGGCCGCTAGCCTGGATATTGCGCCAAGGGGCCGTCACGAGGCGTCCGGGACCGAGGCGCAGGGGACCCGCGACGACGAAAGCATACTGGTGCGTATGGTGAGGCGGCGCGGGAGCCGCTGCGCCGACGGTAACGGACGCCGCAGCAGGGCATCTGGCGCAATATCCAGGCTAGCAGCCGGGCTGGCCTTTCGGGACGCACTTGCCGCTGATGAGGCACCAACCGTTCTTGATCGGGTGCGAGCACTTGCCGCCCTTGCACATGTCGGTGGTGCAGCTGTAGGCGTCGGCGGTGCAGCTGGTGCCGTTGGCCAGCGGGCTCCAGGACGTATTCGAGACATTGGTCAGGCACCCGGTGCACGCGCCTGGTGACGACGGCGAGCCGTTGCCGTAACACTTGCCGCTGATGAGGCAGTAGCCGTTCTTGATCGGGT
>CAZEFW010000125.1:0-28767 GCA_964511535.1 uncultured Myxococcales bacterium | reverse complement strand
CAGGGTCATGGCTGGTGATGACGAGGGCGCTGCCCTTCTGGCAGCTCGCTGCATCGATCTGCTAACCACGCGGGGAGCCACTGGAGTTGAGCCATTTCGGGCCCTTGGCATCCTCGGGAGAGCAGAAGATGCGAGGCTGCTCGCCGGAGGATGGTCGAAGGAGCGGATGCTGGCAATGTTCGTCCAGGGCGCGCTCCTAGTGGGGAAAACCGAGGAAGCGTATCCGGTCTCGAAGCTTTGCCGGGAAAAAGACCCTGTGGTCTTGGCAACTCGACTGCTGGAGCCCGGTGCAGGGGAGCCTCCAGATTCAGATGCCGAGTACGACCTTATCCTCATGGCTCTAAACCAGCGACGCTACAGCCGCAATTTCGCCCCTGGTAGCGCGCTTCTGCCGAGGCTGGCTCAGGTTGCCTGCGCGGTGTGCGCACACGAACTGGAGCATGTCCAGCGGGAGAGCCAAGACACCCTCGAGTTGGATGGAGCCATGGGCCTCATGGGCCTCCTCTGTTTCATGGGGCATGCCGAGATGGGCCGGCTGCTTGCCCACCTGCTGCCTCCCGGATTGGGGCGATGCCTCCCACTATTTCTGATCGCGGCATACCATCCAGAGCTCAACCATGCAGAAGAGGCTCGAGAGCAGCTTCACGATGAGTTGGCGACCCTGTCAGATGAGCAGTGGCTGCAAGCAGCTGATTTCTTGAAGAACCCACTGAAGCTGCTGAAAGAAATCCGTGCCGAGGTCGCTAGTTTCCACGCAGAACAGCCTCTTCGGATACCAAAGATTACCCTGGATAATAGGATCGAGGACCTGCCGGGCTCTTTGCGGCCCGAAGGCCTTCAGATCCTGGCCAGTCAGCTAGCGGCTTCAGGTTCCCAGCGGGACGTCCTCCGCATTGTACAGACAGCGGAGAGTGATGAACTGAAGCAGATGATGCTGATGGAAGGAGGGGAGGTCATCCTCGAGGAAGGGCGTCCCGAAGATGCAGTGCTGCTGGTGAGGACGCTGGAAGACCTGGGTGGATACATGGACCTGGACGCGCAGCTCGCCATTGCGGCGGCTCGGCATGACCAGCTTGATTTAGCGATGGGCCTGTGCGCCAAGCTCACTTCGGGAGTGGGGTCCGTCCATTCCACCGAGGTGCTCGCTGAATTGGCGGTCTGCCATGCTCGGCGTGGGGATGCGCATGAAGCCGTCATAACCCTCGCCCGCATCAGGGATTTTGCGAGGTATGGCCCTGCCGCCAGGGTGATGCGAACGCTTGGGTCCGGCGGAGGCCTGATGTGTTTCCCCTACACGGCCTCCGAAGATGAACCAACCTGGCTCGCAATCCTCCTGAGCCTCGCCTTGCAGTTGCACCAGGACCGGGAATCGGTCTCGGCGGTATTGGCAGAGGAGCACTGCGAGCCGACGCGGCATCTCGAACACGCGCTGGCCATTGCAGGCGACTTGAGATTTCCAGGAGAGGCGCTTCAGGACTGCGTTTTGACCATGCTCAAGTGCGACATGGACGATGAGGCGGTGAGCGTGGTTAGTAGCGGTCTCGTGAGCAAATGGTTTGCGCGCTGCCTGTGGGAGACCGCCGCCCTGGGCAAGCAACAAGTGTTTGAGAAGCTTATTGCCCTGAGCATATTGCAGCCCCATGTCGCCGTGGGCGCAGCTTCCCTCCTAACCCGCCTCTACCCCGACCAAACCGACGACATCCGGCAGGGCATCCTGGCCGGCTACCAACACCTTACCCGGCAATAGCCCCCCGCCTCACCCCGACCGCCGCAGCTCCGGCATCAGCGCGCCGTCCTCGGTGAACACCTGCTTGTAGGACAGCCCCACGAAGATCAGGCAGCCGATGGCCACCGAGGCGGTGATCATGAACATCACCACGATCTGGTAGCGCACCGCGGTGAGCGGATCGGCCCCGCCCAGGATCTGGCCGGTCATCATGCCGGGCAGCGACACCAGGCCCACCACCATCAGGCTGTTGATGATCGGGGTCATGCCGGCGCGCAGGGCGGCGCGCACCATGGGGCGGGAGGCCTCCCACGGCGTGGCGCCCAGGCAGAGGCGCGCCTCCACCTCGCCGGCCCGGGCGCGCACCTCGCTGTACAGCCGGTCCAGCGAGAGGGAGACGCCGTTGAGCGAGTTGCCCAGCAGCATGCCGCAGATCGGGATGGCGAGCTGAGCGCGGTACCAGGGCTCACCTCCGACGATGACCCCGCACACCAGGGTGCCCACGATGAAGGTGCTCGCCCCCAGGGCCAGCGCGGCCAGGCCGTACGGTTTGTGGGGCACCGACTTGAGCCGTGACACCGAGGCCCGGGCAGCCAGCAGGCACATCACCAGCACCAGGCCCGCCACCAGGGCCGGGTGGTCCAGGGCGAACACGTGGGCCAGCACGTAGCCCACCAGCCCGAGCTGCAGGAACGTGCGAAAGGTGCCCCACAACAGGGACCGCAGCAGCCCCAGCCGCAGCAGCGCCGAGACCCCGCCGGCCACCAGCACGAGCACGGCGCTCAGGGCGAGCTGCAGGTCCGAGATGGGGGTGACGTTCACGCCGCGGCCTCCGAGCCCAGGCGGATCACCCGGCGCTGCAACCCGTCCCACGGGCCGTCGTCGTGGGCCACCAGCACCAGCGCCCCGCCGCTGCCCACCCACGCTCCGAGCACCCCCACGAGGCGCTCGGCCCGCTCCCGGTCCAGCGCCGCCGTGGGCTCATCGCACAGCAACACCTCGGGCTGCAACAGCAACGCCCGCACCAGGGCGACCCTGGCCGCCTCCCCGCCAGACAGGGTGCGCGCGTCTTGCTCCAGCAGCCGGTCAGGATCGAGATCCAGCCCCTGCATATGGTCCCGGAGCTGCTGCTCCAGGTCGTCCGGCGGCGACGATGACGCCCTGAACATGAAGCCAGCTTGCAGGTTGTCCCGCACGGTCCCATCCAACATTGCGGGCCGCTGTGGCACCAGGTTCACCCGACGCCGCCAGGCCTGGGGCGACACCTGCCTGGCGGGCTGCCCGCCCAGGCAAAGCGCGCCGGCAGCGGCCGCCTCGAGCCGACACAGCACGCGCAGCAGGGTGCTCTTGCCGCAGCCGGACGGTCCGGCCAGCTGAACGGCCTCCCCCGGCCCGAGGCCGAGCTCCAGCGCCACCGGCGGGCGGTCGGGGATCTCCACCCGCACCCCGGTGGCGCTCAACAGCGCTTGCTTTGCGGTCCGGTCCACCACTCAGATCTTCGCCTGGGTCTCAGAAAACTGTGGCACAGATGGTGCCACGTTCACGCGCTTCGTGGAAAGGCCGTCAAAAACCATGGTATTTTCAAGGCCCCGGCGCGAGGCGCCCGATGGCACGGCCCCTGCAAAGTTCCTCGCCAACGGAGGAATCGAACCACCATGAAAAAGCGCCTCTTTCGCAAGGACCCACAGCAGAAGCCCCGGGCCGATTACCCGACCGCCGACGAGTTCGAGAGCAACCGGCGCGACTTCCTCACCCGCTTCGGCGCCACCATCCTGACCGCCGGCTCCCTGGCCGCGGTGGCGTGCGGCGATGGGCGCGCTGTGCCGGCCAAGCCGGACGCCGGTGGCAAGAAGAAGCCGACCCCCAAGTGGGATCATGGTGTGGGACCGGCCGGCGCCGCGCCCATGCCTGACGCCGGGGCTGACATGCCCATGCTCGGCGATGCCCCGGCCCCCGACGCCGCGGTGGACAAGAAGGACGCCGACCCGGCGCCCGGCTTCGCCCCGGCGCCCGACGCGAAGATCGACAAGAAGGACATGGGCCTCTCCGGCGGCGCGCCCGCGCCCGACGCCATGGCCGACGAGAAGAAGTAGCCGCGTGAACCTGACCCTCTTCGTCAACCACCGCTGCAACCTGCGCTGCACCTACTGCTACACGGGGCGCAAGTTCCACCGCCCCATGAGCCCACAGGTCGCCGAGCAGGCGGTGCGCTTCGGCCTGGACCAGGCCGAGGCCGGCTTCCTGATGCTCACCTTCTTCGGCGGCGAGCCGCTGATGGAGCCGGACCTGCTGGAGCACGCCGTGACCTACGCCGCTGATCAGGCCGAAGCCCGCGGAATCCAGCTCTTCCCGTCGGTGGCCACCAACGGCACCTTGCTGGACGACCGCCGCATGGCGCTGCTCAAGGAGCACCAGTTCCAGGTGCAGATCAGCGTGGACGGCTGCGCCGAGGCCCAGGACGCCACCCGCCGGTTCCGCAACGGCCGGCCCTCGTCGGCGCGGGTGGAGGCCGGCCTGAAGCGGCTGCTGGCCGAGGGCTTCGATCCGCGGGTCGTGGCGGTGGTGGATCCGGACAACGCGCGGCACATGGGGCGCAGCTTCGACTACCTGATGGACCTGGGGGTCAAGCGGATCCACTTCTCCCCCAACTACAACGGCCAGTGGGACGAGGCCTCCTGCGCGCTGTTCGAGCGGAGCCTGGACGACCTGGGCGACCGCTTCATGGCGCGGCTCCGCGCCGGCCAGGACATGCGCCTCGATCCGATCAACGGCAAGGTCGTCACCCACCTGAACCGCGGCTACCGGGAAGGGCAGCGGTGCATGTTCGGCGTGGCCGAGATGACCGTGGCCCCGTCGGGGAACATCTACCCCTGCGACCGCCTGGTGGCCCAGGACGACGACCCCGACATCCGCATCGGTCACCTGGACGCCGGCCTGGACGAGCAGCGCCGCGACGCCCTGGTGCAGGCCAAGAACACGCCCGACGAGGAGTGCGCCGCCTGCGACCTGCGCTCCCGCTGCATGTTCTGGTGCGGCTGCGCCAACTACGAGACCACGGGGAAGGTGGGCCAGGTGTCCCCCATCATCTGCTGGTTCGAGCGCTGCTTCATCGCTCAGGCCGACCGCGTGGCCAGCACCCTGTACGACGAGAGGTGCCCCGGGTTCCTGCAGCGGTTCTACGCGCCGGACGCCGTGTTCGAGAGCTGACCGCCGCTCAATCCAGGATCGGCACCGAGTCGTCCACCGAGGGCCCGGGCTGGGGCGGCGGCTTGGTGTAGACCACCGTGAGCAGGGCGCTGATGGTGGCGAACACCGGCTTGTCCCCGTCCTCGGGCCCCGAGATGCGCGCGGTGGTGGCCGAGGGCAGCCACGCCACGGTGCCCCGGACGCCGATACGCCAGCGCGGGGTCACCTGCACCGCGAGCCCCGCGCCGCCCAACAGCCCGAGGGTGGCGAAGACGGTGTACTCCTCGCGGTGCGCGAACCCGAACAGCTGCACGCCCCCCTGCAGGAACAGCGACAGCCGCCCCAGCTCGGCGCCCACATCGCCGGTGAGGGTCGGCATGATGGCCCACGGTCCGGACGTCACCACCGAGAGCAGCTCTCCGCGAAAGCGCAGGATCGACAGCGGGCCGTCGTCGCCGCCCTCTGCGAACGCGCTCAACCCGAGGGAGACGCCCAGCTCCGCCGACGGGGACAGCGGCGCGCCGAGGCCGGCCGCCACGCCGTAGCCGGTCTCGGCGCGGGCGGCGGCGGGGACGAGGTGAAGCAGGAGCACAACCGGGAGGATCGCCCCGGCGTGCAGGAGCCTTGGGCAGGCCAACTACTTCCAGCGCTCGGCCAACACCTCGGCGATCTTCTCCAGCAGCTCGAAGTCGAACTCCATGAAGATCTTCCGGCTGCGCGGGAAGCAGTCGGCGTACACGGCGCCCGCGGCCCTGCCGCCCACCACCACCGGCACCACCAGCGCGCTGGACGCAAGCCGCTGTCCGGCGGGCGCGTCGATCTTGTTCTCCAGGGCCGCGCGCTTGCTCTTCATGGCGCGCTTGACCACCACCAGCGCCGGGGGCACCTGGTGGAACTCCCGCTCCAGGTTCGGGTGCAGGTACACCTTCAGCGAGGCGAGCCGCTTGCCGTCGGCCACCTTGAGGATCACCGCCCGGTCAGGGCAGATGAAGCGGCTGAGGGTCTTGGTGGCGATCTCCAGGTAGTCCGGCTTGACGCGCATCTCATCGAAGATGGTGGCCATCTCCGACTTGCGCTCGTTGTGCAGCTGCACCGTGTCGATGATGGAGCTGACCGGCTCCTTGGCAACCTCCGGCGCGCTAGCCGGGGTGGCCTGGGCGGTGCTCGGCACCGCCGCCGGCCCGGGCGTGGGCGTCGTCTCCGGCGCGTCCCAGGTGGAGCTGTCTCCGTACACCGTGGGCGCCGCGGCGATGCGCCGGTCCGTGACCTTGCCGCTCATGGCCGCGTCCGGGACATCGGCCATGGACTCCACCAGCTGCAAATAGGTGGCGCCCACCTTGATGGTGTCGCCGAACTGCAGGGCCGCCTCCCGCACCAGGTCGCCGTTGACGTAGGTGCCGTTGGCGCTGTTCATGTCCACGACCCGGTAGGTCTCTCCTTCCTTTCGGATCAGGCAGTGCCGCCGCGACACCTCCCGGTCGATGAGCTGGATCAGGTTGCCGGTGTCTCGCCCGGCGGTGAGGTTGCGGGCGCCAAGCTTGTAGACGTCCCCCTTGTTGTATCCCTTGGTGACGACGAGCATGCCTGTGGGGGCCATATTGTGGGAACTCCTTGATGAACTGTTTCCAGAAAGTTAGCCCGGCAGGCGAATCCTTGGCAATAGCTACCCCTCAGGTATTCTGAAGCTCGGCACCCCAGTGGAGGAGCGACGCTTGCAAGGGTTCAGCGGCGACCAGCGGTTTGAGATCGTGCGCAGACTGGGTGAGGGGGGCATGGGCCAGGTACACGAGGTGCAGGACCGGCGCTCCGGCGCGCGCCTGGCCGCCAAGAGCCTCAGCCGCATGGGGCCCCTTGAGCTGTACCTGTTCAAGAACGAGTTCCGGGCGCTGGCGGACTTCAATCACCCCAACCTGGTGTCGCTGCACGAGCTGTTCGCCTCGGACGACGGGTGGTACTTCACCATGGATCTGGTGGACGGCCAGCCCTTCCTGCGGCATGTCTGGGGCGACGCTGCCTGCGCCAGCCAGGGCGCCGCCACCCTCATCACCGCAAGCTCCCCGGAGGACACCATCATCGAGGAGGAGACCCTCGTCTCGGGCACGGTGGAGACCGCGCTCAGGGGGCTCTCCACCGTGGAGGACGAGCTCGACGGCGAGGATGAATTCGAGCTCGAGATGGACTCCTTCCTCGACCGGGCCACCGAGGGTACGGCAGACACCGAGCGCCACCAGGCGGTGGTGGAGGAGCCGATGCGGGCCATGGCCCTCACCCCTGACAGCGAGGCCCGGCTGCGGCCCTGCGTGGCGCAGCTTGTCCGGGGCATCGCGGCCCTGCACCGCGCGGGCATGTTGCACAGGGACCTCAAGCCGTCCAACGTGCTCGTGACCTCCGACGGCCAGGTGAAGCTGCTGGACTTCGGCCTGGTGCAGGACCTTGACCGCGGCCGCGATGCCATCCTCGCCGCGCGGGTGGTGGGCACCCTGCCCTACATGGCGCCGGAGCAGGTGGCGGGGCACCGCCTGGGCCCTGCCGCCGACTGGTACGCCCTCGGGGTGATGATGTACGAGGCCATGACGGGGAGGCTGCCCCACGCTGACACCGGCTCCCCCGCCGAGCAGGCCGCGCGGAAGCGCAAGGTGGTCCCGCCCCACCCGATGGACCTCAAGGCGGACCTGCCCCGGGACCTGGCCCAGCTGTGCCACGACTTGCTGCGCATCGATCCGGAGGCGCGCCCGGGGGCGGAGGAGATCCTGCGCCGCCTCGGCCTCGGTTCGGCGCCCGGGGCCTCGCGCGGGGCCGGGGAGGCGTCCCTGTATGTGGACCGCCCCACCCTGTCCGCGCCGCTGAGCCGCGCCCTGGAGGAGGTCCGCGGCGGTGGCCAGGTCACCGTTCATGTGAGCGGCCGCTCGGGCATGGGCAAGACCGCCCTGGTGCGGCACCTGCTGGAGGGGGTCAAGGCCAGCGGCGGGCTGGTGCTCGACGGGCGCTGCTACGAAAAGGAGGCGGTGCCGTACAAGGCGCTCGACCCGATCATGGACGCCCTGACCCGCCACCTCGCCTCGCTGCCCGAGGGGGTGCAGGAGGAGGTCTTCACGCCGGAGCACGCGGTGCTGACTCGGGTCTTCCCGGTCATGCTCGAGGCGTTCCCCTGGGTCACAGGGGAGGAGGGCGAGCCAGACGCCGCCGAGGCCAGCGCCCTGGAGCTGCGCCGCCAGGCATACGCCAGCCTGCGCGACCTGCTCGGGACGCTCTGCGGCGCGGGCCTGGTGGTGATCCATATCGACGACATGCAGTGGAGCGACGCCGACAGCGTCACCTTCCTGCGAGAGCTGCTGCGGAGCCCCGGGGCACCGGCGGCGCTGCTGATCATGAGCGCCCGCTCCGAGCTGCTCGATCGGTCGCAGAGCGCGGCGGTCTCGCGCTTCCTCTCGGGGGAGGATGGCGGGCGCACCACTTCTCCGGTGCGGCTGCTCGAGGTGGGGCCCATGTCAGCGGAGGAGGGCGCCCGGCTGGCCGCCAGGAACATGCGGGGCCCCCCGGAGGAGGCCCGACGCATCGCGGACGAGGCAGGGGGGGTGCCGATCTTCATCGAGGAGCTGGCGCGGCACATGGAGCGCCTGTCCGCGGACCAGCCTCGCCCGGACGCGGTGTCCCTGGAGGCGTTCATCGGAGCCCGCGTCCACGCGCTGCCCCCCCGAGGCCCGCGCGGTGCTCGAGGTGGTCGCCGTGGCGGGCGAGCCGGTGGAGCAGCAGGTGGCCTGGGATGCCGCAGAGGTCAGCCGCAAGGGCTGGAAGGCCATCGCGGTGCTCTGCGCCGAGAAGCTCTGCCGCACCCAGGGGCGCGCGCCCGGCGACCTGATGGAGTGCTACCACGACCGGGTCCGGGAGGCCGTCGCCGTCGCCCTGGAGCCGGAGACGGCGCGGAAGATTCACCTGGCCCTGGCCAGCGCCCTGGAGCGGCATGGGCTGGCCGATCCGGAGCGGATGCTGCGCCACCTGCTCGGGGCCGGCCTCCAAGATCGCGCGTTGGTGCACGCCCGGCAGGCCGCGGAGAACGCCGAGCGCGCGCTGGCCTTCGACCACGCCGCCGACCTGTACGGCCGCTGCCTGGCCCTGTCCGGTGGTGACGCGCCGGATCGCCTCGCGCTGCTGCTGCGCCAGAGCGAGTGCCTGGCCAACGCGGGCAGAGGCCCCGAGGCGGCCGAGGCGTACACCCAGGCGGCCGACCTGTCGTCCCCGGATCAGGCGTGGCGCCTTCGCGGTCAAGCGGCCCAGGCGCTGCTCGGCTGTGGTCACCTGGAGCGGGGCAAGGCGCTGCTCAAGCAGGTGCTTCGCGCCATGGGCCTGTCCACGCCCGGCAGCGGGGCCGGCGCCGTGGCCAGCTTCCTGGCCCAGCGCGCCCGGCTGTCCCTGCGTGGCCTCGAGTTCCAGGAGCAGCCCGCCCAGGAGATCGCCCCCGCGCTCACCGACCGCATCGACGCCTGCTCCATCGCGGCCATGGGCCTCGGCCTGGCCGATCCCGTGGAGGGGGCGGTCTATCAGACCCGCGCGCTGCGCATGAGCCTCGACGCCGGGGAGCCGGCCCGCACCTGTCGCGCCCTGGCCATGGAGGCTGCGTACGCCGCCATCGGCGGGGCGAAGGGTCGCGACCGAATGGAGCACCTGCTGGCCAGGGCACGGCAGCTCGCCGAGGGCAGAGGTGATCGCCACCTGGACGCGGCGGTGGACATCGCCGAGGCCATCGCCCGGTTCCAGCTGGGGGGCTGGCGGACCTGCCATGACCTGTCGGTTCGGGCCCGCCAGACCCTGCGCGCGTTGAGGCTGCGCGGCCAGTGGGAGCTCGACACGGCGGAGACCTACGTCCTGGCGGGCCTCGGGTTCCTGGGCCAGCTTGAGCAGGCGCTGGACCAGTTCACCCGCTTGCTGGAAGACGCCAGGCGGCTGGGGGACCTGCACCTCGCCACCCACGCCCGCCTCGGCATGGAGTTCAACGCCTTCCTGATCCTGGACCGCCCCGACGAGGCCGAGCGAGACGTGCGGGAGGCGCTGGACCAGTGGCCGATCAAGAAGGGCTTCACCCTGCAGCATGTGTACGCGAGCCGGGCCCTGGCCCAGATCGCCCTGTACCGCGGAGACGCCGCCGGGGGGCTCGAGCTGGCCGAGGCCGCGTTCCGCAAGCTCAACCGCTCCGGCCTGCGCTCGGTGGGTATCGTGCTGGCGCTCAACCGCGAGCAGCAGGGCAGAGCTCGCCTCGCCGTCGCTGCCATGGCGCGGTCTGGCGCCCAGGCCCGCCTGGTGAAGCGAGCGCTGGCCGACGCCCGTGGGCTGGATCGTTTCGGCCTCCACTGGACCACCGCCGCCGCGACCCTGCTGCGCGCCCAGGCGTCCGCGGTGCGTGGAGATGACCGGGCCGCGGCCAGCAGCTTCGGCCGGGCGGCCGACCAGTACGAGGCCCTGGAGATGGCGACCCACGCCGCGGCGGCCTGCTGGGGCAAGGCCGCCCTCTCAGGGGATACCATGGGGGTGCAAGCGGCCCGCGACCGGCTGGCGGATCTTGGGGCGCGCAACCCGGAGGCGGTGGCGGCCATGGTGGCGCCCGTCGCGGGGCAAGGCAGGCAGGAGCACGAGGTGAAGGATGTACATTGAATGCAAGAGCTGCGGCGAACACGTCCCCGCAGAGCACGTGAACATCGACAACATGTTGGCCAAGTGCCTCGATTGCGATGCGGTGTTCGACATCAGCGACCTGGTCCGCCCGAAGGATGAAGACGCGGCCGCGGCGAGGGCGGCCCCCGGGCAGCAGCGCCGCCGGGCCAGGGTCCCCATGCCTGGCGGCATCAAGGTCACGCGCTCCAGCAGCTCCGCCGGGGCGCTGGCGCCGGAGGCGCCTTATCGCGGCGCGGGCCAGGTCCCGTCCCGGTGGCTGCACATCACGCGGCGCTGGTTCTCGAGCAAGCATATCTTCATGCTCTTCTTCTGCATCGCCTGGGACAGCTTCCTGGTCTTCTGGTACCTCATGGCTGGCAGGTCGGGGAACCTGATGATGATCATCTTCCCCATCGCCCATGTGGCGGTGGGCGTGGGCCTGACCTACGCCACCCTGGCCGGGCTGCTCAACAAGACCCATGTGCGGGTGACGAACCAGGAGCTCTCCATCAAGCATGGCCCGGTGCCGTGGAAGGGGAACCAGGTGATCCCCACCCGGTACCTGGCCCAGCTCTACGTGCAGCGCAAGTTCGGCTCCTCGCGTCAGGGCGGCTCCACCGAGAGCTTCACCCTCAGCGCCCTGCTGCGCAGCGGGCGCAAGCTGACCCTGGTCAAGGGCCTCGAGGAGGCTGATCAGGCCCTGTTCATGGAGCAGGAGATCGAGGAGCTCCTCGGCATCATCGACGTGGCCGTGGGCGACGAGTACCAGCCCTAGAGTCGTGGACCTGGACGAGGGCGTGAATGTAGCCGCGCGCATGAACGTAGACCTAACCTGGATATTGCGCCAGATGCCCTGCTGCGGCGACGGTAACGGACGCCTCGTGACGGCCCCTTGGCGCAATATCCAGGCTAATCGACGGCGCTGCCGCGAAGGCTCGCGTGATACCCTGTCCCCCGGAGGACCAGCCATGCCCACCCGACGCAACTTCATCAAGGCCGCCGCCGCCGGCGCGGCCCTGACTGCCGCGCGGCCCGCCCTGGGCCGCTCCAGGCGCAAGCCAGCCATCCCGGTGCTCTCGGTGGCCGGCAGCCCCGCGGACCTGGGCCGCGCTCACGGCGAGCGGTTCGCCGCAGCCATCAAGCGCAACCTCGGCTTCTACGGCGCCCTGCTGTCCGGCGCCAGCGGCGCGCGCCTGCCCGCCCTGCTGGCCGCCGCGGGCCGCTTCGGCCCGGTGATGCAGGAGCACACCCCGGCGCTGCTGGCCGAGATCAACGGCATCGCGGCCGGCGCCAAGCTCCAGCCCGAGGAGATCCTGCTGATCAACGCGCGCACCGACCTGCTGGTGCTCGGGCGCGCCAGGGCCGTGCTCAAGGGCCCACCCGGCTGCACGGCCATGGCCCTGGAGAGCCGCACCAAGCTGGCGGCGCTGGCCCTGGGCCAGACCTGGGACTGGAACGCGGCGGTGCTGGGCAACCAGGTGCTGCTGCGCCTGGCGCCACAAGCGGGCCCGCGGGTGGTCACCTTCACCGAGGCCGGCATGGTGGGCAAGATCGGCATGAACCAGCATGGCCTCGGCGTGACCCTCAACTTCCTGGCCCACCCCAGCGACGACCCCGAGCGCGCCCCGGGTGTCCCCGTGCACGTGCTGCTTCGCCATGTCATGGCCCAGAAAACACTCGAGCAGGCGGTGAAGCAGGTGTTCTGGCTGCCCCGCTGCGCCTCGGCCAACTTCACCATCGCCTCGGCCGCTGCCGGCGCGCCCCGCGCCGAGTGTCTCGAGATCACCCCCTCGGCCGTGGCCCGCTTGCCCATGCAGGGCGGCGTCCTGGCCCACACGAACCACTTCCTCGACCCGGCCCTGGCAGCTGCCACTGGCGGCCGCGGCAGCGCCTCATCCCTCAACCGCTACAAGGTGGCCCTGAAGCTGGGTCAGTCCCTCGCCGGCAAGTACCCTGACGCCACCCGGCGCATGAAGAAGATCCTCGCCTCCAGGCAGGGCGCGCCCAACTGCATCAGCAAGGCGGGCGGCGGGTCGGTGACCCTGGCCGGTGTGGTCATGGACCTGACGCGGGACAGGATGCACCTGGCCAGCGGTCCTCCACACCAGCGCAAGTGGGTCAAGCACAGCGGGGCGCGGAAAGCTCTCTAATAGATGACGTTGGAAGGCAGCCGCACCACCTCGGCGGGAGTCTCGTCCGCCTTGACTGGCTCGGCCTGAGCGCCCCACACCGCGCGGATGGAGGAGAGGCGCACCATCACGCGGGTGCGGCGCCCCACCTCGTCGCCGCCGATCTGCAGCGCAGTGGGCTGGCGCAGGTGGTACGAGACCGCGGTGCACTGGTAGTCGTGAATGTCCGGGTGATCGTACTCGCCCCGGAACAGAGCCGGCAGGTTGGCCAGCACCGGCAGCACGCCCACGGAGGCCACGCGCAGCTGGAAGCGATCTGGCCGCATCATGGCCTGGGGGAAGAGCCGTAGGTCGAGGCCATAGTAGGGGATGGTGGAGGCCGCGGCGATGCTCACCGGCCCCTGGTAGATGATCTCGCCCCGGGCCACGGGCCGCCCCACGGGCCGCCCCTGCAGGTCCACCTTCTGGGCCGGCGCGCCCTCGTTGCGGATGACCAGCTCGGTGCGAGGCTCCCGGTAGGAGCGCCAGATGGAGCTGCCGCCGATGGCCAGGGCGTACCCGGCGGCGCCTTCGCCCAGGGCCGCCAGAGGGGTGCCCCTGAGGCGAGCCTTGACCTTGTTGTAATCCTCGAGGATGAGCGAGTCGTAGCCTACCCCGGTGAAGGGGGCCAGCCGGCCCTCAACCTGCAGCATGGGCAGGGAGCGCCGGGCGCCAGCCAGCCGCGCGCGGCGCAGGTCCCGGGCCAGGCCCTCGCGATCCACGGCGGACGCGCCCAGGGCCGAGGCCAGGGCGTTGCCGGTGCCGAGGCGTAGCACGCCGAACACCGGCACGAGCGCCGGACGCAGGGCGAGGATATCGGTGATGCAGCGGGAGAAGGTGCCGTCGCCGCCGCCGCAGATCACGGTGTCGTACCCGTCATTGACGATGCGGCGGGCGATGAACCGCCACTGCTCCAGGTCCCTGGAGACGAAGAGGGTCTCGTTGGTCAGCGCCCTCTTGACCAGGCGGACCACGCCCTCGTCAACTGCCCGGGCGTTGCCGTTGAGTACAACGGCGACCTTGCGCTCGGGGTGCAGGCTTCGGGCGGTTGCCATCTCGGTTCTGGTTTTGAGCAGCTTGTCCATGCTCAAGAATGAAAGCAAGGGCCGGGCCAGTCAGGACCTGTTCTGACGAATTGTTGAATTACAACAAGTTAGCGACGCGAATGGCTTGCGCACATGTAGGTTCATGTGCGCAATCTATGCCGCACTGCGTAGTTCACGACGCACCCCGTCATGAAAACTGGCACAAACAGGCGGAATTAAACGGTTTGGTCCCTGCGAAGGCGGGTCGTCACCGCAGCGCGTCAAAAGGCACGAGCACGTAACGTTTCTTTAATACATAGGTTTTTCCGGAGGTAGTGCGCCCCTTGAGCTCCAGGACGGTGGGATCGGTGCGAAGCAGCCGCTCCCATCGAAGGGCGCGCAAGACAGCGCCCATGCGGGCCGGATGGATGGGCGGAGCCCCCTCTGCTTGGTGGGCCAGGTGCGCCGCCGCGCAGGCGCGAGCTGCCCCGCCAATGGCCGCTGGCACCTTCTTCCCGGCGGTCCCCGCGGCGAGGCGCGATAGCCACGACAACATGGCTCGCCTCGACTTCTGGCCGCGCTTCGCCGCGGCGAGCAGCTTCTTTTCGAGCTTCCCGGCCCGCCGCGCGCTGGCCAGCAGCTTTGCGGCGCGGCGACCCTGTTTCTGAAGCGCGGCCAGCTGGGCCGCAGCCCTGTAGTAGCGCGGGTTGCCCGGATCCAGCGCCAGCGCCCGCTCGAAGCCGCGCGCTGCCGCTTCGTTCTTGCCGCCCTGCTGCCGGAGCAGGGCCAGGCCGAAGTGCGCCGCGGCCAGCGAGGCGTCCCGCACCAGCGCGTACTTGAAAAAGCGTCGCGCGCACGCCGCGTCCTCGGCTTCCTGACAGGCCTGGGCAGCGGCCAGCAATATCTGGCCATCCCTGGGCAGGCGGTCAGCGGCCACCTTCAGATCTGCCACGCCCCTGGCGGGCTGCCCCGCAGCCAGCAGCAGCTCGCCGCGGGTGGCGCGGACCTTGCCCGAGTCCGGGGCCCTGGCCGCGGCCTTGTTCGAGGTCACGAGGGCACGCTCCTTCAGGCCCAGGCGATGCTGCGCCCGGGCCAGCATGGCCAGCAGCTCGCCGTCATCCGTCTGGCCCTTTCGCGCCAGGGCCGCGAACTCGCCGTGGGCACGAAAGGACCGGCCCGCGCGCCACAGCAGGTGCGCCCGGGTACGGGCCAGCTGGTACCTGTGGGGGAAGCGTCGCAGCATCGGCGCCAACAGATCCACGGCCCCCTCGGCCGCGGTGGGGTAGAGCGATGGGTCGAGCAGGTTGGGCGTCGCCGCGCAGACCCTGGCCAGCGCCTTGCGGGCGGGTCCGGGCTTGCCCGCCGCCCGCAGCAGCATGGCCTGGGCCACGCGGAACGCTGGCCGGTCGCCGCCAACGGCGATGGCCCGGTTGATGTCTCTGAGCGCCTCTTTGCGCTTGCCCGTGGCGAGAGCCGCCCTGCCGGCCCAGTAGAACACCAGCGGCTCGGTGCTCCCACGCGCGATGGCCGCGCGCAGCTGCTTCAGCGCCAGATCGGGCTGTGCCCCGGCCAGCGCCGCCAGCCCGACCATGGCGTCCAGCTCGGGCGCGGCCCGCGCGGCCCGGGCCTGGGCCAGGGCGTTGACCGCCTCGGCCAGCTTGCCGCCGGCGATGAACCCCGCGGCGCGGGTGGTCCAGCTCCAGAACGCGTCCTGGTCGGCGTGGGCCGAGCAGGGGTTCAGCAGCAACGGCACCAGCAGCGCCGCCATCAGCGAGAGCGCTCTCACGTCAGTTGTACTCCTTGAGCAGCTGCTCCATCTTCACCTTTCGCGTCCCCCCGTCCTTGAACTTGACGTCCACGCGCTGGCCGGTCTTCACCGCGCGCAGCTGCTCCAGCACCTGAGCCTCGGTCCGCTTGCCCACCTCCTTGCCCCCCACATGGGTGAACAGGTCGCCCGTGCTCACGCCGAGGTTTGCCGCGTCGAAGCGCTGGAACACGTCGAGCACCACCATGGCGTCCTGGCCCGCGGCACGGCAAAAGGTGAAGCCGGGCAGCAGGAACTCGTCGGGGTTGGCCACGAAGGGCGCGGACGGCTTGACCAGCTGCAGCTTGCGGGCCGGGTAGTCCAGCGAAACCCGGTACCGCCTCAGCAGGGTGCCGCCGATGATCAGCTGCACCTTGCGCCCTGCCGCCGCCGACAGCTCGCTCCAGAACGCGCCGCTGTCCAGCACCGCGGCGGCGTGGCTGGTCACCTCCACGGCCCCCACCTTGAGCCGCTTGATGCGGGTCAGCACGGCGCTCTTCTGACCGCCGGCCATGTGCAGGCTCTGGCAACAGGCTGCAGGCCTCGCCGTGGCGCTGGCGTCCAGGGCCTTGATCAGCATCGGGTCCACCAGGCTGAACGAAGCGCCGGTGTCGAGCAGGGCGTTGACCGCTGTGCCCTCCACCTCCACCCCGGGGACGATGGGCCAGACCCTGGGCAGATCCGCCTCGCCCGCCCCCCCGGGCAGCGTCACCGCCCCCTCGCCGGCCATGTTCAGGGTGACCGTGGCCAGCACGTCCTGGCTCGCCGGCGCCGCGGCCACCTTCGTGCTGAGGCTGGCCCGCTTCGCCGGGTAATCGATCTGCAGCCTGAACCAGCCGAGGAAGTCGCCCCCGAGCACCCCCCCGGGCAGGCCCGCCTCGCACGGGCTCTTGTAGGGGAACAGGTTCCAGGTGGCCACCGGGAAGTCGCTGACCTTCAGGCCGAAAGTGGTGAAGGAGAGCGGGCCGCGCCCGGGTGCGATGTTGGGGCCGTGACGCACCGTGAGCGCTGCGCCGGTGTCCAGCACGAAGGCTGATGCGGCTCCGCCCGCAAGGGTGAACGTCACCCGGGGCGTCCACCCGCTCATGGTCACGGCGTGCCATTTGCCCAGCTCGCCCGAATACTCCGGAGGGAGCCACTCTTCCGGGCCGGAGCACCCCAGGCACAGGAGCGCCACCATGAACAGGCTCCACCTCATTGGCGCATCATAGCATCGGGGTAGAGCAGCGGGCGGGGCTCGTGATACAACCGTATCCGGCACACCAAAGGAGCGCCCCACATGAACCAGGCCGAGAAGCAGACCTGTGACTTGATAGAGAAGACCCTTCACGGCAACCCCGCATTTCGCAAGGTGGACGAGAATCTGTACGTGGTGCGGCAGGGCTCCTCGTATGTGATGGTCAACGTGATGCCCTGGGGCGACGAGCGCGCCATCGTGCGCTGCGTGGCCCAGATGGTCCACGGCGTCTCCATGGAGATGGACCTGGGCCTGGAGCTGCTGCGCCTCAACGCGCGCATGCGCTTCGGCGCGTTCGCCTACGTGGAGCAGGACCAGATCGTGCTGTTCCAGCACTCGATCCTGGGCGGCGAGACCCTGGACTGGGAGGAGCTGCTGGCCACCATCCGCGACGTGGCCCTGGTGTCCGACGAGTGGGACGACGTGATCATCGAGCACTACGGCGGCCAGCGCATGCAGGACCTGCTGGAAGACGCCGCCATGACCTCCATCCTCGGAGACCCCTCCCAGCACGAGTGGAAGCACTAGCGCCCCGCTTCATCGCGGAGCCTCCGGAGGTGAGCCGCTTCTTCGCGTAACGACCCGAAGGGTCGGCGCACGGTGAACGCGAGCACGGCGCGCTCCCCCGGAGGGGCGTTGAACGTGCACAGCGAAAGGCCGAGGCAGGCTTCGGACTTCAGGCTTCAGGCTTCAGGGGAGAATGTGGCTCCGCGCTGCGCGCCTCGCAGGCTGGAGGCTTCAAGGCCCCCGGTGGAGGATCGTTCCTTTTAGTCCAACCGCCCAGGCGCTGGTGGGGCTGGTCCCCCACACACCGTTCAGGGCGTTGCCGGTGCCGGAGGTCAGGTCCTTCCACTGGCCCTGGTAGATGGAGAGCCCGCCCTTGGCGCCCACCACCCAGATGTCCTTGGCGCCGGTGCCATGGATGGCGTTGAGGGCCACGGTCACGCCGCTGCTCGCCGACGACCAGGCGCTGCCTCCGTAGCAGACCAGCGTGCCGGCTGCGCCTACCGCGCACACATCGCTGGCCGAGCTGCCCCAGATGCCGTGCAGGTGCTTGGTGGTGCCCGAGGTCATCCTGGACCAGGCCTTGCCGTCGTGGCGCAGCACGGTGCCATGATCCCCGGCCCAGAACACCTCTCCCCCGCCAGCCCACACGCCGCGCAGGTGGTGCCCTTGCGGCCACGGGTTGGCCCAACACCAGCCATGGCTGCTGCAAAACGCCTTGGTCGGCTTGGCCACCAGCGGCACGCCAGCGTCGGGCAAGGCCATGTCCAACACAGCCTTGTCGGGCAAGGCCATGTCCGGCACAGCCTTGTCAGGCGCCGCCCAGGCAAATGAACCTGAAGCCTGAAGCCTGAAGCCCGAAGCCGGGCGAGCGAAGCGAGCCCCCTACGCCGCCTCTTCTTCCTTCTTCTCCGCCTCGGGCACCTCGTCCACCGCCAGGGTCTTGAGCTCGCGGCCGACGTAGTGGGCCCAGGTCACCGCCGTGGTGTGGTAGACCACGTGGGCGAACTTGGAGAACGGGGCGTACATGAACAGGAACAGCACGAACATCAGGTGCAGGAAGTAGGCGCTGAAGGCCGCCGTGTGCGCCGTGGCCAGGCGGAACACCTCGGAGAAGATGCCCGTGGCCACCACCACAGTCAGCGCACCCAAAAACAGCACATCCTGGTATGCGTTGCGGCCGTTCTCGGTCACCATGGCCGGGGTCAGGCGCCGCCCGATGGCGATGACCAGCCCCACCGTGATGGTGACCGCGCTGATGTTGCCCAGCAGCTTGATCGGGTGGCCCAGGGGCAGCGGAGTCTGTAGCCCGAACACATACATGCCCACGAACACCAGCCCCGTGGTGATGGCCAGCCCCACGAAGCCGAACAGGATCAGCATGTGCACCCACCTGCGCGCATGAGCCGCGCCGCAGTCGGCGAACCGCCGGTGCACCACGATGTCCATCACCGCGCACTTGACCGCCTCGACGATGCTCTTTTTGGGCGTCACGTCGTCCTGCACGCCGCTGTTGTTGAACCCCTTCCACACCTTGTTGATGCTCACCCCGAACGAGGCGCAGGCGAAGATTGCGGCCACGATGAAGCCGAGGTCCAGCCAGGGCCACGGCTCGATCATCTGGCCCCAGTACATGGACGACAGCTCGGCGTTCAGCGCGCCGGGCGCCGCCAGGGTGCCGCCGGCGTAGATCAGCCCGTAGATGATGAGCGCGGGGATGGCCAGGATCACCGGCAACATCACCGGCGTGTTGAGCCACTTGCCCAGGAAGCCCGGCCAGGCGTTCTCCTGGTAGGCGTAGCTGCGCAGCGCGGCCATCACGTCGCCGGTCTTGGCGCCGCGCGGGCAGTTCTCCGAGCAGTCGTTGCACCGGTGGCAGAGCCACAGGTCAGGGTCCTGGGCCAGCTTGTGCTTCAACCCCCACTGGGCCCAGATCACCTCCTTGCGCGGGAACGGGTTCTGGTCCGGCGACAGCGGGCAGATCACGGCGCAGGTGGCGCACTGGTAGCACGCCTTCAGATCGCCGCCGCCCCAGGCGCTCACCTCGGTGACGAAATCGAGATCCGGGTCGGCCCTGAAGGGCACCACCGTGGATGCAGGCGCTTCCGCGGCCTTCTCGGTCTCAACTGCCTCTTTCTTTTTTTCTTCAGCCATGTTCACTCCCTAACGCTTTCGCTCAAGCCTCAAGTCTCAAGCCTCAAGCCTCGGCCGCGCGGCGGCCGCTAGAAGCCCTTGTAGGGGTTCGGCTCCAGGTCCTCGATCTGCTCCACGAAGTCGCCGATGATCTCCGGGACCCGGTGATAGTCGGTTATGGAGACCTGCTCCTGCTTGATCCGGTCCGACTCCAGCATCAGCCGGTCCAGGGTCTCCTGCAGGTTCTCGAGCCGGTAGTTGGCCAGCTCGGAGCCCTTGACGAAGTGGCACTGGTAGTCGTCGCCGAACTTGCAACCGAGCAGCAAGATCCCGTCGATCCCCTTGGACAGGGCGTCGGCGATCCAGACCGTGTTCATGCTGCCGAGGCAGCGCACCCACTGAAAGCGGATCCACGGGCTCAGCTTCAGCCGGTTCATGGCCGCCACGTCGATGGCCGGGATGGCGTCGTTCTCGCACGCTAGCACGATGATGCGCGGCTTCTCCTCGTCCTCGTCCGGCACCTCGATCTCCTTGATGGCAGATCCGATCATCGGCACCGAGTAGTTGGCGAAGGAGACGATGCGCTCGGGGCATGCGCCCATGCAGATGCCGCAGCGGCGGCAGCGGTTCGGGTTCGGTTTGGGGGTGCCCTTCTCGTCCTCGTCCAGGGCGCCGAAGGGGCACTCCTCGGTGCACCGCTTGCACTGGGTGCAGCGCTGCAGGAAGAAGTCAGGGAACGAGAGGTCGCCGGCGCGCGGGTGCACCGCGTGCCCCTTGTCGGTGAGCTCCACCGCCTGCACCGCCTTCATGGCCGCGCCCACGCCGTCCTCGGCCGCGCGCATGCTGTCCATGGGCTCCCGCCCGCAGCCCGAGGTGTAGATGCCCGTGCGCTGGGTCTCATAGGGGAAGCAGATGAACTTGGAGTCCGGGTATCCGTGCTCGATGGTGGGCAGGTCCGGTCCCTGGCGGTAGTCCAGGTTCAGCGGGCTCTCCTCGCTGTCCAGGGTGGCCGGCTGCATGCCCGTGGCCAGCACCAGCAAGTCCAGGTCCACCTGCAGCCGCTCGGCGATGAGCGTGCCGTCCACGTCCACGGTGACGCCGTCGTCGGACATGTCCACGCGAGACACCTCGCCCTTGGTCAAGAAGATGCCCGGGTCGGTCTGCACGTGACGGTAAAACGCCTCGTGGTGCCCCGGCGTGCGGATGTCCTTGTAGAACAGATAGACCCGCGCCTGGGGATTGTTCTGGCGCACCAGCAGCGCCTGCTTGAGCGCCGTGCGGCAACACACCGCAGAGCAGTAGGGAAGGTGCTCCGGGTCACGGCTGCCCGCGCACAGGATGAAGCCGATGTTCTTCACCGCGCCGCGGTCCGTGGGGCGAACCAGCTCGCCCTTGAGCAGCAGGGCCTCGAGCTCCTCGCAGGTGACCACGTTCTTGGACGAACCGTACCCCAGGTGCCCCAGCTTCGAGGCGTCGTACGGCTTGTGCCCTGTGGCCAGCACCACCGCTCCAACCCGCAGCTTGTCCTCTCCGGCGGGTCCATTGAGCGTCACGTCCAGCTGGCCCGGCTGGCCCGCAGTCTCGCTGACCACCGTGCCGAGCCGCACCGAGATCCGGCCGTGCTCCACCACCCTGTCGGCCAGGCCCTTGACGGTGGGCTCCTCCGGGTCGTGGTACGGCGCCTGCCGCGGAAAGACGCGGGTCATCTTGTTCAGGTAGCCGCCGAGCTGCTCCTCCTTCTCAACCAGCAGCACCTCGTAGCCCGCCTCGGCCGACTCCAGCGCCGCGGTCATGCCCGAGACGCCGCCGCCCACCACCATGATGTTCTTGACCGTCTCCGACTCGTACGGCTCGCACAGGTTCATGCGCTTGGCGCGCACGATGCCCATACGCATGTAGTCCTCGGCCAGCATCTGGGTGTCCTCGTGGCCGGGCTCCGAGACCCACGCCATCTGCTCGCGCAGGCTCACCCGGTCCATGGCCACCACCGACGGGTCGAAGTTGAACGCCTCGGTCTTGACCCGCGTCGAGCAGGCGCCGAGGCAGAGGCAGTTGAGCCCCTCCGACTCCATGTCGGCCTTGATGGTCGCCACCGCCGCCTCTCCGCAGAGGAACGGATCGGTGCGCACCACCTCCGGCTTGTATTCGCTCTGGACCATCTTCTCCAGAGCTTCCATGTCGGCGGCCTTGCCGATGTCACAGCCGCTGCAAAGGTAGACTCCGAGCTTCGCGTCATCCATGACCTACCTCCTCACGATGTCCTGGATGGAGCGCAGGGCCGCCGCTGTGGCGTCCTGCACCGACGAGACCACCTCCACCGGCCGCTTGGAGCAGCCGGCGCCGTGCACCTTGCTGCCCGGCTCCACGAAGCCGAGGCGGTCGTAGTCCACGGCGCCGTCGAGCTGAACCGTGGGCTCCATGCCGGTGGCCAGCACCGCCATGTCAACCTCCCGCTCGGTGCGCTGGCCGGTCATGGTGTCCTCTGCCGAGATGACCAGGGTGTTTCCCGACGCCCTGGCGATCTTGGCCACCTTGCCCTTGTGCAGGAAGAGCTTGTCGTCCTCCTTCACCTTGTTGAAGAAGTCCTCCAGCGTGCCCATTGTGCGGATGTCGATGTAGAACACGTGGATCTCCGCGTCCGGGTACTGGTCGCGCACATAGGTCGCCTGCTTGAAGGTGGCGCTGCAGCACACCGTGGAGCAGTAGTCCAGGTGGTGCTCGTCCCGGCTGCCCGCGCACTGCACGAAGGCGATGCGGCGGATGCCGCCGCCGTCGGACGGGCGGGTGATCTTGCCGCCGGTGGGGCCCGTGTGCGAGGCGAGGCGCTCCATCATGGCGTTGGAGATCACGTCCGGCAGGCGCCCGAAGCCGAGGTTGGTCAGCTTGTTGGCGTCGTACGGCTTCCAGCCCGTGGCCGCCACCACCGCCGCCGCGTTGAGGGTCAGGGTCTTGCCCTGCTCCTTCAGATCGATGGCTTCGTAGGAGCAGTAGGCGACGCACTTGCTGCAGCTCTCGCCCAGGCAGGTCGCCTCGTCGATGACGTAGCGCTGGGGGTGGCAGAGGTCGAACGGCATGTAGATCGCCTTGGTGGTGCCCATGCCGTAGTTGAAGTCGTCCGTCCGGTCGGCAGGGCAGCAGTCGACGCAGTCACCGCACGCTGTGCAGTTGGCGTTGATCCGCCGCGGCTTCAGCTCCACGGTGACCGTGAAGTTGCCCGGCTCGCCCTCGACCTTCTTGACCTGGGCCATGGTGAAGATCTGCACCCGCGGGTTCTGCCGCAGCCGCCGGTAGTTGATCTCCAGCCCGCACGACGGGGGGCACAGCTTGGGGAAGTACTCCTTCAGCCGCGCCACCCGGCCGCCCAGGTAGGGCTCCTGTTCGATCAGGTAAACGTCGTGCCCGGCCTCGGACGCTTCCAGCGCCGTGGTCAGGCCCGCGATCCCCGCGCCGATGACGACGATGCCGCCAGCGCCATTCGATTCGCTCATGTCAAAACGCTCCCCGGGCGGTGGGCGAGCCCCGCCCTTACAATCGCTTCGCGTTCGCTATTCAGATTCCTTGACCCGCCGGGCGTCAAGCTGCTGCTTGACCTGCTCCACCGCTTCCTGGCGTGGCTTGATGGTCCCCTCGTTGAACAGGCACTGCCGCAGCCAGCGCACGGCGAAGCGCAGCAGCTCCTCGTCGTCCGCCTTCAGCTTCTGGAGCAGCTCCTCCTCCACCTCGTAGCGCTGCAGGAAGGTGGAGTCGAAGATGAAGCCGCGGAACTTGTCCAGGTCGTACAGCGCCGTGAAGTACATCTCCATCTGCTGGGGCCGCAGCTCGCCGCCCTTGGCGAAGTACGGGTGCAGGTTGATCTGCTTGAAGTCCTCGCCGGCCTCGTTGTACGACCCCACGCCCTGGTTCTCCATCCACTGGGCGACGGTCCACTCCTTCTTCTCGGCCAGCCCGTCGCACTTGTCCTCGCGCATGATGAAGTAGAAGTGCGGCGCGGTGGGGTCCTGCTCCGTGCGCGCCGACGCCTCGCCCACCGGGTACATGCGGCAGGGCCAGGGGCGGTCCTCGTACACGGAGCAGCCGGTCTCATCGCGCACGAAGGGGCACGGCTTGTTCTCCTCGTCGTCGCGCATCTTGAGCACGAGCACCGGCAGCTGCTGATCCTGGGTGAAGGGCCGGATGGTGTGCTTCTCGATGAACTCGCTGCTCGTCATGCCCAGCCGATTCTTGAGGCGGAGCACGTCGTAGGGCGTCAGCGCGATGTTCACGTCGCCGCAGCAGCTGTTGAAACAGGAGATGCCGGGGTGGCAGGAAAAGGAAAACTTCGAGTCCAGGCCGAGCCGCTCGTACTCGTCCAGGATGCGTTGCTTCATTCCATCGATGTCTTTGCTCATCTTTGACTCACTCGGTGATTATTCGGACAGTCCGCCCGTACGCCGCAAGTAGTCGGCGACGCTCTCGTCGTCGAACATGATTCGCGCCTTGAGCGCTTCCTTGGACCACACCGGCACCGGGCCGGAGTCGCCGTCGAAGGGGTTGTACCGGTGGCGGTACGACGCCTTTTTCTGGTACTGGCTCTCCATCCACTCCCAGCCGCGCACGTAGTACGTACAGTCGTCGTTGAAGCAGACGTACTGGTATTCGGTGCCCCAGCTCAGGTCGTTTGGTGTGTACCAGCGGGTCATGCGCTCACTGCAGTGCTCGCACTTGCGCAGGTCCGGGTTCTCTTCGGTCCTGTCGATCTTTTCATTGGACATCGTCGGGGTCCTCGGTGCTGCAAGACTTAAAAAAAAACTCCAGGCGCCTGAACTGACGCCTGGAGGGAGATTCTACAAAAGTAAGCCTATGCAAACTAAGCAAATCAACCCGGCGGCCGGCGCGTGAAACCCCGGCCGCCGGGGGTCAAGCAAAGGAACCTTACGTGAGGTGGTGGATCTCACGCTTGGTCATGGTCCACTCGTCAGTCGCGGCGTTGTAGGTCGCGTTGGCGAAGCACTTCCAGTTCTCCTCGTCCATGGTCGGCTTGTCGGCGCGGAAGTAGTAGCCCGGCCAACGGGTCTCCTCACGGAACAGGATGGTGCGGACGTGGACGTCGGCCTGCCACATGCGGTGGACGTTCTCCCACGCACGCATCAGCTCGTGGCTATCCTCGGCGGCCAGGTTCGCGGAGTCCTCACGCAGCCAGGTCAGCAGCTCCTGGGCACGCTCGAGGCTCGGGGTGTTGGTGCTGAACTGAGCGGACACGCCAGCCACGTACTCGTCCATGATCTTCTGCAGACGGAACATGAACATCTTCGGCCGGATGAAGGCCGGGTTGATGTGCGGGTCGGAGCTCTTGTCCTTCTCGGCTGCGAACAGCTCGAACGGGGCGAAGATCTTCTCCTTCCACGCGGCAACCTCGTCGTCGGAGACGGCGGGCTGGTCGGTGTTCTCGATGCAGAACTTCACGCACGCCTTGCCGGCGATACGACCCTCGGTCACCGAACCGGAGCTGAACTTGTGGCTGGAGGCGCCGGAGGCGTCGCCCGCGCAGAACAGGCCCTTGACGGTGGACATGTTGGTGTAGCCCCAGAAGTAGTCCGGGTGCGCGATGTCCTCGGGACCCGACACCCAGGCGCCGGAGCCGCCGGAGTGGGAACCGATGAAGTACGGCTCGGCAGCGGCGATCTCGGAGTGCTTCTCCTCGGGGTTGACGTTGGTGCCGGCCCACAGGATGGCCTGGCTGATCGTCATGTCGAGGAAGTCCTCCCACGCCTCGGCCTCGAGCTCCTTCTTCTTCTTCTTGAAGGCCTTGGGGTCGTCCTTGTAGGCGTCAGCGATCTTCTGCATGGCCTCGTCGGTCTCCATGAAGATCGGGCCCTTGCCCTCCATCACGTCGAGCATGCCGAGGTAGTTACGCAGGTTGGCCGGGATCGGCTTGGCCATACCGTAGGGAGCCCAGTTCTGCAGCTCGGCCTTGCGCTCCACCATGTACTCGCCGCCCATGGCGTTGCAGGCGCGGGACTTGAACAGGAGGAACCAGGCGCCGACCGGACCGTAAGCGTCCTTGAAGCGCACCGGGATGAAGCGGATCTCCTGGCAGGTCTGCTCGGCACCGGCCATCAGGGAGAAGTAGGTGGAGGAACCGGAGTTCCAGGGCGGGTACCAGGCGCGGCCCAGACCCTCACCGGAGGAACGCGGCTTGAACACGTGCACGGCGCCGCCGAGAGCCAGCATGACGGCCTTCGCCTTGAACACGTAGAACTTCTCCTCGCGGGTGCTGAAGCCCACCGCGCCGGAGATACGGTCGCCGTCCATCAGCGGGGCGACGATGAAAACACGCTCGTAGATCTCGGCGCCGCACTCCTTGAGGGAGTTCTTGGCGGCCTCGGCCACGATCACCTTGTAGGACTCGCCGTTGATCATCAGCTGCCACCGGCCCTCGTGAACGTACTTGCCGTTCTCGTCGGTCCAGATGGGGAGGCCCCACTTCTCGAACAGGTGGACGGTGCTGTCCACGTGACGGGCGATGCTGGCGACCAGGTCGTCGCGGGCGATGCCCATCAGGTCCTGCTTCACGTAGTTGATGTAGTCCTCGACGGTGTTCTCACCGTCGCAGAGGCCGACGTACTGGTTGATAGCCGAGAGGCCCATGGCCACGGCGCCAGAACGGTCGATGGCGGCTTTGTCAACCATCGCGACCTTGATGTTGTGCTTCTTGGCCCAGTAGCCGGCTTCGACAGCGGTTCCACAACCGCCCATGCCGCCGCCCACGATCAGGAGGTCAGTGGTGACCTCAACAGTCTGCCAATTATCTGCGATTGCCATCTTTCGCGTCTCCTTAGCGTCTCAGGTTAGAGGTCCCTACTTCTTGGTCCACATGGCGTCCATGCGAATGGAAGCCGGCTGGGTGAACAGCTCGTGAGCGTTGATGTCGTCAACAGCGGTCTCGTAACCGCCATTGGGGACAGCAGTGCCCTCGTCCGTGGTCCGGATCGGGAACTTGAAACGCTTGACGGTACCGTTACGGAACTTGACGGTCCACATGATGTCCTTGGAGGCCCTCATGGGGATAACCGCCGCGCCCATGGGCACGAAGTCCGCGTAACCACGCACGTCCACTGCCTGCTGCGGGCAGATCTTCACGCAGTTGTAGCACTCCCAGCACATCTCGGGCTCTTGGTTCCAGGCCTTCATCGACTCCTTGTCCAGGACCATGAGGTTGTTGGGGCAGATGTGCTGGCAAGCGGTGCTGTCCAGCGCCTTGCAGCCATCACACTTTTCGGGATTCACATAGCTTGGCATTTACCCGCGCTCCTTTCAGTTTGCGGTGGGCCTTTCGACCCGTGTCAAAATCACCCTTCTACTCTCTTAACAAACCCTCTTCTTGTATTTCATCGCCCTTCTATTTCCAGGGCTGTTGGCCAGTTCGCCGTTAGCCTCTTTATTGCGGCTGGAAATCAAAGTCAATGGTTTTCGTACAACTTTTTTTTGAATTTGTTTCAATGATTTCAGGGCTTTAGCTATTAGCCTCGGCTAACTGCGGGCGTCATAACTCACTGCGTTAGACCTGCTTTGGAGGGGCACTCATCGCCTAAATACACTGCTGTAATGGGTTCTGCTACACCCGGACAGGTGATTAACTTTGTTAGCCGTGACGCATTGCGGCGAGATGATAGAAAAAGTGCCCGGTTCCCCCACCTCGGCGCATACAGCCACAGGCCATTTTTCCACTGAGAGGCGAAAATGGGGGGGTTAGATCTCCCCGGTCAGCGGGAGCGGAGATCTGCGAGGGGATCGTACCGATCTGCCCGCGCCACCAGCTCCTCGAGCTGCAGACCGATGTACTCCGGCTCACCTCTGCGAAGGAACCGCGAGGCGGCCTCGGAGTTGCGGTAGGTCTCGCCTGCCTTGAGCAGCAGCCCGAGGCTGGCCAGTCGCGAGAGCACCTGAGCCAGAGCCTCCGGATTGAGCTGCCGGCGGTCTGCAAGGTCCGACGCGCTCCAGGCCTGTTCCAGCTGGGCGAACAGATCCAGACGCACTGCCGCGAGCACGTCCTTGGCCACGCGCAAGCCCGAGGAGACCCGGCGGAGCAGCGTCTCGGCGGACATGCCGAAGCCCACATGCTCCTCCGGCTCGCGCTTCAGGTCGCGCTGGTGCGTGCTGAGGCGGTGGCGCAGGTTGACCACCTCGCCGATGACGATGGTGGCCGGCGGCTTGATGCCCGCTTCCTCGCTCAGCCGCGGCAGATCTGACAGCGGGCCGGTGACCAGCTGCTCGCCGGGCCAGTAGGCCTGCTGGATCACCGCGCCCGGGGTGTCGGGCGACAGGCCGGCCTTGACCAGCTGCTCGGAGATCTCCGGCAGCTTGCCCACGCTCATGAAGAACACCAGCGTGTCCATGCGGGCCAGCGCGGCCCAGTCCTGCTCGCGCGTATCCTTGTCGCCGCGGCGGTGACCGGTGACCAGGGCAACGCCGTGGGCGCAGTCACGGTGGGTCACCGGGATCGACGCAGCCATCGGGACAGACAGGCCGGCGGTGACGCCGGGCACCACCTCAAAGGGGATCCCCGCCGCGGTGAGCGCCTCGGCCTCCTCCCCTCCCCTGCCGAACAGGATCGGGTCGCCCCCCTTGAGCCGCACCACCAGCGCCGCGCGTCCGGCAGCCTCCACCAACGTGGCGTTGATGTCAGCCTGCATGCTCTGATGCCGCCCGGGCTGCTTGCCCACGTAGATATGTTCGGCGTCAGCCCTGGCCGCAGCCAGCACCTCCTCCTGAATCAGCCGGTCATAGATGATGATGTCAGCGGTGGAGATGAGCTCGTAAGCCTTGAGGGTCAACAGCTGAGGATGCCCCGGGCCAGCGCCCACGAGGTAAACCTTTCCAGTGGTGGGGGGAGTGGAGGAAGACATGGTGGATAGGGAGATATCACAGGGGAGGGAGGAGACAAGAGGGAAAGCGAAAAGCGAAAAGCGAAGAGCCGGCGCGCCCTGCGGGCGCGAATGACAGAACGACGAAACGACGAAACGACGAAACGACGAAACTGCAGAGGCTGCGGCTGCATCTGAGGCGGCGGCCGAGGCTGAGGCTGAGGCTGCATCTGAGGCTGCGGCTGCATCTGAGGCTGATGCTGAGGCTGATGCTGAGGCTGAGGCTGAGGCTGAGGCTGGGGCTGGGGCTGATTGGGATCGGGATCTGGAGCGGGAGCGGGATCGGGGTCGGGGTCGGGATCGGGGTCGGGGTCGGGATCGGGATCGGGATCGGCGTGCGGGGCCCCCCCGGTGCGCGCCCCCCGGCCGCCACACCCCCCCCCCCACCGCCCCGGCCCCCCCACCCACACCAAGGCCCCCCCCCGGGCCCCCCCC
>CAZEFW010000124.1:0-28825 GCA_964511535.1 uncultured Myxococcales bacterium | reverse complement strand
GCACGCCGGGCAAGAAGATCCTGCACAACGGCACCCTGCGCATGGCCCTGGAGCCGGTGCCGCCCATGATCATGCTGCCCTTCCCGCACAACCACCGCCCGGCCCGGCTGCACAGCTCCTTTTACGGCTTCGCGCTGCAGGTGTGGGAGCACGGCAAGCTGCAGGTCGCGGACCAGGCGACCTACCTGCAGCTGCAGCGCGAGGGCCTCAGCCTGTTCGCCACGGCCGTGCACCTGGTGGACACGCCCGCCGGGGTGCGCGCCGCCGCCACGCGGGGCATGCAGGCCTGGGTCCGCGCCAGCTCCCCTGCCGGCGTGCTGGCCGCGATCCAGGGGCTGAACAAGGCGCGGGGTAGGTACTTCAAGGCCGGCTTCGCCTCGGCCGGGCCCGAGGTGGTGACCCTCAACGCGGCCAACTGGGGCACCACCGATCTGGCGCGTACGGGCCGCGAGCGCATCCGCGTGCGGCTGCATGTACGCGCCCCTGCGGGCCTGCGAGAGGTACAGCTGCTGGACGGCGGCGCCCTGTACCGGCGCTTCCTGCCCGGCGGCGCCCGTGAGCTGTCCGAGACGGTGGACGCGCTGCACGACCGGCAGCACAGCTTCGTGCTCGTGGCCACCGACCGCCGCGGCAGGCGGGCCGTGTCCTGGTCGCGCCACACCAACGTGCAGGAGCTCAGCTTCGGCATGGCCGGCGACAACATGAACGACCTGGGCCCCCTGGGCAAGGTGCTGCTCGACCGGGGCAAGGTGCGCCTGCGAGGCACCGAACACTCCGTGACGCTGGTGCCCGGCCCGGGCTCGACCATCCGCTTTCCGGCCCTGGTGGCCACGGACCTGACGGGCAAGCGCGCCAGACCACCGGGGCGCCACGCGGCCATGCGGCGGTCACACCTGGTGAGCCGATTCGGCGCGGAGATCTCCCACGACCTGGACCATTTCTGGGACGGGCCCGGCCTGCCAGGCGGCGCCTACGCGGCGACCCTGGCGCCGAACCCGCTCTACACCGGCACCATGCGCCAGACCATCCTGGCCCGCCTCCCGCCGGGGCCCGATCTGGTGGTCCGCGAGTTCCACATCGTCCTCAAGCAGCAAGTAATCCTGGCCCAGACCCCCGGGGTGGTGCTCTTCACCAGCTCCAACCGCAAGCTGGCGCCGGGCGCCCTGGACCACCTGGTCCTGCCCGACGGCCAGGGGGGATACCGTGATGTGCGTCCCACCGGCGCCCGCGCGCGGTTCACCGCGGCGGTGCAGCCGGGGCAGTATGCGGCCATCTACCCCACCGTCACCGCGGCCTACCCCCTGGACCGCGCCATGCATGCCCTGGTGGTGCGGGACCCGCGCCCCGGGGGCAAGGCGTCCACCCTGCTGCAGCTCGGTGTTGGGCGCCGTGGCGAGACCCTGGCGGCCGGCACAGAGATCCGCGCCCGCATCGCCCTGCTGACCCTGCCCCTGGCAGCCCGGGGTGAGTACAGCTGGCTGCCGCGCTACCGTTCGTATCAGCGATCCAGGGAGCTGGCCGACGAGGTGGCCGCCAGGCTCGGCATCTCCGGACCGCCCGCCTACCTGGTCAAGGCCACCGCCGGCGAGATCACCGGCACCCAGCTGATGCTCGGGATCCGGGCCCACGGCGGCGGCTTCTCCGGGCGCTTCGGCCGCGCCGCCCTCGCCCTGCCCCTGCCGGTGAGGATCTCGGGCCTCAACCCGCGATGGAGCGCCGGCCTCTGGTACCGCGGCGACAACCGGATCCTGCGCACCGAGTGGCCGCCGGGCTGGCACCGCGGCAACCCGCGGCACCATCGCTACGTCCAGCTCCGCGCCCTCAGGGATCCCTACTACCCGGTGGGTGTGGACTTCCTGGGCAACGGGCTGCTGCAGGTGGACCTGCACGACGGCGACCGGGACCTGTTCGTGGGGCACCCGGTGGTGTGCGATAACCCCGACCTGCGCGTGCTGTTCATCCCCGGCGTGGGCCTCGAGACCGCCACCGTCAAGGTTCACAACCCCACCGACCGCGCCGTGGCCACCACCTTGCGCCCGGGAAAGGGCTTCGACCGCTTCCGGGACTTCGCCCACAAAGTTAAGGTCGATTCTGGGAAGACGGTAAAGGTGAGGTTACGGCAGGTTGTTCACTAATCGTTGGCGGCGTTGGTGAACATGACGTTGAACACCAGGGGCACCGCGCGGATGTACTTGGTGACGTCGGTGATGGTGTGCGCGTGCTTCAAGCTGCGCCAGATCAGCTGCGGCCGCAGGTAGAAGCGGCGGTAGAACCGACGGTGAGCCGCCTGCAGCTCCTCGGCCGTCAGCCCGTCGGGGATGAACACCGGCTGGAAGAAGGAGTACATCTGATCTTCGTGAGAGAGCAGCTTGCCGTGCTTGCGGCACTGCTCGTACAGCGGCGTCCCCCGTAGCGGCGTACAGATCTGGATCGTGGCGTCGGTGAGGGGAAGCTTCAGCGCGAAGTCGAGGGTGTCCTGGATGGTCTGGCGCGTCTCGCCCAGGTGCCCGAGCATGAAGAACCCCTTGACCTGGAAGCCGAGCCTGGCGGCGGTGGCCACGGTCTTTTCGAACTGCTCCTTGGAGATCCCCTTGCGGATCCGCTTCAGGATCTCCTCGTTGCCGCTCTCGATGGCGATGCGGATCTTCCAGCAGCCGAGGGCCTTCATGCGCCGCAGGCTCTGCTCGTCGAGGATGTTGGCGCGGCAGGAGCAGGTCCAGGTCACCGGCGGCGGCGAGGCCTCCATGGCATCCAGCATTGCCAACAGCCGGCGCTTGTTGGGGGTGAACGTCGAGTCCACGATGGCCACGTCCCGGATGCCGAACTGCTCGGCCACCAGGTGCATCTCCTCCACCACCTTCTGCGGCGAGCGCGCGCGGTAGCTCTTGCCGAAGGTGCTCTTGTCGCAAAAGATGCACGAGAAGGGGCACCCGCGGCTGCCGATGATGCTGGTCTTGGGCAGCTCCTTCTGGTCGTTGGGCAGCGGGCGGTAGCGCGTGAGGTCCACCAGGTGCCGCGACGGGAACGGCAGGATGTCCAGGTCCTGCAGCGGCGCGCGCGGCGGCGCGTATCGCAGCTCGCCGTCCTCGACCGTCACCACCCCGGGCACGTCGGCCACCTCGTCGCCCCGCTCCAGCGCCTCCACCACCTCCTTGAGGGTGAACTCTCCCTCGCCGTAGACGCCGAAGTCCACCTGGGGGTACGCCTGCAGGAACTCAGGGTTGGCGTTGAAGTGGGGCCCGCCGATGCAGACGGGCGGGGCAGGGTCCAGCGCCTCCTTGATGGCGCTGGCGCCGGCTGCCGCGTTGTCGTGGTAGGAGGTGGTTGCGGTGAACCCCACCAGGTCCGGGCGCATGCGCGCGGCCATGCGCGCCAGGTCCTTCATGACATGGCCGTCCACCGGGCTGTCGGTGACGGTGACCTTGTGGCCCTCCTGCTCCAGCACCGCGGCGAGGGAGAGCAGCCCGATGGGAGGCGAGTTGTAGAACAGGCTGTCGACCACTGCGCCCAGCCCGGATGGCTCGTCTCGCTTGATGGGAGGGTTGATCAGCCAGATATGCATGAGGTCTCTTCCTCGGTCACTGGATAAGGCGCCGCCGGTAGGAAGCGTACTCCTTGAGCTTGAACCTGGACAACTCCCCACGCCGCAACATATTGAGGCCCACCTGACCCAGCTTGACGAAGTTGGCCGCCTCCGCCGCGAGCCGCACCGGCGTCGGGCTGCGCCTCAGCTGCTCGCTGCGGCTCAGGGCGCGCAGGGCGGCCCGGGGCACGAAGCCCTTGGAGGCCAGCGAGATCAGGCTGGCGTAGAAGGTGTCCTCGGCCGGGCGAGGGTAGTCGAGGGTCAGACGGAACTGCTCGAACGATTTGGTCGCTACCCCCTCGATCTCCTGCTCGGTTATCAGCCCCTCGGCCAGCAGGGTCCGGGCGGTCTGGGAGCGCGGGAACACCACCAACGAGTAGATGAACAGGTTGAAGGGCCGCGGCAGCTGAAGCAGCAGGTCGAGCATGGCCTGCTTCTCGGCCCGGGTGTCGAGGGGATTGTCCAGGATGACGTCGTAGGTCACCGCCACGCCCAGATCGTGCAGCTGCCGCGCCAGCTCCAGCAGCCGCTGGTTGGAGCCCTTGCGCGCGTACTGCCGCTCCACCTCCTCCTCGCTGGCGCCCTGGATGCCGACCTGTACATGGATCAGCCCGGTGTCCCGCAGCAGGCGCAGGTTCTCCTCCTTGCTCGCCATCGGGTTGAGCAGGATGTCGAAGGGCAGGCCCACCCGCCGGGGGTACTCGCGCGCGAACGCCTCGAGCCAGGCGCGGGGGAACACGAAGGTGTCGTCGTCGAAGCGCACCGTGCGCAGCCCGGGACGATCTCGCTTCGCCTGCTCCAGCTCCACCATCACCGACTCCACCGAGCGCACGCGATGGTACTTGCCGAGGCCGCTGTAGATCTCGCGGTACTGGCTGTTGTAGCAGAAGGCGCAGCCGTAAGGGCAGCCCCGGGAGGCGAAGATGCGGTACAGCGCGTTGTCCTCCTGGGGGTCGCCCCGGGTCAACGCGCCGTCGTCGATGAAGGCGGTGTCGAGCTGGCCCAGGCTGCCCCAGGGCAGGTCGTCCAGGTCCTGGATCAGGGGCCGGGGCGGGTTGCGCTGCACCTCACCGTCAGGGCGGCAGATCCAGAGGTTCGGGATGCCGTCGGGGGGGCTGCCGCTGGCCACGGCGCGGGAGAGATCCACCATGGGTCCCTCGCCCTCGCCGACGCAGATGGAGTCGGCGTGGCCCACGCCGTCCTCCGGCATGATGGTGGGGTGCACGCCGCCCCACACGACATGGGCGTCGGGCAGCACCCGCCGCACCCGGGCGGTGAGCTGGCGCACCAGCGAGACGTAGGGCGTGCCGAAGCCGAAGCCCACCACGGCGGGGGCGCGCTCGGTCAGGTACGCGTCGAACAGGTCGAGCTCCTGCTCGGTGGGCAGCTGCACGTCGTTGTTGCGCCACCCCTTGACGTAGAGCACCGGCGCCGGGATCCCCGCCTGCTCCAGCACTGCGGCCAGCAGACGGACCCCCTGGTTCTGGAAGCCGAAGGGGGTGATGAGCAGGGTCGGTCGCATGTCAGGAGAGGAACCGGGAGCCGAGCATGCGCAGCCCGGCGCGGGCCTTGGGCACCAGGCCCCCCTTGCGCAGCTGGGCCAGCACCACCGTCGGGCGCAGGTAGAACTTCCGGTACGCCTCGTCCAGCAGCTGGTAGAGCTGGTCCCGGGTCATGTGCTCGTCCCAGACAGGGGGCTCGAAGTCGGGGCGCGGATCGCGCGCGTAGGCGTCCCAGACACCCGGGTCGACCAGCCCCCGCTCCTCGGCCTGGCGCAGCAGAGCGGTGCCGGGGTAGAGGGTCAGCACGTTGAACAGGGCGTAGTCCGGGTTCAGCTGCCTGGCGAACGAGAGCGTCCGACGCACGTCGGCCGGGCCGCGCTCGTTTGGCAGGCCGATCATGAAGTACGCCATGGTGGGCATGCCGGCGCGGCGGGCGGCGGCGAAGCTGTCCTGGATCTGCTCCAGGGTGGCGCGCTTGCCCAGCACCTTCAGCCCCTCCTGGGTGCAGGTCTCCACCCCGAGCTGGATCCGCTCGCAGCCGGCGCGACGCATGAGGCTCAGGTTCTGCTCGGTGAGGCCCAGGGCGGCGGTGCGGCAGCTCCACGGCGGCAGGTGCGGGCGGGCCCGTAGCGCGTCGCACAGCTCGGCCAGGCGCTGGCCCTTGATGGGGAACGTGTCGTCCACGAAGTAGATGTGCTGCGCGCCCATGGCCGCGCAGCGCTCCATCTCGTCCACCAGGTCCGCCACCTGGCGGTGGCGCCAGCGCCCCCGTGGCGTGGAGCAGAAGGTGCACTTGTGCGGGCACCCGCGGCTGCTCAGCATGGTGGCGAACACCAGATCCTCGCCAGCAAGGCCGCGGTACAGGCGCCACACGAGGCGCTGCCGGTCGGGCGCCGGGAGGTCGTCCACGCCAGGCAGCAGGGCCTCGTCGTCCAGGCCCAGGTCTGCCGGACGCAGCACGCCCGGCGCCGGGGCGGCGGCGGCGTCCTCGAGCCGGTCGGCCAGGGCGGGCAAGGTCAGCTCCGCCTCTCCCGGCAGGACATAATCCACGCCGGGCAACGCCGCTGTCTCGTGTGGGTACAGCTCCACGTGCGGCCCTCCCACCACCACCCGGGCGGAGGGGTAGGCCGCGCGCAGGGTCTGCACGGCGCGCAGCACCGAGGGCAGGTTCGGCGTCAGCGCCGTGACCCCCACAAGCCCGGGCGCGGCGTCGTGACGATCCTGGGAGATGGAGCGCGCCAGCGACAGGGGGATGTTGCCGTCCACCAGGTCGACCCTGTGGTTCCCGCTGGCCTCGGCGGCAGCCTGCAGGTAGAGCAGCCCAAGGGGCGGGTAGGGGCCCGAGCCGGTGGCGCCGAGGTCGCCAGCTTCCGAGCCGAGGGCGTCGTCCTGCCCCGGGTTGACCAGCACGATCCTCACGGTCGCGCCTCCTGTTCGCCGGCGGCCTGCGCCAGCAGCTCCCGTGCGCGCGCCAGGTCGGGCGCCCCCCGCTCCCGGCGGGCGATGAGCTGGTTGCGCACCATCTCGAGGGTGCTCATGGGATCGAGCACCATGAAGCCCACCTCGGCCCAGCAGGGCCGGTAGCACCCCTCACACCCGGCCACCAGCTCGCGCACCTCGTCCACGTACCCCGGCCTGGCCAGCTGTTCGGGCAGGTCGCGGAAGTGCACGCCGTGGCGGCCCTCGAACGCGTGGCAGGCCGACACCTGGCCGTCGGGGGCCACCGAGAGGAACAGCTCCCCGGCTCGGCAGGGCCACTGGGCCGAGCCGGTGGTGAGGTACCGCACGGAGCCCTCCAGGAAGGCCGAGGAGTTGATGATGCGGCCGCCCTTGCGCTTGCGGCTGCGGATCTGGCGGTACACCGCGCGCAGGGGCTCGTGGTGCTCGTGGGCGAAGCGCAGGGTGCCATCCGCGGAGTAGAACCGGTGCTCATCGGGGGCGTCGATGCCCGCGAGGTGCACCGGGATCACCGAGGTGAAGAACCCGAGGGCCTCTGCCAGGTCGATGATCCGCGGCACCTCGTCATAGTTTCGCGGGGTGATGACCGTGTTGATCAGGGGCACCGAGTCACGCGAGGGCACGATGTCCGCCAGGGACATCAGGTTGTCCATGCGCTTGTCGAAGGTGCCCCGGGCCGCGTCCATGTGCTCCTGCACGTCGGGTCGCAGCGAATCCACCGAGAAAGAAAAGTCTCGCACCCCGGCGTCCACCAGCCGCCTGGCCAGGCCGGGGGTCATGGCCACGCCGTTGCTCAGCACCCGCACGCGGATGTCGTGATCCAGGAACGCCCGGGCCATGTCGGGCAGGTCCTTGCGCATGGCCGGCTCGCCGCCGCCCAGGCTCACCTGCACCGTGCCGAGATCCGACAGCACCCGCGCAAGCTCGTGAACCTCCACCACGGACAGCTCCTCGGCCTCCGAGTCGCGGTTCCAGATCACACAGGAGCGGCACTTCAGGTTGCACCGGGTCGTCACGCCGTAGTGCACATAGATCGGCCGATCTCTGAGAATCATCCCCCTGGCAAGCCGTAAATATGGCGAAAAATTCATGGGTTTAACCACATGGCGGGTTTCGCCGCGGACACTATACTATAGTACCGGCCCGCGGAGGTTCTGGTGTCAGGACCCGCCAGGCCCTGCGCCCGCCGCGTCATTTAGGCTTAACCCCGAGGAGCTTGCATGTCCACCTCTGCAAACGAAGAGACCACGGCGCCCGAGGGGCCGGTCTCAACCCTGCGCGAAACCCGCGGCACCTGCCCGGAGTGCGTGGAGATCGTCCCGGCGCGGGTGATTCAGCAGGGGGGCGCGGTCTACTTGCAGAAACGCTGCCCGGAGCATGGCGACAACCAGGTGCTCCTGTCCGAGAGCCCGGATTATTTCCGCGAGCTGATGGACTTCTACTTCGACGTCATGCCCGACAGCCTGCCCCAGAAGGACTTCATCATCAGGCTGACCCACCGCTGCAACATGGTGTGCCCCATCTGCCTGGCCAGCTCGGACGAGTACAAGGAGCGGGACCTGTCCCTGGAGGATGTTCGCAAGCTCATGGATCGCCGCGAGCGGGGCATGAAGCTCGACCTGATGGGGGCCGAGCCGACGCTCTGGCCCGACCTGGAGCAGCTGATCCGCGAGGCCAAGGAGCGCGGGCACATCACCGCGCTGCACACCAACGGCATCAACATCGCCCGGGAGGAGGATCTGGGCCGGCTGGTTGCCGCAGGGCTGGACGAGGTGCACCTGCAGTTCGACGGGTTCGACGACGAGCACGACATGGTGCTGCGGGCGCAGCCCATGGGGGCGGTGCGGCGGCAGGTGCTGGCGGCGCTGGAGAAGCATGACGTGGCCACCGACCTGGTGGTGACCTTGATGCAGGGGCTGAACGAGGACCAGATGCTGCCGGTGCTCGACCTGGCCGCGCAGAACAGCTTCATCAAGGAGGTGTTCTACCTCGGCTGCCGCCGGCTGGGCCGCGCCAGCGAGGAGTTCGCCACCGCGACCCTGGCGCCGGATCAGGTGATCGGCGAGGCGGAGCGGCGGTCGGGCGGCATGATCAACCGCGAGGATCTGCGGGTCTTCAACAAGCTGTACTTCGTGCTGCTCTCCATGTTCCAGCTGCGCAAGTGCTTCTACATCCACCACTACATGGTGCTGCGCGACGGAGAGGGCGGCTACCGGCCGGTGTCGGACTTCATCGATCTGCCGTACCTCGAGCCGCACCTCGACCGCTACCGGCGCACCTTCGCGCGCTCTCGCGCGGCGGCCGCGGCCGGGCTGCTGCCTCACATCGCCCTGGCCATCCTGCGCAAGGGCGGGGCGCGCCTGCTGGTGGACGGCGCCATCCTGCCGGTGCTGCTCAAGATGGGGTTCAACCTGTCGCGCATCAAGAGCCGCATCATCCTGCTCGGCTTCATCTCCGCCTGCGATCCGTGGATGCACGACGAGCAGGTGGCCGCCAACTGCGGCAAGGGGGAGTACTCCACCGACCTGGGCCTGCACCCCGCGGGCGCGGACGCCAACGTGGGCCGCGAGCGCCTGCACCTGCGGAGCGACCGGGTGGTAGACTGACCCCCCTAAATGACAGGTGGGGAATGACAGGTGGGGCATGACCGGTGAGGCATGACAGGCGGGGCATGACAGGCGGGGAACAACGGCGCGGGAGCAGGGTGCTTGGCTTTTTGGCGGCCCTCCTCCTCTCGCTGGTGCTGCTGCCGCTGATCTATTACATCGCCGGGGTGGATCTCGAGCGGCTGCGCGTGGAGTGGCGCTCGGCCGACGGCGGCCTGCTGGTCACGGCCCTCGTCATCGCCGTGCTGACCCATGTGCTCATGGGAGGGTACAAGTGGTGGCTGGTGCTGCGCGGCATCGGGGTGCCCATCACCATGATGGAGGCGTTCCGGATTCGCCTGGGGGAGGGGCCGCTGCGGCTGCTGATCCCGCTCAAGGGGGGCGAGCTCGTCACGATCCTGTTCTTCCACCGGGCCAAGGACCTGCCCCTGGGCAACGCCACCGGCGCGCTGGCCTTCGACCGAAGCCTCAGCATGATGGCCAGCGTCACCTGGCTGCTGGTGGGCATCGGGCTGACGCCTGCCCTGGGCACCGCCATGAACATGGCGGCGGTGGGCGCGGTGCTGGCCGGGGCGATGGTGTTCCTCACCTCCGCCTCCTTGCAGGGCTGGCTGCTGCGGCTGAGCGAGCGGCTGCTCCCCGGCAAGGTGGGGCGGTTCGTGGCGGGCGCCCTGTCGCCCTGGCGCAGCATGGCCCTGCGGCGCAAGCTGGGGCTTTACGCCTACTGCCTGATCTATGTCAGCCGGCCCATGGTGATCTGCCACCTCATCGCGGCCGCGTTCGGGCTGATCCTCACCCTGCCGCGGCTGCTGATCTATACGACGCTGTCGATCTTCGCCGGCATGATCCCGGGCCCGCTGCTCGGCATCGGCCCGAGGGAGGCGGCCATGCAGGCCCTGGTGGGCGCGGACCTGCCGCCGGGCAGCGGCGTGCCCCTGAGCATCGGCTTCATGCTCACCGTCTGCGTGTACCTCGTACCGTACCTCGCGGGGGTGCCCTGGGTGCCCTGGTTCCTGCGTCGCATCGTCCGCCCTGGCGATGGAAAGTGATATGATCTGCGGCCATGAAGCGCGGGCCCCTCATCGCAGCAACAATGCTGTTGGCGTTCCCCTGGCTGGTGGGGTGCAGCTTCGACGTCAGCGGCCCGTCGCTGGGCTGGCTGCTGCCTGACCCTGACGGTGGCGCGGGCAAGAAGGACTGGCAGCCCACGGACATCAGGCGTCGGGACAGCAAGAAGAAGCCGCCCAAAAAAGACAGCGGCAAGAAGAAGCTCGACAAGGGGACGAAGCCCAAGAAGGACACCGGCTACAAGCCGCCAGACAAGGGGCAGCCCCCCAAGCCCGACAAATATGTGAAGCCGCCGCAGCTTGACAAGGGGCAGCCACCCAAGCAGGACAAGGGCTACACCGTGGTGGACCAGGCGGTGACGCCCACGAGCTGGTACGGCAAGACCTGCGAGCCCAAGTACATCGGCAAGACCTGCCCGGACCAGAAGACCACCTGCATCAAGTCCGCCACCTCGAACACTGGCATCTGCACCCACAAGTGTGGCCCCGGGGTCGGCTGGAACTGCCCACAGGGGCCGCAGGGCACCAAGACCGCCTGCGGGCAGTGGGGCATGGGGTGGCACTGCTTCTTCTACTGCCTGTTGGGCGGGCAGAACTACAAGTGCCCCTCGGCCGGGCTGAACTGCAAGCACTACAAGCCGGGCGAGAAGCACTGCTGGCCGTGACCTCCCACACATCGCTGGAGACGTGATGAGCTTCAAGGAACTGGAGACCGGAATCTGGATCGGATCGCTTCGCCCCGGGCAGGGTGACCTGGCCGAGCTGTGGCGGCGCCACGGCGCGCGGGTGGTCATCGGGCACCCCACCTTCCGCAACGAGCAGACCGTGGGGACGCAGCTGGAGTCGGGCATCGGCGGCGCGGCGGAGAGCTTCGGGGGGAGGCCCGTCTCGTTCGTCGTGACCGACGGGAGCTGGACCGCGGCCGCGGAGGATCGGGGCACCGTCGAGGCCGCCCTCGCCGGCGCGCGCAGGGCGCTGGCGGCGCTGGCGCCAGCGCAGCGGGAGCTGGTGCAGGTAGTGCTCACGCCCTACGAGGGCTACGGCGGGGACAGCACGCCGGGCAAGGGGAGCGCGCTCAAGCTGCTGTTCGACGAGCTGGGGCAGTGCCCGGACGCGGAGATGCTCGTGCTGCTGGACGGGGATCTGCGCAACGACATGGCCGCGTGGCACCGGGTGTATGCCCGGGTGGAGCAGGAGCACCGCGAGCGCTTCGAGGGGCGCCCGTATTTCATCACCGCGCGCTACGCGCGGCACTTCGTGGACGCCTCGCTGACCCGGTTCATCGTGGGGCCGCTGACGACCCTGATGGGGCGCTACGTGCCGGGCGGGATCTCCGGCGACATCGTGCTCTCCGCCGGGGCCGTGGCCCACGAGCGGCAGGGCGTGTGGACCGAGGCGCGGCGCAAGTACGGCACCGACATCTCCACCACCTTCGACAACGCGGCGCACCCGGACACGGTGATCTACGAGGTGTACCTCGGGGCCAAGCTGCACGACATCACCGACGAGGCCAAGCTGTCGGTGATGCCGGGAGAGGTGATCGGCGCGGCCCTGGAGCGGCTGCGCCACTGGGAAGCGGAGCAGGGGCTGGTGCGGCGCTGGCTGCAGCCCGGGCAGGAGCTGCAGCAGCTGGAGGTGTGGGGGCCACAGCGCACGGGCATCTCCTTCATCGACCCCGGGTACACCGACGTGTTCGACGTGGACCTGAAGATGCAGACCCTGCTGGACCGGTACGCTGACTTCCGGGCCGACATCCGCCAGGTGCTTGGGGCAGAGCAAGCGGCGTGGCTGGAGGAGCAGCGGCAGAACCTGGCCACCGCCCGGCTGGCGGACCGCGACGACCGGCCGGTCTGCTTCCTCGGCATGAACGCCGCGCGCTGGACCGAGGTGCTGCACGCCGCCGTGGCGCAGCTGCTCTCGGGTATGGACACCGAGCCGATCAAGGGGTGTCTGAGCTACCTGTACACCGCGGCGTTTTTGGAGTTCGTCAAGGACCGGCTGGCTGACCTTGGGCTGAATACGGTGGCGGAAGTGCGCGCGGCCCAGGGCAAGCTGGGTGTGGCGCCGGAGGCGGCGGAGGCGTTTTATGGGGACAAGGTGGACGGTGAGGCGGACCGGCTGGCGATGGGGTTTTTTGAGGGGAGGAGGCGGATTTTGGAGCTGGTGAAATGACAGAACGACGGAATGACAGAACGACGGAATGACAGAATGAGATGGCACTGCGTCGCTTCGCTCGCAGCGGCTTTGTTGGGTTGATGTAGCGGCGGCCTCTGGGTGCTGAATGCCAGAATGCCAGAGCGCCGGAATGCCAGAATGCCAGAATGAGATGGCACACTGCGTCGCTTCGCTCGCAGTGGGTTTTTCGAGGCTGTTAACTGTTAACTATCAACTCTCGACCGGAGTCCTCAATCCCTCGGTACGCTGCCCGAACCCAGGCCCGCCTCGTCCCGTCGTATACTGAAGCTCCATGGCCTATCGTGACGATCAGAAGTGTCATATCTGTGGCGAGGAGACCCGGCTGATTTGCCCTGGCTGTCAGGATGCGGTGTGCGAGGCGCATAGCCTGGCGGCGCGGATGCAGCAGGCCAGCGGGCAGCAGCTGGAGGCGGCCGAGCGGCTGGCGCGGCGGCTGGGGTCGGCGGACATGTGCGCCGAGTGCATGGCAGAGGAGCTGGCGACGTCCAGCGGCCCATTCGTCGAGGTGGTGCGGCTGACGGATCCGGTGACCGCCGAGATGCTCGTGGCCGCGATGCTCGAGCGGGGCCTCGACGCGCGGGCTCTCGGCACCCACAACGCGGCCCTGCTGGGCGCGGGCGACAGCATCTTCGAGCAGCGCATCGAGGTGCCCGAGGCCCAGGCGGCCGAGGCCGAGGCGCTGGCCCGGGACCTGCTGGAAACAGCGGATCTGGATGGGGCTGCAGAGCGAGAGGACGACGAGGAGGAGGCCCTGGCGCCCGCCGGGCCCACCGGGCTGTCGCCGCGCCGCCGGGGCATCGCTGCCGGGCTGTGCTGCATCTTCCCCGGGGGCGGCCACTACTACGTCCGGCGCCCGTGGACCGGGGCCATGCTCACGGCGCTGTTCCTGCTGTCCCTGGTGCTGTTGTTCGGCGGGGCGGGCAGGGCAGGCGCGGCGGCCTTCTTCGGCGTCCCGGCCCTGGACATGGCGGGCAGCCAGGCGATCCTCGACGCGGTGAACCGCGGCGAGCGCGCCTCCCTCGTGAGCCAGCTGGCCCGGGGCTTCATGCTGGTGGCGGCCGCGCTGGCCGTGGCGTTCGTGCTGAGGTGATGTTCGGCTCGCGAATCTCCCTGCTCGCCTGCCTCACCCTCGCAGCCTGCACGCCGGCGGGCACGCCGCCGGCCAACTCGGACATGCCCTGGATGCCGCTGAAGGATGGCGGCGGACGCCACAAGGGCGACTGCATGGACAGCCGGCCGTGGCCCGAGTTCAAATCAGGCCACCCCGACTGAGGCATCAAGCGCGACTGCGGGGGGCCCGCGGCAGGCGTCTACTGCGACCGGAAGATCATCGGCAAGCCGTGCACCAAGACCGGCGGTGAGTGTACCGGCGATCATGTGTGCATGTTGACGTCGTCGAACCTGAGCGCCGGGGCCTGCGTCTGCCCGTGCACGGCGGACGATCTCAAGACCCCGCTGGTCAACGAGGACACCTGCCCCGGGGCGGACGCGGACAAGTTCTCGGTGTGCGGCACCTTCGACCTGGCGGCCGGCCAGGCGAGTTACTGCGTCAAGACCTGCCAGCCGCGCCTCAAGGGCAGCGACTGCGCTGCGCCCCTGCGCTGCGACCCGCGCTCCGGCGCTGTGATCAGGCGCCACGACCTGGCCCTCTGCCTCTACTCGGGTCGGTGCGCCAAGGACAGCGATTGCCCGGTGACCACCGGCGCGTCCTGCGACAGCTCCAGGACCCCCACCGGCTGCAAGATCGGCGAGACTTGCGCCCCGCTGTACACCCACCTCACCGCCGGCCGGTGCACCACCCCGGGCAAGTGCGACAAGGCGTCCGGCCTGTGCGGCCCCCACACCCTCGGCGACAAGAGCGCCAAGGTGGGCGATCCGTGCAAGAGCGATCTCGACTGTGGCGGCCACATGGCCTGCCAGATGGAGCTGGACGAGAGCAAGTACCTGCTGGCGGCGGGCAAGGCGTGCAAGGCCAACGGGGAGTGTTGTTCCGGGACCTGCCAGGGAGGCGTCTGCGCCCAGGGCCGCCCCTGCCGGGTCCTGTACCGCAGCGGCTACTGCGCCACCCTCGGCTGCACCTTCGCCAAGACCCTCAATGAGGCCACCTGCGACGGGGGCTCGGCCTGCGACATCCTCCACCCGGGCGGCGCCTGCCTCAAGACATGCGATCTGAAGCAGGCCAGCACCTGCCGGGGCCACAAGAACGACGAGCTGGGCGACTACGAGTGCCGCGCCTGGAACCACCTGTCGGTGGGCGGCGTCACCATCGCGAGCAAGCCGGTGTGCGAGGCCGGGTACGGGATGCCCTGCGACCTGCTCGCTGGCTCCGGCTTTGGTTGCTCGTCGGTGGGCCTGCAGGGCAACCCGACCAAGATGAGCTGTCGGGACGACGAGGGCGCGGCGCTGACCAACAAGTATGATCCAGCGGGCCTCTGCCTGGACGACACCGTCTCGGGCCCCTGACTCTCAACTCTCAACAGCGCGCGGAGCGCGCCTACTCCGACCACGCCAGCGGCAGGATGTCCATCACCACGCTCGTCGTATGCAGGTACAGGTGCAAGTCCAGCTGGTCGCCCAGCTTGGCGCGCAGGTTCTCGTAGTCGCCGAAGGAGCCGTTGGGGCGCTGGCTGGCGAGGATCAGCGCCAGCCCGTCGCGGTAGACCTGCAGGTCATGGTTGCCGGTGTAGCGCATGCAGGCCAGCAGCTCGCCCACCAGGTCCACCTCCTTGCGCGAGATCCAGACGGTGGTGAGGATCTCCAGGGCGCGGCGGATATAGATCCGGTCGTCCTTGCTGAACTGGTCAGTGGTCAGCTTGGCGCCGTAGTCGTGGGGCACGAAGATCTCGTGGGTCAGGTCATAGGCCTGGCCCTTGCCCAGCAGGTACGGGTTGGCCCGGCGGGCGATGAAGGTGTTGGAGAACGGCTCCTGCAGCTCCTTTGGCAGCGACAGCCCGAAGTGCTGGTAGTAGTCGCGGAAGCTCATGCGCTGGTGCCAGCCGCGCTTGTGCATGTGGCCGTCCAGGCGGTCCTTGATGCGGGCGATGTGCTTGCGATAGGCGGCGGTGTCCAGGCCCATCCTGTCCATCAGGTAGCAAGCGCGCAGGTAAGAGGTGGCGTCCTGCTTGAACTGCCGGTCGCCCACGCTGCCCATGTCGTGGTAGCCGGGCTTGTTCACCGCGCCCTGGGCGGCCCGCTTGAACCGGGCGGCGATGGCGGCCTTCTGATCTGCCGGCGCGTGGCGGTGGATGGCCACGTAGGCGTCAAGCAGCTCCACCAGCTTCTTGCGCCCCTTGACCCCTTGCTTGCGCAGGGCCACCGGGTCGACGACGAACCGATCGAGGTAGGCCAACGCCTTGTTCACCATCTTCTGCTGCCGCGCGCGGTTCTGCTTGACGAAGGCCGCGGTGCGCCGGAACCCGGGCTCGCGGCAGGCCTGTTGGCCCTGACGCGCCGGCGCGCCGCGCTGGCAGCCGCTGGCCGAGACCAGGCACAGGATCAGCAGCAGGGAAGGGGGGCAGGCGACGCGTCTCATGGATCAGGCCCTCTCGAAGCAGAAGGTGCACGCCGGGGCGCCGTCGGCCAGGCGCTCGGCACAGGAGAAGTCGATCTCGTCGGTGAGCCCGTCGAAGAAGGGGCGGTCCACCGCGCAGAATCTGGACGCCAGCTCCGGCACCCCCGCCAGGGCGCACAGCTCGGCGTAGCGGCAGTAGGTCATGTCCAGCCGCACCCGGCGCTCGCTCTCTTCCACAAGCTCGAAGTCGTACAGCCCGTGGCGCCGGGCAAAGCCGAGGGCGTCCTGCATGAAGCTGGCGAGCCCGGCCAGCGCGTCCCCGGCGGGCAGCGGCGGGAAGGCGCGCTCCATCAGCCGCTCCCCCGACGGCACCACGATGGCATGCATCACCTCCAGGGCCCTGGACTGGCCCAGCCTCGGTCGCAGGCGCCGGTACAGGGCGATGGCCGAGACGATGGCCTGCTCCACCACCGCCACCTCTGTGGTGGCTGGCCTCGCGCGCTGGCGCAGCCCCACGGACAGCGGGCCCAGGTCTGCCAGGAACCCGGCCAGGGTGCCGAGGGTGGCGGGCAGGCCGATCTCACGGATCAGCACCCGAACGGCGGCGACTGCCTCGGCGGCGCGCACCGAGGCCGGCGGTGAGAAGGCGGCTTTCAACGCGGTGGGCCTCCTTGAGGTCTGTCAGCGACGGGGCGAAGGTACCATATCCCCTCGATATGATCTCGCCGATGGGCTGACCCGAAAATTGCGCAAGGGGACCGTCGCGAGACGGTCGAGACCGAGGCGCAGTGGACCCGCGACGACGAAAGCATACTGGTGCGTATGGTGAGGCGGCGCGGGAGCCGCTGCGCCGACGGTGGCGGCCGTCGTAGCAGGTGAACTGGCGCAATTTTCGGGTTAACCTCCGGTCGCCGATGATCTACCTCTCAACCTACGTCTGGTGTGTGCTCAGCACCATCATCCCGGTGTTCAACGCCGAGACCTGGGCCGTGGTCAACGGGCTGTACCGCACCGGCGATCCAGTGCTCATCGGCCTCGCCTCCGCCGCGGGCCAGTGCACCGCCTACGTGGTGTTCATCCTCGGCGGCGACTGGGTGCTGCAGCGGCTGCCGAAGTTCAAGGGCAAGCTGGAGACCTTCGACGTGGAGAAGTACCGCAAGTCCGGCTACTCGGTGCTGGTGTTCTCGGCCATCATCGGGTTCCCCCCGCTGGTGATGCTCTCCTTCGCCGCCCGGGCGATCAATTTCCACATCGCCGCCTTCCTCTCCATCGCCTTCGTGGGGCGGGCCGTGCACTTCATCGTGCTCGGCCTGTTGCCCGAGACCTTCCGCAAGTTCGGCCTGTTCGGCGAGAACATGGCCCCGCCGACACTGCCGTTTTGATCATGTAGATCCCTTTTTATACAGTGCAACTGTAAGTATATATATATTGGATTTTATCTGCAGGTGGGCCTGCGTGTGCCCTTGATTGTATATTTTTCCTTGTGGAGAGTTGAAGAGTAGCGCTGGACCTATGGTGATCCGCGGCTCCAGGCCGTATCGCTCAGCGTCAAGGGGGATCAGGGGGATCACCCAGACATGGATGGAGTACAGGGAAACCTTCATCAAGGGAGGAATGCATGGGTACGTACAAGGTTATTCAGAAACCGTTCAGAGTTAGTGGAAATAGCAGCAACACCTATACACAGACGATAGAGGTCTATGAAGACTTCGGCGGCTTCGAGAGCGCAGTTCTGGATATTGAAGTACTGGAGATGAGCCTCACCGCCAGCAAGAGCATCACGGTCAAACTCGAGACGGCAAACAGGGCCGATGAGAATAGCTTTGTCGAGTTTGCGACAGTGGCCACTTACAGCGCTGTGCCCAGTGCATACCCGGACTTCGATCTCGCGTTCTTGAACTGCGCTGACGCATCAGGGAGCACCAAGTACGCTTTCGGGCGCTACCTGAGGGTCAAGGTCGAGTTCTCTGTGGATGACCCGGATAACGATATCCTTGTGTTCGGGTTGACGGGTATATTCAGGCCCTGAGCAAACCGAATACGAAGCTAGTTTCCATCCTGGTCAATCAAAACCAGACGAGGGGGTAGTCATGCCCGACGCTGTCAACGCTCGAGAGTTGCAGGACAAGACCGGCCTTAACGACACGGAGGCCATCGAGGCAGCCATCAACCAGGCCTACGCGGACCGTGTGGGGCAGGTGTTCATTCCGCGCGGAGAGTGGATGATCGGTCGCACCATCCATATCAACAACATGCAGGACATTCGCATCTTCGGCGGCGGCGCGTTGCGGTTCGTCGATCAGTTGCCGCTCATCACTCCGGATCCGGCGCCCTCCGACGAGGACGAAAAGGGTCGGTACGAGCGCGAGCGGGTGGCCGGCACGCAGATGCTCCATTTCTACAACTGCGAAAACATCCTCATCGAAGGGCTGACCTTTGACGGCAACAAGGCCAACCAGACACAGCCACCCCTGACGGGGCACTGGAACTCGGGCTACGCTCGAAAGTACTTCACGCCGGTGGATATCCAGAAGTCCGACCATGTCACGGTGCGCAGGTGCAACTTCCGGGATGTATGTACTGTCTCTGTCAGCGTGGACTACAGCAACTTCGTGGATATCGAACATAGCGTGTTTGCCAACAGCTACATGGAAGCCGTGTTCACCATCGAAAAACAGGGCAACTACGAGCCCACCAACACCAACGTGCGGGTGGTGGGCAACCAGATCAAGAATATCAACTACCAGCCGTGGTCCTCCTACCAGACGGTCAGCCACAAGGCGGCCTATGGCAACGGCCTGCTGGTCAACGCCCATGACCTGGTGGTGGCATACAACAACATCGATACCGTGGACCGGGACGGCATGAAACCGTGCGATGCCATCTGCAACAACCAGCTCATCGTGGGCAACATCGTGACCAACTGCTACCTGGCCGGGATCAACCCACAGGCCGGCCGCAACATCGTGGTGGCGGATAACATCGTGCACGACAGCGAGGGCTCGGGCATTGTGGTTGGCAGCGCGTCCTCCAACCGCTACACAGAGCGCGCCGTGGTGAGCAACAACGTCCTGCACCGCCTGGGCCGGCGCAACGGCAAGGACGGCATCGTCATTGGCCGCAACGTCACCGACGTCAAGGTGAGCGGCAACGAGATCGTCTCGGTCTACAACGTGGCGAGCGCACAAAAGAAAACGATCAATGGCTCGGGCATCAAACTCACCGGGGCCACCGGCGTGACCATCGAGGGCAACCAGATCCGGGACATGGCCCAGCATGGTATCGTGATCAATGGCATTTCCGGCGTGACGCCGGTGCCCGGGGACACCTACCACAGCGTGGACGTGACCATCAGGGACAACACCATTTCGTCGGTGGGGCAGTACAGTAGCGGCAAAAGCGGTGACGGCAAGGGTATAGCGCTGCTGGACAACTCCTACAACGTGACCGTTGACGGCAATCGCATCGACAAGGCCAAGTACGACGGCATCGGCTGCGGCAAGTGGCCATTGCCAGGAAGCAACTTTCAGAAGCCCTCGGGGGTTACGTCGCAGCGGGTGATCGTGGGGAACGTGGTCAAGAACTCAGGGCAAGACGGCATCACGGACGAGGCCACTGACGGTACGGTCATTGCGAACAATATCGTGGATGGGGTGCCGGTGAAGTACTACGGCTACAAATTCGATGCGAGCGCCACAGTACTCAACAACCTGGCGTTGAATTGGGTAACGGGAGCTTCATTGCCTAAAAGTAATGAGGTAAAGGGATGATGAACGCAATCGCAGTGCAGATCGTCGATTCAAGGTAGAACAGTCCTAACGCAGCGGAAAGTTGTGGTGCCCCAGCCCTTTGGCGATCCTCCATGTCTATATGCTGCACGAAGTTCATATGGGTCCGATACATCATGGCCCCCGCGAAGCAATCGGATGCCACCGCTTGGAATGCCCCAAGGATCCTTGACCGGGTTGCTCCCGTAGCTTTGGTGATACCAATCGTTGCACCACTCGTAGAGATTCCCAGCCATGTCGTACAAACCCCAGGCGTTGGGTTTCTTCATACCCACTGGCTGTGTGCCGATACAGAAGTATCCACATGAATAACCAGCGCCGCCCGGTGTACACCCGGGGTAGCTGGTCTTGGCGTTGGCACAGTACCAGCCGATGGCGCCGGCGTTGGCATCAGCTGACTTGCAGTTGGTGATTTTGCCGTTGTAGAACGCCGTGCTGGTGCCTGCACGGTAAGCATACTCCCACTCCGCCTCGGTGGGCAGGCGGTAGCCCGGGCACTTGAAGATGTTGCCCTGGGTATACGCGGTGGCCTGCCAGCAGTTGATCTTGGAGCCGCTGCCCATGCAGGAGTAGCAGGCCTTCTTGCCCGCCTTGGCCGACAGCGCGTTGCAGTAGGCCACGGCCTCGTACCAGTTGACCGAGTCCACCGGGCAGTTGGGCCCGCAGTATTTATAATAGGACGGATTATACCCCATGAGCGCCTTGAACTGGCCCTGGGTCACCTCGGTGGTCTGAATCTCGAACTTGTTGGTCAAGGTCACCTTGTGTAGGGTCTCGTCCTTGCCCCGGCAGGGCTCCGTCGTGGGCGAGCCCATCATGAAGCTGCCCGGCTTTATGGTGACCCACTTGGCCTTCAGCGGCGCGCCGTAGTCCTTCTGGAAGTTCTGATCAGGGATCGCCTTGTCCGGCACGAACATGTCCGGCAGGGCCATGTCCTGCACAGGCAGGTCGGGGGGCCAGATGTCCGGCTTGTACAGATCAGGCTGCTTGCTGTCTGGCTTGTACAGGTCCGGGCTCTTGATGTCCACACTTGCAATGTCCTGCGGCATTTGATCCGGCAGCCGGGCATCCACCTTGTATATGTCCGGAGCCTTCAGATCCTGCGGAGCGTCACGCCTGGTCGAATCGATGACCGGCAGCAAATCCACCACCGCCATGTCCGGCACCGCAGCGTCCGGCCCGCCGTCCTTTTTGCTCTTGTCGTCGTCGCTACAGGCTGCAACGAGAGCTATGGTCAGTATAGATATATGCCATTTCATGCCTGGTCCCCTCCGCTGATCATGCCTGCTGTTTCCGGTCCCGACTTGACCCGCTCACAAGAGGTTGACAGCTTCGCTATATATTTCAACCGTCCGGTCCCCGGTAGATACAGGACTTGGTCGCCTTGCCCCGCCAGAATGTTCACGACATTCGATCCACGGCCGGACAGGCGGGGGTGTGGCATAATGGCCACCACGCCCCCGGGAGGGAGGTTTGAACGATGAGTGAACAGGACCACCAGTCATTGCTCGCCGAGGTTGAGCGCTTGCAGGCCGCGCTGGAGGCGGCCGAAGAGGAGAACCTGCAGCTGCGGGAGACCCTCCAGCGGCTGCGGGCCGAGCCGGAGGCGCAGCAGCACCCTACGGATGATGGCCCGCCCCTGGGCGCCGCCCCGTCGGGCATGCTGGACGAGACGGTCAAGGACATGGACGGGCTCACGCTGGAGCAGCTGGACGCCGAGGTTGCCGCCCAGCTGCTGGCCCGGCGCAGCGAGGTGCGCGCGGCCCGCCTGCGGGAGCAGGCCCTGCACGGCAACGACACCCGGGCCGAGGTGCCGCCGCCCGACCTCGACGACCGGGACGACGGGCCCCTGGGCGACCTGCCCACCACCGAGTTTCAAAGCAGCATGCTGGCCCAGGACCCGGACCAGCCGGGCACCAACGTGGTCACTGTCGAGGAGATCCTGGCCGAGGCCGGAGAGGCATCCGAAAAGGAAGAAGACTAGTGGGGTGCCTCCTCTAGAACACCGGCCAGCCGCGGCCGGCCCATTTTGTCATTTTGTCATTTCGTCATTTTGTCATTCGCCGGCCGCAGGCCGGCGTCACCGCGCCAGCCCCAGCCGCTGCACCATCTGCAGCATGGTCAGGGTGTGCAGCTCCGGCGAGAACTGGTTGTAGTGGCTGCGCCCGTGCACGCCCTTGATCGGCACGCCGGTGATGCCCCAGTGGCCGATGGCCTGGGTCGGCAGGTCCACCGCGCCCTTGAGCACGGGCTTGAGCTTCTGGTGCGCCTCGGGCACCTGGTAGTCGTTGGTCAGCCCCTTGCCGAGCATGTACTTCCACCCAGGCCGCTGGTCCAGCGGCTCCTCGGAGGGCACCAGCTCCGGGCGTGACCTGGGCACCGCGCCCACGGTGTTGATCACCGGCAGGTCGCGCATGGTGCGCTGCAGGCGCCGGCTGGTCATCAGCTCCTTGCCGCGCCTGGTCGACAGCGACTCCAGGCTGCCCACCAGCATGTTGTGGATGGAGTTGGCCACCCCGGCGCGGAAGCGCGCCAGGCGCCCGGTGCCGCCGCCGCGCCCAGCCAGCTTGCGGATGCCCTTGCCGATGACGCCACGGTTCTTCATCACCCACGACGCCACGGTGCGCTTGACCCGGTTGGAGCGCACGTCGAAGAACTGCCCCGCGCGCTTGAGCGTGGCGTCCGCGTCCTTGATGTCCCCGCCGCGGCCGGTGAGGATCTTGACCATGTTGACCCCGAGGTCGGCCACGGGCGTGCCCCGGGCCGCGCTGTTGAGATCGTGGATGTGCACCACGTTCTTGCGCAGCTCGGCGAACATGGCGCGCTCCTTCGGGTTGCGCCCGGTGCTCTGCATGAACGCGTAGGTGTTGCTGTTGCCCTGGCTGTAGCCCACCAGCACCACCTTGACGTTGGGGTTGCCGGTGGCCTTGCGCGCCTTGTTGATGGCCTCGGCCAGGTCGTAGGCGTTGGCGAACGGGTTCTTCCACGAGCCGGTCTTCGCGTGCAGCGCCAGCACGCCGTTTTCCAGCAGGGTCTTTTTCTGCGTCTCGAACTCGGTGTAGGTCCGGGCCACGCCGGGGGCCCAGACGAAGGCGATGTCCTTGCGGATCTGGTAGGTGCGCCGCCGCCAGGTCTTCGGCGACAGCGGGTTGCGCGGCGGCTTGTAGGCCACGGTGGCCACGGGCGCGGGCGCAGCCGCCGCGGCCAGCTGGTGCGGCAGCAGGGCCAGGGGGTTGCGGGCCAGCAGGTTCTGCTCGCCCTGCAGCCGCGCGCCGCCGTACAGGCCGCGCCAGGCCTGGTCAACGGCCCGTTTCATCTGCCGGGCCGGCAGCCCGTGCAGCTGCTTGATCATGGCGGCCATGGCGCCCTGCTTGCCACCCCCGGCGCTGACCCTCGCCGGATCCACGCCGGGGTTCTGGTGGCGCAGCGCCGCGTGGGACTGGACCAGGGAGGCCTCCCAGGTCTTGGTCACCCACTGCTGGTAAGCCGGGCTCGAAAACGCCCTGGCTCCCACCAGCATGCCCACGCTCTTTTCCCAGGCGGCGTACTGCTTGCGCGCGCGGGCCAGCAGGGCGGTGCGGCGGGCGGTGGTGGTTCCGGGCTTGTGCGCCTGGCGCACCAGCGCCTCGGCATCGGCCAGCAGGCGCGTGGCCCGCCGCTCCACCAGCGCCACGTGGCGGGTGGACAGCTTGCGGGTGGGGCGCGTCACCTTCGCCGAGGCATTGCCGTGGGGGCGCAGCCGCGCAGGAAATATCCGCAGGGCCAGCCGCGGCTTGGCGGTGGCCTGCTTGGCCATGGGCACCGGGCGCTCGGCCCGGACATCGGAGTGCCAGGCGGCCAGGACGACAAACGCGGCCAGGATCCAGCGGGCGACGGTTCGAATAATGGGGGCCGTGCTCATGATGCATAGATAGAGTGCAAATCCCGATCCACCTCGTCCGGGATCCTCGCGCGAATCATTCCAACAGGTTGGAAGGGCTACACCGCGGGCAGGGTGGCTGCTGGACCAGCCGCTTTGGCCTCATGGCGCGGCGCAGGCGTGGTCCGCCGGGGCGGGGCTGGCCAGGGGCCGGCCCGACTGCCAGCGCGCCGGCACCCGCTTCCACACCTCCCGGAGCACCTCGCAGCGGCTTCCGTGGAACACCCCGAGGTCCCAGCTCAGGTGCTGGCCCAGGTCGCTCACCGCGTACAGCCGCCGGCCGCTCAGCAGCAGGCGCGTCACCGGGCCGTGGAGCCGGGCAAACTCCAGCCGCTTGCCGTCGTCCTGGTTCCAGATGCCCACCACGCCGCTGGCGAAGCCCGCCACCACGGTGCGCATGGGGCCGCGTGCGATGGCCATCACCGGGCTGGACGGGACCTGCTCGAAGGAGTAGCCGGGCGCTGGCCGGGCCGGATCCGCCGGCAGCAGCTCCATGCTCCCGTTGCCGTAGCCCACCACGAACAGGCCGCCGCCATCGCTCCCTGCCGCCGCACGCGCCAGGGCGGTCACCCCGGGATCCACCGAGCGCTGGCGCCTGGTGGATCCACCGGCGTCGAGGACCTCCAGCTTGCCCCCCGCGGCCACGAGCAGCTCACCGCCGCCTCCGCCCAGGGCGTCCACGTCCCCCGCCAGGGAGAGCGCCCGGGGCTCCGCGCCGGGCCGGACCACCACCAGCTTTCCCCCGCTGCTCCCCTCCGGCTGGACCAGCGCCACGCACCCATCGCCCAGCGGCGCCACCTCCCGCGTGCCCTGCAGCACATGCCGCGCCAGCCGGCGGTCGGCGCGGGGATCCCACAGCTCCAGCGCGTCGCCGGCGGCCATGACACAGAGCAGCCGGCCGTCCGCCGAGATCACCGCGCGGCTGGCGTCCCGCTGGACCGCGCGTCGCCAGCCCCGGTCCTGCGCCGGCGGCTGGTCGGCCTCGCCCGCGAGCCGCTGCCACCCGAGGTGGGTCAGCAGGGTGGGCACGCCGTTTTCGCCGCCGGGCAGCAGCAGCGGCGCCCACCAGCGTGGGCGGCCAGTGCTGGCGTCCCACAGCCGGACCGTCCCGTCGTCGCCGCCCGTGGCCAGCAGCTTGCCGTCGGGGCTGTAGCTCAGGTTGTTCACCTCGTCGGTGTGTCCCCTGAGGCTCAGCGCAGGCTCCCCCGTGGCCACCACGTAGGTGCGCGCCACGCCGTCGGAGCAGGCCGCGGCCACCTGCGAGCCGTCCGGCCTGAAGGCCACGGAATAGATCCGCCCCGGGGTCGGCTTCATGGCCCGGACCTGAGCACCCGACGCCGTGTCCCACAGGCGCAGGGTCCTGTCGTTTCCTCCCGAGGCCAGCAGCTTGCCGTCGGGGCTGAACGCCACGTCCACGACGGTGCCGCGGTGCCCCTTGAGCCATCGGGGGGAGCCGCCGCCGGCGCCGAGATCCCACAGGCCCACCACCCCTTCGGCTCCCGCGCTGGCCACGCGTCCGCCGCTGGCGTCCAGCGCGATGCCCAGGATCCCGTCGCCGTGGCCGGTGAGCGTGCGGAGGGTCTGACCGGAGGCGGCGTCCCACACCCGCAGGTCCCTGTCGCTGCTGCCGCTCACGAGGGTCTTGCCGTCCCGGGAGAAGGCCACGCCGCGGGCCGCGTCCCGGTGCCCCTGCAGCGTGCGCACCGCGCGACCGCTGGCCAGCTCCCACAGGCGCACCAACCGATCCCGCGCGGCCGTCGCCACCAGGCGGCCGTCCGGCGATATCGCCGCGCCGAAGATGCCGTCGGTGTGCCCCCGCAGGACCCTGAGCTGACGGCCTGAGCCCACGTCCCAGATCCGCGCCGTCTGGTCGCTGCTCACCGACACCAGGCGGCGCCCGTCCGGGCTGAAGCGCACCCCCTCCACCGCCGCCGCGTGCCCCGAGAGCACCCTGCCGCTGGCCTCGGCGCCCACGCGCCACAGCTTCACCGACCGGTCGCTCCCGGCGCTGGCCAGCTGCTCGCCGTCCGGGCTGAACGAGACGGCGTAGGTCGCCGAGGTGTGACCGGGCAGTCGCTGCACCAGCTCGCCGCTGCGCACGCGCCAGACCCGCACCACCTTGTCGCTGCCCACCGTGGCCAGCAGCGCGCCCCGCCGGGCGAAGCTCAGCCCGTAGGTGGAGGACTTGCCGGGCATGTCGATGACCCGAAGCTGACGCCCGGTGGCCACCTGCCAGATGCGCACCGTGCCGTCCTTGCACCCGGAGGCCAGCAGCGCGCCCGCGGCGTCGAAGGCGGCGCCCACCACCATCGCCTCGTGTCCCTTGAAGGTCCGCGCCAGCTTGCCCGAGGTGGCATCGCGCAGCTGAAGCGTGCCCGACAGCCCCCAGGTCAGCAGGTGCGCGCCGTCGGGGGTGTAGCGCACGCCCCGGGTGCCGCGCGGATCACCGGGCAGCTCGCCCACCTGCTCGCCGGAGCGCGTGGCCCACAGCCGCACCTTGCCCTTCCAGGCCGAGGACGCCAGGCGCTCCCCGTCCGGGCTGAAGGAGACGCCGAACACCCCGGACTCGTGGCCGGTCAGGCTCCGGACCCGCTTCGCCCGGGCCAGGTCCCACAGCAGCACCTTGCCGTTCCAGCTGCCCGACGCCAGCAATCCGCCCCGGGCCGACGCGGTGATGGAGAACACCTGATCGTCATGGCCGCGCAGCACCCGCACACCCCCGGTGCGGGTGTCCACCAGGTATATCGATCCGTCCCGGCTGGCCACGGCCAGGGCACGCCCGTCCTCCACATGGGTCACCCCGTAGAGGAAGGCGCCGAAGTCCTTGCTCCACACCAGCGGCTCGTCCCGCAGGCGCCACCACAGCGCGCGGGCCTCCGGGGCGTCCTCCTGCTCCAGGGCCACGCGCAGCTTGGTGCGCGCCTCCAGCAGGTTGCCCTGGGACAGCGCCGCCCGGGCGCCCTCGCGCAGGGCCTCGGCCCGCCGCCGCAGGGCCTCGGCCCGCTGGCTGTCGGCCACCCGCGCCTGGTATGCCAGCACCAGCGCCACGAGGGCCAGGGCCGCCATCACCCCCGCCGTGATCCAGCGCCGGCGGCTCCGCCTGCGCTGCTGCAGCCCCCGGGCGGCCTGGAGGAACTGGACCACCGGCGCCGGCGCCCTGTCTCCGCAGCGGGCCAGCTTCCGCGACGCCTCGCCCAGGGCGTCCCCACGCCACAGCTCCTCGCTGCGGCGTCCGCGCCGGGTCCACAGCGCCGCGGCCTGGCCCACCTCCTCCAGGAACTGCAGGTCCTCACGGCCCTCCTCCAGCCACCGCGCCAGCCGCCGCCAGGTGGCCACCAGGGACTCGTGCGCCAGCTCCAGGTCGGGCCCGCGCTGCTCCCCCTCGCCTCGGCGCCGGCGCACCGTGAGCAGCCGCGCGCGCACCAGCCGGTCGAGCACCTCGCCGGCCTCGCCGGGCAGCCCGTCGAGCACCTGCTCCCGGCCGAGGATGCGTCGCGTCCCCTCGGCCGTCACAAGCCGCGTGAGCAGCTGCCGCGCCAGCGCCTGCCCGTCGCGGTCGAGGCCCTCCAGCACCGCGTCGGCGTGGTTCACCAGCGCCCCGGCCACGCCGCCGATGTCGCGCAGCGCCGCCCGCGGGATCAGGCGCGCGGCCTGGTCCCGCCGCTCCCACAGCAGGCGCGCCGCGAACTCCAGCAGGGGCAGGCTCGCCACCTCGCCTCGCACCGACGAGATGATCTCCTCCACCATGGCCGGGTCCTCGAAGCGGAAGCCCGCCGCCGACAGCGGCCGGGTCAGCACCTGCCGGAGCATCTGCTCGCCGGGGGTGCGCAGGATCATCACGCTGTCCAGCGCCGCGTGCTTGCCGGTGCCCTCCACAAGCCTGAAGAGGAAGTCGTCGCGCACCGTGAGCACCACCCGCACCGGCTCCTCCGGGTCGTCCGCCGCCGCCAGCACGGCGGCCAGGAAGGCGGCGCGCTCCTGCTCGTCCTCCACCAGCGTGAACAGCTCCTCTGTCTGGTCCAGCAACAGCAGCAGGTGGCAGCCGCGGCGCTCGCTCAGCACGCCCAGCTCCAGGGAGAGGCGGTCGGGCGAGTCCCTGAGCTGGCGCGCCAGCGCCGCAGGGTCGGGGGACGCGCCGGCGGCCTGCCCGCCGCTGCCGGAGCCGCCGTCGAGGCCGGTGATCACCCGCGCCAGCTCCTGAAACGGCCGGTCGCCTGGCCTGATGGCGAGCACATCCCAGGCCCCCTGGTCGCGCAGCCGCGGGATGACGCCGCCCCGCACGAAGGAGCTCTTGCCGGCGCCGGAGGGGCCCACCACGGCGATGGTCGGCTCGTCGCGCAGGCGCTCCACGAAGGCGTCCACCTCCGCCTCCCGGCCGAAGAACAGGTCGGCGTGCTCCTCGTTGAACGGCTGGAGCCCGCGGTAGGGGCTCTGCCTGGCCGGGTCCCAGCCGCCGCGCCGCCGGAGCGCCACCTGCTCCAGCGCCTCCGACACCTCCGCCGCCGACGGGCGCCCCGCGGGATCCTTGTCCAGGCAGCGGGAGATCACCTCCCACAGCGGGGCAGGGACCTCCGCCGGCAGGTCACCCAGGCGCACGGGATCCGGCTGGAGCATCTGGGCCACCAGCTCGTTCATGGTGCGGTCCCCCAGCGGGTGCCGCCCCGTGGCCAGCTCGTGCAGGATCAGCCCGAGGCTCCAGATGTCCGTGGCCGGCGTATCGGCGGCGTCGACCCACTGCTCGGGGGACATGTAGTACGGCGACCCCTCCCATGACGAGCCGGCGGTGCCCTGCTCCGTGGCCCCCGGGGCGGGCTGCTCCTTGCGCGTGGCCCGGGCCAGCCCGAAGTCGAGCACCCGCAGCCGCCCGTCCCGCGGGATCAGCACGTTGGCCGGCTTCAGGTCCCGGTGCAGCACCCCCTGGGCGTGGGCCTCCTGCAGCGCGCCGGTGATGGCGATGCCGAGGCGCGCCGCCTCGCGCGGGCCCACCGCCCCGGCGGCGATGCGCTCCTTGAGGGTCTGCCCTTCCAGGTACTCCAGCGCGATGTACGGCCCGCCCTGGTGCCGGCCCACGGCGTAGATGCCCACGATGTTTGGGTGGCTGAAGCGCGCGGTGATGCGCGCCTCACGCAGGAAGTCGTCAAGCGCCGTGGCGCTGCCGAAGATCTCCGGGCTGAGCACCTTGAGCGCCACCTTGC
>CAZEFW010000123.1:18483-29116 GCA_964511535.1 uncultured Myxococcales bacterium | reverse complement strand
GCCCAGGGGCGGGGTCTTGCTCTGTCTGTGGGGCGCATGTGGGCTCCGCGCCGTTCTGCGGCAGCTGCGGTGACCTGCGCGTGGCCGGCGCCATCATCGGCGGCCGTTACCGGCTCGAGCGGCTGCTGGCCCAGGACAGCCTCGGGTTGCTCTACGCCGGGCGCCATGATCTGCTGGGCAAGGAGGTCACGGTCAAGGTGCTGAAGCTGGACCCAAGCACCGACCCCACGAGGGCGCGCCAGGTCATGCAGGCGGCCCAGCGCTTCAGCCAGCTGCGCCACGACAACATCGTGGACATCACCGACTTCGGCCAGGACGAGGCCGGCCACCTGTTCGTGGTGATGGAGCCGCTCGAGGGGGCGTCCCTGGCTGTGCTGCTCGGCTCGGGCGCGGCGGTCTCGACCACCCTGGCCCAGGGGATCCTGCTGCAGGTGTGCCAGGCCCTCTCCTTCGCCCACGCCAGCGGCATGGTGCACGGGGGGCTGACACCGCACAACATCTACCTGACGGCCAGGTCGGGCCAGCGGGAGCGGGCCAAGCTGCTGGACTTCGGGCTCTCCGGGCTGGCGGGCGAGTGGGACCCCGGCGCCTCCATCGCCTCCAGCGAGACGGTGCCGTCCGAGATCCTGGCCGAGGCCACGTGCTACCGCGCCCCGGAGCAGCTGCGGGACATATCCCGGACCGAGGCCCAGGTGGATGTCTACGCCCTGGGGGTCATCGCCCATGAGATCTTCACGGGCAAGCTGCCGTTCAGGTCCACCAGCATCCTCGCGATCCTCGAGGAGAAGCTCAGCCAGCCAGCCCTGGACCTGACCGGCAGCGAGCTCATGCGCAGCGCGCCCGCCGTGGCCAGCCTCATCAGCGAGTGCCTGATGACCGCGCCCGAGTCGCGCCCGGCCTCCATGGCCGAGGTGGAGCGGCGCCTCACCGCTGGCGGGGCGGTGAAAGAGGGACCCGCTGAGGACGCGCACCTGCAGGGCAAACAGGCCGGCAGCTACACCCTGGTGCGGCAGCTGGGGGCCGGCGGCCTGGGCAGCGTCTGGCTGGCGGAGCACCCGGTCATTGGCAGCAAGGTCGCCATCAAGGTGCTCCACCCCGAGATGGGCGAGCACCCCGACGTGGTGCGGCGCTTCGTCATCGAGGCCCAGGCGGTCAACCGCATCGCCAGCCCACATATCGTCAAGACCTTCGACTTCGGCAAGCTGGATGACGGCCGGGACTACGCGGTGATGGAGCTGCTGGAGGGCGAGACCCTCGACGGGCTCATCGTCCGGGAGGGCCCCCTGCCCTGGCACCGCGCGCGCCAGATCATGATCCCCCTCACAGAGGCGCTGGTGCAGGCCCATGAGGCCGAGATCGTGCATCGCGATCTGAAGCCAGAGAACATCCACGTGGGGCCCAACCCGGCCAACCCCGAGATCAAGGTGCTCGACTTCGGCATCGCCAAGCTGATGGACGGCAGCGTCTCTGCCACCCACCAGACTCAGCTCGGTGTGCTGGTGGGGACACCCCTTTATTGCGCGCCGGAGCAGGCCCTCGGCCGGCAGATCGACGCTGCGGCGGATATCTACGCCCTCGGGGTGGTGTTGTTCGAGCTGCTGGCCGGCTCCCCACCATTTGTCGGCTCGCTGCAGCAGATCATCGGCGCCAAGGTCAAGCGGACGCCGTCGCTGCCCCTGCAGGCTCGCGCCGCGGCGCCCGCGGAGGTGGTGGAGCTGCTCGGGGCCATGCTCTCGGTGGAGCCTGCAGACCGCCCGGCCGCCCTGGACGTTCTGGCGAGGCTGGGCGGCTCGGTCGGGGACGGCGCCGCCCTCGCACCGGCCGCCACCGCCGTGGCGTCCCCACCGTCGGACCCGTCCGTGCAGCTGCTGGTCAATCCCAGGGTCAGGCCCGCGGGGGAGGCGCCGCCCACCCGGCCCGATGGCAAGGTGCTCAAGGCCGCCCGTCGCGCCGAGGCCCGGGCGCCGGTTGACAGTCCCGCCCCCGCGCCACGCGGCGCGACGAGCCGCAAGCCGCTGTTGATGCTCGCCGCCGTGGCGGCCCTGCTGTTGGTGGGCGCCGCGGCGCTGATCAAGATCATCGTTCCGCCGAAAACCATCGAACCCGCGGCGGTCACCGCGCCGGCCCCAACGGCGCCGCCACCTCGCGCCCTGGCCATGCCCGCCGAGCCTGACGCGGGCGCAGCCCCGGACGCCGCGCGCCCCGGCAGCGCACCTGCGGCGGGGCGGAGATCGCCGCCGGCCCCGCGCAACCGAAGGCGCCATGTTCGCAAGAAGCCGCGGCCCGCGCCCAGGCCTGCCCCGGCAAGTGCTGCCCCGTCCGCGCCGGCCGAACGCCCCGGGCAAGCGCCCGAACCGGCACACAAGGCTCGCCCACGCAAGCTGGCGGATCCCTTCGACGACGCGGCCCGCAACAAGGCCCGGCTGGCCGATCCGTTTGATGATTGACGTGGCGGCTGCCTCACAAGAGGATCAGGGCATGCGGAGCGCACCCCACAGAGCTCGCCTGGTGGCCGCGCTGGCCTGCGCCATGTGCCTCCTCGTGCCGGCCCCCGCGCTGGCCGACGGCGAGCAGGACTTGGCCCGAGCGCGGGTGGTCTGGAAGACCGGAAAGCGACTATTTCACCAGGGGGATTACAAAGGAGCCCTGGCGCGGTTCGATCAGGGCTACGCCCTGTCGGGCAAGGGCGGCTTCCTGTTCAACATGGCCGAGTGCCAGCGGTTGCTCGGCGATGACGGCCAGGCCCAGGTGCTCTACCGGCGCTACCTGGCCGCGCACCCCACGGGCAAGTCCCGTGGGCTGGCCATCAAGCGGCTGCTGGCCCTGGACGCGGCGCGGGCAGCCGCGCGGAGCCCAGGACCAGGGGCGGATACTCCGGCCCCCGGGGCGGCGCAGCCGGCGAAGCCGAAGCCCGCGCCCATCGTTCCAGCGGAGGACCCCGCGCCGAAGCCCAGGACAGTCGCCCCGGCGGAGGAGCCCACACCGGACACGGCACAAGGCGCCCCGGCGGCCCTGCCCGCGTCCGCAACACAGGCGCAGCGCTCCAGGCAGCCAGCGACCTCACGGACCCTGACCACCGCACGCGCGGCGCAACCCGAGGCGAAGCAGCCGGGCACGCCGATCTACAAGCGGTGGTGGTTCTGGACCATCATCGGCGCCGTGGCCGTGGGCGGAGGGGTCACGGCGGGGGTGCTGGCGTCACAGCCCGGGTTGCCTGCTCACGACTATCAGATCGACCTGAGATGACCCGCGGGGAGAGAGCTGTCGGCCTGGTCCTGGAGTCCAGATGATTCATCGGCGTCACGGAGGCATCGCCTTCATGATCCTGGCCGCCCTGCACGCGGCGGCCGGCCTGCTGGGCTGGGCAACGGGCCAGCACGCGCTGCTCTATCCGACCCCCCTGCAGGACAGCGCGCCGGCCGCCATCGACATGTCCGGCCTGGCGTGGTTCCTGTTCGTCTCGGTGCCGGTGTTCCTGCTGGGCTGGATCCTGCACTGGGCCATCGGGCGCACGGGCGAGCTGCCGCCGGCGGGCATGTTCGCGGTGGCAGCCGCGCTCATGCTGGCCGGCTGGGCCACCTGGTTCCCCGTGTCGGGCTTCCCCCTGGCCGCGGCGCTCTGCCTCTGGCTGAGCACCGGGCCGCGGCGGGTGGGTCATAAGAGGTCCCGCCAGCTGAAGTGATCCGCTCGGCGTCCGCGCCTTACTCCAGCGCGTCGCTGCCGCTGCACTTGAACTTCTTGTACAGGGTCTTGGCCATCAGCTCGTTCTGCCACTGCACATTCGGCGGGTAGGTGACGGTGAGCGTGCCGTCGCTGGCCACGAGATCGATGTCGGTGTTCTTGGCCTCCATGTCGTGGTGCGGCCGGAACACGAGCTTGCCGAAGCGCTTGAGCACGGGCACGCAGGTGGTGGGCTTGTTGCCGCCGAAGGTGCGGCAGGCGCCGCGCATCTCGTTGAACCAGTTGGTGATGAACAGACCGAGGAAGCCGCCGCTCATCAGCTTGTCCCGGGGGTACTTCTCTGGGTACTTGTAGTGGTCGTAGGGCGCCACATCCACCCAGACCTCGAAGCTCGTCTTGCAGTCTTTCTCCGCCATGCCCTTCCAGCGCTTGTAGGCCTTGGCGGCCGCGCGGAGGGTGCTGCCCTTGACCAGCTTCGGCTTGGCGGCGGCGGCCTTCTTGGTGGCGGCCTCGGCCTCGAGATCCGGCAGCGCCTCGTTGCCGTCGCAGGAGAGCTGCTTGTACAGCTTCTTGCCCAGCAGCCCGGTGCGCCACTGAACCTGGGGCGGGAAGACCAGGGTGAAGGTGTCACCCTCCAGCTTCACCTCGATGTCCGCGTTCTTGGCGTCGATGTTGGAGTGCCCCTTGAGCACGATCTTCTTGAACGCCTTGATCTTGGGCTGGCACTCGCTCGGCTTGTTGCCGTGGAAGGTGCGGCAGACGCTGGTGAGCTCGGAGAAGAGGTTGGATCCGAACAGGCCGAGGTACCCGCCGCTGACCAGCTTCTCCCTGGGGTAGCGCTCCGGGTACTTGTAGTTGTCGTAGGGCGCCAGGTCGACCCAGACCTCGAAGCTTGCCATGCAATCCTTTTCGGCGTGCGCCTTCATGCGCTTCATCGCCTTCAAGGCTTCCTTCAGTTCCGGGGCGTCCTTGCTGATCTTTGCGCTCGCCAGGGAGGGAGCGGCGCAGAGGATGGCAGCCACGAGCAGGTAGAGGGGGGTTCTGGCGAGCATAAAGTCTCCTGATTCCATGGATAAGAAGTTATTTGGAGTATCAATGGCATAGCACAGGCCGGCACCGGGACAACCTCCAGGGCCCGGAAGGCGCGCTATAATCGCTGCCCATGAAGCTCATGCTCGCCGCGGCTCTGCTCCTCTCCTTCACCCTGACTGCCCATGCTGGCGCGGACGGCGTCCGCGTCACGCTCTCGGCCACAAAGGGCGCCTCTGGCAAGAAAGCCCCCGGGGGCGGTGGCCTGGCGCCGGGCAGCCACACCCTCGCCTACCATCGGGCCTTCGTCACCCAGGGATCCTTCAGCGGCCTGAGGCTCACCTTCAGGTCCGACAAGACGCCCCGGGGTTACCTGGAGCTGCAGCTGTTCATCCCGTCTCACGGGGATTTCGCCATCGGGTTCAACAACCGCGAGGGCGTCTGCACCCTGCGCACGCCGAAGCAGCCGTTCGCCGTGACCGCCAGGAGCACCGCCGGCGTCAAGGATCGGCGCGGCCGGGCGCGTCCGCTGACGCTGTCGCTGAAGCGCTGGGTCAAGACCTCTCCGCGCGCCTGGTCCACGCCCGGCCACAGCTTCACCGGGTGCATGTTGAAGGTGGAGCGCATGAAGGCTGCCGGAAAGAAGCTGACCCTCAAGGGCAGCTTCACCTGCAAGGCGCCCCGGGACCAGCGCGAGGTCCGGGGCACCCTCGCCATCAAGGGCGTCGAGCTCGGATCCAGCAAGGTGGACTGACCTGCATCGAGCCAACCAGCGAGCACCGGCTGGCTCGCGACGCCCTTGTCTACTAGCCTTGTAGACTATCTTGAGGCAAGGCAGGTGGACCATGAAAAAGAGAGCGCTGATCGTAGCCGTCGCGTGCTGCCTCTCCATGCAGTCATGCGCTGGCTGCAATGAGGATGATGAACCCCTACCCGACCTGGGCCGAGATGACATGCTGCCGGGCAAGGACGTGGGTGATGACGGGCCGGGGGCGGACTGGGCGGTGGACGGCAGCGCCGCGGACACGGGCGGCGGCGCGGACAAGTCCCCGGCGGCCAAGTCCTGGATCCTCACCGCCGGCGGATCCTCCCTCGACTTCGGCCGGACCATCGTCGTGGATGCCAGCGGCAACGCCCACTTCACCGCCGAGTTTGAGGGCAACGTCGCCTTCGGCGCCAGGGCCCTCACCGCCCCGAGCGGCGGCTACGCCACCGCAGTGGTCAAGGTCGACCCGTCGGGCAAGGTGCTCTGGGCCGTCAGCCCCACCGGGAGCGAGGTCGCCGTGACCAGCAGCGCCCTGGACGCCCAGGGCAACCTCCTGGTGAGCGGCTCCTTCAAGAAGAAGGTGACCATGGGATCCACAACGCTGACCTCCAAGGTCACCGCCACCAGCGGCGGCAACGCCTTCGTGGCCAAGCTCGACAGCGCCGGCAAGTGGGTCTGGGCCCGGGCGCCGGAGTCCACCGCGGCCAGCAACGCCGAGGACGTCGCCGTGGACGCCAAGGGCGACGTGACGGTGGTGGGCAAGTTCTCGGCCAAGGCCACCTTCGGCGCGGTGCCGGTGACCTCCGGCGGCGGCATCGACCTGTACGTGGCCAGGTACGATCTGGACGGCAAGTTCGGGTGGGTCAAGACGACGGGCAGCACCGGGGTCGACATCGCCCACAGCGTGGGCCTGGACAGCAGCGGCGACGCGGTGGTGGCCGGGACGTTCCACAAGACTGTGAAGTTCGGCGGCCGCACGCTGAGCTCCACCGCCTCGAGCCTGTTCGTGGCGAAGATGGACGGCAAGGGCGGCTGGAAGTGGGCCAGCGCGGCCAAGGGCATCTACAACTCCGTGGAGATCGCGGTGGACAACACCGGCGGCACCTTCATCACCGGCCGGTTCGACGGGGCGGTCACCTTCGGGACCGGGACCCTCACCTCAAAAGGCTCGAGCGACATCTTCGTCACCAGGATGGACAAGGACGGCAAGTGGAGCTGGGCGACGTCGGCCGGCGGCACCCAGTTCGACCGCAGCCTGGGCATCGATCTCGACGGCGCCGGGGGCGCGGCCATCACCGGCTCGATCCAGGGCAGCGCCAGCTTCGGCAGCGCCAGCATCACCTCCAAGGGCAAGGCGGACGGCTACGTGGCGGCCATCGACAGCGCGGGCAAGTGGGGCAAGATAACCAGCTTCAGCGGCGCCGGTGACGTGCTCTCCCAGGGGATCGATATCCACGGCTCCGCCGGCACCTTCGCCGTGGGATCGTTCACCGCCCCGGTGGCCATCGACGGGGTGAACCTCACCAGCAAGGGCAGCTACGACATCTTCGCGGCCAAATTGAAGTAGAGTCCCTGGCAGCAGCCTCGCTTGATGGAGAGCAGATGAGCGCCCTGCACCGAACCCACCTGTCGCTGTCCGTGGCCCTGGTCGTCCTGCTGGCCCAGGCCGGCTGCGGCGCGCTTTCGCCCGCGGAGGAGGCGCCCGCCGGGGACATCGGCGAGGTGTCCCGCGGCCTGAGCACCATCGACTGCACCGAGTCCAGCGACACGGGCTACAAGTCGGGCAAGTCGTTCCCGATCAAGGTGGTCACCGTGGACGGCAAGAAGATGGAGGTGCAGAGCGCCAACGCCTACTACGTCATGGCCCAGGCGGCGGCCAAGAAGGGCGTGAACCTCAAGGTGGTCAGCGGGTTCCGCACCATGGCCCAGCAGACCTACCTCTACAACTGCTACAAGAACTGCAACTGCAATAACTGCAACCTGGCGGCCAAGCCGGGCTACAGCAACCACCAGAGCGGCCACGCCGTGGACCTGAACACCTCGGCCGCGGGGGTCTACACCTGGCTGCAGGCCAGCGCCGCGACTTACGGCTGGAAGCGCACCGTGCCGAGCGAGCCGTGGCACTGGGAGTGGTGGGGCGGCGGCCCGGGGGGCGGCCCCTGCGGCAAGCCGACCCACCCGAACATGAACATCTCGCTGGCTGTTCGCACCATCTCGGCACAGGCGCGGGACCTGTGCACCACCGCCAGTAGCGCCAAGGTCTTCGACCTGTGGGCCGGGCAGACGGTGATCGTGGACGTGGACGTCAAGAACAAGGGCACGGCCGTGGCCAAGGACGTGGAGGTGGGCATCCAGCGCGTGCTGAGCCACCTGTCCATCGCGCGCTGGAACATCTACAGCGATCACGGCCAGCCGGCGGGCAGCTTCAAGCTCAACGACACCGACGGCCTGCAGAAGATCCCCCACGCCAACCCGGGCGCCAGCTTCTCGCTGTGGCTCGGGGCGTTCTCCATCGGCGAGACCAAGCGGGTCAAGCTGTCGGTCAAGGCGCTCAAGGGCAGCCTGGGCCAGACCGGCCACCCCGCGGTGCGCGCCTGGGTCGCCAAGGTCAAGGACCACTACGCCAAGGCGAGCTACGGGGCCAAGCCGACCCTGAACAAGAAGAGTTACCAGAGCCAGAACGGCGGCGAGCTGCGCCACATGGCCGAGCTGGACGTGCTGGCTCCGGAGGCGTGCGGAGACTCGGTGGACAATGACTGCGACGGCAAGGTGGACGAGGGGTGCGGCGGCTCCAAGATGGACGGCGGCTCGCCTGACCGGGGGGCGCCCGCGCCCGACCTGCCCGGCAAGCCGGCCGCTGATCGGGGCGGGTCCAGCTCCGGCCGCGACGGCGGGCCGGCCGGGGCGCCTGACGCCGGCGTCCCCTTCTCATCCCTGGGCGAGGGGTGCGCGGTGGGGGGCCAGGCCGGGTTCGGCCCGTTGCCCCCGGTCCTGTCCCTGCTCGGGCTGCTCCTGCTGGCGCGCCGCCGGGGTTGACCTCACCGTCGGGCCAGGTGGATCACCAGCACTCCACCTCGCCGGACCGCCGGATGCCGCACGCCTTCATGGCGCCGCTGTCGATGGCGCGAAACTTCCCCGAAGGCGATGCCACGTCCCCCCAGCAGGTGACCTGGCCGTCCCGGTGCAGCGCGCAGGAGTGCCCGCCGCCCGCGGTCACCGCCAACACCGGCGCCAGCCCGGGCGGCACCCGGGTCTGGCCGGCCCAGACGCTGTTGCCGTCGCCCCAGCCGTCCGCGCCCCAGCAACGCACCGCCCCCGAGGAGAGCACGGCGCAGGTGTGGTTCGCGCCGGCGGCCACCATCCGGTACCTCGCCGCCGCGTCGGGCTCGGTCCAGGAGCGCGGGATCTTTTCGTCCGGCTTGCAGGTACCCTCGGGCACATCCTCCATCTCCTGGCACGGGTAGCTCTCCTCGCGGTGCTCGAGGCCGCCGAAGCAGGTCATCCGCCCCTGCGCGTCCAGCACGCAGCCGTGGGAGTAGCCCAGGGCGAGGTGGACGTAGCTGCCGCCGGGCAGGTCCCACTGCTTGACGCCCCAGCAGCTGAGCTTGCCCTGCAGGTCGAGGCCGCAGGACATCTCGTCGCCCGCCGCGACGACCCGGAAGCGGCGACCCGCCGGCGGCGGCGGGAGGGTACGCACGGACCGCTTGTAGGGCCCCCGGTCAGAGCCCCAGCAGTGGGCCGCGCCGGCGCGGTCGAGGCCGCAGGTGTGGTACAGCCCCGCGCTCACGCTGGCCAGCTTCACCCCGTCGGGGACACGGCACTGGTCCACGGCGTCGTCGCCCTCGCAGGTGGCCTCGCCCGAGCGCGCCAGGGTGCACCGGTGCATGTAGCCAGCGCTCACGGCCAGCGGGCCGGCGGGCGGGCTCTGCTTCTTCGCCGGTGCGGCCGGCGGGGGCTTCGGCGCGGCGCAGGCCGCGAGGCACAGGGAGACGACCATGATGATATGGGATCGGAGCATGGGCCCATGGTAGCCCAGAATCGTGGGCCGCCTGATCACCTCGCGCCCGGTTCGCCGCCGGGCAGGGCCGTGAGGCTCATGGACTGCGCTGCCGGCGAGGCCGCGACCTTCACGCGCTGACACCAGGTATCTCGCGAACCCCGGGGTGCTGGCGCGTGGCGGCTCGGGATGACCCACACACAGACCGAGTACGGGCCCGGCGCCAGGTCGTGGAAGGTGGAGCGATCCATGCCGCTGGTGAGGAAGGTGTGTTCACAGCGAAGCGCGCCCGATTTCTGCATCCGGTCCAGGGCGCGCATGGTGGTGACCTGCGCCTCGCCGGGGCAGAGGTGCACCGCGGCTTTCTGCTCCTCACCGCGCCGGAGCAGGACCCGCAGGCTCGGCCCCGACGGCAGGTCGACGTCCAGGCGGCGCCCTCGCGCGGGGATCTCCACCGCGCGCTCGAGCTTGCGGGTGCGCTGGTTGAACAGCGTCTTGCGTCGCGCCACCAGCTGGTAGCGCCCCGGCACCAGGCGCGCGAACCGGTAGAACCCGTCGGCGCCGCTGGTCTGGCTCAGCCGGACGCGGTTCGCTCCGCCCTCGCCCTGGGGGGTCAGGGTGATGTCGGCCACCGCTGGCGCACCCTGCCGCCGCACCAGGCCCTCCAGGCTGGCCACCTGTCGCAGCGTGATCTCCACGGTCACGTCATCGGCGCCGGCCGGGATGCGCTGGAAGGTGGCCCGCCCACCGCGCGGGTGCTCGGCCCCGAGCAGCATGGCCTTCTGGCCGACCCCGGCGAAGCTGAAGGCCCCATGTTGATCCGTGTGCGCCTTCTTCTCCCAGGGCGTCTGCCCGTCGGTGAACGATGCGATCCAGTCGCCGCGCCCGTACACCGAACTGTCGAGCAGGACCAGCGCCTGGGCCACTGGTGCGCCGCGCGCGTCCTTCACCCGTCCCCGGACCGCGCGCCCTCCTTGCACGGTGATCAGGCCCAGGTCCAGGGCCTCGCCGGGGGTGACCTTCAGGCCGTCCAGGCGCCTGAGCTGGAAGTCGGGCCCGTTGATGCGCACCGACTGCGTCCCCGCCGGCAGCTGCTGCAGCACGAAGCGGCCCCCGCCCCCCCCCCGCCCCCCACCGCGGCCCCCCGGCCCGGGCCCCCC
>CAZEFW010000123.1:0-18473 GCA_964511535.1 uncultured Myxococcales bacterium | reverse complement strand
GGGGGGGGGGTGGGGGGGGTGCGGCGGGGGGGGGGCCCCCCGGGCCGGGTCCACCCAGAACAGGGCGGGCGCGCTGCCGTCGGCGAACTGGACCTTGCCCTTGATGCTGCCGGTGCCCGCGAACACCAGCCGGACATCGCGTGCCCCGCCTTGGACCACCTTCGACGCGTCCGCGTGGTAGTGGCTCATGCCCGGGGGGTGCGCCCGCAGGCGGTAACCGCCCTGCTTCAGCCCGCGCAGCTCGAACCTGCCCCCCCCGTCGGTGAAGGCGCTGGCCCTGACGCTGCGCGCCACCGGGCTGAAGGCCCGGCGGGTGGACATGGCCGTGACCTGCAGCTGCTCCACCGGCTCGCCCGACGGATCCACCACCTCGCCGGTGATGGTCAGGTCGCGGTCGAGGGTGAGCTCCACCCGCGCCTCCCGCTGCCGGGTCAGGTCCACCCGCACCTCGGAGGAGGCCGCCCGCGGGTGCACGGCGGCCAGGCTCAGCTCCTGGCGCGGCAACCCCCCCACGCGGAACCGGCCCCGGTCGTCGCACACCACCTGCCGCCGCGGGATCCCCCTGCCCTGCCAGTACCAGCGCGACGCCAGGTGCACCGTGGCTCCGCCCGCGGCCTCGCCGCTGCCGTGCAGCACCCGGCCCGAGACCACGCCTCCGGCGCTCAGCGTGATCACCACCCCCGCGCGAGGCGTCTCGCCGTCCACGGTGACCGGGCGAGAGGCTGCCGGCCCCATGAGCGGGTGGGTGGCCACCAGGTTGTATGTCCCCGCGCCAAGGGCCGGGATGTTGAAGCGGCCGCCCTGGCCCGTGACCACGGAGGCGCCGGTGGCCTGGTAGTGGTCCACCTTCGCCTCGACCCTGGCGGCCTTGATCCCCGCGCCCGCCTGATCCACCACCTTGCCCGTCACCGGCGCCCCGCGGGCCAGCAAGAAGGTCTCCCGGGTCAGGTCCGGAGCGGGGGCCAGGTCCACCCATCGGGTGGCCGGCGCGTGGCCCGTCGCCCGCGCGATGACCTGGTAGCGCCCCGGGCCGAGCCCGTCGAGCCGGGCCTTGCCTTGCGCCCCGGCCGTGGCGCGCAGGCTGGTGAGGGTCTCCAGGCTCACCTCTGCGCCGGGGATCGGGCGCCGGTCCACCAGCCCGGCCACGGTGACCTCCAGCCTGGCGCCCGGCCGGAGCCTGAGCAGCACCGGTTCCGAGGTGCCGGACAGGCGCCAGGACAGGGGGCCCGCCACCTGCGCCCCCTTGCGCGCCATGATGCGGTAGACCCTCGCGCCCAGGCGGTCGAAGGAGAAGGAGCCGTCCTGCTCCGCGGTCAGGCTGCGCGGCGGGTGGGCGTCGATGGCCACCATGGCGCCGCCCGCCGGCAGGTTATCCCCGTCGAGCACCAGCCCTTCCAGGCGCATGCCGCCCGCTGGATCCGCCGCGTGAGAGACGTCCCGGCTCAGGGGCAGCGCCGGCGTGCGCGGCTGCACGCCGCGGGGCAGCGCCGGCGCGCCGGCTTCCCCGCTCCCTGCCTGCTCCCCCGCAGGGCCCCGGCTGCTCCACAGCCAGGACGCGCCCGCCGCCAGCAGCAGGAGCAGGCCGGCCAGGATGAACCCGTTGCGCTTCATTGAGCCAGAGCATACTGCAACAGGGTCCGGCCCAATAGCTCCTGCCGTCTGCGACCGCGCCGCCCGGGGCGGGCGGAGAGGCCCGAGCCGCGCTACCTTATGGCCCATGCCCGGGCTGACCTATCCATCCGCGCAGCGAAACTGCGCGCCCATCGGCGATGTGCTGGCCAGCCAGCTGCCCCCGGCGGGCCAGGTGCTCGAGGTGGCCAGCGGCAGCGGCGAGCACGCCATCGCCTTCGCCCGCAGGTTCCCGCGGCTGACCTGGCAGCCCACGGATCAAGACCCCCGCGCCCTGGAGAGCATCCTCGCCTGGCAGCAGGATGCCGAGCTGGCCAACCTGCTCCCGCCGCTACGGCTGGACGTGCTGGAGCCCTGGCCCGTGCAGGGAGGGGTCGACGCCGTGCTCTGCGTCAACATGATCCACATCTCCCCCTGGGACTGCACACGCGGGCTGTTGCGCGGGGCCGCGCGGCTGCTGCCGCCGGGGGGGCTGCTCTACCTGTACGGTCCGTTCAACGTCGACGGGCGCTTCACCGCGCCCAGCAACGAGCAGTTCGACGCGTCTCTGCGGGCCCGCGATCCCGCCTGGGGCCTGCGGGACGTCAGCCAGGTGGCGGCCGAGGCCGAGCTGCGCGGCCTGGCCCTCGGCGAGACCGTGCAGATGCCGGCCAACAACCTGTCGCTGATCCTCCGGCGGACGTAACGGTGTTGGGCCTGACGGTGTTGGGCGTGACGGGTTAGTGCAACCCCCGCGCCGCGCGGCAGGTCTTGGTGTAAAGGTCCCGGAACCGCCCCTCCGGATCAGTGCGCGCCTTGACGGCGAAGTGGTTGTCCCGGTTGAACACCTGCCAGAACAGCTCCTCGCTGTAGTAGTTGGGCGCGATGAGGGTCTTGATCCCGGCCAGCTCGTGCAGCTTCTCCTCCAGCAGGCGGTAGTAGTTGCGCCCGTCGCGCGGGGAGAAGCCGTAGATCGCCAGGTCCACATACAGCTCGTCGCTGACCCGGTGGTGGTAGGCGTCGCTGATCCAGGGGTACGGCGCGGCCGGGCGGTACGGCACGCACCACAGCGGGTGGGGGCCGAAGGTCTCCCAGTACCAGCCGATGAACGCCTCGCAGCGCGAGTGGGGGACGAACAGGTCCACCGTCACGCCCACGCGCTCCTGGGTCATCAGGCCGTTGAAGCGGTCCGCGAGGTTCATCATCACGTTGGAGTCGATGAGCCGCCCCAGCAGCAGGCGGCCCAGAAATGACTTCGGCCGCGCGGTGGTGACCCCGCGGTTGTAGCGAAAGAAATAGTCCGGGGTCTTGAACCAGTCCTCCTGGCGACGCGCCGTGGTCTGGTAGTACGGGGTGACCCAGTCGTAGCGGTGGGTGTACGGCGCGCGCTGTTGGAATGTCCCGAGGGAGAGGATGTACAGCTCCGGGCCATGGATGATGCCGTCCATGAAGTCCATGTCCCGGTCACGGGCGTGGGCCGCGATGGAGGCCATGTACGAGGCGGCGGTGGTGTGCCGCTCGTATTCCACCCGCACGAACGGCGCCGCCGGGCAGAGGCGGAAGGTCAGCTCGGTCAAGATGCCCAGGGTGCCGAAGGAGCCGTGCAGCATGCCGAACAGCAGCGGGTCCTCGTCGTGGGGCCCGCAGCGCAGCAGCTCCCCCTGGCCGCTGAGCAGCTCGTAGGAGAGGCAGTTGTCGTGAAACCCGCCCACCTCGAAGGACATCGACTCGATGGAGCAGCCCGAGACCGCGCCGCCGATGGTGATGGTCTCCAGCTCCGGCACGACGTACGGCACCAGGCCGTACGGCAGCGTGGCCGCCACCAGATCCACGAACGGGACGCCCGGCTCTGCCGTGCATGTGCGGGCCTCCGGGTCGATCTGGATCACGGCGTCCAGGTCTGAAAGGTCCAGCTTGTGGTCCCGGTACTTCAGGTCGCCCGGCTTGGGGACCTGGTGGCTCGGGGTGCGCTTCTGCAGCGACAGGGGGCGGCCGGCGGGCCAGGCCCTCAGCTGGGCCTGGACGCGGTCGACCTTCCTGCGGTGCTGCTCCGGAGTACAGAATCGAGGTGCCATGGGGGTGAGTTGCTACCAGCAAACCGGTGGCGCGGTCAACGTGCGAGCAGGCGTGAGAGGGCGTCCAGGAGCTCCTGCCGCTGGTACGGCTTGCCCAGGACATCCACCGAGCGCAGCCCGTCGGTGTCACGCGAGGTCACCCTCGAGGGCAGCCCGGCGAGCACGAGCACGGCCGGCTGGTCTCCCTGCGCCATCCGGCTGATGTGGTTCATCAGCTCGGCGCCGCTCATCCTGGGCATGATCAGGTCCGCCACCACCGCGTCGACATCGCCTGCTTCAACCCACCTCAGCACCTCGGCGCCGTCGTCCGTCTCTCTGACCTCGCACTCCTCACTGGTCAGCTGCGCGCGGAGCAAGAAGCGCAGGTCCTTCTCGTCGTCCACCACGGCGATGCGCTTGCCGGCAAGCGGGGCGCGCTCCGGATCGGGAGGCTGCGGCGCGGCCGGGGGCGCCTCGCGCAGCGGGAGGCGCAGGGTGAAGGTGCTCCCCTCCCCCTCCACGCTCTGGACGGTAAGGTCACCGCCGAGGTTCCGGGCGATTGAGAGGCACACCGCCAGCCCGAGGCCGGTGCCCGGGACCCCTGCCTGGCTGGATCCCGCGTCGGCGTGCTCGCCCTTGGTCGAGTAGAAGGGGGTGAAGATCTTCTTCAGCTCCTCCTCGGGGATCCCGCACCCGGTGTCGCTCACCTCCAGCCAGACCTCACCGTCGTTATGCCCGGTGGTCAGGGAGATCCCCCTGGCGGGCGCGTCGATCACGGCGTGCCGGGCGTTGATCAGCAGGTTGAGCACGACCTGGTTGATCTCGGTCTCGGGCAGGGCCGACAACGGCACCGGCTCCAGGCTGCGCTCGAAGGTCACCCCGGCGCTGGACAGCTCATGCTCCATCATCTGCGCGGCGCTGGCCGCCAGCAGGTCCAGGCGGTGCGGCGCCGGCCCGGCGCGTCGGGCGCCGGCGTGGGTGAGCAGGTCTCCTGTTATCTCCCGCGCCCGGCGAGCCGCGGCGATGATGCGCTCGAAGATCTCACGCTGGGCCGACCCCTCCGGTTCACAGGCGAGGCCCACCTCGGCGAAGCCCACCACCCGCGTGTTGATGTTGTTGAACTCGTGGGCCACGCCCGCCGCCAGGGTGCCAGTGGCGGCCATGCGCTCGGAGCGCACCAGGTTCTCCTCGGCCACCTTCCGGGCGGTGATGTTCTCGTACATGGCGACGATCTGCTGCAGCTCGCCCTGCTGAGACATGAGCGGGAACATCACGATGCTGATGCACGAGGGCGAGCTGGGGCGGTCGGGCAGGAAGTCGTGCGGGTCGTACCACAGCTCCGGCACCTGCAAGGTCTTGCCCTGCTTGAGCCCGAGGTACTGATCCTGCAACCCTGTGCTCTTGACCACGGGGTCGTCGAAGATGCTGTAGCCCTCGGGCGGGATGGACCCGAACAGCCGCGCGAAGGCCCGGTTCCCCCGCACCCACTTCCCCTCGTGGCTCAGGATGGCCATGGCGTAGGGGTTGAGCTCCATGACCTGCTCGAAGGCGCTGGGATCCACCGGCGGCGTCTCATCCACGGGCAGGCGCGCGACGATGGCGCTGAGCTGCTCCTTGGCCTCGTCAGGCAGGTCCGGACGGTCAAGGAAGCGGGTCAGCTCGCTGAACAGGGTCGATTGTTTGGTCGTCATGATCTTTTGGCGGCCTCGAGATGCAGGGTGGTTGTGCAACGATATCCTAAGCCCTCTGAAGCGATACGCCAGCGTGTGGTTATTATGCCCGGGCTGCCGGGGCTCACGAGGCGGTGGCCAACAGCCTCGCCGTGGTAGCCTCGCACCATGGCCCTCGACGGTGAAGCGAGCACGAGCTGGCTCTTGCGGGGCGGCCCGATCCGCGCCATGGATACGCCGGATCCGGCGGCGGACGCGCTGCTGGTGCGCGAAGGTCGCATCGCGTTCGTGGGCCCGGAATCCAGGCTGGATCCGGCCATGGCCCGGGGCGCCGAGGTGGTGGATCTCCAGGGGCGCGCGCTGCTCCCCGGGCTGTGCGACAGCCACCTGCACCTGCTGCTGGCCGCCGGGGAGCACGCCACCCTTGACCTGGGGGGGGCCGAGAGCGTCGACGAGGTGCGCCGCAGGGTGGCTGCCCGCGCCCACCCTGAGCCGGAGGGGTGCTGGGTCATGGGCCAGGGCTGGGAGGCGCGCCGCCAGGGCGGCGGTGGGCCGCTGCGTCCGCGGCTGCTGGACGGGGCGGCCGGGACCCGGCCGGTGTTCCTTGTGGGCAAGGACTGGCACTCCGCGTGGCTGAACAGCGCGGCCATGGCCTGCCTGCGCGCTCTGCCAGGGCCGCTCCCTGGCAAGTGCCGCGTGGAGCAGCTGCCCGACGGCGGCGACGGCCTGGTGTACGAGGACATCGTCTCCTTGCGGGACGCCCTGGTGCCGCCTCTCCCCGCAGGTGCGCGGCTGGCCCGGCTCGGACCGTACCTGCAGCGGCTGCATTCTCTGGGCATCACGGCAGTGCACACGCACGAGACCCTCGAGGATTTCCGGCTGCTGGCGCAGGCGCTGGCCGACGGCGGGCCCAGGCTGCGGGTGCTGTGCAACCTGCTGCCCGGGAGCCTCGACCAGGTCGCGGCTTTCGGTGAGCTGCGCCACGAGGCCCTGCCCGGCTGGCTTGTCCCGGGCGCGGTGAAGCTGTTCCTGGACGGGACCTTCGGCAGCATGACCGCCGCGGTGAGCGAGCCGTACCGGCGTGGCGGCGCCGGCGAGCTGTTGATGGATCCCGAGGAGCTCGGGCGCTGGGTGGACGCCGCCAGGGCCGTGGGTATGCCCGCGGCGGCCCACGCCATCGGCGACCGCGCCGTGGGGATGTTCCTCGAGGCCCTGCGAGGTCGGGCCCCGGCGCGCGCAGGTTTGGACCGGGTCGAGCACGCCCAGCTGCTCAACGACGACATCCTCGCCGCGCCGGATCTCCCCCGCGTGGCGTTCTCCGTGCAGCCCTCGCACATGTGGGGCGACCGGGCCGTGGTGGCTGACCAGCTCAGGGGGCGCTCCGCGGAGCGCTGGTGCTATCCGCTGAACTCCCTGACGCGGGCCGGCGCCCTGCTGCTGTTCGGCTCGGACGCGCCGGTGGAGGAGCCGGATCCGTGGCGGGGGATCCAGGCCGCCGTGGGCCGCCTGGAGCAGGACGACGCGCCCCCCTGGATCCCGGAGGAGGGCATCTCCATGCAGGCCGCCCTGGCAGCCCACACGGTGAACCCGGCGCGCGTGCACGGCGCCAGCCTGGGCGGCGGCGTGCTGGCCCCGGGGCAGCCCGCGGACATGGTGGTGCTCAACCGGGATCCGCTGGCCCTGTCGGCCGGCGAGCGGGCGCGGCTACCGCAGCTGATGCGGGCGGAGATGACCTTCCTGCAGGGAGCGCTGGTCTATTCCCGCGGCGCGTGACCTGCCGCGGGCGCCGCCCACGCCCCGGGCGCTCGCTACATCCCCCTTCGGTAGGCGTCGTTGCTCACCGGCTTGATCCGGCGCCTGAGCTGGTGCCGGGCCTGCATGTCGCCGCGCACGGCGCTGGCGAACAGGCGCAGCAGCTCTGCCGTGCCCACCTCGCACACGGTGTCGGTGGGGACCCGGCTCAGGTCCACCAGCAGCCGGCGGTAGCGGCCCGGCAGGTCGTCCAGCAGCTCCAGGTTCAGCAGGTGGGTACCGTGGTGGATGGTGCAATGATCCCCGGGGACCTTGAGGAGGTGCTGGCGGTCGCCCCGGTGGTCGGTGAGGGTGGCGCGCTGCTCGCACTCCGGCAGGCACTGCGCATCCAGGCCCACCTTCTGGCAGCCGGTCACCTGGTGAAAGAGGCACTGACGGCTGATGAGCAGCGGGACCGGGCGATACAGCGGCATGCACAGGGTCATGCCCGCGGGCGGGTGCAGCCGGCGCAGCTGCTGCTGGCTCATTTCCGGGGACGGGAACGCGGCCACGCAGCCAGCGCGCTGCGCGAGGCATTCCAGGGCCAGGCTGTTGGCGAGGTTCAACCGCGGGCCGGCGATCCAGGGGATACCCGCGTCAACTGCCACCTGCCCGAGCCCGCTGTTCTCGCTCACCAGGCGCTCCGGGCGCGCCCTGCGCAGCAGGTCCGCCGCGGCCTCGAGGTCCTGCTCCATGAGCACCGGCGGGAACCACGGCACCAGGGCCCGGTCCGACTCCAGCGCTGCTGCCAGGCGACGCCACCTCGCGCTCGCGGCGCTGGCGGGCAGCTGCAGGTGGATCTCCAGCTCCTGCGTGGCGCGCACCTCCTGGCACGCGGCCAGGTCGTCGAGGGACGACAGCAGCACGCACAGGGTTGGCGCCTCGTGGACCGGGCCTGGCGTAGGTCGCGCAGGCATGGACGCGGGGGCCACCACCGCCCTGCCCCCGGCCAGCGCAGCCTGGATCTGCTTGCGCAGCGCCGAGAGCGCGGCGAAGGGCAGCGCCAGATCCGGCTCCAGGCCGTCCAGGTCGAGCCGCTGGATGAAAAACTCGCCATCCTCCAGGAGCGCCAGCTTTCGGCCCAGCAGCTCCTCGAGCTGTCTGCTCCCCCGGCCGTCGCGCCGGGGCGCCAGGGGGACCTCGGAGCGCACCTCGAACGAGGCGTCCGGCGAGGTGACCGTCGCCCGCAGGGCATGGCCGCTCCGGCCCGTGACGCGGATGGTCAGCGGCGCGCGATGCGCTGGCGTGGCCTGCACACGCTGCTCCACGTCGGCGCCGAACCGCAGGATCTCCTCGTAGGCCTCGTCCTGCGAGAGCTTGCGCTGCCGGCGCAGCCGCCGCGCCGCCAGGTTGCGCGGGCTGTCGCTGAACATGTCGCGCTCCAGGCTGCCGGTGAGGTAGCCGCTGGAGTAGCCCCTGTTGAAGATCTTCTGCATGTCGCCGTCGTCGCCGTCCCACACCTCGCCAGCGTGGTGCGCGTCCAGCCGGCGGCGCCAGGTCCGGGTGGCGCCGAACACATAGGGCGCGCCCTTCATGCGCCCCTCGATCTTCAGCGCGTCCACGCCCGCAGCGTCCAGGGCCTCCAGCTGCCCCAGCGCCGAGTTATCCACCATGTTCAGCGGGTGGCGAGAGCCCACTTCGGTGGCCTCGAACTGGCCGCGGCAGGGCTGGCTGCACTGCCCGCGGTTCCCCGAGCTGCCGCCCCGCGCCGCGCTCAGGTAGCACACACCCGACAGGCCGACGCAGTAGGAGCCGTGCACGAACACCTCCACGTCGACCCCCCGCTCATGGGCTGCCCGCGCCAGGGGTTCGACCTCCTCCAGGCTCAACTCCCGGCACAGGTTTACCCGCGCCACCCCGAGCCGTCCCAGCAGCTTCAGCTGCGCCGAGTTATGGCTGGTGAGCTGGGTGGAGGCGTGGACCCGGAGCGTCGGGAAGCAGCTGGCCAGCAGGTGCAGCAGCCCCAGGTCCTGGACGATGACCCCGTCGATGGAGCTGTTGACCAGCCGGTTCAGCAGCGCCAGCACCGGCTCGAGGTCGGACTCCAGCAGCACGGTGTTGAGGGTCAGGTAGACCTTACAGTCGCGCTCGTGGGCCAGGCGGAGAAGCGCCCCGAGCTGGCGGAAGCTCATGTTGGCCGCGCGGTGTCGGGCGTTGAATCGGTCCAGCCCGCAGTAGATGGCGTCGGCGCCGGCGGCGATGGCGGCGCGGGCGGCGTCCAGATCGCCCCCGGGGGCCATCAACTCGATTTTCTGTGGGGTGGAATCAGCCATGCGATCAGGCGCTGGCTATAGCACCGTCGGCCGGCCGCGGACAAGGCGCGCGACAGGGCCGCCTTGACCACTCCAATTGCGGCTCGGATACTTACTACCTCGGTCCATAGCTTCGCTGTCTTGAACTACCAGGAGGAATCAATGCGATTCTGGCATGCCATAACCACCACGCTCCTCGCCTGTACCCTGGCCCTCGGCTGCAGCGACGACAGCGGCACCTGCAGCACGGGCCAGACCCAGAGCTGCGCCTGCCCTGGCGGGGGCAGCGGGACCCAGACATGCACGGCGGGCGCCTGGGGCAGCTGCGCTGGCTGCTCCGGGCAGACCGACGGCGGCCAGGACGGCGCGACGGCTGACGGCGGGAGCACGGATGGCCCCGGCAGCGACGCCAAGGGTGGTGACAGCAAGGTCGGCGACACCGGCCCCAAGGCGGACGGCAGCGCGGACGCCGCGGGTGATCAGAGCCTCACAGACAAGGGGACCGCGGACGCCTACATCGGCAAGAACAGCTGGAGCGCAGTGCCCACCCCGTCGCTCACCAGCAACCTGAAGCATGTGTGGGGCGCGGGACCGAACCGGATCTACGCTGCCGGGTCCAAGGGCACCGTCGTGCGGTTGACCAACCGCCGCTCCACCAGCCAGACCTGGCTCGAGGTGGTCACCTCGGGCACCACCAAGGACCTGCACGGCATCTGGGGCAGCGCCGGCCGGGACGTCTTCGCCGCGGGCGAGTTCGGCGCGCTGACCTGGAGCGGCGGCCACGCGTGGGCTGCCCAGACCTCCGGCACCACCAAGTCCCTGCGCTTTGTCTGGGGCCCGTCCTCCAAGCAGGTCTGGGCCTTCGGCGAGTTCGGCACCATCCTGAGCACCAAGCGGCTGATGGATCCCAACGCCTGGACCGCGTCCACTTACAAGGCCGGCAACGTGACCCTGCTGGGCGCCTGGGGCACCTCGGCCACCAACTTCCACGTGGTGGGCACCTCCGGCACCGTGCTCAAGTACGACGGCGCCAAGTTCACCAAGTCCACCAGCGGCACCACCAGCCACCTGTGGGCCGTCTGGGGCTCCAGCGCCAGCAACATCTATGCGGTGGGCGAGCTGGGCACCATCATGCGCTTCGACGGCACAGCCTGGAAGGCCATGAGCTCGGGCACCAAGAACGACCTGCACGACGTGTGGGGCGCGGGCCCGAAGCAGGTCTACGCGGTGGGCGACAAGGGGACCATCCTGTTCTACGACGGCGCCGGCTGGAAGACCATGGTCTCGGGCACCACCCGCGCCCTGCACGGCGTGTGGGGCAGCTCGGGCACCGATGTCTACGCCGTGGGCGATATCATGACCTTCCTGCGCCTCGGCCCCTGCGACTGCAAGGTGGGCAAGTTGTGCTACGCCAAGGGCGACCTGGACGACACCGGCTGCAAGTCCTGCGATCCGGCCAAGAGCACCACCGGCCTCAGCGCGGTGACCGCCGCCTGCAGCATCAACGGCAAGTGCTACACCAAGGGCGAGGTGGACAGCACCCTGTGCAAGGTGTGCGACCCGACCAAGAGCACCATCGCCTGGTCCACCAACCCGAACGCCTGCACCGTCGGCGGGGCGTGTTTCATCAAGGGGCAGGTGGGCACCCTGGCCTGCCAGCAGTGCCTGCCGGCCACAAAGAAGACCGCCTGGGCGGCGGTGGGCAGCGGCTGCCTGATCAACAAGACCTGCTACGCCTCGGGCGCCAAGGACGCCATCGGCTGCGCCGTGTGCGACCCGACCAAGAACAAGTACGACTGGACCGCCCTGACTGGCCTCTGCAAGATCGGCGGCAAGTGCTACAAGAAGGGCGACAAGCACCCGGGCGGCTGCGCCGAGTGCGACCCGGCAATCAGCGGCGTGTCATGGACGGTCAAGGGCGCCACCCACTGCCTGGTCAACAACATCTGCCTCGCCTCGGGCAGCAAGGACCTGACCGGCTGCACTTCGTGCCAGCCCACCAAGGACAAGTACAAGTACTCGGCCCTGCCCGGCGTCTGCAAGATCTCGGGCAAGTGCTACACCAAGGGCACGGCCTACCCTGGCGGCAGCTGCGCCGAGTGCGACCCGGCCGCCAACTTCACCAAGTGGACGGTCAAGGGGAGCACCCACTGCCTGATCAGCGGCTCGTGCATCGCCTCGGGCACCAAGGACCCGACGGTGGGCAGCTGCGCCACCTGCCAGCCGGGCAAGGACAAGTACAGCTACTTTCCGGACGCGGGCTTCTGCAAGATCGACGGCAAGTGCCTCAAGGATGGCACCAGCCACCCGGGTAACTGCGCCACCTGCAAGGTGTCGTCGAGCATGACCCTGTGGACCCCCAACACCGCGGCGGACTGCGTGCTCAACTCCAAGTGCGCCAAGGTGTGCGGCGGCACATGCACGGACATACAGTCCAGCGCGCTGCATTGCGGCCAGTGCAACAACAAGTGCGCCGCGGGCCTGGTGTGCGCCCTGGGCAAGTGCATCTCGTGCATCCCCGGCTCCAAGACCTTCAGCTACACCGGCTCGGCCCAGACCTTCACCATGCCGGGCGGCTGCATCAGCGCCACGGTCACCGCATCGGGCGGCGGAGGCGGGTCCTCCTACTCCGCCTCGACGGCCAACGGCGGCGCGGGCGGCCTCATCGAGGGCACCATCACCGTGGCGCCCAAGTCCACCCTCACGGTCATCGTGGGCGGCAAGGGCAGCAAGCCGACTTACACCCGCTGCGGCGCGGGTGGCGGCGGCTTCTCCGGCGTGCTGGACGCCAGCGGCAAGCACATCATCTCCGCAGGCGGCGGCGGGGGCGCGGGCTCCAACTACGGCAAGGGCGCGGGCGGCAAGGGCGGCGGCGGCGCTGGCACGGCTGGCGGCTGCGGTGACGGCGGCAAGGGCGGCGTGGCGTCCGCCACGGCCTCGGGCGGCACCGGCGGCAGCGGCATCTCCAAGGGCGCCTCGGGCAGCGCGTCAGGCGGCGGCAACGGCGGCGCCGGCGGCAGCTCCTGGGGTGGCGGCGGCGGCGGCGGCGGGTACGGCAACAAGGGCGGCAGCGGCGGCAAGCAGGACTCCACCACCGGCTACGGCGGGGCTGGCGGCTTCGGCGGCGGCGGCGGCGGCGCGGGCGGCGGCTTCGGCTCGTACAACTCGCGCTACGCCCCGGGCGGCGGCGGCGGCGGCAACAACGGCGGCGGCGGCGGCAGCGTCAAGAGCTCCTGTTCGGGCACCACCGCGGCGGGCGGCGGCGGCGGCGGTGGCTCCAACTACTACGACAGCGGCAAGGTGAAGCTGACCAAGAGCACCGTCGGCGGCGGCGCCTCCAAGGACAGCCACGGCACCGTCACCATCAAGTGGTAATCTCCCTCCCCTGCGCCCCCATCACCTGATCTTGATCACCCCGCTCCACCAGGGAAAGTACCCCTCGTGCTCGGTGCCGTTTTCCCCCCAGCCCATGCGCAACGCGGTGCTGGTGGCGCCCAGCTTGAAGATGGTGCTCCCGCCGGGCCACTTCAGGGTGCAGTCCTTGCACTGGAGCGGCTTCTGACCCAGCTTGCAGTAGCCGGTCAGCGGGGCCGAGGTGGGCCCGAAGGCGATGTCGCCGTGGCCGGAACTGTTGCCCTTGGTCCACGACTTCCACGCGCTCTTGGTGCCGTAGTAGCAGGTGTCCGAGACGTAGCTGCTGCCCGCGTTGGCCCTGGCCGTGTACGCGTCCAGGTAGAACTCCGAGAACCCCGGCGAGAAGGTGAAGGTGTAGTGGTAGAGGTGCGAGTCGGAGGCGTCCCGGGTGTAGGGCCGGTTGGAGCTGTCGAAGCCCGCGGTGGCGGCGCTGTCCACGGCCACCAACACACCGGCCAGGTGATTGCGCGCGATGGTGGGCGTGATGGTGGTCCACCCGCCTCCGCTGGTGGTCATGTCGCACTGCACGGCGAACGCGGTCTTGCCGGGCTGGATGGTGTAGGTCCCTGACTTGGCCAGGGGGTCGCCCTTGAGGATCTGGGCGCAGGAGCCGGGCAGCGCGCAGCTGCCCCCCGTGCACTGCTTGGTCAGGGTGCAGACCTTGCCGCACTTGCCGCAGTTTGACGCGTCGGTGAATACGTTGACGCACTTGCTGGCGCAGCACAGGCTGCCCAGGCCGCAGGCCTTGCCGCAGGCGCCGCAGTTGTAGATGTCCAGGGTCAGGTCCACGCACTTGCCGGCGCAGTCGGTCAGCCCGCTCTGGCAGGAGAGCGCGCACTTGCCCTTGGAGCAGACCTGCCCGGCGGCGCAGACCTTGCCGCAGCCGCCGCAGTTGCTGTTGTCGGCCTGGGTGTCCACGCACTTGCCGGCGCAGTCGGTGAGCCCGCTCTGGCAGGAGAGCACGCACTTGCCCTGGGAGCAGACCTGGCCCGCGGCGCAGACCTTGTTGCAGCCGCCGCAGTTGGCGTTGTCGTTGTTGGTGTCCACGCACACCCCCTGACAGTCGGTGAGCCCGCTCTGGCAGGAGAGCGCGCAGGTGCCCTTGGAGCAGACCTGCCCGGCGAGGCACGCCTTGTTGCAGCCGCCGCAGTGGGCGTTGTCGCGGCTGGTATCCACGCACTTGCCGGCGCAGTCGGTGAGCCCGCTCTGGCAGGAGAGCCCGCAGGTGCCCTTGGAGCAGACCTGCCCGGCGGCGCACGCCTTGCCGCAGCCGCCGCAGTTGGCGAGGTTTGCCTGGGTGTCCACGCACTTGCCGGCGCAGTCGGTGAGCCCGCTCTGGCAGGAGAGCGCGCAGGTGCCCATGGAGCAGACCTGCCCCGAGGCGCACGCCTTGCCGCAGGCGCCGCAATGCTTCAGGTCGCTGGTGGTGTCCACGCACTTGCCCGAGCAATCAGTGAGGCCGCTCTGGCAGGACAGCCCGCAGGTGCCCTGGGAGCAGACCTGCCCGGCGGCGCACGCCTTGCCGCAGCCGCCGCAGTTGCTGTTGTCGTTGTTGACATCCACGCAGACGCCAGCGCACAGGGTGGATCCGACCCCGCAGGCCCAGGCATCGGGGGGGCCCAGGTCTGGCGCCATCAGGTCTGGCGCCATCAGGTCGGGCGCTGCCCGCTGATCAGGGATCTGGACGCCCGTGGTGTCGTCGCTACAACCCGCCATGGGCAGCACTATCAGCAGGAGCAGGAGCGCCATTAACGTGGGCAATTGGTGGTGGGTGTTGCGCATTAAATCCTCCTTGGGTACTGATCCAAGGCTAACACGCAGGCGGTGAAGGATGATCGGTTCAGGACTGAAGGTAACCCTGTTGGCCGCGGCGCTGGCGCTGGCGCCGGCATGCAGCGACGACGACGGGAGCAAGGGCGTGGATGGCGGCAAGGTGCTGGACTTCGCCACGGTGGATCAGGGCTCTGCCGAGGCGGGCCAGGTGGACAGGGGGGCCTCCGCTGACAAGGGGGCCACCGCCGACAAGGGGGCGCCGCAGCTGGACTTCGGCGCCGCGCCGCGCCCCTGGGCCTGCGTGCGCAGCTGCAAGGTGGACGACGACTGCTGCAAGAACCCGCCCTGCAAGGTGGCATTTCTTTCAATGAGCTGTGTCAAGGGGCAGTGCAAGGCCGCCGGGTGCACCACGGACAAGGACTGCCCCGGAATGGCCTGCGCCACTCTCAAGCTGTCCAGCACTTACTCTCACGGCGTCTGCGGCGTGTACTGCGACTCCGACAAGGATTGCTCCGGCACCGATGTCTGCGGCCAGGTGGAAATCAACGTCTCACGCAAGGCGTGCGCGCCGTCGTGCAAGAAGGACACGGACTGCAAGACGAAGCACTACTGCAAGGAAGGCAAGTACTGCGTGCACCGGCACAAGTGGTGCAAGAAGGACGTGGACTGCACCATCAACGCCACCCTGGGCCATGACAAGTGCGATGTGGCCACTGGGCTGTGCGGCTGCTCCTCCACGGCGTTCTGCAAGGCAAGCATCGGAGCGTGGGGCGGCACATACCAGTGCCGGTCCTACCCCTTTTGAGCGCGAGGGCAAGCTGGAGGTATTCGGGGAGCCTCAGGGGGCGCCGCGCTGCAGGCGGATGTCGCCGTTGAGCATGGCGAGGCTGGGGGGCGAGGTCACGCCACGAACCAGGCCGTCGCCGGCCAGCCTGCGGTCGAAGCTGAAGGCCATTACAGTGGAGCCGTCCACCATCAGCCGGCGATCAGGGATGAACGCGCTGCCGTAGCGCAGCCCCGTGCCGATGCGCAGGTTGTCCACCTGACCCACGAACCAGTCCATGTTGCCCACCCTGCCGCCGACGGCCACCATGGGCGCCGCGCCCTTGCCCACCGGGGTGGAGGTGGCCGACCGGCCGAGGAACCGTACCCCGTCCACGTACAGCGCCAGGTCGTTGCCGTCCACCTCAAGCGCCACGTGGTGCCACACGCCGGGCAGCGCGTTTGTGCCGTCCAGCGCGAGCCCCCGGGCCGTGGCCACGAAGCGGCCACCCGTGAGGCTGATGGACAGCTTGCCCAGGCGCAGCACCGGCTGGTCCGCCAGGTCTGCCGGGTTGACCCACAGGTCCACCGTAAAGCGATGCCGCAGCGCGGCGCTCACCCGCGCCGACCTGGCCACCTCGAAGTGCCCGCCCCGCCGGATGCTGGCCAGCCAGGTGTTCCTGTTGTCGAAGTCTCGGCCCTGGGACTGACCCGGCGCCATGGTGGGATCACCCGGCTGGATGACGCTAGGGTTGGGGGTCTGGGACTGACCCGGGAGGTTGACCGGCCCGCGGTCTTCGAACTCGTGATCCAGGGTGGAGTTCCACCTGGAGCCCGGCCGCGTGGGTGATTCGACCCGTGCGCCTGGATCCATGGGCGCCGCGACGCTGGTCTCCACCGGTTGATCTCGGCTGATGAATTCGACGCCGCAGCCGGCCATCATCAGCAGCGCAAGGATGGCCACGGCTACCGAACGAGGGCGAGGAAAGGACTGGAAAGAGCTTCTCATGGCACACCTCCGCTGTTCCGGCCGCCAGGCCGGCATGATTTGGACGTCTTCTACTCAACCAGAATCGAGGGGGAGCAGGAGCCGAACAAACGGGCCGACGGGCCAGCACGAGAGGGGTATATTTAGATGCTAGTTAGTCGAAACTAACTAATCAAGGGGGGAACTTGCCCCGTCGGTGAGATATAAAATTCCAACGCACCGGGAGTGCCGGCACGGGTGCCAGTGGGACCGGCGGTACCTGTGGAGAGCGGCACCACGACCCGGGCGCTTGCCAGAGGATCCACCATGCGCATCGGTTACGCACAGTTCACCCCTTCCCACGGTCAAGTGGCGCGCAACAGAGACCGGCTGCTGCAGCTCGTGGCCAGCGCTGACGCTGACCTGCTGGTGCTGCCCGAGCTGTGCCTCAGCGGCTACCAGATGTGTGATGCAGCGGAGGCGCGCGGCCTGGCAGAGCCTGCGGATGGCCCCACCGCCGCTGCCCTGGCGCCCCTGTGCGCGGCGCGAGGCAGCCATGTGGTGGTGGGCCTGGCCGAGCTGGGTGGGGACGGCGCGCTGTACAACGCCGCCGTCGTGGTGGGGCCTGGCGGCCTGGTTGGTACCTACCGCAAGGTGCACCTGTTCGCGGACGAGCCGGACTGGGCCTCGCCGGGCAACCTCGGCTTCCCGGTGTGGGAGCTCGGCCCGTACCGCCTGGGCGTGATGATCTGCTTCGACTACGCCTTCCCCGAGGCGGCCCGCAGCCTGGCCCTGGCCGGAGCGGACGTCATCGCCCAGCCCGCCAACCTGGTGCTGCCCTGGTGCCAGCGTGTCACCCCCGTGCGCGCCCTGGAGAACCGGGTGTACACCGTGACAGCCAATCGCTGCGGCACCGAGGACAGGACCGAGGGGCCGGCGCTGACCTTCACCGGCGGCAGCCAGATCGCCTCACCCCTGGGCGAGGTGCTGGCCGAGAGCGATGCGCAGGGGGACGACCTGCATGTCACGGAGATCGATCTGGCCCTGGCCAGGGACAAGCGCTTTACCCCACGCAACCATGTGCTGGACCAGCGCAGGCCGGATCAGTACCGGCTCGGTTAGCCCATTATTTGGGGCCCCGTAGGCGTAGGCGTAGCCGTAGCCGCAGCGGTGGAGAAAGCGCCTACAACGAGCGAAATTAGTTGGCTTTTCTGGCGTGTTTTTGCACTCCGAGGGTTGCTTTTTCCCGCCCTGTTGCTATAGTTAAGCCTCCGTAATCAATAACAAAAAGGCCGAAAATGACCCTGGAAAAATCCAGCGAAGACGCGCCCGATCTGTCTCGAGATTCAAACGACGAACTGGGCGACAAGATCGCCATCCTGTCAGCGCATATCCAGGCTGCCACCTGCCGGTTGCTGCTGCTCCTGGCAGAGATGGACAGGCGGGAGGCGTGGGCCGACCTGGGCTTCATCTCCTGCGCCCACTGGCTCAGCTGGCGAACCAATGAGCAGCAGGGTACGGCCCGCGAAAAGGTGCGCGTGGCTCGCAAGCTGGTGGACTGCCCCCTCGTTCAGGAGGCGTTCTCACAGGGGCGCCTTTCGTATTCGAAAGTCAGGGCCATCACGCGCATCGTCACTCCAGAAAACGAGAGCACCTTACTGGAGTGGGCTCTGGACGGCTCGACCTCTCAGCTCGAGCGAATAATCCGAACTTATCGAAGAGCCAAACCGGCCGAGCAGGAGCTGGCACAACGGCAGAACGATGAGCGGTTCCTGAGCTACCACTACGATGAGGACAATATGCTGGTGCTCAAGGGCCGGCTGCCACCCGAGGTGGGCGCGCTGCTGGTCAAGGCGCTTCAGGTGGCATCCGAGGAGCTGTGCGATGACAACGATGCCGAGCCAGACCAGCGGCTGTGCGATGCCATGGGCGAGGTGGCCGGTGCAGCCCTTGAAGGCGGGCTGGCTGACCGGGCAGGCAAGGCGCGGCCAAAGAACTACCAGGTGATGGTCCATGTGGACGAAAAGGTTCTCAAGGAGTCGGATGAAGAAGGCCGATGCGAAGTGGAAGGGGGCGTTGGCATCTCGCCGGAGACCGCCAGGCGCCTGTGCTGCGACAACCCTGTTTTGGAAATGCCGGTGGAAAAGTTCAACGGGGCGTTTCAGCTGAAACGTTCCAGCCG
>CAZEFW010000122.1:0-29471 GCA_964511535.1 uncultured Myxococcales bacterium | reverse complement strand
TCCTGCTCGGCCGGTTTGGCTCTGCGGTAGGTTCGGATGATTCGTTCTAGCTGGGCGGTGGTGCCGTCCAGCGCCCACTCAACCAAGGTGCTCTCGTTGTCCGGGGTGACGATGCGTGTGATGGCACGCACCTTGGAGTACGAAAGGCGCCCCTGGGAGAACGCCTCCTGAACCAGCGGGCAGTCCACCAGCTTGCGCGCCACGCGCACTTTTTCGCGGGCTGTGCCCAGTTGCTCATTGGTTCGCCAGCTGAGCCAGTGGGCGCACGACACGAAGCCCAGGTCGGCCCACGCCTCGCGCCGGTCCATCTCCGCCAGGAGCAGCAGCAAACGGCAGGTCGCAGCCTGGATATGCGCGGACAGGACGGCGATCTTGTCGCCCAGCTCGTCATTGGAATCTCGAGACAGATCGGGCGCGTTCTCGCTGGATTTCCCCAGGGTCATTTTCGGCCTTTTTGTTATTGATTTCGGAAGTTTAAGTGTAGCAAATCAGCTTGAAAATTCAACCCTCAAAGGGCAGAAACAGGCAAGAAAGACCAACAAATATCAGGCGATGTATGCGCTGACGGATCGATGTCGCCTGTGCTGGAAGCAGGGCCGCTACATCTTCGTTTTCAAGTCCAGAGGTGGTAGCTCTCGCGCCCGAGCCCGAGGGGCTCGAGGGAGAAGGGCAGGGTGCGCTGTCCGGTCCAGCGGGGGGGAGCCATCTCGGTTTCCCATGCCGCGATGTCGTCCATCAGGCGCTTGACGATGTCCGGTCGGCTCGCGGCCAGATCCCGGCGCTCGCCCGGGTCGTCCATCAGGTCGAACACCAGCCCCCGCCGGTTGTTCAGGTTGATCAGCTTGTGCCGCCCTCGCCGCACGGCCGCGTTGTCGCCCACCCTGAAGAACAGCGCGTCATGCGGCTTGCCGCTGGCCTTGCCGGTGATGTGAGGCATCAGATCCACGCCATCCAGCGGGCGCCCCGGCGGCGGCTTCACCCCGGCCAGTGAGGCTACCGTGGGCAGGATGTCCAGGCTGCTCACCGGTCGGTGGAACGAGCTTCCGGCGCCCAGGCGTCCCGGCAGCCGCATGAGCATCGGCACCCGCACGCCGCCCTCGAAGGGGAACAGCTTGCCGCCGTTGAACGGGTCATTGCGGCAGGCCCGGGTGGTGGTGGCGCAGCCGTTGTCGCTCAGGAAGATCACCAGCGTGTCGTCAGCCACGCCCCGGCGATCGAGGGTGCGCAACACCTGGCCGATGCCCTCGTCCACGGCGTTGACCATGGCCTGGTAGATGCGGCGCCGCCGGTCGGCCACCTGAGGGAACCGCTGATAGTACTTGTCGGTCACCTGCAGCGGCGCGTGGGGCGCGTTGTAAGACAGGTACAGGAAGAACGGCTCGTCGCTGGCGCGGCGGTGGATGAAGTCCACGGCCTCCCGGGTGAAGGCCTCGGTCAGGTATTGGCCCTCGCGCACCGGGCTGTCTCCGCGGTAGATCGCCTGGTACCGACCGCGGCTGCGTGGGAACCACCGCTGGGCCTCGGTGGTGGCGGTGTGCAGCCCAGCCGCATCGCTCGGATCGAGGTAGATGCTCTGATCGTGCAGGAAGCCGAAGAACTCGTCGAAGCAGCGCTGGGTGGGCAGGTAGGCCGGCCGCGAGCCGAGGTGCCACTTGCCCACCGCGCCCGTGTGGTAGCCCGCGCTCTTGAGCAGATCCGCCAGGGTATGCTCCGAGGTGGGCAGGCCGAGCGCCTCACGTTCGCAGCGAGGCGCCGGGCCAGCGTTGAACTCGAAGCCGAACCGTTGTGGGTAGCGCCCGGTGAGCAGCCCCGCCCGCGATGGGCTGCACAGGGGCGCCGCGACGTACCCGGCGGTGAAGCGCACTCCCTGGTTGGCCAGGGCCTGCAAGTTGGGGGTCGTGGCGCCCGAGCGGCCGTAGCAGGAGGTGTCGCCGTAGCCCAGGTCGTCCACGCTGATCAGCACCACGTTGGGCCGCCGCCCCACGCCCGCGTCCACCCCGGGGTGCGTCAGGGCTCCGCCCGCGGTTGTCACCTTGCCCGTGCAGCTGAGCCCTGCCGCGCCCAGCGCGCCACCCGCCGCCAGCGCGGCGCCCGACTGCCTCAGAAACGCTCTTCGGGAGACCGCCCCGTGCCCAGAATCTCGATCACGCATCGTCCCACAATCCCAACGAGCCACGGGGCCCTGATTCCAACAAGTATAGCCAGCCCCCATTTTTTGTTTTTTGTTTCTTGTTCCTTATTTTTTGTTCCACCCCGTCTCAGGGGGTTCGCCCCCCCAACCTGCGCCAACCTGTCACGATCCAGCGCCGTTTCGCCAATGATCCTCCGCGGCCCAACCTGGCTTGCGCCTTGCTTTATACCCCCACATGCGCCGCCACTCCCACGCCCCCTGCCTGCTGCTACTGGGCCTGCTGGCCGCAGCCTGCGGCCAGGCGCCCGAGGCCGACCAGGTCGCCACCCTGGAGCAGCACCTCGGCGTGCCCAAGGACGGCTTCCCCTCCTGGCAGGAGCGGGTCATCCTGGTGCTGACCAACCGCGCGCGCAGCGATCCCGGCGCCCAGTCGGCCGAGACCTGCGGCGGCGGCTGCGCCACCTACCCCGCCACCAAGCCGCTGTATCACAATCACAAGCTGGCCCTGGCAGCCCGCTTTCACGCCACCAGCCTCAAGAAGGCCGGCGCCGGGCTGCAGCACGAGTCGGTCTGCCGGCTGGTGAGCAACCTGGCCGACATCTACCCCAACAAGTGCGATGGCGACCCCTCCTGCGCCTGTGAAGGGGGTAGCGCCAGCTGCTCGTGCAGCGGCGGCAAGCCGTACTGCTCCTGCCAGGGGGGCGCCTGCACCAGCACCTGGGGCCGCATCGGTCGGTTCGGCGTGCAGGGTACGGGCGAAAACGCCGCCGCCGGCAGCAGCGATCCGGTCAAGACCTTCAGCCAGTGGGTCAAGTCCGGCGGCCACTGGTCGAACCTGAACAAGTCCTCCCACGGCCAGCTCGGGGCCGGCCACTACGGCGACGGTCCCAAGGGCTGCTGGCGCGATTTCTGGGTCCAGGTGTTCAGCTACGGTCAGGCCACGCCGCGGCTGCCGGGCGGCGCGCACTACCCGAAGCAGGGCAGCCCGGGCGCAGGGATCACCTTCTGGGCCAACTACCATGACCAGGCCGGCGCGCCCCGGGCGGCCACCGTGAACATCGGCGGCACCTGCTTTCCCATGAAGCTGGAGCGCGGCGCCGCCCAGAGCGGCACATACCGTTACCAGCACCAGCTTCAGGGGCAGGGCTGCCACCGCTACTACTTCTCCTTCCGCACGGCCACGGGCCAGCGGGTGACCTACCCCTCGAGCGGCTCGTACGGCGTGGGCATCGGGTCCAGCGCTGCGTGCGCCGACTATTCGGCGGGGGCGCGGCCCAAGCCGGGCAAGGGGTGCGGCGGCTGCGTCAGCGCTTCGGAGTGCTCCGACGGCAACCCTTGCACGGCGGACACCTGCTCGGCGGGCAAGTGCAAGAGCACGCCGATCAAGGGCTGCTGCCTGAAGGACAGCCAGTGCGACGACGGCGACAAGTGCACCACCGATCGCTGCGACACGAAAAAGCGCCGCTGCGTCTTTGCCCGCAAGGCGTCCTGCGGGCCGGCGGACTCGGGCCCGACGCCCGGTGGACCCGGGCCAGGGGAGGGGCCGCGCGTGGAGACGAAGCTGACCGGCGATGGCGCCGAGATGATGGGCGGCTGCGCAGCAGGGGGCCGCCTCGACCCGGCGCCTGGCTGGCTATGGACCCTCGGCCTGCTGGTCCTGCTGCGCCGATCCCGCGCCCGTGGGTAATAAATCGGCTACAATCTTCGTCCCATGAAGATGATGACTCGAACCCTGCCGATCCTGCTCCTCACCGCGCTGACCGCGGCGCCCGCCCTGGCTGAACGTGGCGGCGGCCCGCGGCCAACCCGCAAGCAAGACAACTGGCTGCAGGCCGGCGTGAAGAAGGTGCTGGCCAATCGCGGGTACGGCAAGCTGCGCATCGGCAAGTCCCGCCCCAAGATCCAGCTGGGCAAGATGAACAAGCCGCTCAAGCCGGCCAAACGGCAGACGGCCGGCGGGGTGGTGGTGGACCCGGCCAGCAAGAAGGTGCTGCTGGTGCGCATCCGCAAGGCGGCCAAGGGCGGGCGCTCCGGCTGGACCTGGCCCAAGGGGCGGGTCGACTCCGGCGAGCGGGCCCATGGCGCGGCCATGCGGGAGACCTACGAGGAGAGCGGGGTGCAGGCCCTGCCCGTGGCCAAGATCGCCCAGCTCAAGTCAGGCGACGCGCTGCGTCACTATTACCTGATGAAGAAGGTCCGCGACGAGGGCCGTTTCGACCCCAAGGAGACCCTCGAGGTACGGTGGGTCAGCCTGCGCAGGGCGAGCAAAATGCTGGAGCGTTCGAGGGACCAGAAGGTGCTCGGCGCTGCCAGGGCAACCATCAAGGCCCTGCAGAAGGCCGCGACGCTGCCGTGAAGGAGCATTGACGCTCGTCTTCCCCGGGCGATATCTTCTTGGGTTGGAAGTCACGTTTCGCGCGAGGGACCATGGCCAACATGGATGAAGAACTGGAACGAATCGCCGATGTGGTGGCAGCCCGGATCCGCGCCCAGCTGGGCACCGAGCTGCACCAGCCAGCCGCGCCAGCGCAGGATTCATCCTGCTGCGGCAGCGGCTGCTCCAACTGCGGGCACTGCGCCTCCAAGAAGCCCCGGGAGGTGCGCGCCATCATGGAGAGCGGCGCCTCGCGCATTTCGGCGCGCCCCGGCACCCCCACGCCGGCGCCGGACATCGCGGGCAACATCGATCACACGCTGCTCAAGCCCGAGGCCACGGCCGAGGACCTGGAGAAGCTCTGCGCCGAGGCGCGCCAGCACACCTTCGCCTCGGTGTGCGTCAACAGCGCCAACGTGGCCCGGTGCCGGGCGCTGCTGGGCGGCAGCCAGGTGATGGTGTGCGCGGTGGTGGGGTTCCCCCTGGGCGCCATGTCCCCGGGGTCCAAGGCCTTCGAGGCCCGGGACGCCGTGCGAAACGGCGCGGCCGAGATCGACATGGTGATGAACATCGGGGCGCTCAAGGCGGGGGACTACGCCACGGTCCAGGAGGACATCTCCAAGGTGGTGGCCGCCGCGCGGCCGGCCCAGGTGAAGGTGATCCTGGAGACCGGCATGCTCTCTGACGAGGAGAAGGTGGCGGGCTGCACCCTGTCCAAGCTGGCCGGTGCCCACTTCGTCAAGACCTCCACCGGCTTCGGCAAGGGCGGGGCCACGGTGGAGGACATTTCCCTTATGCGTCGGGTCGTGGGAGGCGCCATGGGCGTCAAAGCGTCCGGCGGCATCAAGAGCGCCGACGACGTGCGGCGCATGATCGAGGCCGGCGCCAACCGCATCGGCGCATCGGCAAGCGTCGCCATCGTCACCGGCGGCGTGTCGAAGTCGTCCTACTGATTTCATAGACTGACGTACCGGATGACAGACCTTTGATAAGCCGGGGAGCCCATCGCCCTGCACGGGGCGCGGCTCCCCATCGTGAGCGATACGATGTCCAGACGAGTCTTACTGATGGTCCTCGACAGCTGCGGCTGTGGAGGTGATCCCGGCGCAGAGGAGTACGGCGACCTGGGGGCCGACACCCTGAAGAACACCGCGGCGGCGGTGGGCGGCATCGGCCTGCCCGCGCTGCAGGCGCTCGGGATCGGCAACCTGACCGAGATCCAGGGGGTCTCCCCCAACGACGCGGCCACCGGAGCCTTCGGGCGCATGCAGGAGGTGTCGGTGGGCAAGGACACCACCACCGGGCACTGGGAGCTCGCCGGGCTCATCACCGAGAAGCCGTTCGAGGTGTACGAGGAGGGCTTCCCCAAGGAGGTGATCGACGCCTTCGCCAAGGAGACCGGCCGCAAGGTGATCGGCAACATCCCGGCCTCCGGCACCGAGATCATCAAGGACCTCGGCCCGGAGCAGCTGCGCACCGGCGCGTGGATCGTCTACACCAGCGCCGACAGCGTGTTCCAGATCGCGGCCCACGAGGAGAAGATCCCCCTGTCCGAGCTGTACGCCGCGTGCAAGGTGGCCCGGCGGCTGTGCGACCCGCTGCGGGTGGCGCGCATCATCGCCCGGCCCTACGTGGGCGAAGAGGGGAGCTTCGAGCGCACCTACAACCGCCACGACTTCGGCATGCCGCCGCCCGGGGCCACGGTGCTCGACCGGATCAAGGAGGCGGGCCTGCCCGTGGTGGGCGTGGGCAAGATCAGCGACATCTTCTCCGGCCAGGGGCTGACCGAGTCGATCCACACCGAGGGCAACGCCGACGGGCTGGTCAAGACCCTCGACCGGCTCAAGGGCCTGGACGAGGGGTTGATCTTCGTCAACCTCATCGACTTCGACATGCTCTACGGCCACCGCCGCAACCCGGAGGGGTTCGCCAAGGCCCTGATCGAGCTGGACAACTTCCTGCCCAAGATCCTCAAGGAGGTGGGCGAGGACGACCTGCTGATCATCACCGCGGACCACGGCAACGACCCGACCCACCCCGGCACGGACCACACCCGCGAGCGGGTGCCGGTGCTGGCCTTCGGGCCGCCCACCGCGGCGGGCGTGGACCTGGGCGTGCGCAAGGGCTTCTTCGACATCGGCGCCACCATCAGCGAGGCCCTGGGCATCGGCGCTTCCCCCCGCGGCCTGAGCTTCTACTCGCAGATCAGCTAACCCCCACAACGAGGAGTTTCAGATGAGGCCCCAGGACCTGATCATGCTCAAGCGCGACGGCCAGGCCATGCCGCCCGACGCGGTACGCGCGTTCATCGCCGGCGTCTCCGACGGCACCATCCCCGACTACCAGACGGCGGCCCTGCTCATGGCCATCTTCCTGCGGGGCATGGACGACGACGAGCTGTCGGCCTGGGCCGACGCCATGCTCCACTCCGGCCGGGTGCTCGACCTGTCCGCCGTGCCGGGGGTGAAGGTGGACAAGCACTCCACCGGCGGCGTGGGCGACAAGGTCTCGCTCTGCCTCGCGCCGCTCGTTGCGGCGGCGGGGGTGCCGGTGCCGATGATCTCGGGCCGCGGCCTGGGGCACACCGGCGGCACCCTGGACAAGCTGGAGTCGATCCCCGGCTTCTCCACCGACCAGAGCATCGACGACTTCACGCGCATCGTGTCCGACGCGGGCCTGGCGCTCATCGGCCAGACCGACGACCTGGCCCCGGCGGACCGCAAGCTGTACGCCCTGCGCGACATCACGTCCACGGTGGAGTCGATCCCGCTCATCGCGTCCTCCATCATGAGCAAGAAGCTGGCCGAGGGCATCGACGCCCTGGTGCTGGACGTCAAGGTCGGCTCCGGCGCGTTCATGAAGACCATGGACCTGGCGCGTGAGCTGGCGCTGACCCTGCAGGGCATCGGCAAGCGGGCCGGCAAGGAGGTCACCGCTTTCATCAGCGACATGAACCAGCCCCTGGGCCGCGCGGTGGGCAACGCCAACGAGACCCAGGAGGCCATCGACATCCTCAAGGGAGCGGGGCCGGCGGACCTGTGGGAGATCACGCGCCGGCTCGGGGCCGAGATGCTGCTGCTGGGCAAGGTGGCCAGCGACCAGGCCGACGCCGAGCGGCGCATGGACGAGGCGCGCGCCAGCGGCCAGGGGCTCGAGCGGCTGCGGCGCTGCGTGGAGCTGCAGGGCGGCGACCCGGCGGTGGTTGACGACCCGGCGGTGCTGCCCGCGCCGGCCCATTCGCGCGCGGTCAAGGCGCCGCGCGCAGGCACGCTGCAGGCGGTGACCACCACCGAGGTGGGGGTGGCCGGCATGATCCTGGGGGCCGGGCGCAAGAAGCTCACCGACGTCATCGATCACGCGGTGGGGATCACGGTTCAAGCCCGGCTCGGGGACGACCTGGCCGCCGGGGACACCCTGGCAGTCCTGCACTACAACGACGAGGCCAGGGCCGACCAGGCCGAGGGGGTGCTGCTCGGCGCGTTCGAGCTGGGCGACGGGCAGGTGGAGGTGCCGCCGCTGGTGCACGAGGTGCTGCGTTGATCTGGCGGGGGCGCAGGGGGAGGTGGTTGGGGTTCTTCGTTCTGGTGGGGGTGGTGAGCATGGGCCTGTCCTGGCTGTCGCCAGAGCGCGCCCGGGGCCAGGACGACAAGCCCAGGGTGGAGGAGGCCGCCCCGGCCAAGGAGGAGGCCACCAAGGAGGCGACCACTGGCGCCGGCCGCATGGGCCAGAACTTCCTGCCCGACCCGGCCGGGGCCACGCGCTTTCAAGGGGTCATCGGCTATGTCCTGCTGCTCGGCATCGCCTACGCCGTATCGCGCAAGCGCAAGCATGTGCTGTGGCGGCCCGTGGTGTTCGGCCTGGGGCTGCAGGCCTGCTTCGCCCTCATCGTGCTCAACCCGGTGGTGGGCCAGTTCTTCTTCGACGTCGTGGACGTGGGGGTGCGCAAGCTGCTCTCCTTCGCCGAGACGGGCATCGACTTCGTCATGCAGTCCACTGCCATGCACCAGGTCACCTTCAGCCCGGCCAATGACGGCAAGATGACCACCGAGCTGTTCATCGGGCGCACCAGCCCGGTGCTCAAGAACTTCGCCTTCTGGATCCTGCCCACCGTGATCTTCTTCTCGTCGCTGATCACGCTGCTGTACCACCTGGGCATCATGCAGGTCATCGTCAAGGGGATCAGCCGGGCCATGGTCTACGCCATGCGCACCAGCGGCTCTGAGACGCTCTCCTGCACCGCCAACATCTTCGTGGGCCAGACCGAGGCGCCGCTGATGGTCAAACCGTTCGTGCAGCGCATGACCCACAGCGAGCTGATGGCGGTGATGACCGGCGGCTTCGCCACCGTGGCCGGGGGCGTGCTGGCCATCTACGTCTCGTTGCTCAAGGACATCGACGGCATCGCCGGACACCTGGTGACCTGCTCCATCATGGCCGCGCCGTGCGCCCTGGCCGTGGCCAAGCTGATGTACCCCGAGACCGAGGAGTCGGCCACGGCGGGCTCGCTGAAGCTGGAGGTGGAGCGCCCGGATCAGAACGCCATCGAGGCGGCGGCACGCGGCGCCACCGAGGGCATGGGCCTGGTGCTCAACATCACCGCGGTGCTGGTGGGCTTCGTGGGGCTGGTGTCGCTGTTCAACGCCGTCTTCGGCCTGGCGGGCCTGAGCATCCAGGGCATCCTCGGCTGGATCCTGCACCCGCTGGCGTGGTGCATGGGCGTGCCCTGGTCCGAGGCCAACCTGGTGGGCCAGCTGCTGGGCGAGAAGCTGGTGCTCACCGAGCTCATCGCCTTCTTGCACCTCAAGAGCGTGCTGCAGGGCAGCACCGCCATGCTGTCACGGCGCAGCGCGGTCATCGCCAGCTACTCGCTGTGCGGCTTCGCCAACGTGGCGTCCATCGGCATCCAGATCGGCGGCATCGGCGGCATGGCCCCGGAGCGGCGCGGCGACCTGGCGCGGCTGGGCCTGTTCGCCATGTTCGCCGGCGCCATCGTCTCCTGCCTGTCGGGCACCATCGCGGGCTTCTTCGTCTGATGGCAGCGCGCGGGCGCGCCAGCTGGTTCAAGCGCATCGCGTTGCTGGTCATGCTCGGGCTCGCCGCACTGCTCGTGGTCGGCTTCATCTGGCCCTGCGTCAAGAACTGCGCCGAGCTGCAGGCCGGCCCGGCGCTGTCGCTGGTCAAGCGGTTCCGCGCCGCGTGCGGCGACGGCTGCTGCCCCGAGGCGTTCCAGAAGATCCAGCGTGAGGCGATCTACACCGGCCCGTGGGACCGGCTGATGGACAAGGACAGCCGGGTCTCGTTTGGCGAGCGGCGCGTGGACGGCGGCTGCCGCTACACCCTCTTCTTCGCTTACCGCTTCCCGTGCCACGACTCCGACTTCAGCTGGGACTCCCGTGAGCCGAACAAGCTGAGATGCGAGCGCTGCGGCGTCGGCCCCGAGTTCGAGGCGGCCGGCTTCGAGGTGTCGTACCGGCCTTAAGGCCCGACCACCAGGTAGCGGATGTCGGTCGTGAAGCCCTGCGAGCCTGGGACCAGGGTCTGAAAGGCCATGTGGATCTGGCCCTTGCTGTCCAGGTGGGCCACGCCGTCGTCCAGCGGCTTGATGCCGGTGGCCACGGTGGCGGTCTGCACCTTCGCCCCGGCGTACCAGGCCATGCTCACATCGCCGGTGGAGCTGTCGCTGACCAGGTGCCACTGGCAGTAGCCGAACGGGTGGGGCTTTTTGCCCTGCAAGGTCCCCTTGCGGTGGCGATGGGCGTACAGCAGCCGCACATCTCCGCTGGCGCTGGCCACCGCGGCCAGCGGCGCGTACTCGTGGTAGTCGTAGTTGCACAGGCCCACCTGACACTGGCCGCACTGGGTGCTTGTGGTTTGCGCCAGCGGGGTGATGACCCAGCCGCCCGTGGCGGGGCGCCGCACATGGATCAGCTGGCGCTTTTTGAACGCCTTGTCCCAGCGGTACGCCAGCAGCTCGACCTCGCCGCCGGCGGTGGCGGCCAGGGCCATGCCGATCTGGCCGGTGTGGGTGGCGGTGCCGCCGGCCGAGGAGACCAGCTCCTCTTTGAGCCCGGGCACGGCCCAGTACAGCCCGGCCGGCTTGCCGGGCCAGGCGGCCCGCCAGGTGGTCAGGTGCGCCACGCCGTTGGGCGCCAGGGCCAGCGCCGAGCGGCTGAACCCGAGCATGGATGCGTGCTGCTTCCAGCCGCTGGAGCGCACCCCGTAGTTCAGCCCGCTGCCGTCGTTGCGGTAGTAGATGGCGTGCACGCAGCCCGCCTGATCCATCTGCGTGGTGCCCGGGTAGCCGCCCTGACTGGCCGGCGGGGCGTCGACCTTCTTCCAGGCGCCGCCCGCCGAGCCGGCCCAGTAGGTGGTGGTTTTGCCGCTGCCGTACCAGCCGTAGATCAGCGCGGACAGGCCCCCGGCCGTGGGGCGCATCAGCGTGCCCGCCGTGACGGACATGGCCACCTTGGTCACCTGCCACTTGGCGGCGCCGCTGCGATGGGCCAGGTAGCCCACCTGGCCCTTGGTGGAGTCCGGGATCAGCAGGTCCACCGCCCCGCCGCTCACCGGTGCCAGGGAGGGGCCTGCGTTGCGCACGGCCGTGGGCACCGGCACCTTCTCGGAGATCTTCACCTTGCACGGCTTGGCCTTGGGGCCGCACAGCCCGCCGCTGTACGGCAGCAGCGCCTTGCCGCAGCCCGTGGGGGGGCTGACGTCGGCGGATGGGCCGTCGGGCAGGGGCAGATCTGGCTTCGCCTGGTCCGGCATGGACAGATCCGGTTTCGCCAGATCGGGCGGCGGCAGGTCGGGTGGCGGCAGGTCCGGTTTCGCCAGATCGGGCGGCGGCAGGTCGGGCGGCGGCAGGTCCGGATTCGCGAGGTCCACCGAGGGCAAGTCCGGAGCGTGGAGATCGGGCAGCGGCAGGTCTGCTCCTGGCAGGTCAGCAGCGCGCCCGTCGGGGAGCGCCGCGTCCAGGGCCCTGACGTCGGGCCGGGACCCGTCGGCCACAGGTGCGACCGTGCTGTCAGAGCACCCGGCTGCCAGCAGCGCGGCCATGGCTCCTGCCACGACCCAGGTTCCGGCACCCTCGTGGATCATCGTGCATCCCCTCCAGTGCCCAGTGTACATGGAAAAGCCCAGAAAATTCGACATGCTCCCCTCGCTGGTTACTATCAGATAACAGGAGGAGACCGGACGACATGAGCGTATACGATGATGTGTGCAAGGCCGCGGATGTGGTGCAGGCGGCCATCGCGCCCCACCAGCCCAAGGTGGGAGTGGTGCTCGGCTCGGGGCTCGGCAGCTTCGCCGACACTCTCGAAGATCCCAAAACCGTGGACTATGGCGAGATCCCCGGCTTCGCCCAGAGCAAGGTCAAGGGCCACGCCGGGCAGCTGGTGTCCGGGCGCTGCGGCGAGACAAACGTGCTGGCCATGCAGGGGCGCGTGCACCTGTACGAGGGGCACCCCATCTCCCAGGTGGTGCTGCCCGCCCGCACCCTGGTCAAGGTGGGCTGCGAGGTACTGGTGATCACCAACGCCGCCGGCGGCATCAACACCGCGCTGGAGCCGGGTGACCTTGTGCTCATCGGCGACCACATCAACTTCACCGGCCAGAACCCGCTTGTGGGGGACAACGACGACCGCCTCGGTCCGCGCTTCCCCGACATGAGCGAGGCGTATGACCTGAAGCTGCGCGAGCTGGCCTTCGCCCAGGCGCGGGACCTCGGAATCTCCCTGCGCGAGGGGATCTACAACTGGATGCTCGGCCCGTCCTACGAGACGCCAGCGGAGATCCGGCTCGCCCGCCGCGCCGGGGCCGATCTGGCCGGCATGTCCACAGTGCCCGAGGCCATCGCGGTGCGGCACATGGGAGCCAAGGTGCTCGGCATCTCCTGCGTGACCAACAAGGCTGCCGGCCTGCAGGAGACCCTCTCCCACGAGGAGGTCAAGGAGACTGCCGAGCGCGTCAAGGAGACCTTCATCAATTTGCTCACCGCCGTGGTCAGGGCGATGGGCCAGCAGGTGTAGATCCAATGGCCCGGCGTATATCGGCCAAGGCCTGGGACGCACTGGCCACCGAGTCGCTGCGGGCGCGCAAGGCGGCCTATGCCCCTTACTCCCGCTTCAAGGTGGGCGCGGCCCTGCTCACCGACGAGGGGGAGGTGATCGGCGGATGCAACGTGGAGAACGCGTCGTACGGCCTGTGCCTGTGCGCGGAGCGTAACGCCATCACCACCGCGGTGGCCGCGGGGCACAAGGCGTTCGCCGCCATGGCGGTGGCCACAGCGTCCTCCCCCCCGGCGCCGCCCTGCGGCCAGTGCCTGCAGTTCATGGCCGAGTTCTGCGTGGACCTGCCGATCTTGCTGGTGAACCACAAGGGCGAGACCGAGCGCACCAAGCTGAGCCGGCTCATGTCACGGCCGTTCCGCTGGAAAGGCGCCGGCACCAGGTAAAAACGCGCCCGGACCGGATCCCCTGAAGCCTTCCCCCACCTTGACCCCCGGAGAAGCGCGGTGCTACCGTTTCGCGGGGATAATCTCTTAGTGAACAAGGCGAAAAATGGCTGGTGAAACAGTCCTGGTCATCGACGATAGCCCGACGATCCTGAAGGTCGTTCAGCTCGTGCTGACCAAGGAGGGCTACAACGTCGTCACGGCAAGCGATGGGGACGAGGGGATCGAGGTGGCCAAGGAGACGCGGCCCCAGGTGATCCTGCTCGACTTCGTCATGCCCAAGATGAACGGCTACCAGGTGTGCCGCGCGCTGCATCAGGAGGACACGCTCAAGGATGTCCCCGTGGTGCTCATGAGCGCCAAGGGGGACCAGGTGGGCGAGCGGTTCGTCAAGGTGATGGGGATCGTGGACTACATCACCAAGCCGTTCTCTCCCGAGGCCATCACGGGCGTGGTGCAGCACACCATCAACAAGTACGAGGACGGCAACTTCGAGGAGGGGACCACCCAGGACATCGACCTGGAGCTGGAGGTGACCTCCGAGGCGGCGTCAGCGGCGGCGCGGCAGGCGCGCGAAGCTCGCCGGATCAACCTCGAGGGCTTCCGCCGCACTCTGTGCAAGGTGGCGGCCAAGGCTGCGGGGCTCGGCTCGGCCGAACGGGGTGATCCCCTGGACGACGTGCAGCTCGCCGAGGACATGGAGGAGAACCTCTCCGTCGACACCCTCGACCAGCTGCTGGGCAAGCTGCGCAGCGCTGCCCCCGACCTCACCGGCAGTGATGCGGCGCTGGCGGGGGACCTGAGCCTCGTGCCCCTGGCCGAGGTGCTGCTGCTGCTGGGACAGCAGGAGCAGCAGGGGACCATGCTGGTCACCCGGGGGCTGGCCAACGTGGAGGTCCACTTCAAGGACGGCATGGTGCAGCAGGCAGTGGCCAAGGGCATCCCCGAGGAGTTCCTGCTGGGGCGCTTCCTGCTGGAGCAGGAGGTCACCTCCCGGGCGGAGCTCGATCGGCTGCTGGCCCTGGCGCGCGAGCGCGACCAGCTGCTGGGCGAGACCCTGGTGCAGGAGTCGGTGCTCAGCGAGGAGGATCTTCAGGCCGCCATCCGCCAGCAGACCCAGGAGCTGGTCTACGAGCTGCTGCGCTGGAAGTCAGGGCGGTTCGCGTTCTACCCGGCGTCCCAGCTCTCGCCGCTGGCTGCCACCGCCGCGCTGGAGCTGAGCGTGGACAGCATCCTGATGGAGGGCTTCCGCCGGGTGGACGAGTGGCACCTGATCGAGCGGGAGATCGACAACTTCGACATCGTGTTCCTGCGCAACGAGGACGCGGTCAGCCGCATGGGCCGAGGCCGCCTGACCCGCGAGGAGCTGTCGATCCTGGAGCTGGTCAACGGCAAGAACGCGGTCAAGGAGATCGTACGCTCCAGCCGCATGGGCTCCTTCGAAGTGAGCCAGATCCTGTACCGGCTGCTCTCCATCAAACTGATCAGAAAACGCGTTTCTCCCGTAGCCGTGTAGCGGCTCCTCCCGTCGCCGTCTGGCGGCTCCCAGCACTCCACGGCGGTCGCCTGAAAGAGATGCGATATAATATCTGCTTCGGAATGATCAGGAGGAACCCATGAAGCGGGCACTTTTGCTCCTCGGCCTCGTCACCCTCTGCTTCGCCGCGCCGTACAGCGGCTGCTTCGAGGGAGGCGCCACCTTCAACCAGAAAGCCCCTGGCAACAACGACTCGGGTGGCGTGAACCTGGGCGGCTACAAGGACCCCAACGGCGACGGGCGCAAGGACATCGCGGTGGACCCGCAGGGGGCCTACGTGCTGGCCCGCATGGGGGACAAGCTCGTGGTGGGCGACCTGGTCAAGGGCGCGGTGCACACCGTGGACGCCGTGGGCATCCCCATGCGGGTGGCCTTCGCCGAGAAGGCGCGGCGGTTCTACGTGGTGGTCCAGGGCGGCCACCCGCGGGGCGTGTTCGCCGTCGACCCGAAGACGCGCAAGGTGCTGTGGAAGCATGACGTGCTCGACTTCGAGGGGGCGGTGCGGCTCTACCCGAGCAAGGACGACAAGTTCCTGGTGGTGGCCGACCACAAGCGGATGCGCATCCTCGACACCAAGGACGGCGGCATGCGCGCCGCCTTCACGCCCAAGCGAAAGATCGAGGACGTGGACATCACCCCGGACAGTAGCCGGATCCTGGTGACCCAGGAGTTCACGCGCAAGGGCGGCAACTTCAACACCCGGATCAGCATCATCGAGCCGGTGGAGGGGCGCAGCGAGGAGATCTCGGTGCCCAACTGCTCGTCGCCGCTGGTGCTCACCAAGGACGGCAGCAGGGCGTTTTTGGCGCCCACCCAGTGCGGCAGCGACCCGGTGAGCGTCATCGACATCAAGCAGCGCAAGTTCATCAAGAACCTGCCCGGCTTCGGCCCGGTGGCTCTGGCGCCTGGCGGCGACACCGCGGTGGCGTTCCTGGACCGCGACTCGGCGCTGGACCGGGACCTGTTCGGGGACAAGTCCCAGAAGCCGTCCCGCTCGTCGGACCGCTACCACCTGATGTTCATCAACACCAAGACGCTGAAGTTCACCACCGTGGAGGTGGGCGACAAGCTGCCGCGCTACGCGGTGTCCCGCGACGGCAAGGTGGTGCTGGTGGACTCGGTCTGGTTCGGCGCCAAGGAGGAGGTGCGGGTGGTGGACGCTGCCACGCGCACCGTGAGCAAGGTGAGCGGCGCCTCGGTGTTCCTCGACCACTTCGTCATGAGCACCAACAACCGCGATGTCTACCTGCTCAGCTCCGACCTGCTGCACCACCTGGACCTGCCCAAGCGCTTCGTGCGTATGGTGACCAACAAGGTCAGCTGCCAGTCGCTGAACATCTCGCTCGACGGTGAGTCCCTGCTGATCATGGACTGGAAGGACAGCGTCAAGGTCTTCGACATCAAGACCGAGAAGGTCACCCGCACGCTGAAGCTGACCCCCACGAAGTAGCGCCCGTCAGCGCGCCGGGGGTCGCGCGACCCCCTACTTCTTCTTGCACACCTTCTTCTTCTTGTCGCAGCTGCCCTTCTTGTTGCAGTGGGCATCGCTGGTGCACGACGAGTAGCACTTGCTGTTGGTGACGTTGCAGCCGTAGTAGCCCTGGCAGTTGGTCTGCTCGTTCTTGTCGGTGCATCCGGAGTAGCAGGTCTTGGCCGTGGTGGAGCAGTTGTACGGCTTGCACGGCTTGATCTTCTGCTTGAGGCAGTTGCCGCCGCCGTCGCACACGCTGGGCAGGGCCAAGGCCACGGCGCTGGCGCACTTGGCGGTCAGGCACTTGGTGCCCGCCGGATAGTAGCGGCAGCCGCCCTTGCCGTTGCAGGTGCCGTCGAACTTGCAGGTGTTGTGCGGGTCCACCTTCTTGCAGGCGTTGCGCGGGTCAGCCCCGGCAGGCACGAAGGTGCAGGTCCCCTTTTTGCCAGACAGGTTGCACGCCCTGCACAGCCCCGAGCACGGCCCGGAGCAGCAGAGCTTGTCCACGCAGTGGCCGGTCTTGCACTGCCCGCCGCTGGTGCAGGCGGCGCCGTTGTTGAGCAGCACCTTCTGGTCCGGCTTGACCGGGGGCAGGTCCTTCTTCACGGGGGGCAGGTCCGGCGTGACCGGGGGCAGGTCCGGCGTGACCGGGGGAAGGTCAGGCGTGATCGGCGGCAGGTCGGCGCCGGTGTCCGCGTCGGAGGTCAGGTCCTGCGCGCCGTCCGCGTCCGCCTCCAGGTCCAGCCCCAGCTCGCCGTCGAGCAGCGCGTCGGTCAGCTGACCGCCCTGGTCCAGGTCAAGCGAGGTGAAGGTGGGGTTCTCCTCGGTGCAGCCTGCCAGGGCGCACGTCGCCAGCAGCATGAGGACAATGGGGGGTGAACGCATGCCCAACTGTAACATCACTGCTGTTGGCGGTGCATCGCTCGTTCTGAAAGCCGGGGAAAGCCCACGCGCCGGACTTGACTAGATTCCAGGGTGATTGAATTATTCTATTGATGGCGAGGATTCTCATAGCCGATGATTCCGCGACCGCCACCGCCTTGTTGCAGAAGGCCCTGGCCCCGCTGGGCCATAGCATCGAGACCGCCTGCGACGGGCAGGAGGCGCGAGACCGGCTCAAGGTCGACCCGCCGGACCTGGTGATCCTTGACGTGGTTATGCCCAGGCTCAACGGCTTCGAGTTGTGCCGCGTCATCCGCGAGGACCCCAGGTGCGGGGCGCTGCCGATCATCGTGGTATCTGCCATGGATCGGGAGAGCGATCGGTACTGGGGCCTGAAGCAGGGGGCCAACGAGTACCTGACCAAGCCGTTTTCGCCAGAGCAGCTGCAGCAGACCGTGGGCCGCTACCTGTAGCCTGCCCCTCACATGCTAGACTCCCCGCCGTGGACCTGCTGACCTTCGAGCTGCGTGGACGGCGCTACGCCGTGGAGCTGGCCGTGGTGCGCGAGGTGGTCACCCTCGGGCCGGTGACCCGCGTGCCAGGGGCGCCCGGCGGCCTGCTCGGCGTGGCCGCGGTGCGCGGGCGCGTGCTGCCGGTGGCGGACCCGGCGGCCGACGCTGACAGGGCAGCCCTCGCCAACCTGCCGCGGCAAGGCGACGAGGCGCTCTGGATCGCCTTGCCGGACCATGACCTGTTGCTGTGGGTCGGCCGCGCGCTGGAGGTGCTGTCGGCCGAGCTGGCGCCGGGGGAGCATGAGCTGTGGCTCGCCGGTGCGGCGGCGCCGGTGCAGGTCCTGGACATGCCCGGGTTCGTGCAAGACGCGGAGCGGGCCATGGCCGAGGCGGCGAACCACTACCAGGTCCAGCCGTTCTCCGTGGCAGGGGAGCTGGCGGAGCGACCGACGGGAGAGACGCGATGAAGCCCGAGGGCGACGAGCGCGAGAAGGGAATCGTTCAGCTGATGGAGATCGTCTCGGCCGCGGCCAGGGGGGACTTGACCCGTCGCGGCCAGGTCACCCGGGGGGGCCTCGGCGCGGTGACCGACGCCTTCAACCACATGCTCGAGAGCATCGGCAGGCTGGTGATGGACGTGCGGCGCTCGGGCCTCGACGTCACCGCCGTGGCCGACCGGATCCTCACCTCCAGCGAGTCCATGGCCGAGGGGGCGGCGCACCAGGCCGCGGCTCTGAGCCGGCTCACGGCGCGGGTGCGGTCCCTGGGACGCCAGTCGCGTGAGATCACCCAGATCATTCAGCGCATCGACGACATCTCGGCCCAGACCAACATGTTGGCCCTCAACGCCGCCATCGAGGCCTCCAAGGCGGGTGAGCAGGGCAAGGGCTTCGCCGTGGTGGCCCACGAGGTGCGCAAGCTGGCCGAGCGCATCAGCGAGGCGACCCACGACGTGGGCACGTTCATCGAGTCGATCCAGGAGTCGACCGACGAATCGGCGGTGGCCATGGAGGAGATCCTGGCGGTCACGCGGTCCACCGCCGAGGGCGCTCAGGACACCACCCGGGCAGCCGAGGAGATGATGGACGCGGCCCTGTCGCTGGGCGAGGCCATCGCCCGGTTCAAGGTGTACCGGGAGGACTCCGGGGAGATGGTCCGCAACCTGGAAGCCGGGCGTCACGAGCTGCGCGTGGGCATCAAGTCGCTGATGGACCTGGCGCACCGCGCCAGGGGAGCCGGCCCTGCCGCGCACGGCGCCGCCCGCCAGCTGCTGTACGACCTGACCGAGATGACCGATCTGGCCCGCCGCGAGCTGCAGGAGCAGGAAGAGCAGGAGGGGGCCGAGATCACCGACGAGGAGCAGCCATGACCAGCATTTACGGCCTGACCGATAAGCGCAGACCAGAGCTCGTGCCCGACTTCGTCGGGGCCATCCCCCGCTGCGAGGATGGCGCCCTGGCGATCTTCGACGCCGACGGCACCCTGTGGGTCGACGACGTGGCCGACGACTTCACCACCTGGATGATCGACCAGGGGTTGGTACCGGGTGAGAACTGGACCAACTACATGCGCATCTACCGGGACGACCACCCGGCCGGGTGCCGCTACCTGCTGAGCTTCTACGAGGGCATGACCCTGGAGGAGCTTGGCGGGCATGTCTACACCTGGTGGCGGGACCACGCCCACCGCGGCTGGGTGGACGAGGTGGTGGAGGTGGTGCGCCACCTGCACGACAAGGGGTACCCGATCTGGGTCGTCTCTGGCACGCCCACGGAGTTCCTGCTGCCGCTCAAGCGCATGCTGCCGGTGGAGGTGGTGGTGGGGATGGACTTCGAAGTGGACGGTGACCTCGTGATCACCGGCAAGCACGCGGGGATCTCCTGCGCCGGAGAGGGCAAGGCAGAGAAGCTGGTGGACATCGTGGGTGATCGGCCCGTGCGCTTCGCCGCGGGAAACGGCAGCCTCGACGGCCCGATGATGAAGCTGGCCGAGGCGGCCTGGAGCATCTACCCGAACCCCGAGTTCGACGTCTACTCACGCGAGCAGGGCTGGGCGGTGCTGCCTCGGCCGGCTGACTTCAAGGAAGAGGAGAAGTTCCTGCTGGAGGACTGACCCGGGCACTCGCACCTCAAGTCTCAAGTCTCAAGTCTCAAGCCAGGCGAGCGAAGCGAGCCTCTCGTCTTTCAGTCCGACGACGGCTTGGGCCGGGGGAACAGCGGGCCGTCCCGCATCTCGCGCAGCAGCTTGCGCAGCTCCAGGAACGAGCAGCCGGCGCTGCCCACCAGCACGGCGGGCTGCATGTTGTCGATGCCCCAGTCCATGGGCACGCCGCGGGTGACCGCGAAGGCGCCGCCGGTGATGCGTCCCAGCACGCCGAAACCGCCGCGGATGGTAAACCGGCCTGACTCGTGCACCCTGGGCAGCTCGTACAGGTCCACCTCCACCAGCCCCTCCTGGCAGCTCATCACCAGCTGGTCATAAAGCAGCCGGTGCTCCAGCATCAGCACGTTGCCCAGGGGGGAGTCGAAGATTCGCTGCCACGGCTCCATGTTGCCGCGCGCGGCCTCCTCGATGGGCAGGAAGAACAGGCCCGGATCCATCACCCGCCGCGCCAGCAGCCCCTGGCCGGCGTGCACGATGTCCACGTAGCCGCGCAGGTGCAGGGCGTCGTACTCCTCGCCTCGCACGTACCAGCTGCCCGGCTGGTGCGGCGCGCTGCCGAAGAAGATGCTCTCGTCCTGGGCCTCGTTGACGAACCAGGACACCAGGCTGGCCACGTCGATGAGGCTGGAGAAGCGGCCGATGCGGCGGTCGCCGTTGATGATGACCGACTTGTCCGGCATCGGGTGCACGGCGTCGAGGTAGAACGACTTCTGCACGTCGAACGGCCAGGCGAGGGTCAGCTTGTGCCCCACCTTGAGCCGCTGCACGTCGTGAATGTGAGCCGGGATCTCGAGGTGCACATCGCCCCTGGGATCAAAGGCCACGAACATGACCTCCCGCGGGCGCAGGCCCTCCTCGAACAGATCCTTCAGGCCCTTGATCATGGCGAGGGCGCTTTTGTAACGCAGGCGGCGCGTCTCGATCATCGTCTCGTTCTCACAGTGCAGTAAAGCTGAACCGAACCCATATACTGCATCCGTGGCAGGAATGCCAGCCTCCTTGCGCCGGCTGCCTGCACGGGGTAGACAGGACAGATGGCATCCGCCCTGGAACAGTTGGCGCCCGGCTTCCTCATCGCCGCGCCCATGCTTCACGATCCGAACTTTGATCGGACCCTCGTCCTGATGTGTTTACACAACGAGCAGGGGGCCCTCGGGCTGGTGATCAACCGCCCCTCGCCGCTGTCGATGAAGGAGATCCTTGGGCAGCTGGATCTCCCCACCGCCGGCGCCCAGGGGCGTGATGCCATGATCGGCGGTCCCGTGGCGGTGGAGAACGGGATGCTGCTGTACCGCTGCCCGTCCCATGAGGAGGCGCGCGAGGACGAGATCCATGTCACCGACGACCTGCGCCTGACGCCGAACCGGGACATGCTCGAGCAGATCGCGCGCGGGGATGGTCCGGGCGACTACCTGATGTTCCTCGGCCACTCGGGCTGGGGTCCCGGCCAGCTCGAGAGCGAGATGTCAGCGGGCGCGTGGATTCCGGCCAGCCTCAACACCGAGATCATCTTCGACACGCCCGTGGACGAGCGCTGGGGGCAGGCGCTGCAAGACGAGGGGATCAACCCGGTGAGCCTGGGGTCGTTCAAGCCGCAGGCGTAGGGCTCGCTTCGCTCGCCAGACTTCAGACTTCAGACTTCAGACTTCGGGCTTCAGGTTTGATGGCCCAGACTATCAACCCTGAAGTCTGAAGCCTGATGCCTGAAGCCAGGGCACGCAGGGCTGTGCACGCGCGATGCCCCTCCGGGGGAGCGCGCCGTGCTCGCCTCGCTTTGCGAGGCTCCGCGATGAAGCGGCGCGCTATTCGATGGCCTTCTGCTTGACCCACCTTCGGTAGCTCGCCACCACCTGGCTGCCCTTGGGGAAGGGCACGCCGATGAAGACCAGGGTGTTGATGGGCGCCGAGTAGTCGAAGCCCTTGAGCCGGCTGCGGTTCAGCTTGGTCTTGTCGATGGCCACCGCCAGCGAGGCGCTGATCGGCACGTACTGCAGCTTGGCCGGCGACGAGGCGCCGGTGATGGTGTCGATGATGATCTGCATGGAGGTGCCGAGGTTCTTCTGACAGACATCGGCCTTGATCCCCTGGGTCGCCTTGGCCAGCTCGTTGTAGCCGTGGCCGATGTGGGCGTTGCACGAGTTGTTACAGACGCCGCCGATGAGGTGCACGATGGCCTTGGCCTGCATGCCGTACTGCGGGTCCTTGCCCTGGAAGAAGCTGATGTAGTTGCTCTGGGTCCAGGCGTCCACCTTGGACTGCTCGCTCTGGGGCAGCTGGCAGGTCTTGTAGTGGGAGTAGCCGAGGGTGCCGTAGATTCCGTTGGGCAGCTCGTCGGTGGCCTGGATGATCACCAGCGTGGCGTTGGGCCGGATCTTGGTGGGGTCGTTGGCCTTGCGCGGCAGGTGCCGGATCACCGCCTGCTTGCCGTTGAGCAGGCCGTACTCGGCGCCCCCCTCGTAGCCGGGCGGGTTGTTGGCGCACTGGGCGAAGATCGCCTGCTCCGAGGGGAGCAGGAAGCGGTCCTGGCCGCCGCTGTCGTACTTGCTCGTGCTCATGTTGGAGCAGAACTTGCCCGGGTAGTAGCCGTAGGAAGAGCTCTTGCTCACGCCGGTTACCGCGATGCGGAAGTCGAGGCCGCTCTTGACCGCGCGGGAGAAGAAGTCCTTGGCGTTGTTGGCCACGTCCTGCCGGTTGTCGTTCATCGATCCGGACTCGTCCACCACCCAGATGATGTCGGCCACCGGGTTGCTGCTCAGGATGAACGGGTCGCACTCAACCGTGTCCGAGTTGTTCGGGTCGGCCAGGCCGGTGCCGTTGGACAGGTCGTCCAGGTGGATGCCGGTGGGCACCTTTGTGTCAGACACCATCTGGGTGGTGGCCACGCCGCCCATCACCATCAGCCGGTCCTTGCGCAGCACGGTCTGAAACCGCAGGTGGAAGTCGTTGCCCGTGGGGCCGTACGGCTTGGGCGTCTGGGCCACCTGCTTGCCCAGCAGGGTGGAGAACAGGGCGTTGCGCACGTCGATGGGCGTCTTGCTGCCGCCCATCTTGATGTTCACCTGGGAGGACACCACCATGGGGTAGCTGTCGTGGCTGGTCTTGGGTGTCCCCGACGAGAGGATGGTGATGCTCTGCTTGCCGGGCAGGCCCTGCAGCTTGTTGATCAGGGCGTTGACCACGGCGTTGATGTCCCCGCCTGGCGGGTCCATTGAGAGCACGAAGCCGGCCACGTCGATGGGTGTCTTGCTGTTCGCCGGGTTCTTGCTGTACTGGATGCTCGCCCCCGCCTCCTTGGCCGAGCCGCCCTGGACCGAGATCTCGCCGTACAGCCCCCACTTCTCGATGGCCACCTTCCACTGCCCCTTGGTGGAGGTCTTGAAGGCCATCTGCTTCAGCCCCCCGGCGGTGCCCATCTCGCCCTTCTTGTGGCAGATGAAGGTGGGCAGGTCGCCGTCGTTCTTCTTGCCGTCCGGGTAGGTGACCTTCTTCTTGGGGCTGCTCTCGCCGTTGCCGCACAGGAACGTCGCCGCCGGCGCGCAGGCGCCGCCGTTGCATTTCTGGCCCTTGCCGCACCCGCTGGGCCCGGGGTCCGGGCACCCCTTGCGCTTCTCGCCGCACTTGTCCAGGCAGCAGCCGAGCTTGCCGTCGCCGTTGATGTCCTCGTCGCCGTCCTTGACCCCGTCGCCGTCGGAGTCGTTGTCCTTGTAGTCCGGCTTCTTGTCCCCGTCGGTGTCCACCGGGGACTTGGGGTTCGGCCCGGCCTCCACCTTGTCCGGCACCTTGTCGCCGTCGGAGTCGGTGTCGTTGTAGTCCGGCAGCTGGTCGCCGTCGGTGTCCTTGCCGCACCCCTCGACGTCGTCGGGGATGCCGTCCTTGTCCAGGTCTGCGCCCGGCCTGCACGGGCCGCTGACCCATTGATCGGGCACCATGACACCCGCCTCGGTGTACTGCGGTGGGCCAGCCTCACCGAAGCCGGAGATGTAAGACTCGGTGCAGCTGGTGCCCAGGATCAAGGCGGGGATCAGGGGCAAAGCCAAGAGCGCGAGGCGGCGAAGAGCCATGGTGCTTCCTCCTTCAGCAGCGCCAGGAAAAATGCTGCCGGGAAACAAGTTTACGACATTGGCGACTGGGCTGACCAGCGCGTACAGGGAGTACGCCGTCGGGACGGGGGCTGGCTGCCCCGGGGCAGCAGCTTTGAGCAGGCGTTGGGGCGGGGCTTTCTCAGCCGAAGCTGAAGACCTTTTTGATCGGCTCGATGACCGTCCAGGTGCAGCTCAGCCCTGCCGGGAAGACCACGATGTCGCCCGCCCCGAAGGTCACCTCCTGGCCGTGCTCGGTGACCACCTTGACCTTGCCCTCCAGTACGTGGGCGGTCTCACGGTCGGAGTAGCGCCAGTCGAACGTCTCGACGCCACATGACCAGGGGCTCCAGCTGTCCGTTCCAAGCTCTGCCAGCCGCTCGGGGGTGGCCTTCTCCACTTTGATTTCGCTCATGAATCTCCTCCCAGGAACCTGCAGGAGTATACGCGCTTGACAGGCGGAGGAAAACACTTTAACACTTTCTCATATTAGCAATTGCTAAAGTGTTAAAGTATGAAAGATCCTCAAGACGATCACAGCTCCGCCCACGACCACGACCAGGATCCCTCCCACAGCCACGATCACGCCCACGACCAAGTCCACGGCCACGGCCACGGGCATGGCCATGGTCACGGCCATGGTCACGGCCACTCCCACGATCTGAGGGGCGCCAGCCGAAAGGCGCTCCGGCTGGCGCTGGTGGTGCTCGGGGTATTTTTTCTGGTGGAGCTGGTGGGCGGCGTGCTCACCAACAGCCTGGCCCTGCTCTCGGACGCGTTTCACCTGCTGACAGATGTGGCGGCGGTGGCCCTGGCGCTCGTGGCGCAGTGGTTCGCCCGGCGTCCCTCCACCTCGAGGCGGAGCTTCGGCTACCGTCGGGTGGAGATCCTGGCGGCGCAGTTCAACGGCTTCACCCTGATCCTGGTGGCCGTCTACATCCTGTACGAGGCCTGGATCCGCATGCTGGATCCGCCTCAAGTCCACAGCTGGCCCATGATCGTGGTGGCCACGGTCGGGCTGGTGGCGCAGCTCATCGTCGCCCTGGTGCTGGGCAAGGCCAAGGGAGAGAGCCTCAACGTCAAGGGCGCGTACCTGCACGCGCTGACCGACGCGCTGCAGTCGGTGGGGGTCATCGTGGCGGGCCTGATCATGGCCTTCACCGGCTGGTACATGGCCGACCCCATCGTCAGCGTGTTTCTGGGCCTGCTGGTGGGCTACAGCGGGGTGGGGCTGCTGGTGGAGGCGAGCCATGTGCTCATCGAGGGTACGCCGCCCGAGGTGGATCTCGAGCGCATCGCATCGCAGATACGCAGAGCGCCAGGGGTGGCCGAGGTGACCGACCTGCACGCGTGGTCCCTCACCAGCGGCTACAACGCCCTGAGCGCCCACGTGGTGGCCGAGGTTGAGGAGCTGGAGGGCGGCTTCGACGGCCTGCGCCAGCGCCTGGACTCCGACCTGCGCCGGAACCACCCGATCCACCATGTGACGCTCCAGGTGGAGCTGGACTGCAAGAACTGCCAGATCAGCGGCTGCTGCGGGTGGCTGGAGGAGGACCGAGATGCGCAAGCGGTACGGTGACAGGGAGGTCGAGTATCCGCTGACGCTGGAGCTGGGGCAGCAGGTGGCGGAGACCTTCTCGGCCATGGGCGATACGACCCGGGCCCTGATCCTGCTCACCCTGCGCCAGGGGGAGCGGTGCGTGTCAGACCTGGCGGGGGCCCTCGGGGTGAGCGAGTCGTCGGTGTCTCAGCACCTGCGGTTGCTGCGAACGCTGCGGCTGGTGCGCCCTCGCCGGCAGGGGCGCAATGTGTTCTACCGCCTGGACGATCACCATGTGGAGGCCCTGCTGCAGGTCTGCCTGGAGCATGTGTTTTCGGAGCAGGACGGGAGCATGCGGATCGAATAGAGCGGCCGGTGGTTTATAATCGGGGCATGTCGTGCCGCCGCCTCTCTCCGCTCCTCGTCGCGGCATTGCTGTCGGCGGGAGGCTGCGGTGACGGCTGGGACGTGGCCCAGCTGCTCCGCCCGGTCAACGCCTACTGCACGGTCAACGTCAAGGGCAAGGGGACCAAGCAGGTGGAGACCGACTACCTGCCCAACGTGGTGCGCTGTGAAAATGGCGGCGCGGACTTCGAGGCGCTCAAGGCCCAGGCCGTGGCTGCGCGCGCGTACATGTACTACAAGATCAGCAAGTACGGCTCCATCTCCGACGGCACCGGCGATCAGGTCTACTCCTGCGGAAAGTCGGCAGGCACCCAGCACAAGAACGCGGTCAAGGCCACGGCCGGCCAGATCCTGATGTACCAGGGCAAGTTCGTCTGCGCGTTCTATGTCGCCGGGGCCAAGCCGTCCACGGCCAGCTGCAAGGCGCTCTCCTCGGACTGGGACGGGACCAAGACCGAGAAGTACGTCACCTACAACGAGGGCAAGACCCTGGGCAACGTCAAGGCTTCGCCCCTGGGCTGGAGCCCGGGGCCGGGCAAGATCTACCCGGCCAACCGTGGCTGCAAGTCGCAGAACGGCGCCCACTGCCTCAGCCTCAAGGGCAAGAAGTACACCGACATCCTCAAGTTCTACTACGGCGCCGACATCAAGATCGTCAAGGCCAGCGGGCCGTGCGTGAACCAGCCCAAGCCCGACGCCGGGCCCAAGCCGGACACCAAGCCCTGGCCCAAGCCGGACACCAAGCCCTGGCCCAAGCCGGACACCAAGCCCTGGCCCAAGCCGGACGGCAAGCCCTGGCCCAGGCCCGACACCCGGCCCTGGCCCAAGCCCGATACGCGACCGTGGAAAAAGCGCGACGGCGCAGGGGGCAACAGAAAGGGGGAAGCCGGCCCGCCGGTGTTCACCGGGGCAGGCGGGCTGGCGCTGCAGGGAGGGTGCAGCGGGGCGCCAGATGCGCCAGCTTCGGGGGGCGGGTGGCTCTGGTTGTTGGCGCTCCTCTTTGCGCGAGCGCGCCGCCATGGATGCGGGTAGATCGTCCTTTTTGGCTGCAATATCAACAGTGCTGAATTTTTTCAGCGGGAGCGCTGAAAAACCGAACCGCGAGCCGACAATGGCGTTGACGACGCCCGTTCGCCCTGCCCACTCTTGCAATACATGTACAAGCTGGAGGTCGGATGATGCAGGGCACGGTGAAGTGGTTTAACGATGCTAAGGGCTATGGGTTCATCTCTCAGGACAGCGGCGAGGACGTGTTTGTACACTACAGCACGGTCCAGATGGAGGGCTTCAAGACGCTTCGCGAGGGGGACACGGTGGAGTTCGAGATGGAGCGGGGACCCAAGGGGTTCCACGCCACGGAGGTTCAAAAGGTGTAGGGGGTTCCAGAATTAGCTCCCACGGCGCCGGGCGAAGGTCCGGCGCTTTTTTTTTGTCTATACTGCTGGCCGAGGAGGAGGACGGATGAAGCGGAGCGCGCTGATAATCATGTTCGCCCTGGCGACGGTCGCCTGCGGCGATGAGGCCGAGGTCACCGGCCCCGACGACGCCACGGTTCAGGCGCTGGTAAAGGACGCGGTGGCAGCGCGCTGCTCGGCCGCGAGCCTGTCGGCGGTCACTGCGTCCGGGGCGGCTCCCGCCCAGGTGCGAGCGGGCCTCCGGGCGGTGCACGCGGCATCGCTGGCGGCGCAGCCCCAGACCGGGCTCAGCCACGGCCACACCATCAAGGCCGACTCGACGGTGCCCGAGCTGTCCGGGGTCGCCTTCGACTTCACGCTCCACCTGCCCAAGGGGTACCCGGGGGCCGGGCCGTGGCCGCTGTGGGTCGATCCGGCCCACCCCACCAGCAAGCTCAAGGACGACACCTGGCTGCCCTACATGGATCAGAAGCTGGGGGGCCAGTTCATCCTGGTCACCGTCAACTTCATGAACCGGATCTTCAAGACCTTCGACGAGGCGAAGCGCAAGAAGGTGTTCGGCAGGGGCATCGCCGTGGACCAGGACTACTTCTCGGTGCTCGACGCGGCCATCGCGCAGGTCAAGCGCGCCTACCGTGTCGACCCGGCGCGCGTCTACGTCAGCGGCGTCTCCGCCAAGGGCGCCTCCTCATGGTTTCATGGCATCGCCTCGGCCCAGACCTACGCCGCGGTGCACCCGGTCTCCATCATCCCGGCGCCATTTGACCCGGACCTGTGGAAGAACCTGCTCGGCGTGCCCGCCCTGGTCTGGCAGGGCAAGGCGGATACGATCACGCCCTTCACCTCCGTCGACCCGATGATCACCAAGCTCAAGGGGTACGGGCTGAACATCGAGTACTGGGTTGAGGAGAAGGGGGGCCACGGCGGCGCCCTGTATTACAAGAAGGTGCCCGACGCGGCGAAGTGGCTGCTCAAGCGCAAGCGCAACCTGCACCCGGGCGCCGTGCACAAGGGGATCTTCAGCGCGCGGTCCACCGAGGCGTACTGGCTGAAGGTCACGGCCCTGGCCGCCGCGCCCGACGAGAGCAAGAAGATCTACCCCACCGCGCCGGCGGCCGTGGTCGCGGCGACCTGGAGCGGGAACAAGATCGCGCTGGGCCGGGTTGAGGGGGTGTCAGCGCTGGAGCTACGCTGGATGCAGGGGCCAGCCGGACCGGGCAAGGGCCAGGCCGGCGAGAAGGTCTCAGTGTCAACGGCGGGCAAGCCGGCGCGAGAGCATGAGCTGAAGGAGGACCTCACCGTGGCGCTGGAGGATTACTGCATGCACGGCGACGACACCCGGCTGTGGTGGGGACGGGTCAAGGTGAGCCTGCCATGAGCGACGGGCGCGCTGCCGGGTTCGGCGTGGTGGTCAGGGACGCCGCCATCGTCGTGGCGCTGAGTCTCGGGCTGTCGGTTGCGGTCAACGCCGCGCGCAGCACCGGCGGCATCCCACTGGTGGCCGAGCATGAGTATCAGGTGCTGGTTCCATGCCCCGAGCACGAGGGCAAGGCGGAGCAGGTGCAGGCCGCCGCGGTGAAGCTGTCAGCGCGCGGGGTGCTCCTGGTGGACGCCCGGGAGGTGGCGCCGGGCCAGTGGCGTCCGGCCGGGGCGATCTCCATCCCGTATGACTTCCTCGAGCCCACCTCCCCCGAGATCCTGCGCAAGGTCCTCGACAGCAGGGCCCGCCGGGTTGTGGTGTTCGGCGACGGGGCAGACCCGGACTCCGGCCAGCAGCTGGCCAACGAGCTGGCGGGCCACGGCATCCGCAACGTGGTGTTCGTCAGCGGCGGCGCGCCGGCGCTGCGGGCGGCCGCGGGAGCGGGCAAGTGACGGGGCTCATGCGATGGCGCGGCCACGCCTGGCTCGCCCTGGGCGCCAGGGTCTATCTGGCGTATGTGTTCCTCTTCGCCTGCTGGTTCAAGATCATCGATCCCACCTCGTTCGCTCTGAGCGTGGCGACTTACCAGATGCTGCCGCTGGAGCTGATCAACATCACCGCGCTGGTGATGCCGTGGACCGAGCTGCTGGCAGGCGCCATGCTGCTGGTGGGCTTCCGCACCCGGGCCGCGGCGTTGCTGATCTGCGGCATGATGGTGGTGTTCATGGTGGCCCTGGCCTGGGCGCTGTATCAGGGGCTCGACATGTCGTGCGGCTGCTTCGCCAGCGACGGCAAAGAAGATCCGATCTCGTACATGACCATGCTGCGCGACGCGGCGTGGCTGGGGCTGGGGCTGTATGTGCTGGTGTTCGACCGGGACCCGATCGGGGTTGACCGTCTGATCCGTCGTCGGCAAGTAACCGAAGGCTGACCGGCGTAAGGAAGCGACAGCCCACCCCCGGGACTTTCGCTGTGCTCGGCCGCCTGCGGCGGCCTGCGCGCCACGATTCCCGGGGTCCCCCGTCTGTCGCTCCCTTCCGCCTCGCGAATATGGGCAGTACCAGGCCAGGGCCGGGGGAGGGGAGGG
>CAZEFW010000121.1:24907-29501 GCA_964511535.1 uncultured Myxococcales bacterium | reverse complement strand
TCGCGGGACAGATCGGGCGCGCTCTCGATGGGTTTTTCGAGGGTCATGAATAAGCATTTTTGTGATTTATTTCGGAAGCTTAAGTATAGTTCATGGGCAGAAAAAGTCAAGCCCTGGAGGGCAATCAAGTTCCCGAAAATCCGGCGGATTTCATGCTTTCACTCCTTGAGTTCAATCTTCAGCGGGGGGCCAAAGATGTGACGCCTGTTGGACGTTGACGCAGACTTGGACGACCCTGTTGGTAGCCGCCCTCATTTCAGGAGCCCCTCATGGCCGACGCCTCCCCCGCCGCCGCACTCCCAGAGCCTTACACCCCCGAGCAGACCGAGCTGCGCGACTTCTCCGTCAAGGCGGTGGTGGCGGGCGTGCTGTTCGGCGGCCTGTTCGGCACGGCCAACGCCTACCTCGGCCTGCGCGTGGGGTTGACCATCGGCACCTCCATCCCGCTGGCGGTGATCATGGTGGCGCTGTTCCGGGGGCTGCGGTTCATCTTCCCCGGCACCGGCATCCTGGAGTGGAACATCGGCCAGGCCACCGGCTCGGCAGCTTCGTCGCTGGCCTCGGGGTTGATCTTCACCGTGCCGGCGCTGTTCATGTGGGGCCTGGCGCCCGCGGGCGGCGCGGCGATCTTCCAGTTCGGCGCCCTGGCCATGTGCGGCGGCCTGCTGGGCGTGCTGTTCATGGTGCCGCTGCGACGGTTCCTCATCGTGCAGGAGCACCACAGCCTGCCTTACCCCGAGGGCACCGCCGCGGCGCAGCTGCTCATCGCGGCCGACTCGGGCGGTGCGCGGGCCAAGCAGGTGTTCCAGGGCCTCGGCGTGGGCGCGGTGTACAAGGCGCTGCTCGGCCTGGCCAAGCTGTGGCCGGGCGAGGTGAACTTCCGCGTGCCGGTGATCCCGAAGGGCATGATCGGCATGGAGCCGACGCCGGCCCTCATCGGCGTGGGCTACATCCTGGGCTACAAGGTGTCGGCCATCATGGTGGCCGGCGGGCTGCTCTCCTGGCTCTGCCTGATCCCGCTCATCGCCCACTTCGGCGAGGGGCTGACCACGCCGATGTTCCCCCAGGCACTCGACGGGGGGGTGCTGATCCGCGACATGAGCGCGGGGCAGATCTGGTCCAACTACGTGCGCTATGTGGGCGCGGGGGCGGTGGCCACGGCGGGGATCATCGCGGTGATCAAGAACATCCCGATCATGGTCTCGTCGCTCAAGGCCGCCCTGGGGGGCCTCGCCAGCAGCCGCGACGGCGAGGACATGGGCGGGCGCCTGGGGCGGGACCTGCACCCGGGCTTCGTGTTCGGCGGCGCCGGCCTGATCATCCTCTTTCTGGCGCTGGTGCCCCACGTCATCGGCGTGGGCGGGTCGCTGGTGCTGCGCCTGCTGGCGGCGCTGTGCGTGGCGATCTTCGCGTTCGTATTCGTCACGGTGTCGGCCCGAATCGTCGGGCTCATGGGGGTCACCTCCAACCCGACTAGCGGCATGGCCATCGTCACCCTGCTCGGCACGGCGACCCTGTTCTACGCCCTGGGCTGGACCGACAACATGGGCAAGGCGGCGGTGCTCACCATCGGCACCGTGGTGTGCGTGGCGGCCTCCATCGGCGGCGACATGAGCCAGGACCTCAAGTGCGGCTTCCTCATCGGCGCCACGCCGGCGCGCCAGCAGGCCGCGGAGCTGGCGGGCGTCATCGGCTGCGCGTTCATGATCGCCGCGGCGGTCTACCTGCTCGGGACGCAGTATGGCTACGGCGGCAAGGACTTCCCCGCGCCCCAGGCCACGCTGATGAAGACGGTCATCGAGGGGGTGCTGTCGGCCAACCTGCCCTGGGGCCTGGTGCTGACGGGCGGCGCGCTGGCGTTCATCGCCTCGCTGCTCGGGGCGCCGGGGCTGGCCTTCGCGGTGGGGGTCTACTTGCCGCTGTCCACAATGACGCCGGTGTTCGTGGGTGGCCTGCTGCGCGCCCTGGTGGAGCGGCGCGCGGCGGCCAGGGACGAGGACGCCGGCGAGCAGACCGAGCGAGGCGTGCTGCTCGGCTCCGGGCTCATCGCGGGCGAGGGGCTGGCGGGGGTGGCCATCGCGCTGTGGGCCTTCATGTCCGGCGCCCGGCCGGCCGGCATCGGCATTACCTGGAGCCCCATGGTGGGCAACTTGATCAGCCTCGCCGCCTTCGCCGGGCTGGGGTGGTTGTTGGTGAAGGTGTCGCGGAAGTAGGCCTGAGGCTCGCTGGCGCTCGCGGCTTGAGGCTTGAGACTTGAGGCTTGAGGGGAGTTAGCTGGGCTCGCTGACGCTCGCGGCTTCAGGCTTCAGGCTTCAGACTTCAGACTTCAGGGCAGCTAGCCTGAGGCTCGCTGACGCTCGCGGCTTCAGGCTTCGGGCTTCAGGCTTCAGGGCAAAGTGCCTGCGAGCTTCGCTCGCCCCGCCCTCAACAATCCCGACGTTTTTTATTTCTTGCTTCTTGTTCCTTGTTTTTTGTTTCTCTTCTTCACCACCCCCAGCTCATCCAACAGCCCCCCCGCCCCCTGCAGCTCGGCCATGTACAGCGCCACCCGGATGTCCATCACGATGGAGCGCTGCTCGGCGTGCAGGTACTGCCAGTCCGACAGCACCGACTCGGGCGTGCCGTCGAACAGCAGGCCCACCAGCCGGCCGCGATCGTCGAGCACGGCGCTGCCGGAGTTGCCGCCGGTGGTGTCGAGGGTGCAGGTGAAGTTGATCGGGATATCCTTGATCCGCCGGTCCGCGTGGCGGCTCCTGGCCGCGCCCTTCGCCCCCTCCTTGAGCCACGCCGGCACGATGAACGGCCACTTTCCGGTCTCCTTCTTGAGAAGCCCCGCCAGATCCGTCATGTAGCGGTGGGTCTTGCCGCTGAACGCCGAGGTGTAGTCCTGAACGCTGCCGTAGGAGAGGCGCGCGGTGAAGTTGGCGTCGTAATAGGTCGGTTTCAGGTACTCGCTCACCCAGCGCGGGGCGAGCACGGTGCCGAGGTACTGCTCCACCAGGGCGAACGGCCCCTCGCGGATCTCGCGCACCTCGGCGGACAGGGCCCGGCCGAAGGCCACCAGCGGGTCGTCCACCTTGGCCAGGGCGCCGGCCTTGAGCCCGAACAGAGCCCGGCGGCGGGCCTTGGCATCGCCGACGCTCTGCTCCTTGCCGTCGCGGGCCAGCAGCGCCGTGCGCCCGTAGAGCAGCGCCACCGCCTGGTCGTACTTGTCGCCCGTCAGCTTGAGCCCCTTCTGCCGCCGGCGCTCCTTTTTCACGATGCGGTCCAGCTCCGCCAGCACCCGGGGCCGCTCGGCCCGGGGCAGCTTCGCCGTGCGCCGCAGGAAGAACGCCAGCAGCGCCTTTTCGGTCTCCAGCTCGCACTCCCCCTCGAGACGGTCCGCCGCCTCGAGGAAGCGGTAGGTGTTCTTGTCCTTGAAGCGGCTGTCCTTGCGCGCCTCGTCGGGCTTCTCCTTCTCCACGGCCCAGTTGGCGATGTCATTGGCCACGCGCACGCTCGGCACGGACCAGGTGAGCCAGCGCAGCGCCTTGTACCGCTCATGGAAGCGCAAGAACGCCTTGTAGACGCCGCCCATCTCGGCCAGCAGCGCGCGGGCCTTTTTGGCGTCTGCCCTGTTCAGGCGCGCCAGCAACGCCTTCTCTGCGGCGCGCTTGCGCTTCAGCAACTTCCAGCGCTCGAACCCCTTGCTGCTCATGCGGTAGTACTTGAGCACGTTCTGCAGGCGCGACTCGAGGGTCATGTACTTCCGCTCGGCCTCCTTGCTCGCCTTGCGCCGGGCGTTGACCTGCTTGATCAGCTGCTCCATGAGGGACAGCACGGAGGGCGCGTAGTGCTCGGTCTGGTAGCTCACCTTGTGCGAGGTGACATGCCGGCTGGTGCGGCCCGGGAAGCCCATCACCAGCACCAGCGAACCCTTGTGTACGCCGTACGGGGAGATCTGCAGGTGGGTGGGGGTCTCGAGCGGGACGTTGTCCTTGTGGTGGGGCGCGGCCTTGCCGTCCTTGCCCACGTAGGCGCGCAGGAAGGTGAAGTCTGCCGTGTGGCGCGGGAACATCCAGTTGTCGATGTCGCCGCCGTATTTGCCCATGGACTTGGGCGGCGCGTAGACCAGCCGCACGTCGCGCACACGGCGGTGGGTGGACAGGTAGTACGCCACGCCGCCGTTCATCACCGATACGCGGCACACATGCCGCCCGTCCGCCTCGCACGCCTTGCGCAGGGCCTCGCGGTTTTTGCGCAGCTGCTCGAACCGCGCCTTGAAGTTCTTGCGGGTGCCCGCCGGGACGCCCTTGACGACGCGGTCGGTGACCTCCTCCACCTTGACCATGGTCAGCAGGTCGTAGCCAGGGCAGGGCAGCTCGGCCGCGCGGTCTTTCGCCACATACCCGGCGTCCATGATCCCGGCGTGCTTCTTGTTGCTGTTGAGCCGTCCCAGGCAGCCGAAGGCCACGTGGTGGTTGGTCACCAACAGCCCCTCGGGCGAGACGAACGATCCGGTGCCGCCCCGGGCCACCTGCACCACGGCCGGCGTCAGCGCCGAAAGATTCGCCGGAGGGATCTTGAGCTTCGACCGCGTCAGCCCCTCGGTGGG
>CAZEFW010000121.1:0-24807 GCA_964511535.1 uncultured Myxococcales bacterium | reverse complement strand
CCCTTCAACCGCGCGCGTCGTCTCGTACGGGATGACCGTCAGCATCGCGTTGCGAATCCCTTCCAGCCATCTCAGCGCTGGCCAGCCATGGCGCGCCGGGCGGTCCATCCAGCGAAAGGGGCCGGAGCAGATGCGGTAGTTCTCCTCCAGGTGCAGCACTTGCAGCCCGAGCCGCTCCATGAGCCGCCGCAGCCGGTCCGGGGTGTACACGCGCACATGCTTCGGGTCGAACCCGGGCACCTCCAGCGGCACGAAGGTCACCACGATGCCCCCGGGGCGCACCGCTGGCAGCGCCTGAGCCAGCAGCGCGTGGTCATCGGGCGCGTGCTCCAGCACATGTGACGTGATCAGGATGTCAGCGCGCTCGGGCGGCGAGGGCAGGGCGCCATCCTCTCGAACCTGGTCGAACCAGTGGTCGGTGTGGTGCTCCAGCCGCGGGTCGCGACGGATCGCCTCCACGGCGGCGCCGGAGAGCTCGATCCCCATCAGCTTGCAGCTGGTGGAGAACAGGAACAGCAGGTCGCCGCTACCGAAGCCGATCTCCAGCACCGCCTGCTCCTGCAGGGAAAAGCCAGCGTGCACCAGGTACTCGCGCAGTCGGTGCCAACGATAGCGGCAGTCGTCCCTGAAGGTCCAGCGCCAGCGGCCCCGGCGATAAAAGTCCCCCTCGTAGAGGCGTCTCTGGCTGCCCAGGATGTCGAGGGCTGCGGGAAGTGTGGCGATGCTCATGAGGCCTCCTTGGCGCGGGTGGGTGTGAACGTCAGTTCATCTTCTTAATTTCTCAATTTTTAAAAGCGTCCTCGTGGTGCGGTGCGGCGATCCTGGGTTCTGCAGGGAGGGTGCCAGGGGAGGGGGGCTGTGATTTCGGGGGGTTGGGGCGGTGGGGTGTTGGAGGATTGCCAGGCGGTGTTCAGGGCAGTGTGAAAAAATCACATCTGTGAACGAGAACGAACGTTCACAGGCCACGGGGGGCGATGACGTGATTTCAGTAAGTTACGAGTTGGCATGTGACCTGCAATTAACGATTGGCAGGAATTAATCGAAGGAGGCTGTCATGAAAAGATTTCGTGTTCCTCTCGCTCTTCTGGCCATTCTCTCTTTCATCATGCTCTCGGGTTTCGAGGGCGGTGGTTGCGGCGAGGGCCTTAACAACCGCGTCGGCGAGCCGGGTATCAACGTGGGCGGTCTGCACGGCGCGGACTGGAACCTGACCATCGGCGACGTGATGAACGTCCGGGTCAAAAACGCCAGCGGCGTGGTGGCCGACTACACCATCAACCGCGTGACCGGCGGCTCATTTTCGCTGGAGGGCGAGACCGTGGACCTGCGCGCCATGTGTGAGCGCGGGGAGATCGTCTGCCCTGACGAGATGTTCCCCAGCAAGGTTCGCATGAGCCAGCCTGGCCTGGAGATGCACCTGCTGTATGTCTCCTACGCGCACCCGGGACCTGACGGCAAGTCCGCCAAGCACACCCTCATCGGCAACGTGGACAGCGACTGGGACATGTCCGTGGCCCTGGGCGCCGGCATCACCGGCGGCGGCCCCTGCGCCATGCTGTCATACAGCTACTTCGGCGGCCACATCGAGGCCACCGGTGACAACCCGCCCATGGGCACCGGGTTGGCGGGCGACATCGTCACCTCATACTCCGGCGCCTGCCTGCTGGGCGGCACCAAGGGCGCCGCCGCCGGCGGGCTGACCGTCGAGCTGCGCATGCCGGTGTCCGGCCACCGCGGTGATTCCTAGGCCAACGCCTAGAAGCTGATCTTCCCGCTCTTCAGCCACCCCTCGGCGTCATCCCCGAAGCGAGCCAGCACATAATCCGCCGGCGTCTTGCCCCGGTGAACCATGTCCCGGATCCGGTCGAGGTAGTACACCGCTTCGGCGCCGTCGGGGAAGCAGGTGGGCAGCCCCGCCGCCGCGTGCAGCAACAGGTCGAGCAGCAGCTCCTTGACAGACTCGCCGCCGATGGTGCCGCCGATCCCCTCGCGCGCCAGCTTCTCCGGCAGCGCCTGGTACTGCTCCCAGGTCAGCTTGCCCAGGGTGGTCTGGGCCCTCAGCCGGGACTTCTGGCAGAACAGGATCCCGCACAGGAAGGCCAGCACCGACGGCAGCATCTCTGGCGGCTGGGAGTCGATGGTGCGCACCTCCACGGTGGTCTTGAGCCGCACGTCGGTAAAGATGGTGCTGTTGTGCAGCACGAAGTCGTCCAGGGTGGGCTGCTTTCCCTCGAAGCCTCCTCGGTTGAACTGGTCGAAGGTCATCAGGTCAGCGTCGCGGTACCCGGCCTCGGTCTTGACGAAGAACATCGGCGCGGCGAGCACATGGTCCAGGTAATGATCGAAGCCGTAGCCCGGATCGGTGAACCCGGGCAGCAGGCCCGAGCGCGCCGGATCGGTGTTGGACCAGATGGGCACGCGATAGGACAGGTACCCGCTGCGCTTGCCGTCCACATAAGGCGAGTTGGAAAACAGCGCGGCGGCCAGGGGCGCGATGAGCGCCGCGGTGCGTAGCAGCTCCTCTCCCTTGCGCCGGTCCGGGTAGTCGAAGCTGACCTGGATGGAGCAGGTCTGGCGCATCATGCGGCGGCCCATGGTGCCCACCCGCGGGTAGTAGTCGTTCATGATGCGGTAGCGCCGCTTGGCGGTGACCAGCCCGATGTCGTCCACCGTGTGCACCGGGTTGACCCCGCCGTAGAAGAAGTGCAGGCCGAACCGTTCGCCCAGCTCCTCCAGCAGCTCCAGGTAGCGCTCGAACTGCTCCATCGCTTCGAGGAACTTCCGCCGGGGGGCGCTGGAGAACTCGAACTGTCCGCCTGGCTCGATGGACAGCTGGCCCTGGTCGGGCAGGGTGACGCAGTTGGCCGGGTCGCCCGGCTCCTGCAGCACCTCACCGCCGGTGAGGCGGGCGGCCTGATCCAGCACGGCCGCGAGGCCGCGCGGCCCGTCGTACCCAAGGGGCCGCATGGACTCCTTTTCGAAGCACTGGATCTCGTATTCGAACCCAACCAGGGGCTTGTACGTCTGCATGTGAGGCAGGAACGTATCGAGCATTTGCTCGCGGGAAAGCATGGGATCTCCGGGGGAAATTGGAACGCCCTGCGCCCTTATTTACCAGATGAGTCGTTCGTGGCAAGCCCCAAGGGACACCCGGCCGACCATGTACAAGCGCTTGGGGTGTTCATATTGTCCAACACAAGTTATGGCACCCTATTTATGCCGCGAACTTGACAAGCCAGATCTCCACCGATATCACCGAATGGGAACAGAAATCCGTCAATCGCAAAACAAAGTAGAGTCAACGCCTTGAAACAAAAGCGAACTTCCGGAACGGGCTCCGGGCAAGAGCAGCTGATGTTCGATTCACTGGACAGCGCTGATGCTTCGCCCGGCATCGTGATTCACAAACGCAAGGACGACAAGCCGAAGCCCAAGAAAAAGGGCAATGATTCCGAAAAGAAAGCGGCTGCAAAACCCCCGGCCAGGCGGGCCGCCAAGCGCAAGCGCACCCGGGCCACCGCCGAGACCATGGCTGCCAAGCAGCGTGAGATCTCGGTTGCAGAATTCTTTACCAAAAACAGGCACTTGCTCGGGTTCGACAACCCGTCCAAGGCGCTGCTGACCACGGTAAAGGAGGCGGTGGACAACTCCCTGGACGCCTGCGAGGAGGCAGGAATCCTGCCCACCATCCGGGTGGAGATCATCGAGGTGGCAGAGGACCGCTACCGGGTGGCGATCCAGGACAACGGCCCGGGCATCGTCAAGAGCCAGATCCCGAAGATCTTCGGCAAGCTGCTCTACGGGTCGAAGTTTCACCGGCTCAAACAGAGCCGCGGGCAGCAGGGGATCGGCATCAGCGCGGCGGGCATGTACGGCCAGCTCACCACCGGCAAGGCGGTGGTGATCACCAGCCGCACCAGCCGCCGGCGCCCGGCCAACCAGTTCGAGATCGTGCTCAACACCCAGAAGAACAAGCCCGAGGTGGTGGAGGAGCGTGAGCTCGAGTGGGACATGGACCACGGCACCCGGGTGGAGATCGAGCTTCAGGGTACCTACCGCGGCGGGCGGCGCAGCGTTGACGAATACCTGGAGCAGGTGGTCATCGCCAACCCCCACGCCGAGCTGACCTACGCGCCGCCCAAGGGCCGCGAGCCGATGCACTTCCCGCGGGCCGCCGACGAGCTGCCGCCGGAGCCCATGGAGATCAAGCCCCACCCGTACGGAGTGGAGCTGGGCGTGCTGATCAAGATGCTCAAGGATTCGAAGCAGCGCTGGGTCAGCACCGCGCTGCAGGCCGACTTCTCCCGGGTGTCGCCCCGGGTCTCGGAGCAGATCTGCGATGTGGCCAAGGTGCGGCCCAAGGCCTCGCCGCGCACCCTGCAGCTCCAGGACGTGGAGCGGCTGTTCCGGGCCATCCCCAAGGTCAAGATCATGGCGCCGCGCACCGACTGCGTGGTGCCCATCGGCGAGGACCTGATCCGCAAGGGGCTGGAGCGGGAGATCGACGCCGGCTTCTACGCGTCGTCCACCCGGCCGCCGTCGGTCTACCGCGGCAACGCCTTCCGCGTGGAGGTGGGGCTGGCCTACGGTGGGGCTCTGCGCAGGCGCAAGAACTTCGACGAGAAGGGCGAGGTGCTGGCGGTCAAGGCCGAGGACAAGGCCCAGGGACCGATCACCCTGATCCGCTTCGCCAACCGGGTGCCGCTGCAGTACCAGCAGGGCGCGTGCGCCATCTTCAAGGCGGTGCTCGAGTCCAACTGGAAGGGCTACGGCCTGGCCCACCCCAAGGGCTCGCTGCCCCTGGGGCCGATGGTGCTCATCGTTCACTTCGCCTCGGTTTGGGTGCCGTTCACCTCGGAGAGCAAGGAGGCGGTGGCCCATTACCCGGAGATCATGAAGGAGATCAAGCTCGGGGTGCGGGAGGTGGGGCGCAAGCTGGCTGCCCACCTGCGCCGCAAGGAGCGGGCGCGCATGGAAGCGCGGCGGCGCTCCATCTTCGAGCTGTACATCGGCGAGCTGGTGCACTCGCTGCATGACCTGACCGGGTCGTCGGCGGACAGGCTGCAGCGGGAGCTGGGCCGCATGGCGCTGAAGCACACAGGCGGCGCGGCCCTGGCCGAGGAGGCCGGCATCACCCCGGGCGACAAGTCGGTGGAGACGGAAGAGGCGCCGGCGGAGTTGACCCCCGAGGAGCAGGCCGAGGCCACCAAGCGCGCCGCGGCAAGCTCGAAGAAGCGGGCGGCGCCCAAGAAAAAGAAGAAGGCCCCCGCCAAGAAGGCCCCCGCCGGGAAGGCGGCCAAGAAGGCCGCCAAGAAGGCGGCGCCCAAGAAGAAGCCCGCCCCTCGCGGCCGGCGCAAGTAGAGGGAGCGCGACATGGACGCCATATCACGCAAGACCCACAAGAAGCTGGTGAACCTGGCCAAGGGCGTGGTCTCCAGTATCCACGACGAGATCGATCCCCTGGTGGAGATCCCGATCCGATCGCTGTCCAACGTCACCTTCGACGAGAAGCGCTCCATCATCGAGCTGGGCGACGACAAGCAGCAGCGCCAGCTGTTCAACGTCAGTCAGGCGCGCAAGTTCATGCAGACCTTCCTCATCGCGGCGGCCTGCAAGGATCTGCTCAGAGAGGGCAAGACGACCAGCATCCGTGATCTGTACTACATCACCAAGCACACCATGGGCGAGAGCCGGCAGAACACCTTCGAGGACCAGACCGAGAGCGACCCGATCATCGAGGACCTGGAGGTGACCGTGGACGCCTTGCGCGAGGAGCTGCACCTGGCGGCGGCCAAGCGCGGCTCCATGGTCGGGCCCCTCACCGTGGTGGACGCGGGCGACACCATCAACCTGCGGCGCATGGGCTCGGGCGGCTGGTCCATCCCGAGCATCGTTGAAGAGAAGATCATCAAGTTCAAGGCGTGCGAAGCCAAGTTCATCCTGCTCGTGGAGAAGGAGGCCATCTGGGGCCGGCTCAACGAGGACAAGTTCTGGAAGAAGCACAAGTGCCTGCTGCTGTCCGGCAACGGCATGGCCCCGCGCGGCGTGCGGCGGCTGCTCTACCGGCTGCACAACGAGCTGAAGCTGCCGGTCTATGTGCTGGTGGATAACGACCCGTGGGGCTTCTACATCTACTCCGTTGTCAAGCAGGGCTCCATCAACCTGGCCTACGAGAGCCAGCGCATGGCCGTACCCAAGGCGCGCTTTTTGGGGCTGTCGTCCTTCGACCGCGAGAAGTACAGCCTGCCCGACAACGTCACCATCAAGCTGGACGACCAGGACGAGCGCCGGGCCAAGCAGATGCTGGCCTACCCCTGGTTCCAGCGCCGCGCCTGGCAAAAAGAGATCCGCGCCATGATGCGCGCCGGCGTCAAGCTCGAGCTCGAGGCCCTGAGCGCCAAGGGGATCAGCTTCATCTCCGAAGAGTACCTCCCCCGCAAGATCGCGGACGGCGCATACCTCGCCTGATTAAAATGTCAAGTAGGGGGGTCAGACCCCACCACTTGACATTTTACCGCCACCCCACCCGAAAATGTCATATAGGGGGGTCAGACCCCATCACTTGACATTTAATTTGTTTTGATTTTCAGCGGTTGGAGACCAGGCGGGCGGGCAGGGGACCGTTGAGTACGGCGCTCTCCAGGACCCTGGAGAGGCGCTCCACTGCGGCCGGTTTCAGGCGGCGGTTGAGTTTCACTGTCAGGATCTTGCCCTCATCAGGCGGCGGATCGAGCAGCGGCTGGATGGCCAGTACGCGGCCGTCCAACAGCAGGGCCAGCGGCGTGCCGGCGTACGACTCGGCCGCCTGCACCAGGCGGCCGGCGCCCCGGGTCGACAGGTCCAGGGTGAGGGTCACCCCGCGCTGTTTTCCTCCCCCTGTGACCCCGGCGCCCTCGACCTGGTCGCCGCCCAGCACCGGGCGGCGCTGGAGCACCTTGCTGCCGGTCCGCATCAGGTGAAACGGCAGCCGCGCGGCCTTTCCGTACTCGCCGCGGTCCACCAGGTGCAGCGACAGGGCGCCGCGCTGGCCCAGCACCTGGCGCGCGGCGCGCGCATCGCTGGACTTGGCCAGGTGGACGAGCACCGTCCAGCTCCCGTGGCGCACCACCTTGTGGCCGCTGGCGACGGCGGCGAGTCGCTGGTCCGCTGCCGCGACGGTGGCCTTCATCAGGGCATCGGCGGCCCGGGCGGCCCCCTTGCGCGTGCGCTTGACCATCAGGTTTTTGCCGCTGGTCTGGCGCACCAGGAACGCCTCGCCCACCGCCTCCACCAGGGCAGGCCGCAGCTCGGCGCGCACCTCCTCGTTGCGCGGTGTGACCCAGATCCCCCGCTCCACCACCTCCACCGACGCCAGGTGCACCGGCTGGCTGAGCATCTGATGAAGCTGGGCCGCCAGGGTCAACAGCTGGCGCTGCATGGCGCGGCCGATGTCCACCCTGTAGCTCAGGGTGGCCTGGAAACCGGCCGGCGTGGCCGGCCCTCGGGGGGCTGCGGGGCATCCGGTCAGGGATGCCAGCGCCAGCGTAATGAGCAGGGCCCGTGGCATGGTGCGGCTCATGATAGCAGCCCCATGTTGAGGCACAGGTGCAGCACCAGGCCGAGTGCCGCGGCGCCCGCGGTCAGCGCCCCCCAGAACAGGGAGCCGCCGCGCAGGGTCGAGGCGCAGGCCAGGCCCACCGAGGCCACCAGAATGACGGAGATGAGCAGGTCGATGCCCGGGAAGCCTGCGCCCGATACCTCGAGCGCGGTCGCCGGGATCAGCAGGCCGAGGGCCACGAGCTGGAATATGATCGCCTGTCGGTTCATGTCTTCGGGAGGGAAGCTTACCCGTGGTCGGGGTAATATATCTACTGTGAGAGCTTCACCCCAGGCCCTTGTGATCTTGCTGTCCGCCGCGCTCCTCATGGGCGCGGGCGACGGCGCCGACGAAGATTTCTGGGGCAACATCGCTGATCCGGGCCGCCACAAGCACCGCGCAGCCATGAAAGAGGGGATCAAATACTACCAGAGCGCCACCAGCCGCCGCGGCGCGCACCTGAGCCGGGCGCTGCTGGAGCAGCTGCTGGAGGACGGCCCGGAGCAAGACCCCAAGGCCCTGCGCGCGCGAGCGCTGAAACGCGCCGAGGCGCTGTTCAAGGCAGCGGTGGCGGCCTCCCCCGGGCGCGCCCGCGGCCACCTCTACCTCGGCCTGGCGCGCTGGCAGCTCGGCTTCAGCGGCATGACCCGCCAGGGCGCGGGGCGCGCAAGCGCCGTGGCGCAGATGAAGCAGGCCGTGGCCTCCATCGAGCGTGCGCGGACCATGGACGCCGCCCTGCTCCAGAGCTACCCGGTGGCCTGGAAGATGGCCATCGCACGCACCAGCCTGGGGGAGCTGGAGAAGGCGGTGCTGGAGTACGACCGCGCCGAGCGCGTCCTGGCCACCAGCGAAGCCTCCACCCTGGAGCGCCGCCGTCGGCGCTCCTCGCTGCTGGGCAACACCGCCGAGTGCCTCATGGGCCTCGGCCGCCTGGACGAGGCGATCCAGCGCTACCAGGAGGCGCTGACCCTGGGCGTCTACAGTGATGCGGTGATCCACCACTGGGGGCTGGCTGTGGCGTACGACAGGGACGAGCAGTTGACCAAGTCCATGGCCCACGCGCGGCGGGCGGTGGCGCGGGACCGCAAGATGAGCATCCTGTCCAGCGAGGACGTCTTCTTCGTGCCCGACGGCGAGGTGTACTACTACCGCGCCCTGGGGCACATGGCCCTGGGCCAGATGGACGCGGCGCGCCGGCAGCTGCGCAAGTTCGTCACCGCGCAACCGGACAGCCAGTGGACCCCCAGGGCGAAGGCGCTTTTGGCGCAGCTCGGGGCGGGCAAGTCCGCGGCCGCTGGCGCCCCCCAGAAGAAGCGCCTGGCGCCATCTCCCGGCGCCACCGGAGCGGGGCAGGACGAGCAGGACCGGGGCCGCTACAAGATACGGGTTCAGGGCCGGCTGAAGCGGATCCAGCGCTGCTACGTGGAGGCGCTTCGCAAGGACCGGCGCCTGGGCGGGCGGATCCGCGTGGCCTTCCACGTGGGCAACAAGGGCAGGGCGAGCCGCATCCGGGTGCTCAACGCCACAATAGAGAGCAAGGGGCTGCGGCGCTGCCTGTTCTCGGAGCTGCGAAAGATCAGCTTCCGCAAGCCGCGGTCGGGCAAGCCGCTGGAGGTAAAGTACACCTTCGTCTTCCGCGCGTTGCGCTAATATCCCCGCTACACAACCAGTCAAGAGGAGCCGCCATGCATTGCCCCAAATGCAACCAGGACGCTGGCAAGCAGGACTCCATGCAGGCCGCAGCCACCACCACCGGGGTGGAGCTCGACCGCTGCACCGATTGCGGATCGGTCTGGTTCGACCGCGGCGAGCTGTTCTTCTTTGCGCGTGACATGGAGCGCTTTGACCAGGCCATCGCCGACGCGCGCAAGGCCGGAATGAGCAGCGACCACGCCTCGCCCGCCACGGGCCAGCCCATGGTGGCGCTGAAGGTGCCCGAGGCGATGCACCCGGCTTACCTCGACCGCGACTCCGGCGGCGTGTGGCTGCCCGAGGATACGGCCGCGGAGCTCACGGCCCAGGACCAGCTGCGCATCAGCTGGAGCAAGCGCGCGGCGGGCTCTGTGCGTACCTTCAAGCTGCCCAACCTGCTGGGCCGCACCGTGTTCACCCTGGCCGGGCTGTACGGCCTGCTCACCCTGGTGCTCATCGCCCTCTCCCTGGCGGGCGGGGTGACCCCCCTCGCGGCCCTGGGCATGGCGGCCCTGGTGCTGGCGGTTCAGTTCCTGCTCGGCCCGTTCATCATGGACCTGATGCTGCGCTGGCTGTACAAGGCGCGGCGAGCCGAGCTGTCCGAGCTGCCCGAGGCCACGCGCCGCTACGTGCAGGCCACCTCGCGCGCCCACAACATGAAGGTGCCGCGCTTCTACCTCATCGAGGACCTGAGCCCCAACGCATTCACCTACGGGCACACGCCCAACAACGCGCGCATCGCCCTGACCGAGGGCATGTTCGAGCTGCTGGAGGACAAGGAGCTTCACGGGGTCATCGGCCACGAGATGGGCCACGCCCGCAACTGGGACATGGCGCTGATGACCGTGGCCCAGCTGGTGCCCATGGTGCTGTATTACATCTACCGCGCCGCGCTGCACGCTGACACCGACGACGGGCGGGTCAAGGCCGCCACCACCGCCGTGGCCATCGGCGCGTTCGTGCTGTACATCATCTCCGAGTACCTGGTGCTCTGGTTCTCCCGCACCCGCGAGTACTACGCCGACCGCTTCGGCGCGAAGACGGTCAAGAGCCCGGCGGCCCTGGCCCGGGCGCTGGTGAAGATCGGCTACGGGCTGGCCGGGCGCGGTCGCGAGGAGAAGGGCGGCAAGGGGGCGCAGGCCATGGGCGCCATGGGGATCTTCGACGGGCAGGCGGCGCAGACCCTCACCGTGGCCGCCAGCGCCGGCGAGGCGGAGCGTGACGATGACGGCGCGGACCAGGCGTCCGCCCGCTACCGCATCGACGGGGAGGACCTCAAGGGCGCCATGAAGTGGGACCTGTGGAACCCCTGGGCGCTGTACTTCGAGCTCCACTCGACTCACCCGCTCATCGCCAAGCGGCTGCTGGCCCTCTCCTCCCAGTCCGAGCAGATGGGCGAGGAGCCGCTGGTGCGGTTCGACCTGCCCCAGCCCGAGTCGTACTGGGACGAGTTCCTGGTGGACATGGGGGTCAAGATGGCGCCGACGGTGGCCGCGGTGCTGGCGGTGGCGGCGGCCATCTCCGCCGGCTCCCTCGCCGCCGGCGGCGCGGGCCTGCTGCTGGTTGCGGCGGCCATGATGATCAAGCTGCGCTTCTCCTACCCGAACAAGGTCTTCCCGGAGATGAGCGTGTCCACCCTGCTGCGGCGGGTGAAGGTGTCCGGCGTGCGGCCGGTGCCATGTCGCCTGGAAGGGAGCGTGCGCGGCAAGGGCGTGCCCGGGCTGATCTGGTCCGACGACTTCGTGATGCAGGACGACACCGGCATCATGTTCCTGGACCACCGCCAGCCCCTGGCGCTGTGGGAGATGATCTGGGGCTGGCTGCGGGGCGACTCCCTCATCGGTGAGCATGTGGTGGTGGAGGGCTGGTTCCGCCGCGCGCCGGTGCCGTACGTGGAGATCAAGCACTTCACCGTGGACGGCAACACCCGCACGTCCTGGCTGCGGCACTTTCGCTGGGCGACGGCGTTCGTCGTGGCGGCGGGGGGTGTGGCGTTGCTGCTGCTGGGGTAGCCACGCCCGACTTGACCGCCCTGGCCTGCCGCATCACACCTAATGTATGCCCGAGGTGTTCAAGGTCAGCATCAAGAAGCAGAGCGACGGCCGGTTCCTGGTGACCTGCGAGTCCCCCACCTGCATGAGCCGGGCGCGCGATGAGGCCACCGCGCTTCAGCGCATTCGCGACGAGATCCGCTACCGGCTGGAGTACTGCCCCTGCTCAGGCGTATCGGATGACTACGTGCAGCTCGACGTGAGCCACGAGTGAGCCGCGCGCAGCTCCGATGAGAGCTCAGCAGCCGTCGTAGAAGGTCACGTCGTCGATGAAGACGCCCTCCGTCTTGTTGTCCGTCCCGTCCACGGTGTCGAACCAGAAGGTCACCTTGATGGTCATGCCGGCGTAGGGGCTCAGGTCGATATTGACGGGGATCCAGGTCTTCATGCCGATGGGATACATGCTGCTCTTGGTCCAGATCGGCTTGTTGCCGATCAAGACCTCGAGCTTGTCGTAGCTCAGGTTCGGCTCGATATCCAGGTACAGGTTGAACCGGAGGCCGGCCTTCTTGCCGCTCTGCAGCGGTATGAGCGGGGAGATGGCGGTCCCCGAGCTGGCGCCGCCGGAGTCGTAGTTCCCGGTGGCCGGGTTGCCGTAATACAGCGAGAAGTTGCCGCTGGCCGGCCGCCTGCTGCTCACGGACCAGCCCACCGACGAGGCGCTGTTCTTGATGGTCCAGCCGGTGGCGGCGCCGCTCTCGAACCCGTGGGAAGTGGCCTTGACGCCGGGCGCCTTGGTCCAGTTGAAGAGGGAGACGGCGGGGTCACAACGGAAGCAGCCGCTCTTGTCCTGCTGGAACTTGGCGTAGCACTTTTTGCCGATGGAGCATTTTCCGGTCGGGACGGTCCAGGCGGTGGCGCTGTTTGATGGGACGCAGGAGGCGCACGAGGAGCCGTGCTTGGCGCCGCTCTTGTGGCACACGCCGTTGATGCGGCAGTAGCCGGGCAGCACCGTCCAGGTGGAGGTGGAGGTGGCCAGGTCACAGTACCCGCAGCCGTCGAGGGACAGGTCCCCCTGGACGTGGCACTCGCCGCCGATCTTGCACCCGCCGCTGATGGGGGTCAGGGCGGTCTTTGAGATCTTCGGGTCGCAGCGGTTGCATTTGGACTTGTCCTTCATGCCCAGCCAGTAGCAGGTGCCGCCCACCAGGCAGGTGTTGCCGCTGGCCTGCCACGCGACGCCGCCGGCGCCCGAGACGCACGCGCCGCATCCCTGGGGATGGAGCGCGCCCGGCGCGTAGCAGCTGTTGCCCAGGACGCAGACGCCTGGCTTGGGCGACCAGCCCGTTGTGGACTTTGCGGGGTCGCACACCTTGCAGCCGGTGGCGTCTGCCGCCCCCTTCTTGTGGCACTTCTTGCCGATGGCGCAGACGCCGCTGGCCACGGACCAGCTGGTGGTGGACTTGGTCGGGTCGCACACCTTGCAGCCGGTGAAGTTGGTGTCGCCCTTCTTGCGGCACTTGCCGCCGATGAGGCAAGCGTCGGTGGCGGAGGACCAGCTGGTGGCGGACTGCTTGGGATCGCACAGCAGGCAGCCGGTGTTGTCCTTGTCGCCGGCCTTGACGCAGGCGCCGAGGATGAGGCAGCCGGCGCCGGTCTGGGTCCAGGCGGTGCTGCTCTTGGACGGATCGCACACCGCGCAGCCCCCCTGCAGCTTGTCGCCCGCGGTGTAGCACTTGCCGTTGATTTTGCAGCCGCCGGAGGCCGGCGACCACGCGGTGGCGCTCTTGGCGGGATCGCACACGCCGCAGCCCGAGGCTGCCTTGTCTCCCGGCTTGAAGCACTTGTTGCCGATGAGGCAGGCGCCGGCCTTGAGCTGGATGCTGTGCTTGCTCTGGGCGCTGTCGCACACCGCGCAGGCGCCGTACACGGCGCTGCCGTCGGCGAAGCACTTGCCGCCGATGAGGCAGTACCCGCTGTTGACCTGGTGGGCGCAGCCGCCCTTGCCGTCGCAGCTGTCCACCGTGCAGCTCTGCCCGTCGTCGCACGAGGCCGAGTAGTCGACGCCCGCGCACTTGCCGGCGTTGCAGGTGTCGTTGCGGGTGCACGCGTCGCCGTCGTTGCACGGGATGCCGTCCGCGTCGTACCAGCTCGTCATGCTCACCTGGGGCCAGCACGCCACGCACGGGTTGTCGGGCATGGTCTCCTTGGCCTTGACGCAGATCAGAGGCGACTGGGTGCCCGGCGTCGAGGGCAGCAGGCAGTGGCCGGCCTTGATCGGGTTGGAGCACTTGCCGTCCTTGGTGCAGATGTCCTCGGTGCACACATGCCCATCGGTGCAGTCGAGCTCGTGGGACGGGAGGCAGAGCCGGTCATCGCTGCATATGGGGTTGATGGCGCAGTAGCTGTGGGCGTTGCACGGAGCGCCCGGGCTGGCGCAGGACCAGGGCCTGGGCGGGCCGAGATCATCATCCGGGAGCAGCCCGATCCCTGCGTCGCCCAGGGCCGGGTCCGGGTCCGGAGCGTCCTCGTCGATGCTCGCGCAGCCGGCGAACACGAGAGGCACCAGGAGGGTGATCAGGTTGAACCTGCGTGGGGGCCGGAGAGCGGGCGTACCAGGCCCGGACGGTCCCCTTGCCGTCGGAACAGCTTGCTCTGGGTGCATTGGCTTCTCCTTGTACATATGTCGCGCGGCGCGGGCGTGGCGTTCATTTCGGCGCCGACATTCATCGGCGCCGGCGGGCGAAGTCAACGCGATGAACGATCGGCGCGCGGCGTCACACCAATGAACAAGTAGCAACGCAATACCGAGGAGCGCTTCGCTCCGGAGGAGGGGAACATGTGTAGGTGCTCCAGGTGGATCCTTGCGTCCTTTTTGCTGGCCCTGGTCTGGTTTGTGGCCGCGCCGGTGGCTGCGTACAAGTGCAAGAACCCGCCGTACATGCTCATCGTGCTGGACCAGTCGGGCAGCATGAGCGGCAGCAAGTGGACCTCCGCCCAGAACGCCATCAGCGCCATGATGAACTCCAACAGCAACCTGCTGTTCGGGCTGATGTACTTCGCCGGCAACTGCACCAACGCCGTGGCCGTGGGGTGCGGGCCGAAGACGAGCGCGGCCATCATCTCGTCCATTTCATCCACCTACCCGTCGGGCATGACCGAGATCGGCGGCGCGCTGAGCAGCGCCGGCACCTACTTCAACGGGCTGACCACCAAGCGGGCGAAGTACGTGGTGGTGGTCACCGACGGGTGCACAGCCTACGGGTGCGGGTCGGCCACCGCCGCGGCGGCGACCCTCAAGGCCGCCGGGATCAAGACCTTCGTGGTGGGCTTCGGCAGCGGGGTCTGCCCGTCGCAGCTGTCCGCCATCGCGGCGGCCGGCGGGACCAAGAGCTACTTCCAGGCGAGCAGCCCGGCCCAGCTCAACGGCGCGCTCAAGACCATCGGCGGCATCGCCAGCTGCTGCGGCAACGGGCTGATCGACAAGGGCGAAAAGTGCGACACCAAGATCCCGGCCGGCAGCCCCGGCGCCTGCCCGGCCAGCTGCGATGACGGCGACCCGTGTACGAAGGACGCCTTCTCGGGCATCCTCTGCGCCAGGGTCTGCTCCAACACGGCCATCACCGCGGCGGCGAGCGGGGACGGCTGCTGCCCGCCCGGGGCCAGCTCGCTGACCGACGCGGACTGCCCGGCGGTGTGCGGCAACGGCGTGCTCGACAAGGGCGAGTCGTGCGACCCGGGCATCACCAGCGGCCCGGGCAAGTGCAAGACCGCCGCGGACTGCGATACGACGGACAAGTGCGCGCCAGAGCAGCTCAAGGGATCGGGCTGCAACGTGGCATGCGTCAAGCCGCCCCCGCCCGTGGACTCGGCGGTGAAGGACGGCTGCTGCCCGGACGGCAAGACCTACCTGGACGACCCGGACTGCCCGCCTCCCTGCGACCCGGACCGGCTCAAGGACTGCATCGACCTGTGCAAGGGCGTCGAGTGTCCCGAAGGCCAGCAGTGCGTCCAGGGCAGGTGCCTCAAGGGCGGAGGCGGGAACTTGCCGCCGCCGGTGAGCATCCCGGTGGAGCCGGACGGCGGGGTCGGCGGTGAGGAGGTGGCGCCCGACGAGGGGTGCGCGGTGAGCGACGCGGGGCCCACGGGCCGGCCCCTGGCGCCTGCCTCCTTGCTGATCCTCCTGTGGGCCCTGGTGGCCCTGCGCCGCGTTCGTCGCTGACCGCTGGTGTGACGGCCCCGCCTGGCGCACACTGCTGCCATGGGACCGCCGAGCAGGGAGCGTTCAGTCCAGCGCATCGCCCGGGACCTGCGCGCCCTGGGCGTCGAAGCCGGCGCGCTGCTCATGGTGCACGCTTCGCTGCGCAGCGTCGGCCCGGTGGTGGGCGGCGCTGACGGCGTCATCCAGGCCATCCTCGACGCCGCCGGCCCCGGCGGCACCATGCTCATGGTGCTGGGCGCCAGGGACGACCACGCGTGGGTCAACGAGCGGCCAGAGCCGGAGCGGGCCGGGTTGCTGGTGGACGCCGAGCCCTTTGACGCCAGGACCACGCCCGCAGATCCCGAGGTGGGGATGTTGGCGGAGGTGTTCCGGCAGCGCCCCGGGACCCTCGTGAGCGACCACCCGGAGGGGCGCTTCGCCGCGGCGGGGGCCCTGGCTGCCGAGTTGGTCTCCGAGGTGCCCTGGGACGACTACTTCGGCGCGGGTTCACCGCTGGAGGCGCTGGTGAAGCAGGGGGGGCAGGTGCTGCGCCTGGGGGCTGACCTGGACACCACCACGGCGCTGCATCACGCCGAGTGGCTCTGCCCCATCCCGGACAAGCGCCGCGCGCGGCGCCACCGCCTGCTGGCCACCCCACACCGCCCGCGCGTCCGCGTGGTGGACACCCAGGACGACAACCTCCGCATACCCCCCTACACCCCGGGCCGCGACTTTTTCGCCGACATCCTGACCGACTACCTGGAGGCCGGCCGCGCCCAAACCGGCATCGTAGGCGCCGCCGCCAGCGAGCTCATCGACGCCGCCGACCTGGTCCAATTCGGCGTCACCTGGATGACCGAACACCTCCAATAAAATGTCAAGTGTAGGGGTCAGACCCCCCTATATGACATATTGGCGCGTCTGCCTGATAAAATGTCAAGTGGTGGGGTCTGACCCCCCTATATGACATTTTAATGCCAGAAATTTCGATTCATTCTGGCATTTTGGCATTCTGGCATTCTGGCACTCTGGCATTTGCTCAGGCTTGGCCGGCCAGGACGATGATCCAGCGGAGGCTGAGGCCGCCGGCGAGGAGCAGGGCGGGGGCGAGGCGGGTGGGGCGTAGTTTGCGGGCGCCTTCCACCAGCTCGATGACGAGGGGCACTGCCAGGCCGGCCATGATCACCAGGGCCCAGAACAGCGCGGTGTAGGGGCCTCCCAGGAACAGGGCGGCGGCCTGCCGTCCCTGCGCTCCGCTGGTGAAGAGCCCCAGCAGGAACACGCCGATGAGGGCCAGCTCCGCCATGATGGCCGCCAGGTCCCAGCCACGCAGCAGGCGATGTTCCCGGTGGCTCATGGGGAACAGCATCATCAGCGCGGCGCCGGTGGAGATGCCCGAGACCAGAAAGAGCGGGCCCAGCACCGTGGAGCCCCAGGCGGGCCTGGCGCCCAGGGTGCCAAGCAGCAGCCCGGTGTAGCCGCCCAGCGCCACGCCGAGGGCGATGTTCGACCAGAGCAGCGGACCTCGCCAGGCCTGCGCCAGCCCCCGGGCCCACGCCGTCAGCCGGCCCAGCCCGGTGGCCCGCAGCGGCCCCCACCCGCAGAGCTTCTTCGTCTCCTCGTCGGTCAGGCCGAGCAGCCCGAGCAGCAGCGTCGCCGGGTAGATGCCCAGCAGGATCCACGAGCCCCAGGACATGGGCGAAGCCGGCCTGAAGGCCGTGTAGAACCGGAAGACATGGGCCTTGTACTCCAGGTCCAAAAACAGGGCGAGCATGCCCGCCGACAGCAGCACCGGCGCGGCGAAGGGCAGCCACCGGGCCCAGCGCGTGCGCTGCTCCGGCTCGGTCCGGCTCCACAGCAGCGGCGTCAGGATCATCAGCCCCGCGGTGAGCCCGCCCAGGAAGAGGTAGACCGGGATCTCCCAGCCCCAGATATGCATGGCCGGGTCGATGAGGTGGTTGTTCCGAACGATTTCGATCTCGTGCATCGGTCTCTCCAAATCTCCTGACTCAGCCGCAGCCGCCGCCCTTCTTCTTGCGCGGCGCGGGCACGAACTTCTTTACGCCTCTGGGCGGCGGGGCCGGCTTGCGCCCGGTCATGGCGCTGTGCAGCGCAGCCCGGAACAGGTGCGCCTGCCGCTGGGCCTCGGTGGCCCCCTCGCCCGGCGACTTCGGCGGCTTCAGCGCGTAGGCCCGCCACCCGGCGCTGCCGCCCCGCAGCGCGAACACCTTGCCCGGGTACTTGTTCGCCCCCGCCGGGACGCGGTCCAGGGTGGCGTGGTGAATCAGCACCAGGTCCCGCGCCCCGTTGCTGTATTGCAGCCCCAGCTTGCCCACCTCGCCCCAGGGCACGCACTCCGCTCCCGGCACCCGCGCTTTCTGGCAGCGCTCCAGCGAGCGCAAGTCCAGGATGCGCAGGCTCCACGGCTCGTCGATGATCCGGGTGGCCAGCCGCTCCGGCGCGATCTGCGAAAACGCCGCCGCCGGCCGCGTCTCGGCCGCGCTCGGGCTGGTGGGCACCGCCAGCGTGGCCAGCGCCATCACCGCCATGATCCCCACCGCGCCCAGGGCCAGCCGCCGCGGCTGGCGCGGTGCCGGCTCCGGCGCCTCACCCCCGTTGCGCCGCGCCGTGAAGATGCGCTCCACCTTCTCGGCGCCCAGGAACATGGCCACCGCCATCACCGCCACCAGCACCGCCAACACCTGCGGCGGCATGTCCAGCATGTCGTACAAAAACAGGTGCCCCAGCTCGCCGCTGTTGTGGAACGACTGCAGCAGCGGGAAGGCCTCGTTGTACACCACCGACCCGATGATCACGCCGCCGAAGGTGAACAGCGCGTCGACGTTGCCAGACGACATGGCCACCGCCGAGGTGCCCGGGCAGTAGCCGCTGACGATGAAGCCCACCCCCAGCAGCAGGCCCCCCACCAGCTGGGGCCACAGGTAGGTGTAGCTCACCGCCGACTCGCTGATCAGCTTGATGTCGGCGAGGCCCAGCCCGCTCAGAATGGTCACCCCGAGCATGGCGGTGATGATGGCGCTGAACATCACCTTGAACACGGTCATGTCGTGCAGGTAGAACTGCGCGGCCAGCTTGTCGGCCCGGCCGAAGCCGGCCCGCTCCAGCACGAAGCCGAAGCCGAAGCCGATGAACACGGCCGCCACCAGCCCGAGCTCACGGTACTCAACCAGCAGGGTCTCTATGGGCAGCATCAGTTCCACTCCTTGCGCAGGAAGTAGGCCAGGGCGTACGCCCCGCCGAACACGGCGAACATGAATACGAAGCTGCCCGCCGACATCAGGGCGCCCCCGCTCAGGGCCTGCCCCGAGGTGCACCCCCGCGCCAGCCGCGCGGCGATGCCCATGATGATCCCCCCGCTGAGCGCCATCACCAGCCGGTGCGGAACGGTCACCCGCGGCCCGCGGATCACCTTGCGCCGCATGCGCCCGGCGGAGTAAGCCCCCACCGCGCCGCCCAGCACCACCCCGAGCACCTCGAACACCAGCCAGTTGTCCAGCGGCGAGCGCCCCTCGGCCTTGAGCGCCGCCATGGCCGGCGTGCTGTCCACGTGAAACGGCGCCACCACGTTGATGGCAGACACACCCAGCCGGTTGGCCGCGCCGCTGGCGCCCAGGCCCTTGCCCATGAGCACCAGGGTGGTCAGCAGCACCAGCCCCAGCGCGACGCCGGCCACGTAGGGATTCCAGAACTTTTCTGCTCTATCCATCGGTCCGTCCTCGTCAGGTCAGGAAGTGGAGGTTCGGCTTCAGCCCGGTCTCGGGCTTGCTCACCTTGCTCTGCCGCCGCCGCAGCAGCTTGCTGATCTCGCTGTTCGGGTCGTTGGCATCGCCGAACACCAGCGCGTGGGTGGGGCACACCTCCACGCACGCCGTGTCCTTGCCCTGCTTGACCCGGTGCAGGCAGAAGGTGCACTTGTCGGCGTACCCCTCGGGGTGGATGTAGCGCGCGTCGTAGGGGCAGGCGGCCATGCACGCCTTGCAGCCGGTGCACTTGCGCTTGTCCACGATGACCGCGCCGCCCTCGTTGATGTGGCTCGCCCCGGTGGGGCAGGCCGACACGCAGGGCGTGTTGTCGCAGTGGTTGCACCGCTCGGAGCGGATCTCCTGCGACAGGTGCGGGAAGCGCCCCCGGGTCTCGGTGACGATCCAGTCTCGGAACCCCTGCTCCGGCAGGTCGTTTTCGGCCTTGCACGCCAGCACGCAGGCGTTGCACCCCACGCAGCGGCGCGGGTCCATGCTCATGGCGTATCGCTTCTTTTTGTTCGGCATGGCCTCAAGCTCCCTTCTGGGTCGCCCGCTCGATGCGGACGAAGTTGACGTTCATGCCCGTGCCCCCCATGACCGGGTCCACCTTGTAGCGGGTCACCAGATCGCTGTCCGACGCGCCCCGTCCCCGGGCGAACTTCAGCCCCTTTGCCGTGCGGCCGTAGCCGTGCACCATGTAGACCGCGTCGCCGCGGATGCGCTGGGTCAGCTTGACCCGCACCGGCTCGCTGCGGACGTTGTCCTGGTTGACCAGCACCACCCGGTCGCCGGTCGTCAGCGGCTTGCCCTCGAACCCGCTCAGCCCCCGTGCGGCGTCGGCGTTGAGCCACACCTCGTTCTCGTCGAAGATGGTCGACAGGAAGCGGTTGTTGGTGGTGCGCCCGAAGGTGTGCACCGGGTGGCGGCCGAACAGCAGCCGGAAGTGCCCGTCGGGCGGCTCCTCCGGCGCGGTGAACTCGGGCATCGGGTGGAAGCCCGCCGCCTCCAGCTGGTCGCTGTACAGCTCGATCTTCTTGCTCGGCGTATCGAAGGACAGCGCCAGCCCCTCCTCCTCGGTGGTGGGCCCCTGGTCGCCGAGGATCACGCCCTTTTCCATCAGCTCGTCGCACGACAGCCCCGCGGCCTTGACCCGGTGCTTGGCGTACTCCTTGCTGTCCTTCCAGGGGAAGTAGTCCTCGAGCCCCAGGCGGTGGCCCAGCTCACGGGCGATCCACCAGCCCGGCTTGGAGTCGTACATCGGCTCCACCACCGGCTGGCGCACCGCCACGAACGGCTCCCGATAAGCCGGCGTCCACAGGTCGTCGCACCGCTCCAGGTAGGTCGACTCGGGCAGCACCACGTCGGCCCAGCCCGTGATCTCCGCGGGCAGCACGTCCACGGCCACCATCAGGTCCAGCGCCTGGATCGCCTTGACCGTCTGGCGCGGGTCGGGCAGCGACTGCATCAGGTTGGTGCCGTATACGAACCAGCCCTTGATGGGGTTCTTCGCCTTGCCCGGGATGGTGGCGTCGCACATGCCCGACGCGATGACCTCGTCGGCCAGCGGGTAGAGGCTCGGCTCCACCCGGTCGCGCACCTCTTTCGGCTTGTAGGCGTACTTGGTGTACGGGAACTTCGGCACCTCCACGCTCGACGGCAGCAGGTAGCCGCCCTGGCGGCCCCACGACCCGAGCAGCGCGGCGAGCATGGCCTTGGCCCGCTCGCGCTGGGTGTCGTCGCCGTACCAGGTGGTGCGCCGCCCCGGGTGCACCAGCGACGCCGGCCGCGCCGAGGCGATGAACCGCGCGCTGTCTCGGATCAGCTGGGGCTTGAGCCCGGTCAGGGGGTAGGCCCACTCGGGCGTCTTGGCCGCCACGTGGGCCTTGAGCTTGTCGAAGCCCACCGCGTACTTGCCGATGTACTCCCTGTCGTACAGCCCCTCGGTGATGATGACGTTCATCCAGGCCAGCAGCAGGGCGATGTCCGTGCCCGGCTTGATGGGCAGCCAGTACCTGGCCTTGCCCGCCGCGGTGGAGTAGCGCGGGTCCACCACCACCAGCCCGGCGCCCCGGTCCAGGGCGTGGGCCAGGTCCTGCACATGGGTGTTGTGCATGTTCTCGCCCAGGTGGTTGCCGATGAGGGTGATCACCCGGGCGTTGCGCGTGTCCACCGCCTCGGGCGAGCCGATGCCCTGGCCGAAGGTGAGGTAGAAGCCCACCTCGCGCGGGCCGCGGCACTGGGCATAGGACGGCGCGGCGATGTTGCGCGAACCGTACGCCTTGAACAGGTGCTTGAACCAGGAGCCGCCGTAGCCGTGGGTGAACAGGGCCAGCGCCTCGGGGCCGTACTTCTTGCGGATGGCGAGCATGCCCTCGGACACCCGGTCCAGCGCAGTGTCCCAGGAGACCTCCTGGAACACATCCTGGCCGCGCTTCTTGGCCCGCAGCAGGGGCTTTTTGAGCCGGTCCGGATCATAGAGCAGGCCGTGGCCGCCGGTGCCGCGGGGGCAGAGCCGCCCGTTGGACAGCGGGTGGTCCGGGTTGCCGGTGAGCTTGGTCACCCGGCCGTCCCGCACATGGGCCAGCACCCCACATTTCCAGAAGCAGAGCTCGCAGAAGGTGGGGATCACCTTGTCGCCCTCTGTTGCCGGATCCGCCACCGCGCCCTCGGCTGGACGCCCGGAGGTGAGGGCCAGGCCGCCGGCCAGGGCCGCCGCGCCGCTGCCCGCCGCGCTGATCTTGATGAACTGTCGTCTGGTGAGGTCGCTCATCTGTTTGATCTCCAAGAGGATATTTCCATATCTCAATATCCCTACATATGAATGGAGCCAGCACTCTAACCATAGTTTCGTTGTTTTTTCGGATATTTAAATCACATCGAATTGGTGGAATTTGTGCGTTAGGCGCGGCTAATTAATCCGAGAACACCCATTGACAACGGCTTACTCCCGGACAAAATAAAGTAGTTGAGGTTACCAAAATTAGACAAGGCGTTCTGCCCGGGGAAGCGTGGCGCCAGCGGACGAGGAGGATTGCTCATGAGATTTCGCTACTTGCCTTTGATTGCCCTGGGGGTGCTCGCCATCGCCTGCGGAGATGATCCAGAACCAGAACAGACCACCAGCCCCGCGGCTGACGCGGGCACGGTCTCTTACGCTGACGGCGGAGGCCAGACCGACACGGACGGCGACGGCATCGTGGACGCCGACGACAACTGCTGGGCCGTGGCCAACCCGGACCAGAAGGACACGGACAAGGACAACCACGGCGACCTGTGTGACAACTGCCCCAAGATCCCGGACATGTTCCAGACCGACCACGACAATGACGGCAAGGGTGATGTCTGCGACGCGGACCCGCCCAAGAAGATGTGCGGCATCGTCGACGCCAAGTTCTCCCAGCTTCGGGCCAACATCTTCTTGCTGCTGGACAAGTCGGGCAGCATGCAGAGCGACAGCAAGATGACCCAGGCCAAGGTCGCCCTGGACCGGCTGGCCAAGGACTACTGGGACAAGCTGCAGTTCGGCTTCGCCTACTTCCCGGGCAAGGGCGACAGCTGCGCGGCACCCACCAGGACCCTGGGCATGGGCCAGCACAGCCACTCCAAGGTCCGCGCGGCGTACACCAGCCTGACCCCGGGCGGCGCCACGCCCATGGCCGAGGCCCTGGCCACCGTGCACAGCAAGGGCTGGTACAAAGATCCCAACGACGCAGCCGGCGCGGCCCGCAAGGGCGCCGTGGTGCTCATCACCGACGGCAAGCCCAACTGCAACAAGGGCAGCTCCAGCGTGGCGTCAGAGGCGGCCAAGCTGTACAAGGCCGGCGTGCCGGTGCATGTGGTGGGCTTCGGCTCCGGCGTCACGCCCGCCACCCTCGACGCCGTGGCCAAGGCCGGCGGCACCAACAACCCCAAGGACCCGAGCCACCGGTACTACAAGGCGAGCAACGCCACGGACCTGGGCAAGGTGCTGGCCTCCATCAGCTCCTCGCTGGTGAGCTGCACCATCGCCCTGGCCAACAAGCCGCCGGATCACCTGCGCATCTACGTGCTGCTCAACGGCAAGGCGCTGAACCGGGCGGCCGCTGACGGCTGGTCCTACAGCGCGGCCAACAACACCGTGACCCTCAAGGGCAGCGCCTGCACCGCGCTCAAGGGCGCCTCCGCCGGCAAGGTGCGCATCATCTTCGGTTGCCCGGCCAGCTCCAAGGTGCTCTGAGCGCCACCCGCCTCTGGCGCGCTCCATGACCCACCCTGACCGTTGCAGTATGATGGGGCCATGCTTCGCCCCTCGCTCCTGCTCTCTGTCGCCACGCTGGGGCTCCTGGTTGCCGGCTGCCCCCATGACCTGAGCCGAACCCGGGGCGACCAGGGGGGCGCCGCACTGGACGCTGGAGGCGACAGCCGGGCGACGGACGGCCCGGTCGCGGACCGCCCCGGGGTGGCGCGCGACAGCAAGCCGAAGGCCGATCACAGGCCGCTCGGGGACGCGACGGGTCTGCGCGACCGGGGGCCGAAGCCGGACCAGAAGCCGGGGACTGACAGCAAGCCGTGGCCCGACCTCAAGCCGCCGCCCGACCTCAAACCGCCGCCCGACACCGCGCCGCCCTGCGCAAAGCTCTCGTGCACCTTTGGCTGCAACAAGCCCGAAAACCGCTGCTACCTGATAGTGACCTCCAACTTCGACGCCAAGCCGGTGCACGCGCTCAAGCTGATCGGCCTAGCAGTCGCCAAGTCGGAAGAGCTCGAGATCGACACGTCCACGGGCGAGGTCCAGCTCGGGAGTAAGGTGCTGAGGCCGGCCAACAAGCCGGGCCTGGTCAACGGGATCTACTGGGGCACCGTGAGCCAGAAGACCGGGTTCCCGAAGCTCTCCGTGGTGGGGTTTAACGGCCTGAGCGTCGCCGCGGGCGCATACCTGAAGATCACGGGCGCGCGCCCGCTGGTGATCTACAGCAAGACAGGAGTCAGCATCAAGGGCACGCTGTACGCGTTCCCCGTTGGCCCCACCCCGGCGCCCGGCGGGTCCGCCGGCGGCGCAGCCAACGGCAACCCCGGCGCCGCGTGCCACAAGGGCGCGGGCCAGGGCGGCGGGAACTTCAGCGTCTATGTCGGCGGGGGCGGCGGTGGAGCGCGGGGCAAGTCCGGCGGCAGCGGTGGCACGCCCTACAGCAAGGCCCCTGGCGGCACCAGCGGCAAGGCCAACGGTCCGGCCACCCTGAGCCCGCTGTTTGGTGGCTGCGGCGGCGGGGCAGGGGGCGGCGGCCCCAGCATGGCCGCGGGCGACGGCGGCGGGGGTGGCGGCGCGGTGCAGATCTCGGCCCAGGCAACCATCGCCGTTGGCGGCACCATCACCATGCCGGGCGGGGGCGGCAGCGGCTCCAACCAGAGCGGCGGGGGCGGCGGCGGCGGCGCGGGCGGCGCCATCCTGCTGGAGGCGCCGCTGGTGAGCGTCAGCGGCCAGCTGGCGGCCAACGGCGGCGGCGGCGGCGCGGGCGGCGGCCCCCCCCCCCCGCCCCGGGCCCGGGGGGGGGCCCCCCCCAACCCCCCCCCCCGGGGGGCGGCCGCCCCATACCGCACCCGCCG
>CAZEFW010000120.1:0-29532 GCA_964511535.1 uncultured Myxococcales bacterium | reverse complement strand
GGTGCCGCGCCCGAATCCGTCGACCCGTTCGGCGAGCACTGCTTCGTGGATCGTCGGGTCGAACGGCTCGCCCCGGGTGGGGATGCGCGACAGCCCGTGCCGCTGGAATAGCTGCCGCAGCCCCCTGGCCACCAGGACGATCCCCTCCTTGACCGCTGCTGGATCCGTCTGCGCGGCGGCGCCCGCATGCTCCAGCGCCTGCACGACGCTGCCCAGGCCGCCCAGCAGCTCGGCTCGAGTTTTGCGCTCCGCCTGGGCGAGGTCTGCCTCGGCGTGGCGGCGGTAGTTGCGGAACTCCCGCAGCATGCGCGCCTCTGCAGCGCGCGCCTGCTCGAGCTGCTCCTCGAGCTCGCGGATTCGTTCGTCGCGATGATCCGGCGTGGGTGGCGCCTGCTGTAGTCTGTCGTCCCTGATCATCTCCTTCACTCCGCCCCTGTGCTTTGCACAGAAAAGGTGTGCACGGATGGCGGTCAGTCAAGGGCAGCGCATCGCGCCCAATGCTGGTGGCACTGCTGGCGGGCGCGGATTGCGCTGCGCCCTGGCGGGTCGCAGTGTTACGCTCCCAGCCAGGCAAAGGAGGGGCGCATGTCGGATGGAACGGGAGCAGACAACCGCATCGTCAAGGGGCTGATCATCTTCTTCCTCTTTCCCACGCTGATGATCATCGGCGTGCACCTGTGGGATCCCATCCGCCTGGGTCTCGTGGCCGTCGGCATCATGAACCGGTGGGTCCACCTGGCCATCGGCATCGGGGCCCTGGCCAGCGGCTTCTGTTTCGCGTTTTGGATCTCCCGAAAGATCTGGCGCTACGACCCGGACGGGTGAGGGCTGATACGCCTGCCAGCGACCTGCAGGCCAGCCGCTGGTGGTCCACCCAGCCCGGGTCATGCCCCCTCAGGCGGACAGCCCCCTGGGTTCCTGGCCGGTGCCGGCAGCGAAGGAGACCATTGCCCCCAGGAGCAGCAGGCAGGTCGCGGCGCGTTCGTCGCTGTTGCCCCGCTCGGCCCTCAGACGTCAGGGCAGTGGCATGCCCTGCCCTGCCCTACTTGCAGCACAGCCTCATGCGCACCGAGCAGTAGCCAGCGCCGATGAAGGTGCTGTCGCCGGCTTTCTGGTCGCCCGGGCACATGTCGTGGCCGTGGGTGCCCAGCTCCAGGCGGATCTCGTCGTTGTAGAAGCCGCCGGGGCAGGACCCGCCGTTGCGGAAGATGCAGTATTTCCCCGGCAGCCATGCCGTGGGTCCGGCTGGCCCCTGGGGGCCCGTCGCGCCGGTGTTGCCCTTGGGTCCCTTGGGTCCCGTCGCGCCGGTGGCGCCCTTGGGTCCCACCGGTCCCTGGGATCCTGTCGCGCCGGTGGGGCCTGCAGAGCCGGTGTCGCCCTTGGCGCCCTTCGGTCCAGCCGGCCCCTGGGTGCCCGTGGCGCCGGTGTTGCCCTTGGGCCCGGCGGCGCCGGTGTCGCCCTTGGGCCCCTGCTTTCCTGTGGGCCCCTGGGGCCCTGTCGCGCCGGTGTCACCCTTCGGTCCTGTCGCGCCGGGATCGCCCTTGGCCCCCTGCGGCCCCGTGGCACCTGTGTCGCCCTTGGGGCCCACCGGCCCCTGGGTCCCCGTGGCGCCCGTATCCCCCTTGGGTCCCTGGGCCCCCGTCGCGCCGGTGTCACCCTTGGGACCCACCGGCCCCTGGGTTCCCGTTGCGCCGGTGTCACCCTTGGGACCCTGGGGGCCGGTCGCGCCAGCCGCGCCGGTGTCGCCCTTGGGGCCCTGCGCCCCTGCTGCCCCCTGGGGACCGGCGGCGCCGGTGTCGCCCTTGGGGCCCGGGTTCATCGCCTCCACGGCGAAAGGCACCGCCCCGATCTTGCGCCGGGGGGTCAGCTTCTTGCCGTCCACCACCACCTCCACCCACAGGTCGGGGGTCTTCTGCACGGCGGCCGTGCAGGTGTCGGACAGCGGCACGCGGAAGCGCCCCTGCACCGGCTTGGTCTTCTTCTCCGAGGAGCAGACCCGGTAGGTGGTGGCGTCGGTCTGGGTCTCGCTGCTCCAGAACGAGACGCCGATGTTGAGCTCCTGGCCGTTGATGGCCTTGCCGCCGGCCTTGAGCATGCCGGAGTAGTACATCGGCTCTTTCTGGGGGATCCCCTTGGCGCGTACGGTGCGCATCAGGGCAGGCCCGGACAGGATGGCCAGCGCGAGGAGCGCTGTCAGGGTGAACATTTTCCAGGACCGCTTCATGGGGCGAACCCTCCTTCGGTGATACACAGCGCGCCGTCCTTGGTGCACTGGTCGCCGTGGACACCGGCGTACTCGAACCCGTCGTCGGTGATCTCAAAATCCGGTTTCTTCTCCAGCTTGGTCTCGGTGGCGGTCACCCCGCCCAGGGACGTGATGCCACCCGAGACCAGCTCGATGACGCCGGGCAGCGGCCCGTCGACACCGACCCCGTCTGCCAGCAACGCGTCGGCTGCGCCGGTGTCCACCGGCACCTCGCCATTGTTGGAGAACTCACCCCCGCAGCTCAGCCCCATGCACAGGGCCAGGGCGCAGGCCGCCCTCATGCCTTTCCAGCGCATGCTTTCACCTCTCGCTGTGTGTGTTGACGCCATGATGCCATCACATCACGGTATCCGGTCCGCTGGCCAGCAGACCTGCCGCCGCTGGCGGCTGAAATCAACTATCATGCATTGCCAAAAGGATCCGAGGTGCGTCCATGAATTGCTCAGTCCGTCACATGATGCCGGTATTTTGGCTCTGCGCCGTGCAGTGCCTGGCCGGTTGCGGCGACCGCGCGGTGGGAGTCTTCGCAGGAGAGGTGGCGCCTCATCCACAGATCATCAGGGCGGTGGCGCATATGGGGACCGACACCACCACCTACAGCCGCTCCTACTCCGCCGCTGGCTGCCTGGACGCCACGAAGGTCGAGGTCACCAGGGCCGGGGCCAATCAGTCGGCGACCATCTCCTACCAGAACCTGCCGACCTGCTACCCCCGGGTCATCAAGCTCGACGATTTTCCCTACAACGGGACCGTGGCCGTCACCACCGACAGGGTGACCTACGATGGCAAGGGGCGAATGGGGGAGATGGTCACTCACCAGGCCACCGGCGCGAGCAAGGCGGTCCTCATCAAGCGGGCAACCTATCGCTACCCCGACGACGACGGCGTGGATGTTGAGAATTTTACCTACAAGAAGGGAGGCACAGTGGCGTCCGGGGTGAAGCAGAGCTACCGCCACACCGAGACCTCGGCGACCCACCGCCAGTACACCTGGGATGCGGCGAACAGCGCGTGGATCCGGCACTCCGATACGAACTGTGTCGTCTCCGGCGGCAAGATCACCAGCTGCAAGGAGCGGCGGTTCATCAAGTCGAAATGGACCGACCACTCCACCGACCACTACACCTACAGCGCGCAGGGATACCTCACTGACATCTCGAGCTCCGGCAAGGGATCCTCTCCGGGCGTCACCTACAGGAGCAAGATCTCGTACCTGTACGACGCCTCCAACAGGATGATCGGGTTCAAGAACTATTCGGCCAGCGGCCCGGGCGCCGCGATGGAGGTCATCCGGGAGGTCCAGTTCACCCTGGGCCAGGCCGAGTGGAAGGCGCCGCTGTCGTTCTACTTCAACGACATGATCAACCGGTACATGGACCCGAAGCTGATCCAGGCATTGCTGCCGGTCTATCAGTTTGTGCAGGAGAGCATCTGATCCCGGCGGCCATGCTTCAGAACCGAACCACCACCCCGCCCTGCGCGCTCCCACGGGTTTGCACCAGCAGAGAGCCGGCCTCCACGGAGAGGGTGAGGGCCACATGCCGGTGGAGGTTCAGCTCCAGGCCGAGGGAGAGGGTCAGCTCGGGCATCGTGAGGTCGTAGGTGACGGCCCCGGGATATTCACGCGAAGGCTCCTCGTCGGTGTTCATGTGCAGGACGCCGAGGCCGGGCGCGAAGCGGAAGGTGAGCCAGCGGCCGTGGACTTCGCCCTGGAACGCCGCGGACACACCGTAAGCGTCGGTCCTCGCCGGGGCGCCCGATTCATCGCGCTGAAAGGACTCGCCGGCCAAACCCCAGCCCATCACGCACCCGAGCCGGACGCCTCCGCGGATTCCATCACTTATGGACCATGTCACCGCCATGGCTGCGCCCACCACCGGGCCGTGAACCCTGACGCCGCCCACAGAGGCGCCCAGGTTGGTCACGCCGCCGTATCCCCCGAGGGCCTCCAGTCGCACCTGCCAGGAGCTGTCAGACCCCTGCTCCACCCTCGCAGCCGGGGCAGCGATTGGCTTCGATGTGGGGGGGGCCTCGCCGTCGCTCTGCTGGGCGTGCCGCGCTTGCCCGGGGCCGGCCCACAGGGTGACCATCAACGCGGCCAGGCTCGACATCACGGTGGGGGCTCGGGTCATCGGTCACGGGTCCTCGGTCTGTGGTCCCGTGAAATGCAAGGCGCGGTCCGGTTTGTTCCGCCGGGCGGCTTGCCCCACGTAACAGGTCAGAATTGGGCGGTTTTATTCGCTGGATCCCATGTCTGGGCGCAGCCAGGCTGCGCTCCCCACGATTGAGCGGTTGATTATTCCTGGACAGATCTGTTGGCGATTCGACAGCGCCTGGTCATTTGCTCGGCCTGGAGCAGTTGGCCCCAATGGTCTTGCCAGGCTTGCACGGTCCCAGGCCCAGCGTGGTGCAGTCGAACTGCTTCCACTTGCCATCCAGGCAGGACTCCAGCTTGTCGCCAGCGCAGCGGTTCATGTTGCTTGTGCACTGGCTGCTGCTGGCCACGCAGGTGCCCCCGTTGCACCCCGTCTTGCGGTGGATCAGCTTGCTGCAGTCCGCCCTGTGTTGCTTGCCGTGCACGCAGGTCACCGCGGTATCCCCATCGCACACCGACTGGAACTTCCACTTGCCGTAGGTGCTGCACTTGTTGGCGGTGCCACCCTGGCAGGCGTGGGATTTGCTCTTCCAGCCGTAGTAGCCGCACCCCATGCCGAGGACGCCGCAGGGCGTGGATTCGATGACGCCGTAGGAGCAAGTGAGCAGCTTGCTGCCGTCGCACTTGTTCTGGAAGGAGTTGTCGCAGGCGCCAGGGGTGCAGGCCGCCGAGCTCTTGTTGCCGCTGGGCACCGCGCACTTGAGCCCCGCGTGGGAACAGTCGACGCCGTAAAAGCGCTGGTCGATGAGGTCGCACGAGATGGCCACGGTGCCGTCACAGGAGGCCTTTGAGTCCTTGTCGCAAGCGGCGCCTCGCCGAAAGCACTTTGTCACCGCGTCGCAGTCCCCCTTTGCGGTGTTCACGCAGGCGTAGATCTGGTCGTAGATCGGCGCCAGCCCCTGAGACCGGAAGAGGTCGAGGTAGGCGTCCAGGCAGTTGCCAAGGTACGGGTAGGTCTTGACGCCGCAGGCGCTGGCGCGCAGGCAGCCGCTGATCAGCTGCTCCATGGTCAGGGCGCCGCTCGCCGACTGATCGAGGCCAGCTCCTCCGTCCCCGTTGCCGTTGCCGTTGCCGCCATCGCTGCAGCCCGGGAAGATGATGAGGACCGCGAGGAAACCTGTCAGAACACCAAGTCTTGTCATGTAAATGTAGTGCCGATATCTGCCGGTCGGGTCCCACGCGCAGCGACGGGACCATGACGAACAACCGCGCTGGAGGATGTGGCGCGTGGCGGACACGCGCGTCGGATCGAGGGTACGGCCGCCCGGTTCATGCCCTGGCGACACAGGCCGCTCTGTGCTGTGATGCCTGCATGAGCTACGTGATGGTTGATATCGAGGCGGATGGGCCCATCCCGGGGGACTATTCGATGGTCTGTTTCGGGGCGGTCATCGTCGAGCCCGGGCTGGCGCGGTCCTTCTACGGCAAGCTCCGGCCCATCTCCGAGCAGTGGATCCCCGAGGCGCTGAAGGTGAGCGGCTTCTCCCGTGAGGAGACCCTCGAGTTCGACGACCCAGGGGAGGTGATGGAGCGGTTCGCGGCCTGGCTCGCTGACGAGTGCGCCGGCAAGCTGTTCTTCATCGCGGACAACAACGGCTTCGACTGGCAGTTCATCAACTGGTATTTCCACCACTTCATCGGCCGCAACCCGTTCGGATACAGCTCCCAGAACCTGGGGTCGCTGTACAAGGGGCTCGTCAAGAGCACCTTCAAGAACTTCAAGCACCTGCGCAAGACGCGGCACACCCATCACCCCGTGGACGACGCCAGAGGCAACGCCGAGGCTCTACTGGAGATGAAGAACGCCATGGGGCTGAAGATTCGGCTCGATTGATCGAAGGTCGACAGTCGGCAGCGGCCTTCCGCGTAGAACCTGCGCCCGCTCCGGACGTATACAAATCAGCAGGAGGTCGCGATGAGATACTCGAGTTGGGCTACACCGATCATGGCCGCGTTGCTGCTCGTGCCTTCAACCGGTGAGGCGTGCCCCAGGCCGGATCATCACAACCCGGCCTGGCGACTCACCGCTGCGAGCCTGGAGACCCGCAGTGGCCAGACCGCGCCGGTTGTTTGCCCGCCGGGCGGGCACCTGTATCGGGTGTGGGGCAACAACCCCTACACCATCGACAGCTCGGTGTGCAGCGCGGCCGTGCACGCCGGCCTGATCACGGTCAAGGATGGCGGGTCGGTGCGCGTCAAGGTCCGCTTCAGCAAGCGGACCTACACCGGCAACTACCGCAACGGCGTGAGCAGCGCCAGCTACACCACCCGGGAGGGGAGCTTCAGCTTCCCGGCGGCGCTGATTGGGCTGCCAGCTCAACGCCGGCCACCGCCCGATCCCGACGCCACCACCTGGAGCACCACCATCAACGAGCTGAAGGACCAGGCGGGTGAGCGGTTCTCGTTCAATTGCCCGGCCGGCGGCGCCCCCGGATCGGTGTGGGGCAACAACCCGTACACCAGCGACACGTCCATCTGCACGGCGGCGGTGCACGCCGGCCTCATCACCCTGGTCAGCGGCGGCGCCGTTGTGCTGGAGGTGGCGGCAGGCCGGTCGTCCTATGGCGGCAACCACCGTAACGGCGTGACCAGCCGCAGCTACGGCAGCTGGGGCAGCTCGTTCTTCTTCCCTGCGGCCAACCGCGCCCTGCCCGCCTTGCCGGCTCCGCCCCGGGACCCGGGGGTCATCCGCTGGAACACCACCGCCAGTCAGCTCGGCGCGGGCGCCGGTCAGACCCTGAAGGTGCGCTGCCCTGCCGGCGGACGCCCCGGCATGGTGTGGGGCAACAACCCGTACACCGGTGACTCTTCAATCTGCGGCGCGGCGGTGCACGCTGGCCTCATCCACCCGCGCCGTGGAGGGATGGTGGTCCTCGAGGGGAGCGGCCGGCAGAGCGCCTTTGTCGGCACAGTGCGCCACGGCGTGACCAGCCGCGGCTACGGCGCATGGGGCAACTCGTTCTACTTCCCGAGCGCGCGGCGGGCTCTACCCACGATGGTGGAGGCCGAGCAGTAGCGCGCCGGCGTGGCGAGCTGCTGATGAAGCAACGCCGCCGCTACCGATAGCAGCGTCGCAGGCGCGCGCCCTGCCCCGTGCCCAGGCAGCACAGGCGCGCTGACCCCGGGGCCGCGTTGCTGGCGCCGGACCAGAGGTGATCGCCGCAGCTGCACGGGTGGCCCAGCAGCGGGCGCGTCGGACACCGCTGATCATGCGTGAGCGCGCGCAGCTCCCGCGCGGCGCCTCTGCAGCGCCGATCGGCGTACTCGTCCAGCATGCCTGGTGGGATGAACAGCAGCGCGCCGTCCATGGCACCCCGGGCCTCGGCGAGTGCAGCCAGCCGCGCCTCGAGGGTGGGCGCCCGCCGGGCCTGCTCGCACAGCCGCTCGATGTCCTGCCAGGCGAGCTTCTGCCAGGCGGCGACCCCGCCGAGCAGCAGGAGGCCTCCGCCCAGGAGGATCGCTGCCAGCCGCGCGCGAGGCCTGGTGCGCCACGCGCTCAGGGCCGCGCTGCCGAGCCGGCGAAAGAGGGGCGCGATGGTCAGCACCACGGTGGCCAGCGCCCCACCCAGGGCTAGGCAGCCGAGGCCGATGATCGGGCCGAGCCCTTCCTCCGCACCGAGGGCGATGAGGCCCCCTCCCGCCGCCGCCAGGGCGGCCGTGAGCAGCAGCCGCAGCGGCAGGGGGAGCTTGTTGAGCCACAGGACAGTCTTGACCACGGGGAACCACGCGCTGTTGGTGAACTTGCGCTTCATGGTCTCACCATTCGCGCGCGGCGCGAAGCCCGGCTGCGGCGACCTCGGCGGCCGGGACAAGGACTACCACCGGGCCGGTGACGGCCGGCTCCGGGTGCGCTGACTGGCGAGACGGCGTTGACTGAAACGCCCGGGAGGATATTGTTAGGTTTGCATGGGACGCGTACTCCACAGCTCCTTGATCAGGGCCTGGCCGCTGGTGCTCGCCACGCTGGTGTGTCTGCAGGTGGGGCATGGCTCCGCCCTGGTGGAGGCCCTGGACAGCGTCGCCGCCGGCCCGTCCGACTGCGGCTGCCCCTGCGATGGCATCGCCGATGGCAAGGACACGACCCGGGACCTCGACCCCGAGGGCGACCCCGGAGACGAGGAGCCCACCGGGACCTGCCCGCCCAACTGCACCGACTGTGATTGCTGTCCGGGGGTCCGCGCAGCCGCGCTGCCGCCACCCCCGCCCGCGCTTGACATGACCCGACATCATGAGCGGGCCATCTTCACCCAGGAAGACCCACCCTCCGTCACGCGCTCGCGCGTATTCAGGCCGCCGAGAACCTCCATCGTCTGATCCGTGACGATGTCGTCGTGGCTGGCGAAGGCCACCGGTGCGGGGCGCATGCGCCTCGCGCCCGACCTGCCAGCCCGGCGTTTCACTCACCCTCGTGAATGAAGGAGAGGTGCCCATGCGGTCACTCCTCGCCAGGTCCCTGCTGGTGCTCGCGCTCGCCGCGACGAGCTGCCAGGACAAGAACAGTTCGAAACAACCCGGTCAGGCCCCCGCCGCGGAGGCCCGCGGCAAGGCCAGATCCGCCCCCGCGCGAGCTGCGGCCGCGCCGGTCAAGGACTGGTGCAAGGGCCACGGCGTACCCGAGTCCAAGTGCACCATCTGCAACCCGTCGCTGGTGGCGGGGTACAAGGCGTCCGGGGACTGGTGCGCCGAGCACCAGCTGCCCGAGTCGATCTGTCCCCGCTGCAACCCGAAGGCCGCGGCCGAGCCAGCGGCCGCGCCGGTCAAGGACTGGTGCAAGGGCCACGGGGTGCCCGAGTCCAAGTGCACCATCTGCAACCCGTCGCTGGTGGCGGGGTACAAGGCGTCCGGGGACTGGTGCGCCGAGCACCAGCTGCCCGAGTCGATCTGTCCCCGCTGCAACCCGAAGGCCGCGGCCGAGCCAGCGGCGGAGGCCGGGGACGACGAGAGCGCCGTGCGGCTCGCCTCGGTGGCCATGGAAGAGGCTGCCGGCATCCAGACGGTCAAGGCCCGCCTCGCGAGCGCCGCGCCCCGGGTGCAGTGCACCGCCCGGGTCAGCTTCAACCGCGACCGCGTGGCCGAGGTGCGCTCGGCCATCCCCGGCATCGTCCGGCGGGTCCGCGTGGCCCTGGGCGCCGACGTGAAGAAGGGCGCAGCGCTGTTCGATCTGGAGAGCACCCGCGCCGGCGAGGCCCAGGGGGCGCTGCAGCGCGCCGTGGCCCGGGTGCGCACCGCCACCGCCAACCTCCAGCGCCAGCGGGGGCTGCGCGCCGAGGGCATCGCCGCCGCGCGCACGGTGGAGCTGGCAGAGCAGGAGCTGGCCCGGGCCCGGGCCCGGGCTCGCCAGGCGCGCGCCACCCTGCGGGTCGCCGGCGCGCAGGCCGCAGCCCCCACGGGCCGCGTGACCCTCAGGGCGCCGCTGTCCGGCACCGTGGTGCGCCGGCCCGCGGTGGTGGGGGTTCTGGCCACCGAGGAGCTGGCGCTGGCGACCATCGCCGACCGCTCGGTCATGTGGGTGATGTGCGATGTGCCCGAGGCGGCGGCCGCGCGCATCGCCGTGGGCCAGAAGGCGCAGGTTAGCGTCGACGGCTCCGGAGACTCCGCGCGCGAGGGCAAGGTGTCGTGGGTCGCGGCGGAGGTGAACCCACGAACGCGCGCCGTCGCTGCCCGCATCGTCGTGCCCAACGATGACGGCGCGCTCCGGGCGAACCAGTTCGCCCGCGCGGTCATCGAGGCCGGCGCGCCGCGTGAGGCGGTGTCGGTGCCGCGGGCCTCCGTCCAGCGAGTGGAGGATCAGGAGGTGGTCTTCGTGCGCACCGCCCCCGGGGTGTTCAGCCCGAAGGTGGTGCAGCGCACCGGCAGCGGCGAGGTGGTCCAGGTGGAGGGCGAGGTGAGCGCCGGCGACGAGGTGGTCACCACCGGCGCGGTGCTGCTGCGCACCGAGATGGTGCCGGGGAGCATCGGCGCCGGCTGCTGTGACGTCGAGGAGCCAGGGGGGGGCTGATGCTGACCCGGTTGATCCACCTCTGCCTCCGGCAACGCCCGGTGGTGCTGCTGGCCACGGCGGTCCTCGTGGCGCTGGGCCTGATCAGCTTCCAGCAGCTCCCGTTCGACGCGTTCCCGGACACCACACCGGTTCAGGTGCAGGTCAACACCACCGCGCCGGCGCTCTCGCCGCTGGAGGTCGAGCGGCAGGTCACCTTCCCCGTGGAGCAGGCCATCTCGGGCCTGCCTGGCCTGCGCCAGGTGCGCTCCATGTCCAAGTTCGGCTTCTCTCAGGTGACGGTTATCTTCGACGAATCGGTGGAGATTTACCTCGCGCGACAGGTGGTCAGCGAGCGGCTGGCCGGCGTCAGCCTGCCGGGAGGGGCGAGCCGCCCTGCCCTGGGCCCGGTCTCCACCGGGCTGGGCGAGGTGTTCCAGTACATCGTCCGCAGCGACACCCTGTCGGCCACCGAGCTGCGCACCCTGCACCACTGGATCATCCGACCCCGGATGGTCCAGGTGCCCGGCGTGGCGGAGATCAACACCTGGGGCGGCCAGGAGAAGCAGTTCCACGTGGTGGTTGATCCGGGAAACCTGATCAAGCATGGCCTGACCCTGGACGACGTCGCGCGGGTGGTGCGCCAGGGCAACCGCAACGCTGGCGGGGGCATGCTCGACGCTGGCGGCGAGTCCCAGCTGATCCAGGGCCAGGGGCTCGTCGCCGGCGTGGAGGACCTGGCCTCCATGGTGGTGGCCAGCGTGGGCGGCGCCCCGATCCACCTGCGGGACGTGGCCGAGGTGAAGGTGGGCCACCAGATCCGCCGCGGCGCGGCCACGGCCGGGGGCAAGGGCGAGGCGGTGCTCGGCCTCGGCTTCATGCTCATGGGCGAAAACAGCCGCCAGCTGACCCGCCGCCTCGAGGCGCGGCTCGCCGAGGTCAGCAAGGCGCTGCCCGCCGGCGTGGAGGTGACGCCGGTCTACAGCCGCACCCGCCTGGTGGACCGCGTGCTGGAGACCGTGCGCGACAACCTGCTGGAGGGGGCCCTGCTGGTGGTGGCGGTGCTGTTCATCTTCCTCGGGAACCTGCGGGCGGGGCTCATCGTGGCACTGGCCATCCCGCTGTCCATGCTGTTCGCGTTCAACGCCATGCTCCGGTTCGGCATCGCCGGGAGCCTGATGAGCCTCGGCGCCATCGACTTCGGCCTCGTGGTGGACAGCTCGGTGATCCTGGTGGAGAACGCCGCCCGCCGGCTGGGCGAGGACCGCAGCGACCGAAGCGTGCGGGAGGTGGTGCGCGCCGCCGCGGTGGAGGTGCGCCGCCCGACCCTCTTCGGCGAGCTGATCATCGCCGTGGTCTACCTGCCGATCCTCGCCCTGGAGGGGGTGGAGGGGAAGCTGTTCCGCCCCATGGCCCTGACCGTGATCTTCGCTCTGGCCGGGTCGATGATCCTCTCACTGACGTTGATGCCGGTGCTCGCCAGCTACGCGCTGAAGAAGGGCCACGGCGCGCGCGGCCAGGACAACCGGCTGGTGCGCTGGCTGCGCGGCCGCTACCGCGCGGCGCTGGCCTGGGCCCTGCAGCGCCGCAAGCTGGTCCTCGCCGTGGCCGCCCTGCTGGTGGTCAACGCCGGCTTGCTGGCCACGGGGCTCGGCTCGGAGTTCGTCCCCCGGCTGCGCGAGCAAGCCATCGTGATCAACACCGTGCGCACGGCGGGGGTGTCTCTGGACGAGTCGGTGCGCTACGGCACCCGCATCGAGCAGCTGCTGCTCCAGCGGTTCCCCGACGAGATCGAGCATATCTGGACCCGCACAGGGACCGCCGAGGTGGCCACGGATCCCATGGGGCTCGAGGTGTCGGACGTGTTCATCACCCTCACGCCGCGCGCCGGCTGGAAGCGGGGCGCCAGCCAGGACGAGCTGGTGACCACCATGAGCCGGACCCTGGAGGGCCTGCCCGGGATGAAGAGCATCTTCACCCAGCCCATCGAGATGCGCGTCAACGAGATGCTGGCTGGCATCCGCGCCGACGTGGGGATCAAGCTGTTCGGCGATGACTTCGAGATCCTCAAGGCGAGGGCCGAGGAGATCCGCGCCGCCGTGGAGCAGATCCCCGGCGCTGCCGACGTCACAGTGGAGCAGCTCACCGGCCAGGCGATGCTCACCATCGACGTGGACCGGCAGGCCGCGGGCCGCTACGGCGTGCCCGCGGGGGAGATCCTCGAGGTGGTCGAGTCCCTCGGCACGCGCAAGGTCGGTGAGGTGGTGCAGGGGCAGCGGCGGTTCGATCTGGTGCTGACCCTGGGCGCCGCCGCCAGGCAGTCGGCGGAGCGCATCGGCCGGGTCCTGATCAGCACCGCCTCCGGGGCGCAGGTGCCGCTGTCCGCCGTGTCCCGCATCAACATCGTCGAGGGCCCGTCCACCATCCATCGCGAGTGGGCCAGGCGCCGGGTGACGATCCAGGCCAACGTGCGTGGCCGCGACGTGGGCTCCTTCGTCTCGGACGTGCAGCGCGCGCTGGCCACGGAGGTGAAGCTGCCCGAGGGGTACCACACCACCCTCGGCGGCCAGTTCGAGAACATGCAGCGGGCGCAGAAGCGGCTGCTGCTGGTGGTGCCGGTGGCCCTGCTGCTCATCTTCTCGCTGCTCTATATGACCTACGGCAGGGCGGCGGACGCCATCCGGGTGTTCACGGGGGTACCCTTCGGCGCGGTGGGCGGGGTGGCGGCCCTCTGGCTCAGGGAGATGCCCTTCTCCATCTCCGCCGGCGTGGGCTTCATCGCGCTGTCGGGCGTGGCGGTCCTGGGCGACATGGTGCTCGTGTCGCGAATCACCCAGCTCATGGGCCTCGGGCGAGAGCGTCTGGACGCCATCAAGGAGGCGGCCGAGACGCGGCTGCGGCCGGTGTTGATGACCTCCCTGGTGGCCGCCCTCGGCTTCGTGCCCATGGCGCTGAACACGGGGGTCGGGGCCGAGGTCCAGCGGCCCCTGGCGACGGTGGTGATCGGGGGCATGATCTCGAGCACCGTGGCCACCCTGCTGGTGCTGCCCGTGCTCTATGCCTCCTTCGGCGGGCGCCGGAGGCAGCGCCCGGGGGAGGCGTCATGAAGGAGGCGCTGAAGATCGTGGCGGTGCTCGCGGCGCTGCAGGCCCTCCTGCTGGCGGCCTGGTTCGGCGTGGAGCGGCGGCGGAGCGCGCCGGAGGCTGCGGGTGGCGGGGCACATGCCGGGCAAGCGCCGCCGGGCCAGCTGGCTCCGGCGCTCACCCTGCGGCGGGCTGACGGCGCCCAAGTGGAGCTGTCCAGCCTGCGCGGCCGCCCCGTGGTGCTCCACTTCTGGGCCACCTGGTGCAAGCCGTGCCGGGAGGAGCTCCCTGCCCTGCTCCGCCTCGCCGGGGACGCGTCGGCGCGCGTGCTCGCCGTGAGCGTGGATCGGCAGTGGCCCGCCGTGCGCAGCTTCCTCGGCGGCGCTCCCCCGCCGGCGGTGCTCCTGGCCTCGGGCGACGAGGTGGAGCAGCGCTTTAACGTGCGTCAGCTGCCGGTGACCTTCCTGCTCGACGCTGACGGGAGGATCCGCAAGCGCCTGGACGGGGCCCAGCCCTGGTCCGAGCGCTCTCTGAGTGAGCTGCTCCGCGCGGCGGCGCCTGCGTCAGCGCCAGCTCCGACCGGGGATGCCGAGCAGTGAGACATGGTACCCGTCGGGCAGGATCCGCGCCTGGCGCAGCAGCGGCAGGGAGCCCGCGTGGCGGAAGTACCGGGCGTGGCGCTCCTTGCGGTAGTCGAACCGGTTGCGCGGCCAGGCCCTGGTCATCAGAGCGCGGTCCAGGTAGCGCGGGTACACCCGCTCCAGGATCTTCGCCGGCGCGCCGCCGCGCTCCGAGATGGTGGCCACCAGGCTGAAGCGGCCCCGGTCCTTGAAGAAGGGCCACGGGTGCAGCCCGGTCTGGTGCACCCTCAGCGCGCGGCCGTCCAGGGCGCGGCGGAGGTGGTACTCCAGCAGCACGGCGGGCCCCGGCCCCACCGCCGGATCTTCCACGAGCCCCAGCAGCACCGGGCCCGACGGGCGGCGCCTGATGGCCAGCTCCGCCAGCTGCCCCAGCTGCCGGCGGTAGTTGTTGGGCACCGGCGGGTGCGGGTAGGTGTCCTCGCCCTTGATCCCCGCCCGGGCGAGCTCTTCCTGCAGGCGGCTGTACGGGTTGCGGACGAACATGGCGCCGAACATCTGGACCGCCAGCCCCGCCACCAGCGTCGCCACCGCTGCCCGGCGCAGCCGGGGGCGGCGGATTCGCAGCAGGGCCGAGGCCGCGCATACGCAGAGCAGCGGCACCGCCGGCAGCATGAACCGCTCCCACTTGGTGGAGAAGAGGAAGGTGAAGGCCACCAGCGGCGGCAGCACCGCTGACAGGAGCAGCCCTGCCCGCAGGCCCCACAGCGCCGGCGCCAGCACCAGGGGCGAGAGCCCCAGCGCAAGGGCCACGGGGTAGAACGCGAGGCTGCGCCAGCCGAACAGCTCCATTACCAGGCTCTGGGACCGCAGGCCGCTCTGCCCGGTGTGGGCCAGCAAGATCCCGGGCAGCGCCGCCAGGTCTCCGGCCAGGGCAATGGCCAGCGCCGCCGCGCCCAGGCCGCCGGCCAGGGCCATGTTGACCAGCTTGCGCCGCCGCTCCCCCTCCGCCCGGAGCACGCGCACGGCCACCAATATCACCGGGCCGGCCAGGAACAGCACCCCCTGGAGCTTGGTCAGCAGCGTCAACGCGGCCACACCCGCGAACACCAGCGACGCCCGCCGGCGCTTGAAATCGTCGGCGCGGATCAGGGCGGCCAGGGAGGCGGTCACCATGCAGGCCAGCGGATAATCCAGCCCGTAGCGCACGCCATAGTGGGCGGTGAAGGGGAGCAGCGAGGCCAGCACGCAGGCCAGCAGCCCGACCCGCACATCGTACAGGCGTCGCCCGATGGTGAGCAGCGAGAGCAGCATCACCGCGGTGAAGGCCGCGCTGGTGAACAGCACGGTGACGCCGGCCTCCCGGCCCAGCAGCGCCGTGCCGACGCTGGAGACAAGGTAGGTGAACCGGGGCCACTTGGCCGGCGAGATGTCGTCGGACCAGAGCGCGGCCGCCATGCCGTCCAGCGAGGGCGACCGCGCCAGGTCCCACAGGGCGTCGAAGAAGCGCAGCTGGTTGTTCAGGTGCGCGTAGGCATCGCAGCCCAAGGCCACGTCGCCGGCGGCGATCCAGAGCTGCCACAGGTTGATCTGCAGCGCCAGCAGCGCGCCGAGGATCAGCAGGCAGCGGCGCGCGCTGCGCGACGGGAGCCTCACGCTCCGGACACCCTCAGCTGCGGGATCCCCTGGGCGACCTGCACCGTGCCCGCGGCATCCCGGTAGCCGCCCGCGGCCGCGCGCGGGTCGGGCATGGGCTGCAAGCGGCTGAGCACCTCCACGCCATCGCCGCGCTTGATGGTGAACTCCTCGGCGCGGTCGTGCGGGACCATGGCCAGCTCCTCCGGATCGGCCAGGTAGTCGCCGTCGAATTGCTGGAGGTAGGACGCGACCCGGGGCTCCGCCACGGCCTGGGCCAGCCGGTCCGGCCCCTCCAGCCGCACCCGGCCGGCCGGCACCAGGATCCGCGTGCCGTCCTCGGCCTCCACGGTGAAGCCGGCGCAGTGGCCGTCGCTGAGCATCAGGGCCGACAGGTTGCTCTGCTTGCGCATCAGGCGCAGCCCGTAGGCCGCCACCTGCTGCCCGGACGGCGCGGTCACCAGCCCCTTCACCTCGGCGACCCGGCCGCCCGTGTGGCGGCCGCGCAGACGCCGCGGCTGCACCCTGGCGCCGTTGGGCCGCGGGTGCTTGCCGCTCATCCTCACCATGTGGGTCACCCGGGTGATGGCCGCGTAGAACAGCATGATCACCGCCGCCACGGCCATGATAATCAGGCCGAGCGCCCCGTCCATGACCATGACCTCGCACCCGATCTCAGCGGCCGGGCCGAGCATGCTCCCCCCGGCCGCGCCGGCGCCCCCCGCCGCGGCGATCTGCTTGATCCGCCGGCGCACGCTGGGCGGCCCCCACACCTCCGACAGCAGGGCCTCCCGCCCGTCGCCGCTGCGCAGGTTGACCACCCGGTGCCTGGCGCCCCGGTCGCATGTCTCCCCCGGCGCCAGGGCGGTGCGGCAGTCGAGGCAGATGGCGCCACGTTCAGCGAGAGCGTCCATGAGCCGCCATGGTACCTTGAGGCCATGCAGAGTGTCATGATCCGCCGGCTCCCGCCGACCCTGGTGTTGGCCGCGCTCCTGCCTGCCGCCTGCGGCGAGGAGGCCGCCGCTCCGGACCCGGGCGCGCTGTCCACAGCCCTGTCGCCCACCAAGTCCGCCGCCTACTACGTGACCCAGGCGAACAAGTACTTCGACACCCTCGACACCAGCGCCGATCCCAACAGCGTGCCCACTTACTCGACCCTGGTGGCCCGCTGGGAGTGGCCGCCCTGGCTGCTGCTCACCGGCTACGGCAAGGACCTGATGATCTCGTCCACCAAGGCCGCCCTGGCCGCCGACCCGTCCACGGTGCCGAAGCGCGAGTGCAAGGCGTTCTCCGTCCAGCCCTTCGCCCGCTGCTATGTCTCGTTCAAGTACAAGGAGGGGGACTGCCCGATCTACGAGGAGTTCACCTTCAACGACCAGGGGGAGATGACCTTCATCGAGGCCTGGTCGGACCTCCCCGGCAAGATGCCCATGGACAGGACCAAGGACCGCTGGGCCCAGGGCGCGGGGGTCAAGCGCCTGTCCACCCGGGTCCCCGGTCTCGGCAACGACAGGGGCCTCATCGACCTCGACGCAAGCTGGATGAAGGCCGCCGCGGCGGCGGATCCTCAGGTGGCGGACTTCATCGACCGCGCCGGCAACTTCTGGGCCGCCTGGCTCAAGGAGCTGGGCAAGGCCGGGAAGGACCTGTACAAGCGCGGCTGCGGCTGGTAGCGGCGCCTCGCTGTTTGGAGTAAAACTAGCCAATGACCGAGCAAAACGAGCAGAAGCCCCTGACCCTGGGCGAGCTTGACAGTCCGGAGGCGATCCGGGCCCACGTGGAGTGGCTGGCCCGCCATGTCCCCATGACCCCACGCCAGATGGACGACCTGGCCCGGGATCCAAAGGCCCTGCGCCAGAAGATCACCGCGCTGAAGAACCACCAGGTGATGACCGAGCAACAGGTGGCCCGTACGGTGGCCGATCCAGACGCCCTGCGCCGCAAGCTGGCCGAGCTGGACCAGGACGAGTCCCTCTCGGATCAGGAGAAAGAGGCCCTGCGGATGGAGTACACCTGGGTGCTCAAGCACCTCGAGGAGTAGGCGCCGCCCCCGGCCGGTTCACTCCGGCTTCCACTTGATCAGCATCGCGTCGAACTTGGCGCTGCTGTGGGTCTTGACGCCCACCTTGGCCAGCCCCTTCAGCCGCGCCGCCTGGTACATGTGCCCGCTGCTGTCCATGGCCAGACCCCTGCCGTGCAGGTAGCCGCTCCCGCCGAGCACCCCGGCGTAGCACGGCGAGCCTCCCCCGCTGAAGCCCACCAGCATCAGGCCGTCCGTGCCGGCCGGGTTCATCTTCAGCTTGCCGAAGCTTGCGGCGCCGCCCAGCAGCCCCGAGAAGTAGACGCGCCCCCCCTTGCCATCGGCCACCAGCCCCCCACCGAACTCGTGCATGGTGGAGCCGATGGTGTCGCTCCAGCGGGTGGCGAGGTTCGCGGCGTCGAAGCTCCCCAGGAAGAGGTCGTACAGCCCCTTGCTGCTGTGCTTGCCCTTGCCGAGGTTGACCTCCTTGGTGAAGTGGCCTGCCATGTAGACATGCCCGCCGGGGCCAACCAGGACCGAGGTGGCCACCTCCGCGGCCCCGGCGCCGCCCCACACTCTGCTCTTGGTGACCGTACCGTCGGACTTGACCCGCAGCAGGAACCCGTCAGGCTGACCGGGTGGGCTGGCCGCCAGGGCGGGCCCGGTGGTGGTCTTGTCGCTGAAGTAGCCGGTCCAGTAGAGCGCCCCGCCGCTCTGGCTCACCGCCACCGGACCGGCCACATCGTTCCCCTTGCCGCCGAGGTGCACCGACCAGCCCACGCTGCCGTCGGGGTTCAACTTGATCAGCAGGGCATCCGCGCTGCCGCCGACGCTGTTCAGGCCCGGCACCGTCTTGAAGGCGCCGTAGAAGGTCACCGAGAGGTAGACGCTCCCGGCGGCGTCCACCGCCAGGCCCCGGGGCAGGTCGTTCATGGCGCCGCCGGCCACGGTCAGCGCGCTCAGCTTGCCGGTCGGTTTGTATCTGGCGAAGAAGATGTCGTAGCCGCCCTGCCCGGACAGGGCGGACGACTTGGTGTAGAGCACGGGGCCATAGAACGACCCCGCCAGCAGGATATCGCCGGTCTTGGGGTGCACGGCCAGGCCGGCCGGGGCGTCGGAGCTGGTCCCGCCCAGGGACTCGGCCCAGCGCACCGTGCCGTCCGCCTTGAAGCTGACCAGGAACACGTCGCCGCCGCCCTTGGCCGTCAGGGTGGTCTTGCCGGCCGTGATGCTGCCGCTGAAGATCCCGGCCAGGTAGATGTTGTCCTGCGCGTCCACCGCCACCAGCGTGCCATCGCCGTCTCCGGCGCCCTGGATCTGCTGCGCCCAGATCGCTCCCTGGCGGCAGGTGGCGGTCGACTTGTCCTTGCCCGGCTTGAGATCGGGCACCGGGAGGGGCCTGTCCGCCTTCTGTGTGGCGTCCTGCACGGGCCTGGCCTCGGCGGCTGGCCGGCGCCGATCCGGCCGCGCCGCGTCCAGGGGGGGGAGCTGCTGGTCCTCGTAGGGAAAGATCAGGTGGCACCCGCCGGCCAGCGACGAGAGGCTGGCGGCCAGCAGCAGCGCGAGCGTGGTTGAGCGGGGTCTCACCGGATCGATTATACGCTCGATCCGCTGCGGTCAGCCCGGCAGGTCGTCCGCGTCGAACGGATCCCGGTCCTGCAGCTTGAACTCGGGCAGGTCCTTGACCTGGGGCCCTGGCTCGAGCTGCAGGTCGAACTCGTAGTCCAGGAAGCCCCAGCCTTCGCTCTCGTGCTGGGCCAGCACGACATGCATGTACGCCTCACCCCCGGCGTTGTTGTCGTAGACCGGCTTGTAGCAGGCGCCCCGCTTCAGCTCGAAATGGTACGGCAGCTCGGCGCTGCCGTCGCGGCTGAGCACCAGGTCGCCGTCCTTGAACAGCTGCAACCTGCCCGAAAGCCGGCTGATGGACAGGTAGACGGCGCAACCCTTCTGGCTCTTGATCTGTTTCATGAGCTCCTATCCCCTCGGCCCCACCAGGAAGCCGTAGAAGTCCAGCAGGTAGCCGCCGCCGTCCCGCGAGACCCGGGGCCCCACCAGGTGTACGCCGTCCAGCGGACGCATGGTGCGGCTGTCGATGCGCTCGAGGTACTCCACCGTGTCGGACCCCGGGCGCTCGACCTTGTACCGCACCTGGCCCGTGCCCTCGCCCAGCAGCTCGAACTTGAAGCGGAAGTAGCCGCACAGGGTGTACCAGCGTCCCGGCTCCACGGCCATGAGGGGCGCCCCGGCGGCAGGCACCTTGCACACCCGCGTGGCGATGGCGGTGCTGCGCACGGCGAAGAAGGTGTCGTTGGCCTGGATCGAGATCTGGCCGCCCTGCTCCACCAGGTCGGCCAGCTGGAGCGCGAGGTTCCCCTTCGCGGTGTCGGTGGTCTCCTTGACCGCCAGCTTGAGCGCCGCCTTGAGGGACTCGGAGATCCCGGTGGTGCGGGTGAGCTTCGCCTTCTTGGCCCGCAGCGCGCCCACCACCATGGCGCGATCCTTGACGAACCACTGCAGCGCCGGGACGGTGCACACCTCGTTCTTGAAGTTGGGCCGGGCCAGGGCTGGATCCACCGCGAGATACTCCAGGTCCTGGATCTCCACCTTCCACTGATCCGCGGCCTGGGACAGCGCCTCTGCGTCGAAATTGCTCTTCCCCTTGACCACCTCCTTGAGGGTGGCCTCCAGGGACGAGACGAGGCGCGCGCTGGTCTGGGCCGCCTCCCGATAGCCCAGGGCCATCTGGTCGCTCGCCTTGCTCAGCTGCGGCTCCACCTGCTGCAGGCAGCCGGAGGACAGCTCCCCCCGCTCACCGACCACCAGGCTGGGCAGGGTAATCTTGCTGCGAAACGTGGTCAGGTAGTCCCACTTGGGCGCCGTGGGCGCGGTGTTCTTCCACTGGCCCAGGGCGGCGCGAACGTTGCGCTTCACCGGCGCCGAGCAGCCAGCGACGAGCAGAGCAGCGCAGGCCATGGCGGCCATCATGCGAGTTGAAGTGATCATCGAACGTCTCTTGCCAACGGGTTGAGAAACAAAAGAGATTGAATTTTGGCGTTATTTAATCGTCAACTGGTCCAACACGCAAATGAGGATTGTCATGCCACACACCGGATTGTACCTCTCCCTGTCCATCGCGGCGATCCTGCTGCTGGCCCCCCCCGCCATTGCGGGCAAGGGTAACAGCATCAGCCTGAACAAGGTCACCAAGGTCGGCAAGCTCATCGTGATCAAAGACTCGTCCAAGCTGGGCGCGACCCTGCAAGAGTCCTCGGCAGGGACGGTGGAGGCCACCATCCGGTGCAAGAAGTCCGGGTATCGCGCGGCGGCCATCGGCGCGGTGAAGCTGCCGAAGAAGTCCACTGTCGTCACCCGCCAGGCGCCGGCCTACTTCCTGCCCAACTGGTGCAAGAAGGACAAGGATCTGACCACCCTCGACGTGTGCCAGAGCGGCGACAAGCAGTTCAAGATCATCGTCCAGGCGTGCAAGGACGGGATCCCCCACGTGAAGCTGCCGGTCACCATCAAGGGCATGTGCGCCAAGGTGAAGACGGCGGTGGGTCCGGCCAAGATGGGCGTGTGGTCGGTGTTTCCCCTCACATGGTCCCTGTTCGACCTCGACTGCCAGGGATTTGGCGTGCCGGTCAAGCGCGCGCTGCGGCTGTTCTGGAGCGGCGCGCGGACCGACAACTTCAGCGCCTCCACCAGCCACGGCGCCAAGGACGCGGCCGGCGCGGGTTACACCGAGGCGCGGATCCAGGGGTACCTGCTGCCCGCCAAGAAGCCGGGCACCGCGCCGCTGCGGCTGTTCTACAGCGCCAAGCGCAAGGACAACTTCTCGGCCGCGACGGCGGCGGGGGTCAAGGCGGCCAAGGCGGCGGGGTACAAGCAGATCCGGATCCAGGGGTACGTGCACAAGGTCCACAAGCCGGACACCCGCCCGCTCAAGCTGTTCTACAGCGCCAGCCGCAAGGACAACTTCATCACCGCCACGCCCGCGGGCGAGAAGGCGGCCAAGGCGGCCGGGTACAAGTTCGTGCGGGTGGAGGGGTACCTCTATTAAGGGCGCTACTTGATGCAGTCGCGGTGGGGGCGATAGCCGAGCTTTCGCGCCGCCTCCACCGTCTTGAATTTGGCGGTGCAGTTGCGGCAGGCGTGGTGCTGGCAGCCAGGACCGTGCAGGGCGCCCGATTTGCGGTTGCCGTGCAGCTCGCCCTCCCCCTGGCCGGCGGGGTACTGCTTGCGCTTGCTGGCGCCAGGGGTGGAGCCCTTGATGGAGCGCTGCTGGCGCCGCCACTGCCAGGGGGCCACCGGCGCCTTGTCGGCCCACAGCCCGCGCCGGGCCTTTCGCGCCTCTTCCTCCAGCTTCTGCAGCTTCTTCGCCTTGGGGGCGTACTTGCGGTACCACCAGGCGTAGCCCGCCTTGACCAGCGCCTCGTTCAGGCTGGAGTCCCCCACGAGCACGCGCGCCACTGTGCGGCCGTAGCGGTCCTGGGTGGTGGGGCGCACCTCCACGACCTTGCCGGCCACCATGTCGGCGGTGAACTTCTTGGCCTTCTTGCCGAAGGCCTGACGCTTCTCCGGTGTGTCCACGGCGTTCAGCCGGATGCGCACCTGCTCTTTTCCGCGCAGGACCGTGATGGTGTCGCCATCGGCCACGCCCACCACCTTGCCCTTGAACGGCTCACCGGCCCGGGCCGCGGGGGTGGCGCAGAGAGTGACGAACAGCAGGACTGCGAGGTGACGCATGGGGACCTCCGTGATTGTGCTCCCGGCAACAGAGTACCACCGGCGGTCCGGCAGCCGGACTGCCGGAGCCGGTAATCGGACGGGGGCGCGCCGTGGTTCTATTCAAGTGCCCGGAATCACGGCCCGGGGAAAGCTGGCACGACGCGTGAAGATGCCAGCGGCCATGCCGCGGACCATCGTATCGCTCCTCTGCCTGCCCCTGCTCCTGCTGACCGGCGCCGCACCTGACCGGAGGGAGGCCGGCACCCGGGTCCATGTGGGGCAGGACCGACGCGTCCGGATCGGCGTGGTGTTGGCGACAGCGCCGGGCGGCCTGGACCGGCTGCCGCGAGTGCGGGTGACGCGGCAGGTGGGCGGCTTCAGCTGCCTGCTGGTCTCCTTGCGCCGGCAGGGCCCACCAGCGGCGAGGAGCGGAGCGCGGCCCGCGCAGGAGCGATTCGAGCTCGAGGTGCGATGGAGGCCGGGGGCGGATCTGAGCGGCTGCCTGATCCGGGTCGAGGACCCCGTGAGCGGATCCTTCGAGGATGTGGAGGTGATGATGAACCTGTAGCTGATACCATGGCCCCATGGCGAATCGGTACAGGGCAGCGGTGGTGGCCCTGCTGGCGCTGGGGGCGTGCAGCGAGGATGCCACCTTCGCGGGGGATGTGGGCGCCGCCGCTGATACGCGCCAGGCGGACCGGGGCAACGGGGATGGACCGCGCCCGGACCGCGGGCGAGACCGGGGGGTGGACAGGCAGTGCTGTCCGGACCGGGGCGCCAAGCCGGACCTGCATAACAAGGGCAAGGGGCCATTCGACGGGTGCAGGGCCCACGACGCATGCAAGGTGGGCAAGGTGTGCAACTTCGCCAACGGGCGATGTGAGACTCGCATCGACTGGCCGGCGCCGGCGCCCGTGCTCTTTTCGTTCCACCCCATGGTGGCGGCGCCGGGAGACGTGCTGGTGCTGGACGGCGCGCGGTTCTGGCCCAGCGCGTTTCAGGTGAGCGCCAAGGTGAAGGTGGGAGGGACCTCGCTGGCGCCCTACCCGCCCCTGCTGGACAGCACGCGGCTGCTGGTCCCGGTGACGGCGCCGGTGGGCGGCGCGCTGGAGTTGACCACCGGCGGCGGAAAGAAGCTCTCGGGCGGGGTCCTGATCAAATCTCCGACCGGCGGCCCCATGCCGTGCTCGGCGTGGACCATGCCCGCGGCGGGCTCGGCAGGGACCACGCCCCGCGCCGCCGGGCCCCACGGCGCGGGGTACCGGGACCTGAAGGGGGCTACAACCGCGCGGCTGTTCTACCCCGCCAAGTGCGGCGGGGTACGCACCGCCCCGGTGGCCGGCACCCACCCGCTGGTGGTGCTCATGCACGGCAACGGCGCGGGGTACCTGAACTACGAGTTCCTGGGGCAGCACCTGGCCACCTGGGGGTTCCTGGCGCTGCTGCCCGACGCCAAGGTGGACTACAAGGCCAGCGACATCGTGAAGATCACACCGGCGCAGGTGGCGACCCTGGCGGCGGCGATCAAGGTGGCTCGGGGAGGCGGCGGGCTGCCCGGCGTGAAGGCCGGGGCCAAGGTGGCGTTCATCGGTCACTCGCGGGGTTCGGCCCGGATCCAGGCGGTGCTGGCCGCGGACAAGGCGCTGGCCGCGGCCACGGTGGCCAGCGTGTTCCTCGGGCCGGTGGACGACGGCAAGGTCGTGCCGGGCCTGTTCCTGCTGGTGGCGGGGACCCGGGACTCCCAGTCTCCGGGCTACATTCACAACACCGCTTACGGGCGGCAGAAACCGCCCAAGTGGCGGGTCGTGGTCCAGGGCGGCAACCACAGCCTCTTTTCAGACCACAAGGTGTGGAGCGGGTTTCTGGACCAGAAACCCACCGTGACCCGGGCGCAGCAACACGGCGTGGTGGCATCGTTCACCCTGCCGCTGCTGCAGCGCGCCTTCGGCCTCAAGCAGCCGTTCAAGGCGCAGCTCGACTCGCCTCCCGCGTCCAAGCTCTACAAGGTCACCGTGGGCAAGTGAGGGTGGGCGCCCTGATCAGCCGCCGTCCTGGGTGTTGCGGACCGAGCCGGACCGCACCTGGATCTCGGCGGCCTCGCGCTCCCACACCTGGCTGGTGATCCTGGACTCGTTGCCCAGCTCCTTGAGGTGGTCCTGAAAGGTCACGCCCGAGCCGGGCATGCCGAGGTAGGTGCCCAGCTTGTTCAGGTCTCCGCTGCGGATGACGGTGCGGATGGCCCCGGTGGGGAAGGTCACCTCGGCGCACAGGGCGCGCTGTCCGCGCCTGGTTGAGGGGAGCAGCTTCTGGTAGATCACCGCCCCGAGGCCGGCGGAGAGGGTGTAGCGGATGCGCGCCTGGTCCTTTTCCGCCATGGATCCCATCACGCGGCCGAGGGTGGAGATGGTGTCGTCAGCGTGGATGGTGGAGATCACGAGGTGCCCCATCTCCGACGCCTTGAGCACCTGATCGATGGTCTCCGGCTCGCGCATCTCGCCCACGAAGATCACGTCGATGTTTTCCCGCAGGGCGGAGCGCACCCCGTCGGCGAAGGAGCGCACGTGCATGCCCACCTCGCGCTGGATGAACAGCGCGCGGTGATTCTCGAACATGAACTCGATGGGGTCCTCGAGGGTCAGGATGGTGGCCTCGCGGGTGCGGGCGATGTGGTCCAACAAAGCCACCGCGGTGACGGTCTTGCCGTGCCCCGTGGCGCCGGAGATCAGGATCAACCCCCCGGTCACCTCCTGCAGGTGCTTGAGCGCCACCCCGGGCAGGCCCACGTTGGCCAGCGGGCGGATCGCCTGGACGATGCGCCGGATGACCACGTACTCGCCGCCAGCGGCGGTGCCCACGTGCACGCGGTAGCGGGAGTTGCCCTCGGAGTGCACCAGGTCCACCTCCCCGCGCTCGTTGAACCGCTCGATCTCCACCGGCGTGAAGAAGCAGGCGCGGATATGCTCCAGCTGCAGCTCGCGCAGGTGCTCGCTATCCAGGCGGCGCATGTTCTCGGCCACGATCATCACCACCCGCTCGCCCACCTTGAAGTACAGGTCGGAGGCCTCGTTGCTGGCCATCAGGTTGAGGATGTCCTTGACGCTCACGTCATGCCCCTTCACCAGCAGAAAGGGCATTTTGTAGGCTTCCATGTTGGCCATTGGGGCTCCTATTGGCCGCGCTGGCGGCGGCGGACGACAGTGAACAGCAGGGCGAAGAGCAGCCAGCCCGCGCCCGTGGAACCACCCCCCGCGCCCGCGCTGCAGTCGCACCCCTCCTCCGACGGCGGCGGCTTGATCACCGCCCCGTCCGCCCCGGCCCCGGCCTCGGCCTTGGAGGCCATGTCGACGCTGCCCTTGAGGTCGGGCGCCGCCTGGTCGGGCGTCGCCAGGTCCGGGCTGCCGGCCTCCACGGCCCCCGCCTCGGCGTCGCCGGTTCCGTCGCCCAGGCCGTCGCCCAGGCCGTCGCCCAGGCCGTCACCCAGGCCGTCCAGGCCGTCGCCCAGGCCGTCGCCTGGCCCGGCGTCCATGCCCAGGTCGGGCCCCATGTCCGGCCCCATGTCCACGCCGATATCCGGGATGGCGGCGATGACATAGCCGATGGACTTGTTGTTGTTCTTCTCGTCCTTCTCCTTGATGGCGCAGTCGGCGTCCACCCGGGCCCAGCCGAGGTAGGCCCCTGCCTTGACGTTGACGCGCTTGTGGGTGCGGCTGGCGCAGGAGCTCTTGGTCAGCCCGCCGCTGATGGCCCACTTGTGGTCCGCGCCGTCGGCGCAGCCAGGCGCGCCGGAGCGGTTGTAGTACAGCTCGAGATCGATGGTGGCCTTGGTGGCGTCGCCCTGGTTGCACACCACCACCTGGTACTCCACGGTCTGGTTGGTGACCGTGGCCTTCAGCAGCGAGACGATGAGGTCCGGGTCCCCGCCGCCGATGCTCACCGCGTCGTAGCGCTCGTTGTTGTTCTCGTTGGACTCGGTGATGTCGTTCTTGCTGTCGAGCCAGGCGCGGATATGCCCCGCCCCCGGCTTGATGGTGCCGGGCATGGTGAGGGACGCCGTGGTGACGGTGTGGCTGGCGCCGCTGATGAGCTTCTGGTTCACCGTGGTGGTGCCCAGCAGGGTGCAACCCGACGAGGCCACCGCGGTGCAGTGGTAGTGGCTCACGGTGAACGGCTTGACCACGGCGGAGGTGCCCGCGCCGTTCTGGATGGTGTACTGGGCGGTGAAGCTCTTGCCCGGGGCGATGGTGCCCGCCAGGGGCACCTTGGCCGCCAGCACCGACAGGTCCGGGCCGGTGTTCACCGTGATGCTGTCGTAGGCGTTGTTGTTGGTCTCGTCCGACTCGTCCACCGTGTTGCCGGCGTCGATCTGGTAGCGCAGGTAGCCGCCGCCCTGCACCACGTCCTTGGGCATGGTGAGCTGCGGGCTGGAGAACTCCTTGGTCTCTCCTGCCTTGAACAGGTAGGTCACCGAGGAGCTGCCCAGCTGGGTGCAGGAGGTGGTGTTCTGGGCCGAGCAGTAGAAGTAGTTGATGGAGAACCCCTTGGCCAGGGGCGCGCCCAAGGCGCGCACCGCGCACTTGACGGTGAACTTGGAGCCCGCCGCGGTGGTGTCGCCGGTGGCCGGCGCCGTGGTGGAGACCACCGACAGGTCCACCTGCTGCTGGGTGACCGTGATGGCATCGTAGCGGTTGTTGTTGGTCTCCAGGTTCTCGGTGACGACGTCCTTGGCGTCCACGAACAGGCGGATGTAGCGGGTGCCGATCTTGGCCCCCTTGGGCAGCACCAGCGTGGGCGAGGTGCGGTCCCCGGCGTGCTGCCCGGTGCTCATGTTGGTGGTGATCTTCTGGGCGCCGAGGTAGGTGCAGGCGGAGCTGTCCTTGGTCTGGCAGTAGTAGAAGAACACCTCGAAGTCCTGCTCGAGGCGGCTCGTGTAGTTGTTGTTGTAGACGCGGTACTTGACCGTGAACTTGGAGCCCGGGCCCTTGGTGGAGCCGCTGGACGGCGCGGTCAGGTAGTAGATGTACAGGTCGGGCCGCGTGGTGACGTTGATCTTGCCCTCGTGCACGTTGTTCTGCTCGTTGCTCTCGGGGATGCTGTCGTTGTAGTCGGCCACGAGCCGGATGTAGCCGGCGCCGTACATGGAGGAGGTGGGCATGCTCATCTTGTTGCTGGTGAAGCTGCGCGACTGGTTCGGGTCGAAGGAGGCCACGATGTTGGTGGCGGTGATGTAGGTGCAGGTGGCCAGGGGCGTGCCGGCCGCCGGGCAGTAGAAGAAGCGCACCTGGAAGTCCGTGTCGAAGCCGTTCTTCGACGCGTTGGTCAGGGTGTAGTCCACGGTGAACTGGGAGCCCGCCTGCTTGGTGCTGCCGCTGGCGGGCACCGTCACCGAGGCCCACTTCAGGTCCGACTTCACCAGCGAGACCTTGATGGAGGCGTTGTAGATGTTGTTGGTCTCGTTGCTTTCGGTCACGGCGTTGGCGGCGTCCACGGTGATCCGGATGTAGCGCGTGCCGTTGCGCGCGCTGGACGGGATGGTCAGCGCGCTGGTGTACAGGTAGCCGCTGTAGCCGCCGGCGCTGATCGGCTTGGTGACCGCGTCGAAGGTCGACTCGCCCAGCTTGACGCAGGACGCCGTGGCGGTGGTGCTGGTGGGGCAGAAGTGGTAGGTGACCTTGACCGGCTGGAACGCCTGGGTGGTGTAGCTGGAGTTGCGGATCTGGTAGCGCCCAACGAACTTGGAGCCGATGGTGGCGGTGCTGCCGCTGTACGGGAAGTAGACATGGCTCGGCAGCAGGTCGGGCCGCACCGTGGCCGAGATCGCGCTCCACGCGTCGTTGTCCTTCTCGCCGGCCACCCCCTCGAGCACCTTCTTGAGCGAGTCCACGAATACGCGGACGTAGCCCACGCCGAACCGCAGGGTCCCCGGCAGCGTGAGCGTGGGGCTGGTGTAGGAGGCCGCCTCGCCCGCCTTGAAGTCCTTGGTGATGTCCATGTAGCCGATGGAGGTGCAGCTCACCGTGTCCTTCTTGTGGCAGTAGTAGTAGCCGACGCGGAAGTCGGTGGTGAAGCCGTGGATGGCGTCGTTCTTGAGGGTGTGTTTCACCGTGATCTTGTCGCCCGCCTTGTCCGGCACGCCCGTGTTGGGCGCGGTGAAGCTGGTGATCTTCAGGTTCGACTCCACCTGGTTGACGGTGATGGCGTGGTAGACGACGTTGTTGTCCTCCTTGTGCTCTGTGACGGCGCCGCCGGAGTCTATGGTCATGCGGATGTAGCGCGTCCCGTTTTGCGTACCCTGGGGCATGGTGAACTGGGGCGTGTCCACGTAGCCGGTGGAGTAGCCGCTCTGGAGGTCGGTGGTGATGTTCTGTGAGCCGAGGTTGATGCACCCGGTGGGGCCCTTGGCGGGGCAGTAGTCGAACTTCATCGCGAAGTCGGTGGTCAGCTTGGACCCGCTGCTCGCGTTGGTCACACGGTAGCGCCCCTTGAACAGGGCACCCACCGTGGCGACGCTGCCGCTGTGCGGGAAGGTGTACCAGGAGGAGTACAGATCGGGTCGCTTGGTTACGGTGATCTCGTCGTGGGCTGTGTTGTTGGTCTCGTTGGACTCGCTGACGTTATTGAAATAGTCCACCACGAAGCGCACGTACCCCTTGCCGTACATCGCCGAGGTCGGGACGGTGAGGCTGTAGTAGCTGGTCACCGTGACGCTGGTCCCCGCCAGGACGCCGCCCACCTGATCACGGGTCAGGTACTGGCAGCTGGCGATGGGGGTCGTGGTGGCCTGGCAGAAGTAGTAGTAGACCCAGAACGAGCCCGCCGGGCTGCCGCCGGTGTTGGCCACCACGTAGCGCACCTTGAACTGGGCGCCTGCCTGGGCTGTGCCCCCGCTGTGTGGCGCGACGGTGCTGGTGATCTTCAGGTCCTGGGCGCTGGCCATGGCGGGCAGACTGACCGCCAGCGCCAGGGCAGCAGCGACGATGCTGCGATGTGGCATTGTTACCTCCGGGCCGGGTGCTTTGCTCCACCTATTCAAGCACATTCCTGCGAGGGGCGGTACCGCCGGCGCCTGCGGCCCCTGTGCTAAGATCTG
>CAZEFW010000119.1:0-29792 GCA_964511535.1 uncultured Myxococcales bacterium | reverse complement strand
CGGTAGGGGAATCGTGGACAGGTGGAGTTTGTATTGGCCATCGTCGCCGTCGTTGCCTGCATTGTTGGGTTGCAGGTGATCGCACGGCGACGCCGCGAGCTCCCCCCGGCCCAGGCCATGGCCGCAGCGCTGGCCAAGATCGAAAAAGCCGGAGACACGGAGCTGGCAACGCAGCTCGAGACCCTGTGCGACCGCGCGGCCCGGGCCAAGGTGGCGGCCATCAACCACTTGCTGCCCGTGGCCCCGGAATCCTTCGTTGAGCCGCTGCGCGAGGCGCAGCAGCAGGACCTGGTCACCACGGAGATGATGCTGGTCATCGGCGACGCCGAGTTCAACCTCTACGCTGAAGGCTACGTGGCTGTGCGCCACCGCATCCGCGAGGTGCTGATGTACCGCGACCAGCTCTTGGATGCGGTTGAGGCGCTGGGCGAGGAAGGTGGGGACGAGGCGCGGGGGCGAGTGGATAATCTTCGTGAAAAGCTGGGCAAGGCCAACGATCGGTTGTTCGAGCTGACCGGATGATCGCGCAGTCTCACGCGCCGGCAGTCCCGACTCCCAACCCCCGGCAGGGGAATCCCCCGCAATCCACCAGACCGTGCCTGCCCGCCCTCCATGGCTATACTTGGGGCATCCCACACCTCAATCGACGGACCGGAGAATCCAATGGCGAAGTCCATCACCAACTACGGCAAGAATTGGTCCTTCCAGCCGCGGCGACTGCTCCGTCCAGGCAGCGTTGACGAAATCCAGGAGATCGTGAGAGGGGCAGCGAAGGTGCGCGTCATGGGCGCGGGCCACTCCTGGTCGGAGGCCATCGTCACCGACGACACCCTGCTCTCCCTCGACGATCTGGACCGGGTGCTCAGCGTGGACCGCGATGCGCTGCAGGTCACGGTGCAGGCCGGCATCCGGCTCAAGGACCTCATCTCGGCCCTGGAGCAGCAGGGGCTCGCCCTGGCCAACCTCGGCTCCATCGCCGAGCAGTCCGTCGCCGGGGCCACCGCCACCGGCACCCACGGCACCGGCCTCGACCACCGCTGCCTCGCCGATCAGGTCCAGCGCATCGCGCTGGTGGACGGCCACGGGGAGCGGCGCGTGCTCGACCGCGCCCACCCGGACTTCGACGCTGTGGCGGTGGGGCTGGGCGGCTTCGGCGTGATCCACGAGATGACCCTCTCGGTGGTCCCGGCGTTCCAGATGCACGCCGTCACCGAGGCGCTGCCCTTCGACCAGGTGCTCGGAGATCTGGACCGCCTGCTCCGGTCCCACGACCATTTCAAGCTCTGGTGGATCGTGCCCAACGAGGATGTGGTGCTGTTCCGCCAGGATCACACGGACGCGCCCCGCAACGACAGCGACCTGGAGCGCTGGTTCAAGGACGAGTTCCTGGCGGTGCTGGTCTACCGGCCCCTGCTGCAGCTGCAGAAGCTGTGGCGCGATGGCCTGGTGGTGTGGACCAACCGCGTGCTCGGCGGCGCCTACGCCAAGCGCTTCGAGCGCACCTGCAAGAGCCACGTCGCGTTCCTGACCCCATCGCCGCCGGTGCACCACGAGACGGAGTATGCCTTCGACCGGGCCGACGCCAAAGCGCTGCTCGAGGCGTACCGCGAGTTGATGCTGGGTAGCGGCTACACCTACAGCTTCATCCAGGAGTTGCGCTTCACCCGGGCCGATCCGTTCTGGCTCAGCCCCTCATACGGCCGGGACTCGATCTGGCTCTCGATGTACAACATCGACACGGACAAGCGATGGCGCGCCCAGCGAGAGCTGTTCGAGGACTTCGCCAGGCGCCACGGCGGGCGCCCCCACTGGGGCAAGGAGGCCGACTTCGACCCGGCCTACCTGGGCCAGCGGTACGAACGCTTCGATGACTTCGCCCGGCTGATGGCCGACTACGATCCGGATGGCAAGTTCCGCAACCCGTGGCTGTCACGCATCTTCCCGCAGTGAGCTACCCCTTGCGCGCGACCTTCTTCTTCTTCTTCGGCTCCACCAACGGGCGCGACTCCAGCTTCTTGAGCACCGAAGGCGCCACGGCCGAGCGGGGCACCTGCACCTTGCTCACGTAGTGGCGAAAGAAGTCGTCGTACATGTGGAACTGGCCCTTGTCCCCCGACTTGGGGCCCCAGCTGTTATCGATCTTCCACTTGCGCACCTTGCCCCGAGGCCCTGGGTCGTAGCCGGTGATGGCCATGGCGTGGTTAGCAGGCGACACGCCCGCCTTGATGCGTTGCCGCTTGGAGAGCTGCGCGTAGGGCACGAAGCTGTTGTAGTCGAACGCGGACAGACTGAGGATCCCGCGGGCCTTCTCCGGCACGCCCTTGGTGGCGTCGGCGCGATGCGGGTTGTTGGCCGACACGTTGGTGCTGACATACACCGCCTCGCCGCCCCGGATGGTGCGCTTGACCGCGCGCTGCATGGCCACCATCGGCACGTTATACGCCTGAAAGGTTAGCCCCGCCCCGTCGGTGACCTTGTAGCGCCGGTTGAAGGCCCGGGTCGGGTCGTGGGTCAGCACCACGTACTTGGAGGTGTCGGCGCCGCCTTTGAGCACATCGACGGCGTACTTCTTGGGCGTGTACCACTTGCCGTCCACCTTGAACTTGCGCGGCGGCTTGCCCACGGCCGTCTGAAGGGTGGCGTCCACCTTGCCCACGTACCTCTTCAGGGTGGACATGGTGCGCTCCTTGGCCTGGGGCCCCTTGGGGATGCGGGCGAACTCCTGGGCCGCCTTGCCCACCAGCCGCTGGATCTGGCCCAGAAATACCCCCGAGCTGGCCCCATCCTTGGTGGTGGGCATCTTGCTCTCGGGCACCGCGCCGTACTGCTCGATGATCTTCATGCCGCGGGTCTGGTTCGCCCCCTCGCTCAGGGTCGCCGCCAGCTTGGGCAGCCGGCCGCGGGTGATGGCCGCCTTCTTGAGCAGCGTGATGGCCGTGTGGCGCAGCGAGTGGTAGTTGATGAACGACTTGCTCAGCTCCACCGGCTTCTTCCCGGCCCGGACCTGCTTGCTCTCCATCACCTTGTCCGTGGCGTATGCCCAGCAGCGGCCGCTGGCTTGCTGGTTGCGGATGGCGTGGTGCTTGCGCTCCAGCGGCACCTGGTAGCGGTAGTTGGTGTTGTGCCGCTTCAAGAACCCCTTGCGCAGGGCCACCGCCTTGAGCCCGTACTTCTGCACGGCGAGCTTCTTGACCTTGGCCGGCAACCTGGCCTTGGTGCGGTCGCCCATGGCGGGCACGCGATCCACCATGGAGATGCGGCGCGCGGACACGCCAGCTGGCCAGACGACCATGACGGCCGCCAACAGGAACAGGACCCGGGCAGAGTAGGGCATATACGCCTCCTGCCCCGGAACTGAGCAAGGGCCGTGCCGGCTGGCAGCCCACGTGATCTCGTGGGGTTATGGAGGAGAATGGCGCCAGGGTGCTCGACTTTCGGAGGGCGGCGCCCCGCGATCTCTCCGATTTTGTTAGGGCGTTACCCCTCGATCTCCGCCACCGCCTCCTCGGGAGTGATGTCCGAGTAGAGCAGCTTCATGATGCCCGGCAGGTAGCGATCCATGTTGACCACCACCTGGTAGGACATGTTCTTGAGGAACGCGTTGTTCACCTGAATATGCTCGTAATCCACGCTCGCCTTGTAGCGCATCTCGCCGTCCTTCAAATCGAGCTCGAAGTTGCCGATCACCATGCCGTAGTTGGCGCGGGTCATGAACTCGGCGACGGCCTGACGCTTGTCCTCCACCGCGTTGGTGGGCGCCCGGGCGTAAAACATCAGCTGCTGCTCGTTGGGGCGGTCCTGGAACCAGCAGTCGTAGTTTCCGTGGCGGCCGGCGTAGCGGCTGCGGACCATGGGCAGGTCTTCGATGACTTCGTGGGGCCACTCATCGGCCTTGAAGAACGCGACACAGTTCTGAATCATCGGGGTCATATCAGCTCTCCTCCACCTCGGCCTCCTCGATCTTGCCGTCGGGGATCGGGCCGTAGTGCTCGTCGGGGTTTTCCAGCCACTTGCGGATGATTCGGGACATCGCTGCTGCGTGCATCCCGTCGATGAACCGGTGATCGAAGGTGGCGCTGATGCTCATCATCTTGCGCACCACCACCTCGCCATCCTCCGCCACAGGCCGCTCGTTCACCTCCCCCATGGCCAGCAGGATCGGCACACGAGACCAGGGGACCAGCGGCACGTAGGCGATGTCGAGGCCGATGCTGCCCACGTTGGTGATCATCACCGAGCCGAAGCCGTCCTTCGGGATCCCCATCCAGCGCAGGTCCAGGTTCAGCGTGTAGCTGAGGAACGACAGGAACTTCATGAACAGGTTGAGGAACATGTACGGGATCACCTTGAAGGTGCCGCGGGTCTTCTCCAGCGCCGGGTCCTTGCGCGCCCGCACCAGGGCCACCTTCTTCTCCACGTCGTCGATGACCTCGCCGATGTCCTTGTCCGCCACGTCGTAGATGGTCACGCCCGACAGGTCGATCTTGTCCGAGCCCTGGTCGGTCATCACCACCTGCATGAACACGCCGATGGTCTTGCGCAGGTAGAGCCGGTTGAAGCGCAGGATGGCGTTGGCGTCCGGCGTCTCCTTGAAGCACTGGGCCACCGCCCGCGCCACCATGTGGGTCACCGTCAGCCGCTTGCCGGTGGCCTCGCGGTACCGATGGATGTAGTCCATGGCAGCATCCATCTTCATCTCCATGGTGCCGTAGACGGACGGATCATAGGCCGTGCGCCAGGTGCCGATGGCGATCTTGCGGAAAGATGCGACGTCCTTCTTCTTGATCAGCTCGAGGTTGGGCATGGGGCCATTTTGCCATTGTTGGACCGCCCAGTGTAGATCCCAGGAGAGGACCATGATATTTGACGCGAAATGAACGCCGTCAACGTCCGCGCTTACTTCTGGCTGCTGCTGAGCACCGTACTGCTGCCAGCCGTGTTCACCATCAGCGTGGGCGTTCTGATCCTGGTGTTCTACCGCGAGGCGTGGGACGTGGCGTTCGGGGTGCTGGTGCTCTGCTTCGCCACCGCCGCCATCGTGGGCTCGCTGATCACGGTGTTCCTGATCCGCCGCACCGCGCGGCTGGCGCAGCTGCAGTCCGACTTCGTGGCCAACATCTCCCACGACTTCCGCACCCCCCTCACCTCGATCCGCATGTTCGTGGACACCCTGCGCGCCGGCAAGGTCACCGACCCGGAGGAGCAGGACCGGTGCCTCGCGCTGCTGTCCCAGGAGACCGAGCGCATGGAGGCGCTGGTCAACCGGGTGCTCACCTGGCGCACCATGGAGCGCGGCGCCGCGGGCTACCGGCCGTCGCGGCAAGACTCGCCCGCGCTGCTGGAGCAGGCCCTCGGGCCGTTCCGGCTGATCCCGGACCAGGACGCCCGCCTGAAGGTGGAGGTGGCGCCAGACGTGCCGGCGGTGTTGGCCGACGAGAACGCCGTGGTGGAGGCGCTGCGCAACCTGGTGGAGAACGCGTTCCGCTACGCCGGTGAAGGGGGGGTCACCGTCGCCCTGAGCGGGGACGACGAGGGCGTGGCGTTCTCGGTGCGGGACCGGGGGGCCGCCATCCCGATCAAGGAGCGGCGCAAGCTGTTCAAGCGCTTCTACCGCGCGGCCAGCAACGAGAAGCCGGGCACCGGGCTGGGCCTGGCCATCGTGCGGCATGTGGCGGTGGCCCACGGCGGCAGCGTGGACGTGGCCACCTCCGGGGACACAGGCAACACCTTCACCCTGCGGCTGCCCGCCGCCCCGGCGCCGGAGGGAGATCCCCCATGACCGAAACGCGTGAGACCGTGCTGGTGGTGGAGGACGAGCCTCCGATCCGTGAGGGGCTGGAGATGAACCTCCGGGCCGAGGGCTACACCGTGATCTCCGCGGCGGACAGCCCCACCGGCCTCGAGCTGTGCCTGGAGCGGCGCCCCGACCTGGTGCTGCTCGACCTGATGCTGCCCGGCGGCTCCGGGCTGGACCTGCTGCGCGTCCTGCGCGAAAAGGGTCGCGAGGTGCCGGTGCTGATCCTCACCGCGCTGGGCGAGGAGGAGGACATCGTCAAGGGGCTGCGCCTGGGCGCAGACGACTACATCACCAAACCGTTCCGCCTGGCCGAGCTGCTGGCCCGGGTGGACGCGGCCCTGCGCAGGACACGCCTGAAGCGCCGCCAGGAGCAGGCGGAGCGCGTGCGCGTGGGGCGGCTGGAGGTCGAGCCGTCGTCAGGAAAGGCGTGGCAGGACGGCCAGGAGACCAGCCTCACCGGCCGCGAGCAGCAGCTGCTGCTCACCCTGGCGGCGCACCCGGGCCGGGTCTACAGCCGGGACCAGATCCTGCGGCTGATCTGGGGCGACGAGTACGAGGGCACCACCCGCACCGTGGACAACTTCGTCTGCTCCCTGCGGGCCAAGGTGGAGCCCGACCCGGGCAAGCCGCGGCACATCGTCACGGTGCGGGGCCTGGGCTACCGGCTGGAGAAGTAGCGCGGCGGCTCAGCGCACCCGGCTGAACATCAGCCAGTGCATGCCCGGCGCCACCTCGGCGCTGTGCAGCCGGTAGGGCGCCCCCCTTCCCTGCTTGATGGCGCGCAGCAGCAGCCACTCGGCGTAGAAGCCGGCGCGCGCCTGGCGCAGATCGGTCCAGGGGGTGGGGCGCCACTTCGTCATCACGATGAGGTCGGGGGCGCGGGACAGTACGTACTGCGTGTGGTGCCGCTCGTGGGCGATCCAGCGCCGGTCCAGCAGCCTCGGCGGGACGGTGGTGCCGGCGCGTGCGATGGCGCGGTCGTTGAGGCCCACCAGGTCGATGAGCTCCAGGCGCGAGAAGTAGCCGATGGCGCCCACGGGCACCGCGGCGATGGTGCGGCCGGCGTGGTGCTCCGCCAGGTGCTGGCCCACCTTCTTCCAGCGCGCCACGTTGGGGAAGCCGTGCACCGGCGGGATCTGGTGGCGCCAGCGGGCCGCGCCGGCTGCCCCGGCGCAGAGCAGGAGCAGGGCGGCCGCCGCTGTCCGGGGGCTGACCACGCGCCCCAGGGTCGCGGCCAGGCCCGCCAGGGCGAGCAGGGTCAGCGTGGGCACCAGCGGCATCAGCAACCGGCTGTAGGCGAAGGTGTCTCCGCCGGAGCGCAGGAAGAACGCCACCCACACCGCGGCCACCACCAGCAGGTACGCCACCGGGCGGCGGGCGGGGGCGAGCAGCAGCGCCAGGGGGCTGAGCAGCAGCAGCGGGAAGTTGACGGCTGCGTCGGCGATGTACTCCAGGCCCAGGGTCAGGTGCCGCGCGGTGCCGCCGGCCTTGGCCCAGTAGGTGTTGGGCAGCAGGTCGCCGAAGATTAACCAGCGCAGCAGCAGCAGGCAGAACAGCGCCCCGGCCAGCGGCAGGTAGAAGCGCGCCGAGCGGGTCCACGGCAGCAGGGGCAGCGCCAGCACCAGCAGCGCGGCCTCGGGGCGGGTCAACACGGCAAGCACCAGGCAGCTGCCGAGCAGCAACGGCCGGCGGGTCAGCGCCGCGTGAAACACCAGGGCCACCATCAGGCAGCCGAGGGCGGTCTCCATGCCGGTGACGCCGTTGAGCAGCACGAAGTGGTCCGCGGCCAGGGTCAGGGCAGCGCCCAGCAGCACCGCCGCGCCGGACAGCGCCCCCCCGGGCAGCAGCCGCTGCTGCAGCGCGGTGAGCGCGGTCACCGACAGCGCGGCGCCGAGGGTCAGCACGCCCAGGGCCTGGGTCAGCGCCTCCATGTCGTCGGTGAGCAGGCTGCCCAACGACAGCAGCGACAGGTAAAGCGGCGAGGTGAACCCCTCCACCGGGTCGCCGGCGCAGTTGAAGCGAAGACCGCAGCCGGCGCGCAGGTTGTCCACGTAGCGCAGGTAGATGTACGCGTCGTCGTACAGCGAGAAGGCGTGATCCACCACGAACTTGACCACCGCGGCCCAGATGAGCGCCAGGGTCGCGGCGGCGGCCAGCAGCGTCGGGCGAGATAGCCCGGCGGCGGCGCCGCCGCCCTGTCCCCGGCCGGCCATCACTGGATCACGAACCACAGAATGATGACCACGGGGGGAAGGTTGACCAGCAGGCCGGTATGGGCGCGCGACCGGTACGGCCTGAGCGGGCGGCCGCGCTCGTCGAGGCGCGGCCGGACGGTGGCGTAGAGTCCCAGCGCCGCGCCGGCCACGAAGGCCGCCGCCGTGGGACCCATGATGTACAGGATGTAGCCGAAGACCAGCGCGTAGCCGTCCCAGCGCAGGGCCAGGGCCACCCCGAGGTAGATCAGGGTGACAGCCCAGGCCCCTGCCCCCAGCGCCACGGAGAGCCACGCCGGGTCGCGGAGTTTGCGCGCGGCTCTGCTCAAGGCCCTGGCTCCCTCACCCTGCCCACCCGCCATCGGCCAGGATCATTTCAGCGCCACCGCCACCCCCGACCCCTGCACGATCTTGTAGCGCCCTCGTGGGGCGGCGCCGGTGATGGTCTCGGTCTTGCCGCCGGGCCAGCGCACGGTGAGCGAGTCGATCTTGGTGGCCGCCCAGAGGCCGAAGTGCACCGTGCGGGGCTGCTGCACGTTGCTGTGCCCGCCGCCGCCGCCGCGAGCGTCCCGCAGCTGGGTCTTGCCGCCCGCCTTGAGCGTCACCCGCGCGCCGATGGCATCGCGGTTGCTGGTCTTGCCCTCCAGCAGCAGCTCGACCCAGGCGTTCTTGCTGCCCACCCTATTCTTGAAGTAGTGCACCCGCTTGGAGTTGGCGGCGCGGCCGGTGATGAACAGGTCGAGGTCGCCGTCGGCGTCGGTGTCGGCCCAGACCACGCTCACCGCGTCGTGCACCGCGGCGCGCGCCTCGTAGGTCACGTCGGTGAACTTCCCGTTCCCCTCGTTGCGATACACCTTGGAGTAGTGCCCGCCGTACAGGGTGGCCAGGGCCAGGTCGAGGTCGCCGTCGTTGTCGTAGTCGGCGAAGGCCACGTTGACGTCCCCCTCGTCGTAGATGAAGCCGGCGGCGGCGGTCTTGTCCTCGAACGCGTAGCCCCCGGCGGCCCCCTTGTTGACGGCGAACACCGACGGGTCGGACCAGGGCCGGGTGCGGGGGTGGCTCAGGTTGGTGATCCACATGTCCATGTCCCCGTCGCTGTCCACATCGCCGAAGTCCATGCCGTAGGAGTGGCCGCCGGTGAGCAGCGCGTTGCTCGACGGGATGGCGTCGAAGGCCACGCCGCGCTTCTCCGCCACCTCCTTGAAGGTGCCGTCCCCCTGGTTCTCCCACAGCTGGTTCGGGTAGAGGTGGTAGTTGCTGACGTACAGGTCCTGGTGGCCGTCGTTGTTGTAGTCGAGCCAGCGCACGCCGTAGACCGAGTAGGGGTTCTTGAGGGTCAGGCCCGCCTTGGAGAAGCTGTCGGAGAAGGTGCCGTCCCCCTTGCCGGTGAAGTAGCGGTCGGGCACCGACGGGTCGGTGGGGTACTTGATCAGCCAGTTGCCCCAGTACAGGTCGAGCTTGCCGTCGCCGTCGGCGTCGGCCAGGGCGGCGGCGGTGGAGGGATCGGTGGCCTCGACCCCCGCCGCGACCTTCTCGGTGAACTTGCCCTTGCCGTCGTTGAGCAGCACCTGGTTGGCGAAGTCCTCGTCCACCTTCTTGTCGCAGTCGTTGTCCCTGCCGTCGAGCAGCTCCTTGGCCCCGGGGTACACCGTGGCCTGGGTGTCGTCGCAGTCACCGGCGGCCACGGACTTGCCGTCCTTGTCGGCGTCGGCGGTGGACTTGCCGTCGTCCACCACGCCGTCGCAGTCGTCGTCCTTGCCGTTGCCGGCCACCTCGGTGTTGCCGGGGTAGACCGCCTTGTCGGCGTCGTCGCAGTCCGGCTTGCTGCCGTCGAAGGGCTGGACCAGGTAGGTGTCCCCGTCCCTGTCGGCTGTCACATAGGGGAAGGCCACGGCGTCACGGTCGCCGTCGTTGTCCAGGTCGCCGAACACCAGCATGCCCGCGGCGCGCACGCCGGAGAAGGGATCGGCGGCGGGCTTGGAGAAGCCCCCCTTGCCGTCGCCGAGGTACGCCTTCGGGTGTGGCTCGCTCTTGCCGTTGCGGGTCCAGGTGGACGAGAGGATCAGGTCGTCGTGGCCGTCGCCGTTGAGCTCGGCGAAGGCCACCCGCACCGTGGCCTCGGTCGCGAAGGGCTGGGTCTTGTCCTCGCCGAACCAGTGGTCCTTGTCCGACCAGGAGCAGAAGTAGTCTCCGGTCAGCTCCATGCGGTAGTTCATCACCTTGCCCTGGCCGCCGATGGCCCAGGTCTGGATCGAGGTGGGCAAGAACAGGTAGGAGCGCGACTGCTCGCCGGCGGGCGCCTCCTCGATGGCCAGCAGCGGCTCCTTGGCCAGGTGCTGGTAGACGATCATGTAGTGCCGGGTCGGCTCCAGGAACAGGTTCTCCGACGACACGTCGATCTCGGTCCAGCTGTCCGGCTTGGCGTCCTTGATCTCCACCACCCGGGGCTTGATCAGGTCGTACTTCTCGCTGGTGATCTGAGGGAACGGGCCCGGCACCGAGCGGCCGAAGGTGGTCATCAGCCGGACCCGCGCCTTGCCGCTCCCCTTGGCGAAGTCGAGCCTGATCTTGCGCACCCGGAACGGGTGGCGCGGGATCACCTTGATCGTCTCCAGAGTCCAGGCCGCGAACGGTTTGCCGCCGGCCGCCGAGTAAGAGCCGGCGTACTTGCCGCCCAGCTTCTCCACGCTGGCGGCCGCGGTCCTGGCGTACCAGGGCGTGCCCTTGCAGAACCGGTCGAACTTGCTGCCGGGCCCGGGGCCGAAGTCGCCCACCGGCAGGTCCATCCCCGCGTCCAGCGGCTCGCCGTCCTGGCGTACGCCATCGCTCAGCAGGCCGAGGTCGCCGAGCAGGCCGTCGTCGTCCCCGCAGGCGCCCACGAGAAGCGCCACGCATGTCAGCGTCGCGGCCGCGTTCCATCGCGCTGTGTGCATGTGTCCTCCTGGCCTCCACTGTACCACCAGCGGGGCCATGGAACCGACGGCGCGCGGCGCTGTCCAACCTCCACATGCGCCGCTCCTCAATCGTCCTCGTTTTGCTCCTGCTGGCGTCCTGCGGCCCGGCGGGCGCCCCCGGTTCGCTCACCGCCGAGCTGGCCCCGGCCTCCTCGCTGCCAGCGGCCCCCGCCGCCCTCGGCCTGCTCGCCGAGCCCACCGAGCCGCCGCCGCGGCCGGAGCCGCCGGAGCCGGTGCGGGTGCTGCAGCGCACGCCCGCGGGCCCGGTGCGGGGCGCGGTGGCCCTGCTGGCCACCTTCAACCAGCCGATGGTGCGCCTCGGCCCGGCCGCCGTGGTGGACGACGCGGGCTCGCCCTTCCGCCTCAGCCCGGCCGCCAGGGGCACCTTCCGCTGGGTGGCGGGCGACACCGCCAAGCTGGCCCTGACGGCGGGGCTGAAGAACGCCACGCGCTACCAGGTGACCGTGCCCGCGGGGCTGCTCTCGCTGGCCGGCTCCCGCCTGGAGGCTGACGAGCGCTGGTCCTTCGAGACGCCGCGCCCCGCGCTGCTCGGCGTGGACCTGCACCCGCCGGACCGGGAGCGGCACGGGCGCATGCTCCCCACCGACCGCTTCCTGCTCCGCTTCAACCAGGCCGTGGCGCCGGAGGCCGTCTCGCCCCACCTCGCGCTCACCGCCGGCGGGCGCGCCTGGCCCTTTAACCTGAGGAAGGCCGGCGACACCCGGTCGGTGGAGCTGTGGCCGCGGCGGGCGCTGCCGGTGGGCGCCAAGGTGGTGCTGGAGCTGCGCCCCGGGGTACGCGGCCTGGAGGGGCCGCTGCCGTCGGAGCGGGCGGCCCGGCGGACCTTCGAGGTGTACGGCCCGCTGTCGGCCGAGGTGCAGTGCGACTGCCAGCCGGCGGGCGCCTCGGGCCCGTGCTGGCCCATGCGCAACGCAGTCCACCAGGGGCTGGTGCTCTCCTTCTCCGAGGCGGTGTGCCGCGATCAGCTGCTGGGGGCGCTGAGCATCACCCCGAGGCCCGCGGGGCTGCCGCGGCTGCTGCGGCCGGCGGACAGCTGGGGCAGCGGGGACGACGACGATGAGGAGCAGGCGCGCTGCAGCACGACCTGGGCCGTGGACCGCGACCTCCAGCGACACCAGCGCTACCGGGTGAGCATCGGCGGGGGCCTCACCGACGTCTTCGGCCAGCGGCTGGGCAAGGCGGAGGTGGCGGAGTTCACCACCCTCGGGCTGCCCCCCGGGCTCTTCCTGCCCCCCGACGAGGAAGGCGTGCGCGAGCCGTGGCACCCGTACCGGTTCAAGGCGGTCAACGCCGGGGTCATCACGGCGCGGGTGACGGCCCTGCGGGGGCGGAAGCTGGTGCGCTACATGGAGTGCCAGCGCAGGACGCGGGACCGCCACGAGGTGTGCTCCCTCGACGGAGGCAAGACCACGGAGCTGACCTTCAGCCCGGGCAAGAGGCGGGACCGCCTGGAGACCCACACGGTGCCCCTGCCCGGCGCCCTGGCCGCCCTGGAGGTGCGCGGCGCGGCGGTAGTGGACAGCCACCGCAAGCCGATCCGGTACCGCCGCCTGGTGGCGCGGGCCAGCATGGGGCTGCAAGCGCGGCTCAGCGCTTACGGGCTGGTGGCGTGGGTCACCTCTCTGGACCGCGGGCGGGGCATCTCCGGCGTCGAGGTCGAGGTGCTCGACCGGCGCGGCGAGAGCCTGGCCAAGGGAGTGACCGGCGCGGGCGGCCTGGCCCGGCTCGAGGGGCGAGCCCTGAGCGCGGCGCTGAGCCACGACAAGCCGCCCGGGCTGTATGTGTTCGCTCGTCGCGCAGGCGAGGAGGTGCATGTGCGGACCGACGGCGACAGCAACGGGGGCTCCCGGAGCTACTGGTATCACGACGATGAAGACCAGGAAGGCCCGCTGCACGTGGACCTGGGCGCGTACGTGACATGGGAGGGTGACCGGCCGGTGCTGGCGGGCCATGTCTCCACCGAGCGCGGCATCTACCGCCCCGGCGAGCGGGTGCATGTGCACGGCGCGGTTCGCCGCTACCGCTCGTGGCGGGCAGCGCCCATGGCGGGCGAGCGGGCGGACCTGGCGTTGCTGGGCCAGGGGGGGCAGGAGATCGCCAGCCAGCAGGTCACCCTGGGCAAGCTTGGCGTGTTCACCGCCCGGCTGCCCCTGCCCGACAAGGGCAGGCTGGGCCGCCACACCGTGACGCTGAGCGTGGGCGGAAAACGCCTGGCGGGCCGCGCGATCCGCGTGGCGCAGTACCGCGAGCCGCGCTTCGCCGTGACCCTCGACGCGCCGGGGCATGTGGCCGCAGGTGAGGCGCTCTCCCTGCGGGTCGGGGCGCGGTACCTGTTCGGCGGCGCCATGTCCTCCGCGGCCTACCGCCTGTCGGTGCACACCGCGCCGCTGCGGCTGTCAGTGCCCGGCCATTCGCGCTACCACGCCGGCGCCGGCGCATGGGTGCTGGGCGTGGCCCGGCGCAGGCTGCACCTGTCGAGCGCCACCCTGGACCGCCATGGCGTGGCCACGCCCGCGCTCCCCCCCAGGCGGACGGCGGACGGCCAGCTGGAGCCCTGGCCGCGCAGCCTCGACATCGAGGCCGAGGTCTCATCAGCGGCCCGCCGCACCGCGGCCTCCAGGGCCTGGACCGAGCAGCTGCCCGGGCGACGGTACGCGGGCGTCAGGGCGCTGCCCACCCGGGGCAAGACGCTGCGGCGTCATGTGCGGATCTTTTCCCACCGGCACACCCGCAGGACCGCGGGCGGCGGCCTCATCCTGGCCCACGCCACCCCCGCGGCCGGCAAGGTGCGGGCCACGCTGCATCCGCGGCCCCACAGCGGCGGCCCCCCGCTCTGGTCGCGCACCCTGTGGTCTCGCACCCTGACGCTCTCGCCCGCCGGCGGGAGCATCGCCCTGCCCTGGCGCAAGGCCTGGGACAGCCACGCCGACCTGGTGCTGCTGCTGTCGACGAAGGACAGCGATGGTGCCGAGGCGAGGACCGCCGAGCAGCTCAGCCGCCCGGAGGCGCACGACACCCGCTGGCAGCAGCAGCAGCACCGCCGCGAGCGGGACCTCGAGCGCCAGGCCGCTCAGCTGTCGGTGACCCTGGACCGAGACCAGTACCTGCCGGGGCAGCATGCGCAGGTCACCGTGCAGCGGCGCGGCTTCGCCGGCGATGCCGTGCTCTTCGTGGAGCGGGAGCGTGTGTTCAGCGCGCTGCCGCTGACCTTCAACCGCGCCGGCGTGGCCACGGCGCGCGTGCCGGTCCAGCGCGCGTTCGCTGACCAGGTCACCCTGCGCGCAGTGGGCCTGCGCCCCGGTCGCGACATGCGCCGCCGCCTCGGGCCCATGGTCACCGCCACGGCAGCGCTGCGCCTCGACAGCGCCCCTCATCGACTGAAGGTGGAGCTGCGCGCGGATCGCCAGCAGTACCGCCCGGGCCAGCGCGTGCAGGTCAAGGTCCAGGTTCGCGACGGGCAGGGCAAGACGCGGCGGGCCCAGGTGGTGCTCATGGCGGTGGACGAGGCGGTGCTGCGGCTGACGCGCTACTCGCTGCCCGACCCGTACCACGACCTGGCGCGCACGCCACGGGACGGGGTGCTGGTGGACGAACTGCGCCAGGACCTGCTCTCGCTGAAGATCCCGGTGCTGCACCAGGACCTGTCCGGCGGCTCGGGCTGCGGGATCGGTGGGCTCGGCACCATCGGCCACGGCGGCGGCGGCGGCAGCGGCGTGGGGTACGGCGGCGGGGCCGGGCGCCTGTCAGGCCGTCGCGGCCGCAAGAAGCAAACACCGCGGCGGCGCTTCCTCACCACCGCCTGGCACACCACCCTCGTCACCGACGAGGTGGGGCGAGCGTCGGCGTCGTTCACCCTGCCCGGCAACCTGACCACCTACCGGCTGATGGCCCTGGCCGTGGGTGAGGGCCGGGCCGCGGGTCGCGGTCGCTCCAGCCTGCGGGTGGATCTGCCCCTGCTGGCCCTGCCCGCGCTGCCGCGCTTCATGCGCCCGGGCGATGACGCCAGCGCGGGGGTGGTGCTCTACAACACCGGCCTGGCCCCGGGCAAGGCGCGGGTGACCGCCGCGGCCTCCGGCGGCGCCGTGACGCTGCGCGGGCCCGCGGTCCAGGAGGTGAACCTGCCCCGCGGCGCCTCCCGGGAGGTGCGCTTCGGCCTCTCCGCCAGGACGCCCGGGCAGGGGCGCCTGCGGTTCACCGTGACCATGGCGGGGGTGGAGGATTCCCTGGAGCGGTCGCTGCCCGTGATCCGCGTCACCCTGCCGGCCGCCGCCTCGGTCAGCGGCCAGACCCGCCGCGCGGTGCGCCAGGGGCTCAGCCGCCTGGGCGATCTCGACCCCGCCGTGGGGGGCCTGGAGGTGAGGCTCGCGTCCACCGCGCTGACCGGCGTGGAGGACGGGCTGGACCAGCTCGTGCGCTACCCCTACGGCTGCCTGGAGCAGCAATCCTCCCGGGTGCTGGCCCTGGCCGCGGCCGTGGCCCTCGGCGCCCGGTTCAAGCTCAAGCTGCCCGACGGGGCGGGCGCCATGCTCGGCGCGGGCCTGCGCAACCTGCTGGCCATGCAGCGCCACGACGGCGGCTTCGGCTACTGGCCAGGCAGCAGCAGCTCCTCGCCGTGGCTGACCGCCTACGCGCTGGTGGTGCTGCACCGGCTCGAGCTGGTGGCGGCGAGCAGCGCGGTGAAGGCGCCCCGCCATGCCATGGACCGGGCGCTGAAGTACCTGGCCTCGCGCGCGCCGCTGAGCAAGCGCCTCGGGCGATACGGCTTTTCGCGGCGGGCGATGATGCTCTACGCGCTGGCGCTGCACGGCCGACCGGTGGGCAAGGCGGGGGTGGTCCTCGCGGCGGTAAAGGAGCCGAAGCCCCTGTTCGCCCGGGCCATGCTGCTGGCCGCGCTGGCCACCGATCCGGCCCGGGCTCCCGGGGAGAAGGAGGCCGTGGCGTCGCTGGTGCGACAGCTGAGCAACAGCCTGCGCGTGGACGGCACCCACGCGCACGCCGAGGAGCCCCTGCACGACGGGTACAAGGTGCTGATGCACTCCAGCGATCGGACCAGCGCCATGGTCCTGCTCGCCCTGCTCGCAGCGCGCCCGACCCACCCCATGGCGCCGCGGCTGGTGCGCTGGTTCCTGCAGGGGAGGGGCGGCGAGGCGCGCTTTCGCAACACCCAGGAGGCCGCGTGGGCGCTCATGGCCCTGTGGGATTACGCGCGGATCATGGAGCGCGAGCCCCCGGACTTCGAGGCGGGCGTCTGGCTGGGCGGGCGACGGCTCGTGTCCGCGCGCTTTCGCGGGCACGCCGTGGCCGAGCAGCGGGCGCGGGTCCCCATGGCGCGGCTGCTCCGGCTGGCCGGCGCCGCGGCCCGGGACCTGACCATCGCCAAGCGGGGCGCGGGCACGCTGTACTACGTGGCCCGCCTGCGCTACTCGCCGCTTGTGCTGCCTCGCGCGGCCCGGGACCATGGCCTGTCGGTGACGCGGCAGGTTGCCGTGCTGGACGCCGGCGGGGCGCCGGTCTCGCCGCCCAGGGCGCCGCGCCTGGGTGACACCCTGATGGTGACCCTGAAGGTCCGGACCGCCGAGGCGCGCCGGTACGTGGTGATCGAGGACCCGCTGCCCGCCGGGGTGGAGGCGCTCGACGCCACCCTCGCCACGGGGAGCCGGGCCTTCGGCGCGTGGCGCCAGTGGGCCAACGCCTCGCCCCACGACCATCGCGAGCTGCGCGACGACCGGGCCCTCTTCTTCGTGGATCACATGCGGGCCGGGGCCCACACCCACCGGTACATGGCGCGGGTCACCTCGGCCGGCTCCTTCGCGGCGCCGCCGGCTCGCGCCGAGGAGATGTACACCCCCGAGGTGTATGGGCACACCGGCGCCCGGCGGGTTACATTCGCCCCGTAGACACGGAGCGCCCCGGAGGAGCCCGAGATGAGCGAGCCCACCTTCAGCCAGACGCTGAGACAGGTCCTGACCATGCGGAGGCCGGCGATCCCCTGGCAGGACGGAACCAAGGTGCCGTGGCACGACCCGGAGTTGAGCCGGCGCCTGCTCGACGTGCACCTCGATCCGGAGACCCACCTGGCCAGCCGCGGCCCCGGGGTGATTGAGCAGCATGTGCACTGGCTGCGGTCGCTGGCCAGCGGGTACTTCCCCGAGGAGCAGTCGCCCCGGCTGCTGGATCTGGGCTGCGGTCCGGGGCTGTACTGCCAGGCCCTGGCCCGGGCAGGGTGGCAGACCGTGGGCGTGGACATCTCGCCGGCGTCCATAGCCCACGCCGACCAGGCTGCGGCCCGCGAGGGGCTCGACTGCCGGTACCTGCAGCGCAGCGTGCTGGACGTGCAGCCCGAGGAGCTGACCGCGGGCGTGGCGTTCGACCTGGCGACCTTCTGGTACGGCGAGCTCAACGCCTTCGTCGCCGAGGACCTGGAGGCGATCATCCGGCTGGCCGCGGCGGCCCTGGCGCCGGGGGGCCTGCTGGTGCTGGAGCCCCAGCCGTGGGACCGGTTCACCCAGGAGGACCACACCGAGTGGGAGGCGTGCGAGCGGTCATTCTGGAGCGATGAGCCGCACCTTTGGCTCAGGGAGCACACCTGGGACGAGGAGCTGAGCAGCGAGATCACCGTGCACTGGATCATCGACGGGCGCACGGGCCAGGCGCGCCGCTTCGCCCAGTGCCACCAGGCGTACCGCCCCGGCGAGCTGGAGCAGCTGCTCGAGTCCGGGGGCATGCGGGTGGAGCGGGAGTTCCCGCCCATCTCGGACATGGCGCCCGACGCGGAGTTCCCCGTGCTGGTGGCCAGGCGGGCCGGGTAGACCGCGCAGGTCCCTTGTGTCAGACTCTGCGCGGAATCACTCAGACACGGAGTCACGAATGAGCCAGGACGACAAGCCTTTGGAGCTGAGCTCCCTGCCCCAGATGGAGAAGATGGTCATCGCCGAGCTGAAGTCCATCGCCGGCCGTGTTGTGTACGACGGCGAGGTTGACGACGACGAGGTCGCCTTCCTGACCCAGTGGCTCCAGAAGCACGAGCAATTCAAGGACAAGTGGCCGCTGTCCAAGCTGTACCGCCTGCTCGGCAAGATCCAGGCTGACAACGTGGTCGACGAGTACGAGCGGCTGCAGCTGCTGATGTTCCTCTCCGGCATCTCCACCTTCGACGGAGACGCGCAGAGCGTGTTCGACGCCGACCCGGCGGTGCACCTGACCGGCCGCAGCTTCTTCTTCGCCGGGGATCTGGAGTTCGCAGAGGTCGCCAAGGCCAAGGCGGTGGTCGAGGCCCAGGGGGGCAACGTGGCGGCCGCGGCTGACAGCGGGCTGGACTACCTGGTCATCGGCGGCGTGGGCGGCGACCAGTGGCGCACCGCGTCCTACGCCGACGTGGTGGAGGCGACGCTGGAGCAGAAGCGCAAGGGCGCGGCGACCCTGATCATCTCCGAGGCGGACTTCGTGCGGGCCGCGATCCAGGCCAAGTAGCTCCCCAGGGGGAACCTCCATGCGCGTGCTGGTCACCGGGGTCAGCGGACTCCTGGGCGCCCGGGTCGTGCGCCTGCTGAAGCAGGATGGCCACTGGGTGCGCGGCAGCTTCCGCCCGGGGGACCATCCCCGGCTGGTGCGCGAGCTGCTGGACGAGGCCGTGGCCTGCGACCTGCTGGACGAGCCGGGCACCGGGCGGCTGGTGCAGGGCGTGGAGGCCGTGATCAACGCGGCGGCCATGGTCACCTTCGTCCCGTCGCTGTACGAGCGGCAGATGCAGGTCAACGTGGAGGGGACGCGGCTGTTGATCGACGCGTGCCAGCGCGCCGGGGTCCGGCGGCTGGTGCACACCAGCACGGTCAACACCCTCGGCGCGCCGCCGAACGGCACGGTGGGCGACGAGCGAACGCCTGACACCTGGGCGCCGCTGCGCATGGGGTACATGGACTCCAAGCGCCGCTCGGAGGCGCTGGTGCTGCAAGCGGCGCGGGACGGCTTCGACGCGCTGGCGGTGCTGCCGGGCACCATGTTCGGGCCCTGGGATGTCAACTTCAACGCGGGCAGCTACGTGATGGCCGCGGCCCGGGGCGTGTTGCTGGCCGCGCCAGAGGGCGGCACCTCCGTGGTGCACGTGGACGACGTGGCCCGGGGGCACCTGCAGGCGCTGCAGCGCGGGCGCCCGGGCGAACGCTACGTGCTGGGCGGCGAGAACCTGACCTACCGGGAGCTGTTCGCCATGATCTGCCGGGAGCTGGGGCGCCGCGAGCCGCTGGTCACCCTGCCCCTGGGCCGGCTGCGCGTCCTGGGGCGCCTGGCCGACCGATTGCGGCGGCGGTTCGGCGTCCCGCTGCCGCTGCAGGAGGGGGCGCTCGTGGCGGTGTCCTCCAGGCTGTTTTATTCGTCCGACAAGGCTTGTAAGGAGCTGGGCTACGGCATCAGGCCGGCGGAGGAGGCGATCCGCGACGCGGTGAGCTGGTATCGAGCGGAGGGGTTGATCTAGATTCCGATCAAGAAGCCGAAGCTCAGCGCCGCGGCGTAGTCGCCTGGATCCTCCCTGGGATGAACCGGGCAAAGGGCGCGCCAGGAGGCGCCGATCACCATGCCGCCGGGGTACTCGTACAGGTAGGAGATCTCCGGGGTCACCGCGAGTCCGACGGAGCCGCTCATATCGTCGCCGCCGAGGCGGTAGAGGAAGCCCGCGAAGTGGGCGCCGAGGCCCAGACGCAGGTGGTGCTGGTCGCGGCGGCCGAGCTTGAAGTCGAGGCCTGCTGACATACCGGCGGCGAAGAAGAAGCTGTCGATCCCTGCGGCGCCGCCGCCCTCGGCGAGGGTCAGGTAAGCGTGGCGCCAGCGAAGCGTGAAGAGGCGAACCAGCGCCCCCCCGCCAACATTGTTCGTACCCGAGCCCCTTGCCGCGAGCGTGCCCACGTACAGCAACGGTTCAGCGACGATCCACTGGACGAACCTGTCGGTGGGCGGGCGGGCGAGGTACGGCTCATCCTGAGCGAGCGCGGGCGCCGCCGCCAGCGCCAGGGCGAACATGACGAACAGGTGAGGACGCATGAGCTGGATTATAAAGCAGCGCGCACCGACCCGGCCTCCTTCCCCCTACGGCGTGGGAGTTCCATTGTAGGCGCCCGCGTCTGGCCCCGGGGGCGAGGATGGCAGCTGCGCCGCGCCTTCACCATACAGCCCGTGCTCGCGAATGAACCGCACCGTCGGTCCGTGCACCATCCCCTCCATCGCGCTCCGCCATTCCTTCGCCGGCGCACCCCTCCGATGCAGCACGCGCGCCGTCCGTCGCACCAACGTCGACGAGATCCTCCGCAGCATGCCGGGCACCGCCAGCCCCTGGCCCATTGCCCGCCGGTCGAACACCAGCGCCTCGCCCAGCACCCGCTCCAGCGCGGTCACCTGCTCCTCACCCCACCGCAGCCCCAGGCGTCGGAAGTACGCCTCGCTGTCCCGCGCCTTGTCCCATGTGTCCCGGCCCATGACGAACCGCACCCGGGCGGCCGGAGCCAGCGCCTGCACCTCCCCGAGCAATCGCACGAACAGCACCTCCTCCGTCACGCCGAGGTGCACGGGCCCGCGGCGGGGCGAAAAGACCTGCCGCAACATGGCCAGCCGCATGGAGAAGGTGGCGTTGTGGGGAAAGCGCACGCGCTTTTCGAAGTGCAGCGCCGGGATCAGCAGCAGCGCCGCCTCTCCCCGGGCCAGCGCCTGGTCCACGAGCCACTGGTGGGCCCGGTGCACCGGATCGAAGGAGCCGAGCATGACCCACAGGGTCCCCCGCAGGGCATGCAGGGCCTCGGCCTCACGCGCGGGCGAGCAGGTAATCACCGGTGATGCTCCCGTCGGAGTACAGGTTGATGCAGCGCAGTTGTGTCGCAGCGAAGTCCCACACGGTCACCTCCATGCCGTCCACCTCGTAGACCGGGTTGCCGGCGAAAATTCGAGCCGGCTCCCTGCCCGGCAGCGGCTCCAGATCGCCTGGCCCCGGGTACGGCTGGCGCAGCACCATGCGGCGCACCCCCAGCTCCCGGCAGCGCCGGATCATGCGCGGGATCTGCTCCAGGTTGTGCGGCGACAGCAGCACCGAGACCTTGACCGGGATGCGGGCCCCGGTCACCAGCGCCGCCAGATCCACGCCCCGACGCGTACCGGTCAGGCGCCGGATGGTGTCCGGCTCGAAGGAGGGCACCGAGACGCACACCCGGTGGCAGCGGTTGATCACCGCCATTCGACCGGGCGCTGCCATGCCGTTGGTGTGCAGGTTGAGCCGCACGCCGGGCACCCGCGCTTGCAGCGCGGTTATCAGCCGGTCCAGGTGCCGATACAGCAGCGGGTCGGTGTTGGTGCCGGTCAAGGTCACCTCCCGCACGCCCTGGCGCATCAGCGCCTGCACGAACCGCTCCTGCCCGGCCAGGGGGTAGCGGTCCAGGTTGGCCGGGCGGTCCCTGCCCACGCCGGGCTGCTGGCCGATGCACGCCGGGCAGCGCAGGTTGCACGGGCCGGAGAACAGGATGTTCGCGAACCGCGGGGTCATCGTTCTGCCTCGCACAGCCCCACCAGGTGGGCCTTGACCCGGTCGGAGTAGAACAGCGCCAGCACCCCGTTGAACGCCCGGGCCCCCTCGGGGGTCATGCGCAGCGCGTCCGGGTCGAGCCGGCACAGGCCGCGCTCCACCAGGAAGTCCACCTCCCGGGGGAAGCGCCGCTCCAGCGCCACGCCGAACCGCCCCTGGAAGGCCGCCCGGTCCACGGCGCCGAAGTAGAACGACACCGAGACCATCTTGGCCATGCCCTCCTGCAGCGGCAGGTGGTACAGGTCCTGGATCGGCAGCTCGCCGCGCGCCGCCGCGGCCAGGTAAGGCTCGAGCCGCTTGCTCGCCGCGCCGAGGTTGTAAGCCAGCACGTTGTTGGTGAAGGTCTGGGCCCCGAGCCCGAGCCCGAGGTACGGCGTGCTCTGCACCACCCGCGAGGTGAGGTACGCGCTCGCCCCGCTGTCCCCCTCCAGCCGGCTGAAGGTGTTCTTCCCGGGCGCCCCCCGGTAGCCCGCGGCCAGCAGCTCGCGGCGGCACAGCTCGTACATGGCGGTGACCCGGTCCAGCTCCACCCGCGATGCCTCCGAGGAGATGCGGGTCCCCTTGTAGCGCATGCGGTAGATGGTGATGTACTCCGGCGCCAGTCCGATGGCGTGACGCAGCGTCTGGACCAGGTCCTGCTCCTGCTGGTGGGCCAGGCCGTACATCAGGTCGATGTTGAACCGCTCGAAGCCGGCGGCGCGGATGTTGGCCGCCGCCGCGGCGTTGTGGCCCACGCTGTTGATCTCCCGGCCGTACTGGCGCAGCAGCCTCGGGTTGGCCATCTGCAGGCCCATGCTGATGCGCTCGATGCCCATGGCGCGCAGCGCGGCCATGCGCTCCGGGTGCTCGGCAGCGATCTTCGGTGTGGTCTCGATGCTGATGTGAAACCCGGGCGCGGGCTCGAACGCCTCGAGCACCCTGTCCACCAGCGCCTCGATTCGTCGCGGATGCATCAACGCGGGGGTGCCGCCGCCGATGTCGAACCCCACCAGCGGCGGCGCGCTGCCGTCCAGCAGCGCGATGTACTGCTCCAGCTCCTGCATCAGCGCCTGGTGGTAAGCCTGCTCGGTGGCCTCGTCATGCTGCTCCACCACGCAGTACTCGCAGAAGGAGCAGCGGCGCTCACAGAACGGGATGTGCGCATACAGGCTGAACCCCTCGCTGCCCACCAGCGCCTCCCGCAGCAGCCTGGCGTGCCGCTCCCGCGGCTGCCGGTAGTCCCAGATCGTCTTGCGGTGAGCGATGGGGTAGGCCGTGGTGGCCAGGTGGTGCTGGGTCAGCCCCACCTCGAAGACCTGCTCGACGCCGAACAGGGGCGCCGGCGCGGGCCTGGCGAAGTCCAGCTCGCTGGTGTTGGTTTCACGGGTCGTCCTGGCGGTGTTTGATTTCATGGCCCACCTCCTGCCTGGTTTTATTTAATTTTAATTTTACCTACAGGCATGTCAAGACCCCGTGGCGCCAGCAGCCATCCGGGCCGTTGCGAAAACCGCCCGAAGCTGTTAAATTGAAATCAAATTTTACCTGGGCGGAAAATGAAAAAAACTCGTCTCGAAGCGCCGATCCTCTCTGTCGACCTGGTGGTTTTTACCCTGGAGGCGGGAAAACTGCTGGCCCTGTTCCACCGCCGGAAGCAGGGGCCGTACAAGAAAGCCTGGACCCTGCCGGGCGTGGCCATGCGGGTGGACGAGACCCTGGAGCAGTCAGCCCGCCGGGCGCTAAAGGAGAAGGGCGGGCTCAAGGGCAAGGCCGCCAGGAAGCTGCACCTGGAGCAGCTGGCCAGCTTCGACGCGCTGGATCGCGACCCACGCGGGCGCACGGTGAGCGTGGCCCACCTCGGGCTCACCACGCCGCTGCCGCTCAAGGCCAAGAGCGACGCCCGGTGGGTCCCGGTGGACAAGATGCTCGCCAGCGGGCTGCCCTTCGATCACGACGAGGTCCTCGCCTGCGCCGTGACGCGGCTGCGGGGCAAGGTGCGCTACACCAACATCGCCTCGCGCCTGCTGCCCGAGTTCTTCCGCATCGAGGATCTGCAGGCGGTCTACGAGGCGATCCTCGGCCAGCCCATCAACCGAACCAACTTCCGCGGCAAGCTGCTGCGCATCGGCCTCATCGAGCGGGCCGGCGAGCTGCCCGACGCGGTGGGGAGCAAGGGAGGGCGCCCGCCGCACCTGTACCGCTTCGCCGGCCAGCAAGTGGAAGCCATGGATCGCGACTTCCTGTAGCCCCTCCCACCAAACTCAATACCGCTCCCAGTGCTTCTCCACCATCCGGTTGAACGCCTGGATGAGCCGCCCCGTCTCGTCAGAGGGCACTCGCAGATCCCTGTCCGGAAGATCTGCGGCGCCCACCGCCGCCAGGGCGCCGGCGAGCTCCTGGTCCGCGCGGCACGCCTTCTGGAGCTGCCGGAACTGCCGCACCTCGTCCCTGGCGTTGCGTCCGAGGTCCCGCAGCCGCAGCTTCAACCGCTTGATGGTGGGTGTCTGCTCCATGCCCAGGAGCACGAGCCCCATGGCCTCGGCCAGCTGCTCCTCGGATTGTGCGCTCATGGTCCGCTCCTCACCCTGCGTGACTCAGCACATGTTACCCCAAAGCTGCGCCCGAGCGTCAGCGCCGTCGCGCCCCGGCCCGCTCTGCAACCCGCGCCAGCACCTCGTACGGCTCGCAGCCCACCACTGCCGGCGCGTCACCGAAGAAGAAGGTCGGGATGCCGGTCACGCCCAGACCGTGGGCCTCATCCCGCAGCGCGTCCACCCGGGCCAGGTACTCGGCCCCATCGGCGGACGCAGCCGCGGCCTCCGGGTCGAGGCCGACGTCCCGGGCCAGCCGGGCCAGCACGCCTCGATCCTCGATGTCGCGCCCCTCCCGATAGTGGGCGGCCATGGCCGCCTCCTTGAACGCGTGCAGCGCCCCCTGCTCCCGCGCGTACTCGGTGACGGCCAGCGCGGCCCGGGTGCTGGGCACATGCTCCGCCAGGCGCATGTCGGTGATGCCGAAGCCAGCGGCAAAGGAGATGAGGTGGCGGCGGAACTGCGCCGCCATGGGGCCGGGGAAGATGCTGCTCAGCTCCATGCCGCCGGCCGGCGTCTCGGGGTGCAGCTCGAAGCCCCGCCAGTCCACCTCTATGTCATGTGTCTGTTCCAGCCTGACCAGGCTGGTCTGCTCCGCGATGAAGCAGAAGGGTCAGACGTAATCGGAGTAGAACTTCAGCGTCAGAGTCATGGATCTGTTTTGGGCCACGGTGAGCGGATGTCAAGTCGTCACGCCTTGCAGCGCCGTTCTTGCCAGACAGGCACGATCCTCCCTCGAGCGGGCCCAAAACCGCTCATTATCGTGGCCTCTGCAGCTGGCACGCTCCGTGCTTAGTCCCTGGCTTGCCCGCCCAGAGGGCAAGCAGCGACCCAAACAGGAGACGACAAATGAACCGATCCAGACGCAACTCCCTGTACGCCAAGCTGATGCTGTTCGCCATCCTCTCTTGCCTCGGCACCGCGGGCCTGCTGCCCTCCCCGGCCCACGCGGGGGAGACCCGGTCCCGCACGCCGCGCACCGCGGTGGTGGAGGTGACGCGGCAGCACGGGTCCGACAACCAGCGGCTGGTTCGCTTCACCGTGGCGCTGACCGAGGAGGAGCGCCCCGCCCGGCTGACCCTGCGCAGCGGCGGCGCCTCGTACAACCTCACCCTGCGCTGCGGCAAGGCCAGCGGCGGCGCCGTCACCGTGGGCCTCGACATGCGCTGGGTGGACGGAGGCGGCGCCAAGAAGCGCCCCCGCGTGGTGAACCGTAACGAGGTGTCCATGACCAGCCGGGTCACCCTGGGCCGCAAGGTGCTCATGGGCAAGATGGAGGGCCCCGACGGCGCGCAGCTCGGCGTGAAGGTGCTGGTGAGGTAGCCAGCGCACCAGCACCCTCTGTTACAATCGCCCCCATGGGGGCATCTCCACCACACCGGGCCATCGCGCTGGCCGCCCTGCTGTTTGCCAGCGCGGCCGCCGGCTGCGGGCCCGAACCCGTCGCGCTGCTCCAGCGCCCCATCATCAACGGCGACAGTTGCTACGCGTCGGACAGCCCCAGCGCGGTGGGGGTGATCTTCGAGGGCGTGGTCAAGTCCAAGACCAGCACCCGCACTGTCCGCGCGCTGTCCTGCACTGGCGTGCTCATCGCCCCGGACACGGTGCTCACCGCAGCCCATTGCATCAACGTTTCCAGGGAGCTCAAGGGGGTGGTCACCTTCGAAAAGGAGGCGTACCACATCAGCTTCGAGCGGGACCTGCGCACCCTGTCGACGCCTGACATGAACCAGATGTTGACCGGGGCCCCGGCCAAGCTGCCCCACGATGCGCGGGAGGCCGGCGCATGGAAGCTGCACCCGACCTTCGAGATCAACGCGAGCTGGACCAAGGGGCTGACCCAGTTCGACGACATCGGGCTGATCTTCCTGCGCAACGACGTGACCTCGGTGACCCCCGCCGCGTTGATCACCGCGGCCGAGGCCTCCCAGGTCAAGAAGGGGGCCAAGGTGCGCATCGCCGGCTGGGGCCAGACCGTGGCCAGCGGCAAGAGCAAGGACGGCACGCCGGCCGAACAGACCGGCGGCCAGAAGGTGTGCGCCGAGGCGGTGATCAACAGGGTGGCCAAATACGAGATGCAGATCGGCAGCGACTCGGACAGCTCGCGCAAGTGCTACGGCGACTCCGGGGGTCCCTCCTTCCTGGACGTCACCGGCTCGACCAGCCCGACGGAGCGGCTGGTGGGCATCACCAGCCACGCTTACGATGAGACCCTCGGGTGCGAAGTGGGAGGCGTGGACACCCGCGTGGACGCCTACCTGGGCTGGATCGACAAGACCCTCAAGCAGGCCTGCGCGGACGGCGACCGGGGATGGTGCGTTGTGGAGGGGGTCCCCCCGCCCGGCCACGACTTCGGCACCGGGGGAGGCTGCAGCGTGGGCGAGCGCGCCGTCCCCTCCCTGCCCTGGCTGCTGGCGCTGGTCCCGCTGGCCTGGCGACGGCGCCGCCGGTGACTTGCCCGCCCCGCCAATGTGGGCAATAACACAGAACACAGACCGACATGCCAAGCCTCCTGCTCACCATCATGCCCCCCTGGGGCCGCCCCACCCTGCCCATCGGCCTTGGCTACCTGAGCCGATCGCTGCAGGAGCAGGGCATCGAGCACGAGGTGGACGACCTGAACATGGAGATCTATCACCGGGTGCCCGAGGAGCGGCAGGACCTGTGGCGGCCCGAGCGGGGCGGCGACTGGTCTGACCCCGAGCAGTTCGACCGGCTCAAGCAGGAGCTGGAGCCGCACATCCAGTGGGCGGTGGACCGCCTGGACGGCTCCGGCGCCGACGTGATCGGCTTCTCCGTCAATCAGTCGAACAACCGCTTCAGCGTGGAGGTGGCCAGGCGGCTGCGGGAGCGTGACGCCGGGCGCATCCTGATCTTCGGCGGGCTGAGCGTCTACCTCATCGGCGAGCGGCTCTACATCCCGGACGGGCTCATCGACCTGTACGTCATGGGCGAGGGGGAGGTGACCCTGGTGGAGGTGATGCGCCGGCTGGAGGCGGGCAAGCCGATCCACGGCACAACCGGCACCCTGAGCGAGCCGTGGCGGCTGGAGTACGAGGCGCGGCCGATGCTGGACATGACGCGCCACCCGTGGCCCACCTTCGACAAGTTCGACGTGGAGCGCTACCCGGGCGGCGGCGAGCCGTTCCCGGTGACCCTGGGCCGGGGCTGCGTCTGCCGCTGCTCCTTCTGCGGCGACTACCCGTTCTGGGGCAAGTTCCGCAGCCGCGAGGGGGACGAGGTGGTCCAGGAGCTGAAGCACCACGTGGAGCGCCACGGCACCCGGGTGTTCGAGTTCAACGACCTGGCCATCAACGGCAACCGACGCGCCCTGGAGCGCATGTGCGACGGCATCATCGAGGCGGGGCTGGAGATTCAGTGGTCGAGCTACGCCTACATCGCCAAGATGTCGGACGAGCTCATCGGCAAGCTGCGCGACTCGGGCTGCGTCATGCTGCGCTTCGGCATGGAGTCAGCGTCGGACGCGGTGCTCAAGCGCATGCGCAAGCCCCACCGCTCGGCCCGCGCCGCGGACCTGCTGGCCCGGCTCAACGCCGCGGGCATCCTGTGCAACATCGGCCTGATGGTGGGGTTCCCCAGCGAGAGCGACGCCGAGCTGGACGAGACCATCGCGTTCCTGCAGCGCAACCAGGCGCACATCAACGAGGTCGACTCGGTGTCGGTGTTCTACATCAAGCCGCTGTCCCGGGTGGACGAGCACCCGGACGAGTTCAACATCACCCTGCCCGACGACGACAGCATCCGCTGGAACCGCTGGGTGGGCGAGGATGGCAGCACCTACGAGGAGCGCGTGGCGCGGGCGCACCGGCTCATCGAGGCGGTGCGAGGAACCTCCATCAAGCTGCAGGGAAAGAACATCTTCGGACTTTGATGCAAAGGAGAGACGCCTCCGGTGGTACTAATTTGAGGTAGGATCGCCCCGGAGAGAGCCCATGCCTTTCTGTCCAACATGCAACGGCCGGTACGATCAGGGCGTCTATTGCCCCAAGGACGGCACTCAGCTGCTGCCTGACGGCAAGGACCCCGAGAACCTCATCGGCCAGGTGATGGCCGGGCGCTACCGCCTCACCCGCCTGCTGGGCAAGGGCGGCATGGGCGAGGTGTACGAAGGGGAGCATATCCGCATCACCAAGAAGGTGGCGGTCAAGCTGCTGCACCCGGAGATCGGCGGCGACCCGGAGGCGCTGGAGCGGTTCCAGCAGGAGGCGCGCTCCGCCTCCAGCATCGGGCATGACAACATCGTCACCATCGACGACTTCGGCACCCTGGAGGACGGGCGGTTCTTCCTCTCCATGGAGTACCTGGAGGGGCTCAGCCTCTCGTCGGCCATGGCGGTGGCCGAGGGCGTGGAGGTGACCCGCGCCCTGGGTCTGCTGATCCAGGTGTGTCACGGGCTCGAGGCGGCACACGCCAAGGGCATCGTGCACCGGGACATGAAGCCTGAGAACGTGTTCATCACCCGGCGCAGCGACGGGAGCGAGCTGGTCAAGGTCCTCGACTTCGGCATCGCCAAGGTGTCGGGCACCGACCGCAACGAGAGCCTGACCAAGACCGGCACGGTGTTCGGCACGCCGCACTACATGTCGCCCGAGCAGGCGCTGGGGCAGAAGCTGGACCACCGCGCCGACATCTACTCGGTGGGCGTGATGTTGTTCGAGCTGGTCACCGGGCAGCTGCCGTTCAAGGCCGAGTCGTTCATGGGGATCCTGTCCCAGCACATCACCACGCCGCCGCCCACCCCGAGCACGCTTTCGCCGGGGCGGTCGATCCCGGGCAAGCTGGAGGGGATCATCCTCAGGGCCATGGCCAAGGAGCCCGCCGAACGGTACGGCACCATCAGGGAGATGCGCCTGGCCATGGAGGAGATGCTCACCGAGATGGGGGGCAAGGTGGCCGCCGCGCCGCCGACGCCGATCCCGGAGCCGCGTCTGGAGGTTGACCTCCAGTCCGCGGCCATGGACCCCACCATGATGAGCACGCCGCCGGTGGGCAAGGCGGCGCAGAAACGGTCGCCGGAGCTGTCCGACTCCCAGAAGCCGATCCCCGCCACCATGATCTCCAGCGTGGGCACTGGCGCGCCGGGGCAGGACCCGGCCCAGGTACCCACGGTGGGCCCACAGAAGAAGACGCCGGTGCCGGTGGTGCCCGGGAACCAGGGCCACCTGGGGCCGCCTCCCGAGAAGAAGAAGAAGAGCCGGGCCGGCGCCGTCATCGGGCTGGTGCTGGGCCTGCTGGTGCTGGGCGGCGGCGGCGCTGCCATGGCCCTGTACTGGGACGAGCTGACCGGCGGCAGCGGCAGCGAGCCCATCGCCAGCGCGGATGACCCGAGACCGGACGACCCCGGGCCCGACGAGCGTGGCTCCGATGATCCGCGACCGGACGAGCGTGGCTCCGATGCCCCGGAGCCAGATGACCCGCGGCCCAGTGACCCGGGGGCCGACGACCCGAAGCCCGGGGAGGACCCCAAACCGGGGGAGGACCCGAAGCCGGAGCCCAAACCCGGGGAGGACCCGAAGCCGGAGCCCAGGCCCGAGGCGGACCCGAAGCCGGAGGCGGACCCGAAGCCAGAGCCCAAGCCCGAACCAAAGCCGGACCCGAAGCCCGAGCCCAAGCCCGAGCCGAAGCCGAAGCCGGAGCCGAAGCCGGAGCCCAAGCCCAAAC
>CAZEFW010000118.1:0-29823 GCA_964511535.1 uncultured Myxococcales bacterium | reverse complement strand
CAAGCCTCAAGCCAGGGCCGCCAAGCAGCCCTACCAAACCGTTCGGCGCTCTAACGCTTCAGGTCCGCCGCGCTGGTCTTGATGGCGTCGGCCACGTAGTCCACATGCTCCGGCTGGTACTTCTCGTTGATCGGCAGCACCACCACCCCCCGCAGCGCCTCGTAGGTGCCCGGGTAGTCCTCGGGCTTGTAGCTGATCGGGTGGCGGCCGGCCATGTGCGGCCCCACGAAGGGGAAGCCGGACGCGCCGAAGGTGCGCTTCTCCTTGAGCACCTGGCACTCGAAGGCCGGCTTGCGGATGTAGCGCGGCGCGCTCCACACCCCCGCCTCCTTCATGCGCGCGGAGAAGGCGTCGGAGCCGCCGCTGATCACGCTGTCGTCGATGCGCAGGGCGAACTTCCAGTAGGTGTGGGTGGCGCCCTCGGTGATCTTGGGCGCGCTGACCCCGTCGATGCCCTTGATCGCCTCGGCCAGGCGCGCGGCCATGGCGGTGCGCTGCTCCAGCATCCCCGGCAGCTTGCCCAGCTGAGCCGTGGCCACCGCGCCCTGAAGCTCGGTCATGCGATAGTTGGGCGCCAGGAAGTAGTGGTCCGGCGCCGGGTCGCCGTAGCCCCACGCCTTGTCGATGAACAGCCGCATGCGCCGCTCGTGGCGCGGATCGTCGGTGACCACCATGCCGCCCTCGCCGGTGGTCATCTGCTTGCCCTGCTGCAGCGAGAACGCGCCGATCTCGCCGATGCCGCCGACGTTCTTGCCCTTGTAGGTGGCGCCGTAGGCCTGGGCCGCGTCCTCGATGACCGGCACGCCCTTGGCCTGGCACAGCGCCAGGATCGGGTCCATGTCGCACGGGTTGCCGAACAGGTGGGTCACCATGACCGCCTTGGTGCGGCGGTTGATGTGCGGCGCGATGGTCTCTGCCGTGACGTTATAGGTCTCCGGGTCCACGTCGGCGAACACGGGGATCGCCGTCTGGTAGATGATCGGCACGATGGCGCCCATGTCGGTGATGGGCGTGGTGACGATCTCGTCGCCCGGCTCCGGGTCAACCGCCGCGATGGCCGCGTGGCACGCCGCGGTGCCGGAGGTGACCGTGCGGCAGTGCGCCGTGCCCACCGCCTCGGCGAAGCGGCGCTCGAACTCGCGCACCACCGTGCCGCCGGTGCAGTTGAGGTGGCCCGAGTCGAGCACCTCGCGCAACAGCGCGAGCTCCTCTTCGCCCATGGACCTGCCGGTGTTGTTCTGATCGTTTGGAAGCTGCATCTTGTCGCTCATGGTCTGTATCCTCGCTCTGCTCCAGTTGGAATGGTTGAATATGTGATGGCCGCGCGCCTCATCTCGCCGCGGCCTCCTCGGCATCCCGCACCGGCACCCCGCGCGCCCTGATCTTGCGCGCGTGCTCCGCCATGGTCACAGGCCGGAAGCGGTCGCACAGGTGCTCCATCACGTGGTCGAAGAAGTCGAGCTTGAACGCCGTGTCCAGGTTCATGCCCGGGAAGAAGGACAGCTCGCTGACCTTGTCCCCCCCCAAAAAGTCGAGGGGGTGCAGCAGCATCGACGGGCCGACCCCGGCCACCCGGCACATCAGGTTGGCCGCGGCCATGTAGCCGAAGGCCAGCGGCTGGGCGTAGCTGGCCAGGTAGACCTGGTAGCTCAGGTGCATGGGCAGCCGCAGCAGGGGCATGGTGGTCACCGGGATCTCCACCAGGTCGCGGCCCTCGGCGCGCCACATGTACGGCTTGATCGGCCGCCGCCCCTCGCCGAGCGTGCCGAACAGCTTGCTGCGCTGCTTTCGCTCCTCGGCGCTCAGGTCCCGCGACTGCCAGAAGTAGTAGGCGCGGGCCAGGGGCCCGAGGTAGGTGGGGAAGGTGGAGGCGTCGTAGTCGTAGCCGCGCCGGGACAGCACCCGCAGCACCTCGGGCGACAGCGAGAAGCCGGGGCCGCGGAAGCCGCGCGGGCGCTGCCCGGTCACCTCGGCGATGACGTCCTCGGCCCGGGCGATCTCGTCGGCCAGCTGCTGATCTTCGTACAGGTGCAGCCACGGCTCGTGGTGAAACGAGTGGTTGCCGATCTCGTGACCCGCCGCGGCGATGGCCGAAAGGGCGTCGCGGTTGCGCGCCAGCGCCGCGTCCTGCCCCACGATGAAGAAGGTGATGGTCAGGTTGTGGCGCTTGAGGTGATCGAGCAGCACCTCCACCAGGGTGTCGAGGTAGCTCGGGTGCGACTCCCAGCCGGCGTCGCCGTGGGTCTTCATGTAGGACCACAGGTTGTCCAGGTCCAGAGAGATGCTGATGGGGGGGCGGGTGTCCGCGCTCATGGTTGCCTCCACAGGTCGGCCGCGGGCGTGCGCGCGCAGGGGGAGCCTGAACAGCACGGCTCGCCCTGGCTCCGCTTGCCGGGGCAGTTGGACTGGTGCAGCTGGCGCAGGATGCCCAGGTGGCCGCGGATGGTCTTGATGGTCTTCATCTTGGACACGCCGAACAGGCGCGACTCAAGGGTCGCCGGGTACTCCACCACCTTGCCCCCACGCAGCTTGACGCAGATCAGCATCTCCGCCACGCCCAGGAACCCGGGGTGCGCCAGCTCGATGTCCGCGAGGCACGAGCGGCGCACCACCCGGCAGCAGCTGGTGTAGGTGTACAGCGGGTCGCCTCCGAGGCTGCGGCTGTAGAGCCGTGACAGGTTCTGCGACAGGAAGAGACGCCAGCCGGGCACGTTCTTCACCTTGCCGTCGGGGTGGTACGGCGAGGCGGTGACCATCTCGGCGTCCTCGATGAGCGGGATCATCCCCGCCAGCACCTTCGGGTCATACGACAGGTCGCAGTCGATGGAGCAGACCACCTCGGTGGGCGCGTTCTTGATCCCGGTGTGCAGGGCCGCGGCCACGCCCCGGTTCTCCGGGTGGCGCAGCAGGGTGCAGTCCGGGTCATCCCCCAGCCGCTGCTCGAGCGCATCGAAGGTGCCGTCCTGGCTGCCGTCGTCCACCAGCACCAGGTGCACTTTGTGATCGCTGGCCAGCCTGCGGGTCACGTTCTGCAGGGTGGTGGCCATGTACGGGACGTTGCTCTCCTCGTTGTACAGCGGGATCACCAGGCTGACCGGGCGCGCCGCCGCCTGCGTGCTCAGCTCCAGGGGCGGCTCCTGCGACGGCTCGGGCGACGGGGTCGCGGCCTGCTCGCGCACCATGGCCTCGCGCTGCTCGCGGTAAGGGATGCCGAGGTAGTCGCCCACTGGCCCGAAGCGGTACTTGGTCAGGTAGTCCTCCAGGGCCCAGCGCGCCTTGTCCAGGTTGCGGTACTGGCGCATCCGGTTGAGCCAGGAGATGGCGGTGACCTGGGGCTGCTCGCTGTCCAGCTCCCACGGCATGAAGTAGTAGACCAGCGGCGCCTCGCGGGTGCGGTCCCAGTACTCCACGGCGTGCTGCAGCAGGGTGAAGGGCAGCTGGCGCGTGTAGTTTCCGCCGCAGATGGGCAGGCGCAGGCGGCGGAAGCCGAGGGAGGAGACCGGGAACTCCCAGATGCTCAGGTCGCGGTTCGGCACCCGGTAGGGCGCGGCCTCGAAGCTGATGCGCTGGGTGGGAGAGCGGCGCAGCAGCGGGTTGATGCTCGAGTCGTACAGGTACCCCTCCTCGGCCAGCACCTCCAGCACCCACAGGTCCCGCTCGCCCAGCCAGGAGCCGAAGCGGTGGCCGTGGATCGGGCCGGCGCCCGCCGCCTCGAGCAAGGCCTTGGTGCGGCGCAGGTCCGCGCGCAGCTCATCGCGGCTGATCCCCTCGATGCTGCGGGGCCAGTAGCCGCGGCTGGCGATCTCGTGCCCCTCGTCCGCGATGCGGCTGACGATCTCCGGCTGGCGCTCGGCCACCCAGCCGAGCACGAAGAAGGTGGCGCGGGTGTTGTGCCGGTCGAGCAGGTCCAGGGTGTTGTCGATGCACGCGTCGATGCGCGACTCGAAGCGCTCCCAGTGCCGCTCCTCCACCGCGCCCTTGAAGGCGGCGACGTGGAAGAAGTCCTCCACTGCCACGGTCAGCACGTTGAGCTGGTCCTCATGCGCGCGCATCGCGGCTCAGCCCTCCCCGCCGGGGCGGCGACGCAGCAGGCGCACGCTCGAGCCCTTGAAGCTCTTGGCGCGGCCCTGCACGGTGAAGCGGCGCTGGACATAGCGCTCGAGCAGGTCGTGGTTGTAGTGGATGGACATGTACCGGTAGCCGGCGTCGGTCACCAGCCAGTACTCGTCGGCCTTGCCTCCGGGCAGGGTCGCCAGGGCCCGGTCGATTTGCGCCTCGTCGGTCAACGCCTCTGCGCCTGGATCCCAGGTGACCAGGTTGCTGGGCGCCGGCAGGGGGACCAGGCGGTTCTTGCCCGCGTAGTGCACCCGCAGGGCCAGGGCCGACTGGGCGCGGAACACCAGCACGGGCTGGCCGGCGCGCTCGGACGCCTGGATGTGGCGAGCGACGCGGATCCAGTCTCCCTCCTTGGCCAGGCCGCTGTACCGGTCCACCACGGACGTCGCGCTGGCCAGCATGATCACCAGGGACAGGGCCGCGGCGGCTCTGGGCCCGAGGGCGGCGTGGGCCACGCTCAGGGCCAGCAGCACCAGCGGGACGAGCAGATAGATGGTGTGGCGAGCGCCCACCAGCTCTGCCCCCCAGGCCTTGAGCATGGGCAGGGTGAGCAGCAACATCACGCCCACCGCCGCGGCCAGCGACAGCAGCCCGCTCCGGAGCAGCCGGCGACGGGCGATCACCGCGCATGCCAAGAGGCCCAGGGCCAGCGCGCGCTGCCCCCACACCTTCACCGGCTGCAGCGCCTCGGCCGTCATGGGCAGCAGGTAGTCTCCCAGCCGCCAGTACAGGCTCTTGAACGCCAGCGGCCAGTCGGGCCGCTCGTAAGCGAAGGCGTAGCCGCCCACCTGCGCGGGCACCACCCAGGCCAGGGGGATCAGCGCCACGGCCACGGCCGCCATGCCGAGCAGGTACCGCACCAGGGCGGGCCACTGACGATGAGCCAGCAGCACCGCGCCGTGGGCCACCAGCATGAAGCCGACGTAGTACTGCACGTACACGGCGATAACCGCGATCAGCAGGTAGGCCAGCTGGGCCCGCGTCGACGGCTGTTGCTGGCGGTAGCCCAGGTGAAAGAGCCACATCAGCAGCGCGGACAGCAGCACCACCAGCGCGTAGGCGCGAAGCTCGATGGCGGCGTAGACCGACCAGCTGTGCAGGCCGAGCGGCAGCACCACCCACAGCGGGTTCAGGTCGGGCAGGTGGATGCGGGCCAGCCGCGCGACCACGGGGAGGGTGCACAGCAGGCAGAGCACGGAGAAGAGCCGCGCCCAGAAAAAGGAGCCGCCAGGCAGGCGCCAGGCGCCGAGCGCCACGAAGTAGCCCGGGGACTGCAGCTCAAAATGGATCGCCTGGCGCAGGGCGTGCGCCAGCCCGGCCCCCGTGGTCTGCAGGGAGTAGGCCTCGTCCACCCACACGTTGAGCTGGTGGGCCAGAAACAGCGTCACCAGCCCCACGGGCAGAACAGCCAGCATTGCCGCGCGTCCACTGCGGTCAACCACTTCGTCTCCAAAACTCCGTTTAACTCAGAGGAATACTCTTCGGGTATTGATTGTATGCAACGTTACCAGAATCAGAGGCGGGTACAAGCAAATTAGGCGACCCTAACGAAACATCACGACGACCCCCAGCATCACCAACCCCATGCCCACGCCCCGCTGCAGGGTGATCACCTCGCCGAACAGAGCGCGGGACGCCAGGGCGATGATGATGTAGGAGACGCTCACCGCGGGGTAGGCCAGGCTGAGGTCGATGCGTCGCAGGGCGATCATCCAGGTGACGAAAGAGGCGCCGAAGCAGCCCACGGCGGCCACCATGTACGGATTGAACATCAGTCGCACCCACGACATGACCTGAGTCATGTTGTTGAAGAAGTCTTCCATGGCCAGGGCGCCCTTCTTGAGCAGGATCAGCGAGCAGCAGTTGAACAGGATGGAGATGGCCAGGACGAGGTAGTACTTCCACATGGTCTTGCCTGCCTTTTTGGGGTGAAGAGCAGAGCATAGCGCGAATCAATGCAGGGGCCCGTTTGGATCTGTATCGGTAGGGCCAGGTGTCTCACTTCATTGGTGAGACACTCGGGGGTGGATCCTGTCTCTGTTGAACCAGGCTGATACAAACGCACGCTGTCCCCTGCCGGTTGAAAAACAAAACTAACGCAGAAAGTCAAAACTCATTGCGTTGATTTTTTAAACGTTTTCCCCCAACCCCCGTTGGGCGGGCCGCAGAAATGACACGATGTGGCATGAGCATTGCTTGGGGGGTGCCACGATGAAGCAAAACACTGCAAAGGCCTCGCGCAACCTCATGAGGCCAGAGAACGACAACCTCCAGCGGCTCATCGCGTTGACCCGGGAGATGATCACCCTGTCCGATCAGGGCGACCAGGATCGTGCAGACGTCTCCTGCGGCATCATCTACGGGGTCCTGCGCGATACCGCCTTTCGGCTGCGCAAGATGTGTGAGGCCGAGCTGGAAAAACATGACAGGCAAGGGAGATGGCCATGACCGCCACTGCGACCGCCACCAATAGCCGCCAGCTTCCCGCTGGCCTCGAGATCACTGTTCCCGTCAATGACGCTTACTGGGAGATCCTGACCCCGGAGGCGCTGGACTTCTTCGTCACCCTGCAGCGTGAGTTCGGCCCGCGGCGGCTGCAGCTGCTGGACGCGCGCCTGGACCGCCAGGCCCGCTGGGACGGCGGCGATCTGCCCGACTTCCTGCCCGAGACGAAGCAGGTCCGCGACGGCGACTGGACCGTGGCGCCGCTGCCCGACAGCCTGGCCGACCGCCGGGTGGAGATCACCGGGCCGCCCGACCGCAAGATGGTGATCAACGCGCTCAACTCGGGGTCCAAGGTGTTCATGGCCGACTTCGAGGACTCCAACGCGCCCACCTGGGACAACGGCCTGCAGGGGCAGATCAACCTGCGCGACGCCATCGCGCGCACCATCAGCTTCGTCAAGCCGGACGGCTCCAAGAGCTACAAGCTCAACGACGACGTGGCCGTGCTGTTCGTGCGGCCCCGCGGCTGGCACCTGCCCGAGAAGCATGTGCTGCTCGATGGCAAGCCGGTGTCCGGCTCGCTGTTCGACTTCGCGCTCTACTTCTTCCACAACGCCAAGCAGGCCACCGAGGTGCAGGGCGGCCCCTTCTTCTACCTGCCCAAGCTCGAGACCCACACCGAGGCGAGGCTTTGGAACGACGTGTTCGTCCGCGCCCAGGAGCTGGTGGGCGTGCCCAACGGCACCATCAAGGCCACCGTGCTCGTCGAGACCATCACCGCGGTGTTCGAGATGGACGAAATCCTCTACGCCCTGCGCGATCACTCCGCCGGGCTGAACTGCGGCCGCTGGGACTACATCTTCTCCTTCATCAAGAAGTTCCGCTCCCGGCCCGACTTCGTGGTGCCTGACCGCTCCCAGGTGGGCATGACGCGGCACTTCCTGAACAGCTACTCCCAGCTCGCGGTCAAGACCTGCCACCGGCGCGGCGCCCACGCCATGGGCGGTATGGCGGCTCAGATCCCGATCAAGGGGGATCCCGAGGCCAGCGAGGCTGCGCTGGACAAGGTGCGCGCCGACAAGGAGCGCGAGAGCAAAAACGGCCACGACGGCACCTGGGTCGCGCACCCGGGCCTGGTGAAGCTGGCCATGGACATCTTCGACAAGAACATGCCGACCCCGAACCAGATCCACGTCAAGCGTGAGGACGTCAACGTCACCCGCGAGGACCTGCTCAAGGTGCCCACCGGCACCATCACCGAGGAGGGGCTGCGGGTGAACATCGACGTGGGCATCCAGTACCTGGAGGCCTGGCTCATGGGCAACGGCTGCGTGCCGATTTACAACCTGATGGAGGACGCGGCCACCAGCGAGATCTCCCGCACCCAGGTGTGGCAGTGGATCCGCCACGGCGCCGAGCTCGACGACGGCCGCACCGTCACCGCTGACATGGTGCGCGCGTTGATCCCCGAGGAGCTGAAGAAGATCCGCGAGCTGGTGGGCGAGGCGCGCTACGAGGGTGGCCGCTACGTCCTGGCCGCCGAGCTGTTCGAGGAGCTCTCCACCGACGAGGAGCTGGGCGAGTGGCTCACCCTCGTTGCTTACGAAAACATCGACTGATTACCCCAAATACGAAGTTTAATTCAGATCAAATAAAACATCCTGTCCACGGACAGGGAACACAGGAGAATACAAATGAGCGACGGCTTCCACCTCGATCACAATGACGCCGACCTCGCCGAGGAGCTTGAGAAGTCCTGGGCCAAAGACCGCCGCTGGCAGGGGGTCACCCGGCCGTACAAGGCCGAGGAGGTGATCCGGCTGCGCGGCACCGTCAAGGTCGAGCACACCCTGGCTCGCCTGGGCGCCGAGCGCCTCTGGAAGCTGGTCAACACTGAGCCGTTCGTTCGCACCCTGGGCGCCCAGACCGGCAACCAGGCGGTGCAGATGGTGCAGGCCGGGCTCAAGGCGATCTACGTCTCGGGCTGGCAGGTCGCGGGCGACGCCAACAGCTCAGGCCAGACCTACCCGGACCAGAGCCTCTACCCGGTGGACAGCGTGCCGAACCTGGTCACCCGCATCAACAACGCCCTGCAGCGCGCCGATCAGGTGACCCACGCCGAGGGCCGCAGCGACAAGAACCCCTACTGGTACGCGCCCATCGTGGCGGACGCCGAGGCGGGCTTCGGCGGCGTGCTCAACGCCTTCGAGCTGATGAAGGCCATGATCGCTGCCGGCGCCGCGGGCGTTCACTTCGAGGACCAGCTCTCCAGCGCCAAGAAGTGCGGCCACATGGGCGGCAAGGTGCTGGTGCCGACCCAGGAGGCCGTGGCCAAGCTCGTCTCGGCGCGCCTGGCGGCTGACGTGATGGACGTGCCGACCCTGGTCATCGCCCGCACCGACGCCAACGCTGCCAACCTGATCACCAGCGACGTGGACGAGCGGGACCGGAAGTTCCTCACCGGCGACCGCACCGTCGAGGGCTTCCACCGCGTCAACGCTGGCATCGACCAGGCCATCGACCGCGCCCTGGCCTACGCGCCCTACGCCGACCTGGTGTGGTGCGAGACCGCCAAGCCGAACATCGAGGAGGCCCGCCGCTTCGCCGAGGCCGTTCACAAGGAGCACCCGGACCAGCTGCTGGCCTACAACTGCTCGCCCTCGTTCAACTGGAAGCTGCACCTGTCCGACCCCGAGATCGCCAGCTTCCAGCGCGAGCTGGGCGCCATGGGCTTCAAGTTCCAGTTCATCACCCTGGCGGGCTTCCACAGCCTCAACACCATCATGTTCGAGCTGGCCCACGCCTACCGCGACACCGGCATGAGCGCTTACTCCGCCCTGCAGGAGCAGGAGTTCGCCCTGGAGAAGAGCCACGGCTACCGCGCGGTCAAGCACCAGAGCTTCGTGGGCGCCGGCTACTTCGACCAGGTCAACGAGGCGATCATGGCCGGCAACACCTCCACCAAGGCGCTGGAGGGCTCCACCGAGGAGGAGCAGTTCACCGAGGAGACCCCGGACTTCACCGAGGCCGAGGTGCACCACATGGGCGGCGGAGAGCTGGAGGAGGTTCCCGAGCGCCCGGAGGTCATCCCCGGCAACTCCCAGTAAGCTGATTCACCAACGGGAGGGCGGGGTCCTGCGCGGGCTCCGCCCTCCTTTACTTCTACCCGTTGCTCGCTCAGGCAGGACGCTCCCATGGACATCCATTCGTTTCACCCTCCCCGCCGGACCCTGATGGGGCCCGGTCCGTCTGATGTGTCGGCCCGCGTGCTGCACGCCATGGCCCGGCCCACCATCGGCCACCTCGACCCCGCCTTCGTGCAGTTCATGGACTCGCTCAAGGCGCTGCTGCAGTTCGCCTTCAGCACCAAAAACCCGCTGACCATGCCGGTGTCGGGGCCGGGGTCTGCGGGCATGGAGACCTGCTTCGTCAACATGGTCCAGCCCGGAGACACGGTGGTGGTGTGCGAGAACGGGGTGTTCGGCGGGCGCATGAGGGAGAACGTGGAGCGCGCCGGGGCCACGGCCGTGATGGTGCAGGACGCGTGGGGCGAGCCGGTGTCGCCGGACAAGGTGGCCGACGCGCTGGAGCAGCACCCCGAGGCGAGCCTGCTGGCCTTCGTGCACGCGGAGACCTCCACCGGGGCCCTGTCCGACGCGGAGGCCCTGGTCTCGCTGGCTCACCAGCATGACTGCCTGACCATCGTGGACACGGTCACCTCCCTGGGCGGCGTACCGGTGCTGGTGGACGGCTGGGGTATCGACGCCACCTACTCGGGCAGCCAGAAGTGCCTCTCCTGCACGCCGGGGCTGTCGCCCGTGACCTTCGGAGCCCGGGCCGTGGAGCGGATCCAGGCGCGGGAAGACCGGATCCAGAGCTGGTTCATGGACACCAACCTGGTGATGGGGTACTGGGGCGAAAATCAGCAGCGCTCCTACCACCACACGGCGCCCATCAACCCGCTGTACGGGCTGCACGAGGCGCTGCTGGTGCTGTACGAGGAGGGCCTGGAGCCGGCCTGGAACCGCCACCGCAAGCACCACCTGGCGCTCAAGGCCGGGCTGCAGGCCATGGGGCTGGAGCTGTTCGTGCGAAAGGACGCGCGGCTGCCGCAGCTCAACGCGGTGACCATCCCTGACGGCGTGGACGACCTGGAGGTGCGCAAGCGGCTGCTGGCCGATTTCCAGCTGGAGATCGGCGGCGGGCTGGGCGCCATGGCCGGCAAGATCTGGCGCATCGGCCTGATGGGGCACGCCTGCCGGGCGGATAACGTGCTGCTCTGCCTGACCGCTCTGGAGCAGGTGCTGGGCGACAAGGTGGAGCGCGGCGTGGCCCTGGACGCGGCGCGCAAGGCGCTGTTCGAGTAAACGTGACAATGGGTGGGTGGAGCCATTATTCTGCCCCACGCATGACACACCGAATCCTCCAGCTCATCAGCGGCCCCGGCCTGTACGGCGCCGAGCGCATGGTGCTCGAGCTGAGCGCCCACCTGCAGGCCCACGGGCACGAAGTGCATATCGCGGCGCTGGAGAGCGACGCGGCGCCGGCGCTGGGTGAGGCGGCGCACCGCAGGGGCCTCGGCTGCACCACGCTGCCTGGCGAGATGCGCCACCCGGGGCGGCTGCTGGCCACCCTGGGCGAGCTGGTGGACAGGCTCGGCGTGCAGCTCGTGCACAGCCACAGCCTCAAGGCGGACGCGGTGCAGCGGCTGGCCACTTTTCCCGACAAGACCCGGCGGGTGTCGACCTACCACGGGCGGTACCCCACCTCCACCAAGCTGTGGCTGCTGCAGAAGGTCAACCTGCCGGCGCTGCGGCTGTTCGACCATGTGGTGGCCATGTCTCCCCGGTCGCTCGAGCAGCTGCGCCACGGGGGCCTCTCCATCGAGCGCACGACCCTCATCGACAACGGGCTCGACCTGCCGCCCTCCTCGGGGAGGACCACGCCGGAGCGCACGCGGGACGCGCTGGGGGTGGCGCCGGACGACATGCTGATGGTGCGGGCCTGCCGGCAGGTCAAGGACAAGGGGATCGACCTGCTGCTGCGGGCCATGGCCAGGCAGGTCAGCTACCACCAGGTGCGGCTGATCATCGCGGGCGAGGGGCAGCAGAAGCACGAGCTGCAGCAGCTCGCCAGGCGGCTGGACCTGCTGGACCGGGTCACCTTCGCTGGCTACAGGCAGGATGTCCCCGCGCTGCTGCGCGCCGCGGACCTGATGGTGATCAGCTCGCGGGACGAGGGGCTGCCCTGCTCGCTGCTGGAGGCCATGGCCCTGGGGGTGCCCGTGGTGGCAGCCAACGTGGGCGCGGGCATCCGGCGCCTGATCCAGCCCGGGCACAGCGGCTGGCTGGTGCGCCGAGAAGATGTCGACGCGCTGTCGTTGGCCATGACCGAGGCCCTGTCGCGCCCGGACCTGCGCGAGGCGTACGCCGCCGAGGCGAAGAAGGTCTACGAGCAGAACCACACCCGCGCGGCCATGGGCGAGCAGTACCTGGAGCTGTACGACCGGCTGCTGGGGTGAGCGCGGGCCAGCGGCCCGCGAATGCCAGATTGCCAGAATGCCAGAACGCCGGAATGCCAGAACTAAACAGTCCGGTAAAATGTCATATAGGGGGGTCAGACCCCACCACTTGACATTTTATTCTTCTGGATTCCGGGGGGGTCAGGGACAGACGACGTTGGCGGGCAGGCCCTGGCACATGTTGATCTCCTGCTCCACCTGATCGCCGCTTTTCAGCTCGCTGACTTCGGCCTTTCGCTCCGGGCTGATCCAGGCGTCGTCAGGCAGCTGGATCAGGGCCACATCGCCGGTGGCCTGTACGCACATGGTGCCCGTCTCCACCGAGCCCATGCTGTCGGCGGCCTTGTTGGCGAACATCAGGTCGAGGGTGACCTGCGCCTCGCCCGAGGCGCTGTCCATGCTGGCCAGGGCGGCCCGCGCGCGCAGGGTGCGGATGTAGCGGCCGGTGCCCTTGCACTCGGCCTTGGCCTTGACCGCGCAGCCGGCCACCGGCTTGGTGTCGTCGTTGGAGGTGAAGTCGAACCCGCGCAGGCCTACCATGGCCCTCGACAGGCCGGCGGTGCCCTTGAGCTTCAGCGTGCGCTCGGCCAGCGACGGCTGCTTGACCGCCGGGGCGCTTGCGCCGTAGTCGGCGTAGCTGATGTGGTGGGTCTGGCTGCCGGTGGTGGCCAGGGCGCCGGGGGGCAGAAAGAGCACTGTGTAGGCCACGGTGATCCAGACCTTCGCCTTCTTCATGGCGCCGTTCATGTCGTCCTTCTTGCTGGCGTCGTGGCGGTCGCACGGCGCGAACTTGTTGCGCACCGCCACCTTGAAGCCGAGGTTGCCGCCCTGCATCACCACGTCGGTGAGGCGCACAGCGAGGCCGGCGGAGGTGAAGCCGTGGGCCGGGTCGTAGCTGGTCTTCCAGTCGGGCGGCGTGACGTAACCGTTGGTGTTGAGCAGCAGGCCCCGCAGCAGGGGCACGGCGGTCATGGAGCCAGGCGGCACCGGCACCGAAACCGCCTGGCTGGCAGACTCGGCGCCGGCCGGGATCTCCAGCGCGGCCTCACCGTTGATCGCTTTCAGCGCGGGCGCCGTGGCCACGCGGTAGTCCATGCGGAAGCTGGTGCTGTCGATGGCGCCCCAGGGGCCGCCGTCGTTGCGGGCCGACAGGCGCCACCCCTTGCCACCGCCGGGCGACCGCAGGCGCAGGTCGAGGTAGCTCAACCGGTGGGGCAGCAGCTTCCACTGCTCCTCGAGGCCTGCGGGGGCCACCACGAAGCCCTGCAGCGCGGCGTCCTCCTCACCGCAGGCCAGGGCGCAAAGCAACAGGGGCGTCAGCCAGGCGAAGCGTCTCATGGGGCCACTTTACCCCAACCGCCGCCGCCGGGGGTCTCGATGGTGAGCAGATCCCCCGGGCCGAGCTCAACGATGGCGCAGCCTGCCAGGCGCTCCTCGTCGCCGCCCGCGCGGCGCACGGTGTTGACGCCGGGCGCCCCCGGCGCGGCCCCCTGCAGCCCGGGGGGCCGCTGTACCCGTCGCCCCGACAGGATGGACGCGCTCGCCGGCGCCAGAAAACGCAGCTGGCGCACCACGCCATCGCCGCCGGGCATGGCGCCCGCGCCGCCGCTGCCCCGGCGCACGGCGAAGCGCTCCACCCGCAGCGGGAAGCGCCGCTCGAGCAGCTCGGCGTCGGTGATGCGGCTGTTGGTCATGTGGCTGTGGACCGCGCTGGCGCCGACGAACCCCGGGCCCGCGCCGGCGCCGCCGCAGATGGTCTCGTAGTACTGCCACTGTCCGTCGCCGAGGCTGAGGTTGTTCATGGTGCCCTGGGATCCGGCCTGGGCGCCCACCGCCAGCAGCAGCGCGTCGGCCAGCAGCTGCGAGGTCTCCACGTTGCCCGCCACCACGGCCGCCGGGGGCCGCGGGTCGAGCATGCTCCCGGGCGGGATCTTCAGCGTCAGGGGCCGCAAGCAGCCGGCGTTGAGCGGCACGGGCTCACCGCACAGGGCACGAAACACGTACAGGGCCACCGCCCGCACCACCGCCCGCGGCGCGTTGAAGTTGCCGGCGTGCTGCGCCGAGGTGCCCGAAAAGTCGATCACGGCGCGGCCCGCCTCGCGGTCCACGGTGACCGCCACCCGGATGACGCTGCCGTCGTCCAGGCGGCAGGCGGCCCGGCCCGAGGGCAGCCCCCGCAGCAGGTCGCGGACCGCGCGCTCGGCGGCCGTGGCCACATGCCCCATGTAGGCAAGCACCAGGGGCAGACCCAGCTCGCGGCACAGGGCCGACAGGGCCCGCGCGCCGCGCTGGTTGGCGGCCAGCTGAGCGCCCAGGTCGGCCAGGTTGCGCGCCGGGTTGCGCGCCGGGTGGGGGCCTCGCCCCAGCCAGGCCAGGGCCTCGTCCCGTTGCAGCGCTCCGTCGCGGACCAGGGTCAACCCGGCAGTCCAGACTCCCTCCTCGTCGATGGTGCGGCTGCTGGCCGGCATCGACCCGGGGGTGATCCCGCCCACGTCGGCGTGGTGCGCGCGAGAGGCCACGTACAGCAGCGGCCCGTCGGGCGGGCCAGGCGCCACCGGCGTGACCAGGGTGAGGTCGGGCAGGTGCGTGCCGCCGTGGTAGGGCGAGTTGAGCAGCACGCTCTGGCCGGGGGTCGGCCCCCCGCCGGGGCGGCCGAGCAGCGCCTTGACGCTGTCGCCCATGGAGCCCAGGTGCACCGGGATGTGCGGCGCGTTGGCCACCAGCTCGCCGTCGGGGTCGAACAGGGCGCAGGAGAAGTCGAGCCGCTCGCGCACGTTGACCGAGCGCGCCGTGGCGCGCAGGGACTCGCCCATCTCCTCGGCGATGGAGGCGAAGCGGCGCCCGAACACCTCCACCAGCACCGGGTCCGGCGGCGCGTCGGGGTCGAGGGCCGGCGCCGCGCTGCGGGCGGCGGCCGCGGCCCCGCGTGTCAGCCGCAGGTTTCCCTGGCGATCCACCCGCGCCTGCCAGCCGGGGTCGACCACCGTGGTGGCCGTGTCCTCCGCGATGACCAGGGGCCCGGCGAGCTGCTGGCCCGGCGCCAGATCCCGGCGCCGCAGCAGCGGCGCGTCCAGCGCGCGGCCCTGGCAGAAGAGCGTCACCGTCCGGTCGGGCGTCGCGTCTGCCGACTCGGCCGGGGTGCTCTGGCCGGGCGGCTCCCCTGGCCGATCCCACACCTCCACCTCCAGCGACTCCACCGACAGCTCCTCGCTGCCCGGCGCGAAGCCGAACCGCCGCGTGTGCGCCGCGCCGAAGTCCGCCTCCACCTGCCCCCGCGGGCCGAAGGGCACGGCCAGCACCGCCTCGGTGCCCGTGACGTTGAGGCGCACCCTCCTGGCCTGCTCCAGCGCCCGGCGCGCCACCCCCTGGGCCACGAGGGCGTCGGCGGCCTCGCCCTGCAGCCGATCGAGCTGCTCCTGGAGCCGGGGCCAGGCCTGCTCCAGCGGCGCGTTGACCGCCCGCTGACGCACCACCCGCCGGCTGGCCAGCCCCATGCCGAGCGCCGACAGCACGCCCGCCAGCGGGTGCAGCAGCACCTCGCGGATACCGAGCAGCTCGGCCATGGCGCAGGCGTGCTGGCCCCCGGCGCCGCCGAAGCACACCAGGGCGTGATCCCGGGCGTTGTGCCCCTGCTCCACCGACACCCGCTTGATGGCGGCTGCCATGGTCTCCACCGCCACCTTGAAGAACCCCTCGGCCACCCGCCGCGGCCCTGTCTGCCTGCCGGTCTGCTGCTGCACCTCGGCCGCCAGGCGCGAAAACGCCCGGCGCACCGTCGCCGCGTCCAGCGGTTGATCCTCGTCGGGGCCGAACACCGCGGGGAACACCGCCGGCTGGATCCGCCCCAGCATCAGGTTGGCGTCGGTCAGGGTCAGCGGCCCTCCCCTGCCGTAGCACCTGGGGCCAGGCTGCGCGCCGGCCGAGCGGGGCCCCACCTGAAACCGCCCGCCCGCCACGCGCAGCACCGAGCCGCCGCCCGCGGCCACGGTGTGGATGTGCAGCATCGGCGAGGTGAGCTGCACGCCGGCGATGTCCGTCTCCTGGCGCCGCTCCAGCTCGCCGGCGTGGTGGGCCACGTCGGTGGAGGTGCCTCCCATGTCGAAGGTGATGGCGCGATGCAGGCCCGCCGCCCGGGCCACCGCAGCGGCGCCGACCACGCCGCCCACCGGCCCGGACAGGATGCTCTGCATGCCCCGGAAGCGCTGCGCGTCACACAGCCCGCCGGACGACTGCATGAACCACAGGCGGGCGCCGCTGCCCGACAGAGACCGGCTCAGGTGGGCCGTGTGGCGCGCAAGCTCCGGCGTGAGGTAGGCGTCCACCACCGTGGTGTGCCCCCGGGGTACCAGCTTGATCAGCGCCGAGACCTGGTGGGACGTGGACACATGGTCGAAGCCCGCCTGCCGCGCCAGGCGCTCCAGCAGGCGCTCGTGGGCCGGGTAGCGGTAGCCGTGCATCAGCACCACCGCCAGCGAGCGGGCCCCCTGCTCCAGCAGGCCCTTCAACCCCCGCAGCGCCGCGCCCTCGTCCAGCGGCCGCAGCACCTCCCCGTCGGCCGCCACCCGCTCGTCCACCTCCAGCACCGTGTCATACAGCGGCGGCTCACGCCGGATCTGCAGGTCGAACAGATCGGGCCGCGCCTGGTTGCCGATGCGCAGCGCGTCGCCGAAGCCCCGCGTGATGGCCAGGGCCGTGGGCTCGCCGCGCCGCTCCAGCAGCGCGTTGGTGCCCACGGTGGTGCCCATCTTCACGTGGGCGATGGACCCGGCAGGCAGCGGCTCATCGGGCCCGAGCCCCATGAGCCGGCGGATGCCCACCAGGGCCGCGTCCAGGCCGTCGGGCCGCTCGCTGAGCAGCTTGCAGCTGCGCAGGGCACCGTCCGGGCCCAGGGCCACCAGGTCCGTGAAGGTGCCGCCGCGGTCGATCCAGATCTGCCAGGCGCGGGCCATGCTGTTCACATGGTGCCCGCCAGGAGGCTATTCGCCAAGGTCGGGCGGACTGTACAGGTGGGCCGTGTCGTTGTGGCGGCGCAGGATCGCCCCGCGCGGCGCGAAGGTCAGCTCGCTCAGGGCCGTGTTGTCGATGGCCATGTCCACGCTCTTTTCCACCGGGATGCCGAAGCCGGCGCACACCATCACGCGCAGGGGTCCGCCGTGGGCCACCACCAGCACTGTGCCGTCACGGTGGGTGGTGCGCACATGATCCAGAAAGCCGTACACGCGCTGGGCCAGGTCGTGCACGTTCTCGGCGCCGTCCGGCACCCGGTCGCGGTCCACAGCCCACTCGGCGAAGGCCAGGGGGTACTTGTTGCGGATCTCGTTCCAGGTCAGGCCTTCCCACGCGCCGTAGGCAGCCTCCTTGAGGCTGTCGTTGGCCAGGATCTCGACCTGATGGGGGGCGGCCACGGTCATCGCGGTCTCCCACGCCCGGCGCAGGGGCGAGGCGTAGATCACGTCGATCTTGTCGCCGCCCAGGCGGCGGGACAGCAGGCGGGCCTGGTCGCGGCCCTTTTCGTTGAGCGGCACATCCCGCTGGCCCTGGATCCGTCCCTGGATGTTGTCGTCGGTCTGCCCGTGGCGGGCAAGGAGGAGGCGCATCATGGGGCGGGAGCAGTAGCACAGATCGGGGAGATATACACCCCTGGCGGGGCCCACCCAGAAAGTCGCCGCCACCCTGCTTCTGGCATTCTGGCATTCCGGCGTTCTGGCATTCTAGCAATCTGGCATTCGCCGCCGCAGGCGGCGCTGGTATGCTCCCGTCCCATGTTCGACCACATGATGAGCGACGCGCAGCTCGCCCTGCGCGAGGAGGTCCGGGAGCTGGTGCGGTGGGTGCCGCGCCAGATGATCCTGGACATGGACGCCGACAAGATCCGCTTCCCCCGCGAGTTCCTCGCCGAGGCGGGCCGCCGCAACCTGATGGGGTGCCGCTACCCGGAGCGCTGGGGCGGGCGCGGTATGGACTGGGCCACCACCTGCATGGTGATGGAGGAGGTGGGCACCCTGGGCTACATCTTCGCCTGCGTCTTCGGCGTGGGCGCGGAGCTGGTGTGCGACGCCATCATCCTGCACGGCACCGACGCGCAGAAAGAGCGCTACGTCGCGCCGCTGCTGTGCGGCGAGCTGTTCGCCGCCGAGTGCCTCACCGAGCCCCGCGGCGGCTCCGACTTCTTCGGCACCACGACGAAGGCCGTGGACCGCGGCGACCACTTCCTGCTGTCCGGCGACAAGCGCTTCATCGTGGGCGCCGAGGGCGCGGACTTTTTCCTGGTCTACGCCCGCACCGATCACGACCCGGACGCGCCGCCCCACAAGTCGCTGACCTGCTTCATCGTGGACCGCGGCCCCGGCGTCACGGTGGAGTACCTGTACGGGCTCATGGGCTGCCGCGGCGGCGGCACCGGCCGGCTCGCCTTCCGCGACGCCGTGGTCCCGCGGGAGAACATCGTCGGCCAGCTCAACGGCGCGGCCGCAGTGTTCAACACCATGATGGTGCCCGAGCGCCTCGGCACCGCCGCCATGACCGTGGGCGCCGCGCGCCCCGCCATGGAGGTGGCCACCCGCTACAGCAACAAGCGCCGCGCCTTCGGCCAGCCGATCCGCGAGTTCCAGGGGGTCAGCTTCCAGGTGGCAGAGGCGGTCACCCTGCTCGACGCCAGCCGCGCCATGGTGCACAACACCGCCTGCGCCGTGGACGCCGGCGCCCCGACCCATCGCCTGCGCCGGCTCATCTCCGAGACCAAGCGCTTCGTCACCCGCTCCTGCCAGCAGGCCGCCGAGCACGCCATGCAGGTGATGGGTGGAATCGGCTACACCTCCGTCTACCCGGTGGAGCGCATCGTGCGCGACCTGCGCCTGGCCTCCATCTGGACCGGCACCAACGAGGTGATGTCCCTCATCGTGGCCAGCGAGTGGTACCGCGAGTTCCTCGGCGAGCGCGCCGCGGGCCGCGACCACGAGGCGGACGCTGCCGAGGCCGAAGCGCCGGGGGAGAAGGTGTTCGAGTAGAAGGCAGGAGCAAAAAGCAAGAAGCCGAGGTGTAGAGACAGCGGCGCTGATGGCGCGCCATTGGGTTCCATGAAACAGCGACTGGTAGAACATATCGTCAGGGCCGTGACCGAGCGGCGGGGGGTGGTGCTGGCCGTGGCCGCGGTGTGCTGCGTGCTGTCACTGCTCGGCGCCACCTTCCTGCTGGAGTCGGACATGACCTTCAAGGGCATGATCGGCCAGGGCGCGCCGCCGGTGCAGGCCTACCACCGCATCATCCGGGACTTCGAGGTCTCCGGCGTGATCACCGTGGCCCTCGAGCCCCCGCCGGCGGTGGAGCGCAACATCGCGGCCCTGCGCGCCCGGGCGGACCGCCTGGTGTTCGACGCGCTGGACGGCGCGGCCCGCGGCCGGCTTGCGGCGGTGGTAAGGCAGTCCGCCGAGACCGAGATGACCACCCTCGGCGACCGCGACCACCTGCTCTGCCTGGTGGACCTGGTGCGCCTGCTGCCGCCGCAGCGGCGCGCCGCCGCGGTCTCCGGCGCCGCCCGCCTCAACGCCGAGGACCGGCGGTTCATCCTGGCTCACCTCGACGACCCCGACTCCCAGCGGGCCGTGTACCGCAAGTTCCAGAAGCTGGACCGCGCCGATCTCGGCCGCCTGGCCGCCCTGTCGAAGGGGCTGGCCGGCCCCCGGCGCGATGCCCTGGCCCTCGCCGTGCTCGGCCGCATGTCGGTCTACGACAAGCTCGACACCCTGGAGCAGTCGGGCGCTGCTGATACCCCGGGCCTCGCCAGGGCGCGGGCGAAGGTGGAGCAGCTCGACCAGCGCATCTCCACCGAGCTGGCGGACTTCAAGACGCGCGCCCTGGCCTTCGCCGCCCGGCTCAAGAAGGTGATGGCCGGAAACGCCGCCCCCACGGGCCTGCACCAGCGCCCGGCCGACCTGGTGCGCGGCGTGCTCTACTCCGAGGAGCTGTCCTTCTCCCGCGACCAGCTGATGGTGCTGCTGCTGGTCTCCCCGGCCCGGGACATCGACCAGATGGCCAACGCCCGCGAGTTCTCCACGCTGGTGGACGCGGTGCTGACCGACATGCGCCCCGCCCACCCGCAGCTGCGCGTGCGCCGCACCGGCTTCGCCGCGGTGCAGATGGACGCCCGCCGCGCCATGTTCCAGGACTTCGGCGTCATGATGGGCATCACGGTGGTGGGCATCCTGCTGGTCTCCCTGCTCGGCCTGCGCAGCCTCGCCTTCCCGCTGCTGGCCATGCTGCCCCTGGGCGTGGGCATCATCTCCATGTTCGGGCTCTACTCCCTGTTCGGCCAGCTGAACCTGGTGTCCATGATGACGCCGATCATCCTGTTCGGACTCGGCATCGACTACGCCATCCACTTCGGCGCGCGCTACGGCGAGGTGCGCCTGGAGCTCGGCCCCAAGGCGCCCCAACCGGATGTGCTGCGCGCCGCGTTCTCCAGCGTGGGCCCCGGCATGCTGGTGGCGGCCATCACCACGGTGTTCGCCTTCCTCTCCCTGCTCGCCTCCACCATCAGCGGGCTGCTGCAATCGGGGCTCATGGCCGCCGCCGGGGTGGTGAGCTCGTTTCTGGCCATGGTCTACCTGATGCCGATGCTGGTCACCTGGCGCGAGCGCCTGGGCGGCCCCGGCGGGGGTCGCTTCTTGCAGGCCGCCAGCTACCTGCGCCTGGGGCGCCTGGCCGACTCCCGCCTCGGCGCGGCCCTGGCCATCGGCCTGGTGCTGCTGGCCCTGTCCGCCGCGCACCTGGTGCCCACCATCCGGCTGGAACGGGACGGCATGAAGCTGTCCCCCGACGGGCTGGAGTCGATCATCCTGAGCAAGGACCTGGAGGCGAAGTTCGAGTTCACCGACGCCCAGGCCTACTTCATCCTGCAGGGCTACGATCAGCTGCGACAGTTCCGCCGCGAGCTGGCGCGGCAGGAGGGCGGGCGGCGGGCCTACCCGGCCATCAACACCCTGCGGGTGCTCGACGCGCGCAAGGCGATCCGCACCTTCGAGAAGCTCGGCTGGGATCGCGACATCAGCACCCTGTCCACCTACGTCGACAAGTACGCCGCCCGCACCAACCTGCTGGGGGACGACAACACCCACATCGCCTCGGTCTACGAGTTCATCGCGCGTAACTATGTGCGCTGGGACAGCGACACCTACCTGGTCATCGTGCCGCCCTCGGGCTACGTGTGGGACCGCGACCTGACCGAGCTGTTCGCCCGTGACCTGGCGGCGCTGGAGAAGAAGTTCGGCGTCACCAGCGCCAGCTTCGTACAGATCTGGAAGTTCCTGGTGGATCACCTGCTCGGGGACCTGCTCGCCTCCTCGCTGGCGGCGTTCATCCTGGTGCTCGTGGTGCTGCTCCTGGTGACCCGGGACCTGCGCGGCACCCTGATCTGTTCAGCCGCCCTGGTGATCTCCTTTCTGGCCTCCCTGGCGGTCATCGCCCTGGTGGGCCTGGAGCTCAACTGCATCAACATCATCGCCTTCCCGGTGATCATCGGCCTCGGCATCGACTACATCGTGCACATCCACCACCGGCTGGTGCACGGCGAACAGCTCGACGTGGTGGGCGCCGTTGCCTCCACCGGCAAGGCGGTGCTGCTCACCACGCTGACCACGCTGGTGGCCTTCGGCGCCATCTCCATGTCGGCGCACAAGGGGCTGTCCAGCATGGGGGTCTTCTCGCTCATCGGCCTGACGGTGGCTTTCCTGGTGAGCATCTTTCTGGTGCCGCTGATGGTGAAGCTGGTCTACCGTAAGCAACTCAGGAGGACCACATGAGACCGATGCCCCTGGCAGCCGCCGCCGCGCTCGGCGCATGGCTGCTCGCCGCTGCAGCGCCCGCCCACGCCAACAACAAGTACGCCGCCCAGATGGTGGGCACCTGGGAGGTGGAGGGGGAAGCCGACCTGGTGGTGCTGGCCAAGAACAACTCTTGCCACCGCGTGGACGAGGACGGCGTTGCCACCTCCCGGCGGGGGCGGTGGAAGGCCGACTCCAAGCGGCTGACCATGGAGCTGAAGTACAACGGCAAGAGGTACCGCTCGGTGTTCACCTACAAGAAGGTCTCGGCCGACCAGTTCGAGCTGACCATCATCAAGGCCATGGTGGACGGCAAGCCGAAGAAGCCGAAGAAGAGCGTGATCCAGGTGCGCCGCAAGAAGCCGGCCGGGGGCAAGTGATCCGCGCCGCTGCCGCTGTCCTGGCCATGGCGGCGATGCTGGGGGGCTGCGTGGTCTCCCAGCCCATCGTGGTGACCTACCCGCCGGACGCCGAGTGGTCCTTCACCTACCGCGACGCCCTGGGCGAGTCCCTGGGAGGCGGCAAGGCCTCGGTGAAGATCTCGCCGGATAAAGCCCGGATTACCATCACGCTGACCGAGGAGGCATTCGGCGACTCGGCTCGCTTCGAGGGGCGGATGTCCTGCCCGCCGGACGCCGCCCGGCCCGGCTGGGCCGTCTTTCGCGCCACCGGCCGCTGGTTCTCCGGCGAGGCGTTCGTCGTCTCGGGCTGCGTCCACCGCCAGCGCGGGATCATCGCCCCTGGCGCCGCGGCATACCTCGCCGGGGCCAAGGCACAGTTCGAGAAGCATCCGCTGCTGGCCAGGCCGTGCCAGCGCGACGGCGCCGCAAAGCGCTTCGGGGCAAAGCAGGTGGACCGGGTGTTCACCTGGAGCGCGCGCCTGGGCCGGTCGGTCACGCCTCGCTGAGCGTTACCCGGCCGCCGCCCTGCTCTGCTGACGGCTCTTCCTCGCCTGGCGGGTACTGCGCCCAGCGCGCGGCCACGTGCCCCTGGCCCGGCGACCAGGACAGCTCGATCCGCCCGCGGCCCTGCACATCGCTCACCATCAAATGCTCGTGGGCGTCGGCCACGGCGAAGGGCTTGCGCACCACCCGGGCCTCGGCGTCCAGGATCGTCGCCCAGACCGCGGTGCGGCTCGGTTCGGCGTAGGCCACCAGCAGGCGCGCCTGCCCGCCCGGCGTCTCGGCCCACACCGCCGCGGGCAGCGCCCCCTGCACCAGGATGTCGACGGAGAGCGGCTCACCGTCGGGGCCGAGTCGCTCGAGCTGCACCTCCTCTCCGCACACCCCCATGGCGCTCTCGACGCGCCAATGCTGGCCGGCTGGCGAGGTGAGCTCAAGCGGCTCCGGCCGCTGCTGCTGGATCATCCCGTGCAGCTCGGCCTTGCGCAGGATCTGCTCGGCCGCCAGCTCCACCACGCCGTCCTGGCGCGGCGCCACGTTGTCCACCCGCAGCACGTTGCTGCTGCCGTGGCGGAACTGCATGTCCACCGCATTGAACATCTCGTCGGAGAGCACCCGCAGCACGTCCAGCCGCTCGTGCATGTGCAGCCAGTGCTCGCGGCCCGACTCGGCGCCGGCGTTGAGCTGCTCCAGCCGCGCCTCGATACGCTCCATGGCCACCTCCGGCGGCGTGTGCAGGTGGATGTACAGCAGCCGCCGCGGCACCGGCGATAGCAGGGCCGCCATGCGCAGCCGGCAGGCCAGCGGCACCACCCGGCTCAGCCGCGGCAGGTAGAACCGCGCGTAGACGGCCGGGTCGATATACGGGCAGCGGGTCAGCAGCATCAGCTGCGGCGCAAAGCGCTTCGCCATGAGCCGCTCCACCCGAGTGACGAAGCGCAGGTACCTGCGCCGCGACAGCATCACCCGCCACCGGCTGCCCGTGGCGTCGGCTCGTTGCAGCCGCTGCTCCATGGCCGCCGCCTGCTCCGCCATGAAGGTGTCGGGGTGCCCGTCAGCAGCCACCAGCGGCGGCCGCCCCGGCTTGCAAACCGACAGCGCCCCCCGCAGCCGCCGCACCAGCTTGACCGCGGTGGTGGTCTTGCCCGATCCGTCGATGCCCACGAGGGCCACGCGCAACATGGCTGCCATTGTACCGGCCCTTGCCAGCCGCGACGATGTGGGTATTGTTTTGGTCTTCCAGACGAACCACGGAGGACAGCGGTGGGCATCAAGGAGCAGATCATCCGCGTTCAGCAATCGGCGGAGATGTTGAGCGTGTGCGGCTACTACCACATGATCAAGCTGGTCTCGGGCAACCTCATCGACAAGGAGGAGGGGGTCATCGAGCAGCGCATCGGCCAGCTGCTGGGCCAGGCCTGTTTGCGCCAGCTCGGCTTCACTGTGCAGGTCGAGGGCCTGTCGAACTTCCGCCACCTCGACAACTACTGCGTGGTCTCCACCCACGCCAGCCACCTGGACTGGGCCGTGCTGCTGGGCTACTGCCCCGAGCCGGTGCGCTTCATCGCCCGGGCCAACCTGGTGAAGATCCCGGTCATCGGCGACTACCTGAAGCTGCGCGGCATCCTCATCGACCGCAAAAAGGGGATCGACGCCAAAAAGGCCATCCGCGCCGCCGCCAGAGACGACTGCCCGTTCCCGATCCTGATCTTCCCGGAGGGGACGCGCACCAGCGACGGGCAGCTGCAGCCGTTCAAGAAGGGCGGCCTGAAGATCCTGGCCGAGGAGAGGATGACCATGGTGCCGGTGTGCATCACCGGCACCTTCGCAGCCTTCTCGCGCCACGACCCTTACATCAAGCGCGGCGGCGCCCTGCGCATGCAGGTGGGCGAGCCTGTGTTCGCCGACCCGGAGCGGGGCATCGGCTGGCAGATGGAGGAGATCGAGCGGCGGGTCCAGGCGCTGTTCGCCAACACCATGTCATGAACGAGCTCCCACAGAACATCCTCGACCTGATCAACGACCGCCTCGACGGCTACAGCATCGCCATGGGCCTGCGCTTCACCGGGGTCAAGCCCGACGAGGTGGAGGCGCGCATGACCGTGGGCAAGCAACACCTGCAGCCCTACGGCATCGTGCACGGCGGCGTGCACGCCGGCATGATCGAGACCCTGTGCAGCGCCGGCGCGGCCATCTCGGTCTACGCCGAGGGCCGCACCGTGGTGGGGCTGGAGAACAGCACCTCGTTTCTGCGCGCGGTGCGCGAGGGCGAGCTGCGCTGCGTGGCCCACCCCCTGCACCGGGGTCGCACATCGCAGATGTGGCAGGCCGAGGTGTATGACGACCGCGACCGCCTGGTGGCCACCGGCCGCGTGCGGCTGATGGTGCTGGAGAAGGGCGCGCGGGTGGAGGGCGCGGAGTTGGCGCCGAGGCCGGACGAAGACTGACGCGCCCTTCGGGCGCGAATGCCAGAGTGCCAGGACGCCGGAATGCCAGGATGCCAGATTGGTTTGCCTGGCTCCGGCCTCGCTTCGCTCGACCGGTCGCGCTGCGCCTGCTCCGGCCCTGCTGCGCCTGCTCCGGCCCTGCCCCTACGACGACGGCAGCAGCCTCAGCGTCCCCTTGTGCGGGCGCACGGTCTTGACGTCCACCTCCATCGCCGCGCCCGGCTCGTGGCGGCGGTCGTCCTGCAGGATCCCCACCGCGCCGCAGCTCTGCAGCTGGGCCTGGTAGCCCCCGGCCGGGTGCTCGCCCAGGATCAACGCGGGCAGGCGCTTGCGCTCGGACAGCCGCCGCACGTATTCCAGCGTCCAGCGCTCGGTCACCGCGGCCTCGATGCGCTTGGCCTCCTTCTCGGTGGCCTCGGCCGTGGCCAGCACCCGCAGCAGCTCCTGGGCGTCGTAGGGCGGCGCCTCCCCCTGCAGCGCCGCGCCGAGCTGCCGCTGCACCACCAGGTCTGCGTAGCGGCGCAGGGGCGAGGTGACCTGGGTGTAGGCCGGCAGGCCGAGGCCCCAGTGCTCCTCGGGTGACAACGACAGCGATGCCGGGTGCAGGTGCCGGCGCAGCTGCGCGAAGGCCGCGGGGCTGTCCATGTCCACCTCGGGCAGCGCCTCCACCGGCGCGGGCTGACCGCGGAAGATGATCGGGACGCCGCGCTCCGACGCCTCCCGCGCCGCCAGCCCCCCCACCAGGATCATCATCTCGGCCACCAGGGCCCGGGAGGGTGAGTCAGGCTCGATGGGGAACACCTCGATGCGCTCGCCCTGGTCGAAGACCCGCAGCTTCCACTCTCGCCGGCGCAAAAAGAGCGCCCCACGCTCACGCCGCCGCTCGGCTCGCGCCCGCGCCACCTCCCACAGCAGCCCCAGCGCGTCGGCCACCTCCCCCTCCCCCTCCCCCTGCTCGCCGGCCAGCAGCCGGTCCGCCTCGGTGTAGCTCAACCGCCGCCCCACGCGCACGCTGACCCGGGACAGCTCGTGGCCCTGCACCTGGCCCTGCTCGTCGAGCCAGACGCTGGTGCGCATGGCGGGGCGGGTCTCGTCGGGGCGCAGGCTGCCCAGCTCGCAGCCGATGCGTTCGGGCAGCATGTACAGCATGCCGGTGGGCAGGTAGATGGTGGTCGCCCGGCGGCGCGCCTCCTGATCCACCGGGTCGCCCCGGGCGATGAACGCGGCGGGGTCGGCGATGTCGATGTCCACCCGCACCTGCAGCCCCTCCCGGGACACCGTCAGCACGTCGTCCACCTCCCGGGTCTCCTCGTCGTCGATGGAGAAGCCCGCCACGTGAACGGGGGTTCGCTCTGCCGCCGGCCCCACGGTCTCGGCGTGATCCACCACCACCTGCGGGTGCTTTCGGCGCAGGTTGGCCTGCACCACCTCCAGCGCCGCGGTGGGCGGCAGGTGGCCCTTGTCCACCAGCAGGTTGAAGGCCGCGCGCGCCGGGTCGGCGAAGGAGGCGTCCAGGGCCCGGGACAGCAGCCGGTCCTCCTCGCCGCGCAGCTGCCGCAGCAGCCGGGCGACCAGCCCGTCCGAGAGCTCCCCTGCGCCCAGGCGCCGCTCCAGCTCGGCCTGCTCCTCGGCCGCCCGCTGCTCTGCCTCGCGCTGGCGCTGCAGCTGCTCCAGCTCGGCGCGGCTGCGCGGCGAGAAGTCGCCCCCCTTGCGGCGGAAGCGCAGCCCCTCGGCCGCCAGCGCCCGGAACACGGCCGAGCACTGGGCCGGCGTCTGCTCGTCGAAGTAGAGCGCCGCGAGCGCCCCGGGCGACAGCGCGCCCTCCGAGCTCTCCTCCAGCGCCGCCTCCCACAGCAGCTCCACGTCCACCTCGCCCTGCAGGGCCATCAGCCGGTCCATCACCTGCTCGTGGCTCTCTCCCTGGTGGGAGAAGATCACCTTGTCAGCGCTCAGGGTGCTCTGGCGGCCGCGCCGGTCCACCAGGCGCAGCTTGCGCTTCTCCTGCTCCTTGACCAGGCGCAGGGTGAGCCCTTCCCCGCTGAGATACTCGACGTAAGTGGCCATCAGTACCCTAAGTTATGCCTGCTCCCTCATGCGCTCCGCAACCCGGGCGGTGTCGCGCCCGAGGAACGGGACGCCGCACAGCCAGCACACGCCGGACAGCAGCACCACCGCCGTGGTGGAGAGGAAGGCGTCGCCCAGGCTGGAGCTGTCGGCGATGCGCCCCATGATCACCGGCGACAGCACGTCACCCAGGGCATGGATGATCAGCACGTTGAACGCCACCGCCGCGGTGCGGATGCGCGGCATGGTGACGTTGACCAGCACCGTGTTGGACGGCCCCGTGTTGACGAACAACAACAGCTCCGCCACCGCGATGGCCGGCCAGTACACGGCCGGCGATGGGTGGACCAGCCCGGTGTAAAACGCGGGGAAGGCCAGCAGCATGCCCGCGCCGCTGACCAGGAAGTAGGCCCCGGACCAGCGCCGCGCCAGGCGGTCGCCGAGCCAGCCGCCGGACAGGGTCCCGGCGATGCCCGCCACCACCGTCACCAGCCCGAACATGAAGGTCGCCTTCTCGAGGGGCAGGCCCCGCTCCTGGTTCAGGTAGGTGGGCATCCAGTACGAGATGCCGCCCACGGCGTAGGTGTAGGCGGTCATGCCGAGGGTGTTGATCAGGAAGCTGCGGATGCGCAGCAGCCCGAGGTAATCGGCGAGGCCCACCTTGCGCTCCAGGTAGCGCTCCAGCTGCGCGGCCTCGACCTCCTCGGTGCCGCCGCGCACCGGCTCGGGCATGAAGTAGCACGCCAGGCCCACGACCAGCCCGGGCAGGCCCACCAGGTAGAACGCCGAGCGCCAGCCCCAGGCCACGCCCACGGCGCCGCCGATGAGGTATCCCAGCGCGCTGCCCACAGGGATCGCCACATAGAAGAAGGAGAGCACCTTGCCGCGCGACGACACCGGGTACAGATCGGAGATGATGGTGGGCGCCGTGGCCACGTAGGACGCCTCGCCCACGCCGACGAACATGCGCGTGATGAACAGCTGGGTGAAGCTGCGGGCCAGGCCCGCGGCGGCGGTGGCGAGGCTCCACAGCTGCACGCCGATGCCCACCAGGGTGAAGCGGCGCATGCGGTCGCCCAGCAGCCCGAACAGCGGCGAGGCGATCATGTAGACCACCAGAAACGCGGGCGCCAGCATGCCGAGTCCAGTCTTGGTCACCGACGGGAACGCCTCCTCCACGAGGGGCAGCACGCCGGGCAGCACGTAGCGATCGATGTAGTTGAGCAGGTTGATGGCGAACAGGAGCAGCAGCAGGACCCACCTGCGGCGGATCTGCTTTCCGTCGGTGGACTCGATCAACGGAGCTTCCCGAAGAAGCGCCAGAAATTCCACCAGGGGGCGCGCTTGAGCCGCTGGTCCTCGGTGAGGTTGAACCGGTCGCGGGTCTGCAGCAGGGTGTTGAGCTTCTCCTGGTGCGCGGCGGCGTAGTAGGTCACCGTCAGCCTCACGTCCTGGTCCGGCGCGGCGCGCTCGGCCCGCGCCCGCAGCTCGTCCTCGATCTGCAGCAGGTGCGCCAGGGCCTGCTCCGCCGGCGCCCCCTCCACGTAGCGCTCCTCGAACAGCATCTCGCCGAAGTCCCGTGAGGTGTTGGTGGGCAGCACCGGCGGGTCGTCCCCCGCGTAGTCTGCCACCAGGCAGGGGCAATGCTGGCGCTCCACCTGCGCGCCGTCCAGCAGGCGCAGGTGCGCCGCCTGGCCCAGGTCGCGCTCGTCGGTCTGGTGCCCCAGCGGCGACTGGCCCACGGTGATCAGGCAGCGCGGCACGCCCAGCGCCACCAGGGTCTCGTAGGCGGTTCCCTCGGCGTCCTCGTAGCGGGGCATCTCGGGCGGCTCGTCCATCTCGCCGTCCCAGCCATGCTCCGGGGTGCGCAGCTGCCGCACCTGCTGCGTCCCCTGAAACTCGCTGTAGCGCAGGCGGTAGCTGTTGCCGATCATCTCCAGCGCCGCGCACCGGGCCCCGGTGTCGGCGGCCAGCCGCGCGGCGGCCATGGGGAGGTCTTGCAGCCATGGGCCGAGCCGATAGACCACCACCCAGCCGTCGAAGGCAGGGGACACCACCATGGCCGGCGGCGTGTCGAGGATCCCCTCGCGGTCCCGCAGCCCCTCGCCGGCGCGCAGCACCTGCTCCAGCGCGTCAGCCACCGCGTCGCGGTCCTCATGTTGCACGTAGATGTTCGAGGCCATCCAGGCCATGGTCCTGATCCTTCACGCTGTTGTATCGGTACAGACACCAAGGTGTACCACAGGTTTCAGGAACCTCGACTCTCGCCCGTTGTCAGATCCCCCATGCGCTGCCTGCCGATGCTCCTGCTCCTCGCCCTGCCCTGCTGCGCGCCCGATCCCGCGAGTCCACAGTTGATCGCTCCCGCCCCCGCCTCCGCCCCCGAGCCCGAGCCCGATCCCGATCCCGCCCCCGCTCCCGCTCCCGCCCCCGACCCCGCCCCCCACCCCGCCCTCCGCTCCGAGCCGCCCCCGCCTCCCCTCGGCCAGCCGCGCGTCCGCACCCGCAAG
>CAZEFW010000117.1:0-29919 GCA_964511535.1 uncultured Myxococcales bacterium | reverse complement strand
CGTCGTTTTGTCATTCGGCGGCCGCAGGCCGCCGCCCCCCGCGGCTACTGCTTGATCAACCGCGGCAGCACCACCGTCTTGGGCGTATTGTGCGAAAAGCCGCCCATGTAGGCCCCGAGCCAGATGGTCAGGCCGCTCTGCACCAGGGCGCCGGCCTTGCCCGCCACGGCGTCCTTGTCGGCGTACCCCTTGGCCGACAGCAGCCCGGCGGCCTGCACCACCTCCAGAAACGACGCGCTCACGTCGAGCAGGTCGCCGTAGAACGCCTGCTTGATGCTGTCCTTCTTGAGGAAGGTGCCCCACACGGTGTGGCCCAACAGCTTGGCCACCGACTGGGAGGTCTTGACCGACCAGAGGTCCTTGTAGCGACCCGACGGCTTGTCGATCTTGGCGGACACCGCCTTGAGCTTGGCCAGGGCCGGCACCTGCTGGTTCTTGTAGTCACACCAGAGCGGCCCCTTGCACGCCACGAACAGCGGCGGCGGCGTCACGCTCTTGGGCGGCTTCTGGTAGATCTCCAGCAGGTAGCCCATGTTGTAGCCGAAGTTGCTGGCGATACCGAGGCTCGGGTAGATGAACGCCAGCAGGCTCTTTTTGTTGTAGGCGAACAGCGCGGTGGTGCTCCCGGCCGCTGCTGCTGCGGCCTTCTTGGACTCGCCCACCATGTCGCCGAGGCTGCTGCCGGAGCCGGAGGAGCCGGCGTCCGGGTTGGGCGACACGCCGGCATCGTTGGGGGGCATCACCTTGGTCTTGCCGAGGCCCACGTTGAGCCACAGGGCGCCGAAGTAGCCCGAGACATGCATGGCCCAGCGCATCTTTTTTATGTCGGTGGTCTGGCCCGCGATGATCTGGTTGAACTGGGTCACCGGCAGCCAGCTGTAGAAGAAGTCGGCCTCGCTGACCGCCTTGCCCGCCTTGAACTGAGCGCAGGTGTACGCGTCGGCCTGGGCCTGCAGGAACTTGTCGTCCCGGGTGGCCACGGTGTTGTCCTTCCAGGCGTATGACGGCAGCCACACCTTGTACTTCGGGCAGGTCGCGGCGTCGGGCTGAGGCAGGTCGCTGGCGCCGGCGTCCGGCGCCGCCAGGTCCGGCCCGGGCGGCAGGTCTGGCGTCGGCGCGTCCGGCCCGAGCAGGTGATCGTACAGCTTGTGGCCGAGGTCGGCGGGCTGGGCGGTGTCCTCGCCGCAGGCGCACAGGAGCAATAGAGAGAGCAGGAGCGTACCGGAGGTCGATTTTGCGAGGGACATGGGCGCATAATAACCCGAAGGAGCATTCGCAGCCGATGGACGCCTTTCGCCTGATAGCCAAGCGCAAGATCGACGAGGGGGTGGCGCGCGGGGAGTTCGACAACCTGCCACTGGCCGGCAAGCGCATCGACCTGTTCGAGGACGCCCACCTGCCGCCGGAGCTGCGCATGGCGTGGCGCATCCTGAAGAACGCGGGGGTGGCCCCCGAGGAGGTCCAGCTGCTCAAGGCGATGCAGGAGCTGCGCGAGGAGCTGGGCGGCTGCGAGGACGAGGCGCGCCGCGAGGCCCTGACCCGTGAGCTGCGGGACAAGGAAGCGCAGCTCAACATCCTGCTGGAGCGCCGCCGGCTGGCGCGGTGACCGCGGAGGACCGATGACCCACCAATTGCCCCGAGGGGCGCGCCGGACGCGCCAGTTCGGTGAGACCATCTTCAGCGAGATCACGGCCCTGGCCCTGAGCCATGGGGCGGTGAACCTGGGCCAGGGGTTCCCCGACTTCGCCCCGCCCGGCTTCGTGCTCGACGCGGCCCGGCGCGCGGCCACCGGCGAGGACCAGCAGTACTCCAGGGGGCCGGGCAACCCGCACCTGGTGCGCGCCCTGGCCGAAGACCTGGGGCCGTCGTTCGGGCGGGAGCTGGACCCGATGACCGAGATCACGGTGACGGTGGGGGCCACCGAGGGGCTGTTCGCCGCCATCCAGGCGCTGGTCGAGCCGGGGGACGAGGTGATCCTGCTGGAGCCGTTCTACGACAGCTACCCGGCGGACGTTGTTCTGGCGGGAGCCGAGGCGCGCTACGTCCCGTTGCGGACCGACGCCGACGGCGCCTGGCGCCTGGACCTGCAGGAGCTGCGCGACGCCTGCTCCCCGCGCACCCGGCTGCTGGTGCTCAACACGCCGCAGAACCCCACCGGCAAGGTGTTCTCGGCCGAGGAGCTGGCCGGTATCGCTGATCTGTGCCAGGAGCGGAACCTGCTGGTCCTGTGCGACGAGGTGTACGAGCGCATCGTCTTCGACGGAAAGGCACACCTGCGGCTCGCCTCGCTGCCCGGCATGTGGGAGCGCACGGTCACCCTGGGCAGCGCGGGCAAGACCTTCAGCGTCACCGGCTGGAAGATCGGCTGGGCCGTGGCGCCGCCCCGCCTCTCGTTGGCCCTCGTGCGGATCCACCAGTGGATCCCCTTCTCCGTGGCAACGCCGCTGCAGCGGGCGGTGGCGCAGGTGCTGGTCGAAGCGCGGCGCAGCGGTTACTACGACGAGCTTACCGCCATGTACCAGCGCAAGCGCGACCGGCTGGTGCAGATCCTGCGGGACGCCGGCCTCCGCCCCCTGGTGCCCGAGGGGACCTACTTCGTCATCGCCGAGTTCGACGGCGACTTCGCCGACGACGCGGACTTCTGCCGCCACCTGACCACCGAGCGCGGCGTGGCCGCCATCCCGCCGGGGGCGTTCTACAGCGAGGAGCACCGCCACCTGGCCGCCCGCCTGGCGCGGTTCTGCTTCTGCAAGGAGGACGAGACCCTGGACGAGGCGGCCGCGCGGCTGGCGCCATTGGAGACTTGAGACTTGAGACTTGAGACTTGAGGCTTGAGACTTGAGACTCAAGACTTGAGGCTTGAGACTTGAGGCTTGAGACTTGAGGCTTGAGGGGGAAGTGCCCTCTGGCTATCCCGGCACCTCGGTGGGCGAGATGGGGCCGCCCGCTTTCAGCCACCCCCTGTCGAGCAGCCAGGTATGGGGTTCAGCCACCGGCGGGGGTCGAGCAGGGGGAGGCCGGGCGGTGAGGTCAGCCCAGTCGCTGAAGTAGGGCGCCGAGGAGCAGGGATCCAGGTAGCGCTCGCCCTTGAGCCAGCCCCGCTGGGCCTTGTGGCGGCGGCGGTTGAGCAGCAGGTAGCGAAGGGTCCGGCGCACCTCGGTGGGGGTGCGCAAGATGCGGGCGTGGTAACGCTCGGGGAACACTTGCCCGCGGGTGCCGAGCAGCTTGTTGATGCTCTTTGCGAAGCGCACGGCCAGGCCCTTGAGCCCTCGGGACAGGGCGCGTTTGTCCTTGGCCTCGCACAGCAGGTGGATGTGGGTGCCCTGGACAGAGAACTGCACCACACGGAAGGCGAAGCGCTCCTTGCCCAGCTCAAGTGACCTGCGAATGACCGCGAACATCGCGCTGCGTCGCAGGTTCGGGATGCGCCGGGCCACCTTGAGGGTCACATGCACCGGGTGCCGCGAGGCCAGCAGGGGGCGGGCAGCGTGGGGCACCTTGGGCTTGTTGCCCATGGGCTTTCGGCCGGCGTTTTTTCGCTTGCCGCCCCAGGCGCGGAAGGTGAATTCGGTCTGTTGTTGCGAGGGTTTCATGGCGTCTTGATTTAGGCTAACATTGTATCTTATCCGAGGAGAAAGTCAATGTTTGAAGCCTGCACATGCTCGTTTTTGGCTGATTGGGCTGTGGACATAACGCGGCCTGCGGCCGCTTGGACAGCCGCTTCGCGCCTGCCCACATACCCACAGCCCGGGCGGCGGTTTTTTTATCTGTTTGTGGGGGTGATCGTGGCTCGGGGCAGGTTGGCGGTGGCTCGCGCCGCTGTGCCCGCTCGCTGTGGACGGCATGGACAGCCGCTTCGCGTCTGCCCACAGCCGCCCACAGGCCCGGGTGGTTCTGTCATTGCGTCATTTCGTCGTTTCGTCGTTTCGTCGTTCTGTCGTTTCTTGGCGCCAGAGGGCTGTGGACATGTCGCGGCCTGCGGCCGCTTGGACAGCCGCTTCGCGCCTGCCCACATGCCCACAGCCTGGGCGGCGGTTTTTTTATCTGTTTGTGGGGGTGATCGTGGCTCGGGGCAGGTTGGCGTTGGCTCGAGCCGCTGTGCCCGCTCGCTGTTGGTTTGTGCACGGTCGCAGCGCGCCCGCACACAAGCCCAACAGGCCCGAACCCCTGAAGCCTGAAGTCCGAAGTCTGAGGCCGCGAGCGAAGCGAGCCCACACGATCCCCTCAAGCCCCAAGCCCCAAGCCTCAAGCCAGGCGCTGGGAACCAGCGCCTAAACCAGCGTGGCGTAGTAGTAACCGTCCTCGTTGAACAGCACCAGGCGGCGCTTGCAGGTGGGGCAGATCATCTCCTGCTCGCTGATGGACTGTACCGCCGGGCTGAAGCTGGTGCTGCAGAAGGGGCAGTACAGCTCCTTGGAGTCGCTGTCGCCGGACTTGAGGTACGGCGTCAGCTCTCCCGCCTCGAAGGCGTCCACCAGGGCCGTGACCATCACCGGGTCGAACTGGTGGCCCGAGTTGCGTTTGATCTCGTCGATGGCCACGGTGGGGTCGAGCCCCTTGCGGTAGGGGCGGTCGCTGGTCATGGCGTCCAGGGCGTCGGCCACGCATAGCAGCCGCGCCTGCAGCGGGATGTCATCGCCGGCCAGGCCGTCCGGGTAGCCGCGGCCGTCGTACCGCTCGTGGTGGTACAGGATGTACGGCAGGGCGTACTCCAGGCTCGGCACGTCATGCAGCATGCGCGCGCCGATCTGGGGGTGGAACTTCATGCGCAGGAACTCGTCGTCGTTGAGCGGCGCCTGCTTGGTCAGGATCGAGTCGGGCACGCCGATCTTGCCGATGTCGTGCAGCACGCCCCCCACCTCGATCTCCGCCAGGGTCTGCTCGTCCCAGCCGAGCCGGCGGGCCATGGCCTGGGCGAAGCGCGCCACGCGCCAGGTGTGGCCGATGGTGTAGTGGTCTCGCGCCTCGATGGCGTTGGCCATGACCGAGAGCATGGAGAGGTACGCCCGGCTCAGCTCGTCGGCCGAGGAGCGCACCGTCTGCAGCGCCCGGGCGTTGGTGATGGCCACCGCGGCCACGCCCCCCACGCCGGACAGGAAGTGCAGGTCCTCCTCCGAGAAGACGTTCTCCTTGCCCGGCGCGTCCGTGTACAGCACCCCGAGCACCTCGTCCTCGTAGGCGATGGGCACCGCCAGCACCGAGCGGATGTCCAGGTCCATCAGGCTTTCGCTGACGTCGATGTCCTCGTCCAGCATGGCGTCGGAGGACATGATGCAGATGCTGCGGTCCACCACGTTGTTGATCACCGACTGGCTCAGCTCCACGCTGGCCCCGGGCGCCTCGTTGTTGCGCGCCGCCTGGGGCACCAGCTCGCCCTCCGGATCCACGGTGACCAGGGCGCCGCGGCTGGCCGGGATCACGCGCATCACCTCGTCCAGCACCAGCGGGTAGAGCACGTCCAGCTGACGCAGCTGGGCCAGGTTCTGGCTGATGCTCACCAGGGACTGCAGGCGGCTCTGGGCTCGCTCCGAGCGCACCAGGTCGGCGCCGAGCATGGCGGTCTGCAGGGTGGATGGTTCGCCCTGGATGAAGACATGCGCCACGTCCGCCGTGACGTTGCGGTGCATCACCACCTGGCTGCTCAGGGTCTCGCGGTCCTGCATCGGATCCCCGAGCTCGATCTTCAGAGTCGCCTCGCCGACCCGGACCAGGTCCCCGTCCGACAGCAGCGCGCGGTTGATCAGCTTGTCGTTGACGAAGGTGCCGTTGGCGCTGCCCAGGTCCCGCACCTCGAAGTGGTTGTCCCGGTAGACGATCTCGGCGTGCAGCCTCGAGATCAGCTGCCCGGTGAGGGTGAGATCGCACTGGGAGGAGCGGCCGATGACCAGGCGGTCCGATAGCGGGACGGTGTGCCCCGCGAAGGGACCATCAGCAACCAGTAAAAACGCGCCTTTGGGGACCGGGCACATGAACAAGGGTATTCTGCCACCTCCGGCGGAGTTTTCAACGCGCGCCGTTCGAAGGTTGACGGGGCCCCCGGGGGCGGCTAAACGGCCCTTCGGGGGAGTAGACCGGAACGGACCACAGGAGAGCCCATGTCCAGCAGCATCTTCGTAACGGCCACCCAGCGCGGAAGCGGCAAGAGCGCGGTGACCCTCGGCCTCATCTCTCAACTGGAACGCACCCTCGGTCGGGTCGGCTACTTCAAGCCGGTCGGATCGGGCGGCGTGGACCCTGACGTGCGCCTGATGAAGGACGCCCTCGGGCTGGGCGACTCGCTGGAGGCCATGTGCCCGGTCTCCATGGACCAGGTGACCGAGGCCCTGGCCCAGGGCAGCTACGACCAGCTCATCGACAACATCATCGAGGCCTACGAGGCCCTGGCCAAGGGGTACGACTTCGTGGTCTGCGAGGGCACCGACTACTTCGGCGCCATGGCGTCGTTCGAGTTCGACATCAACGCGGACCTGTCGGCCAACCTCTCTTCGCCCATCTTGCTGGTGGCCAACGCCATGGACTGCCGCGGCGACGGCTGCATGTCCGACCCCGAGTGCGAGTCCAACTGCGAGGCGATGATCAACAACATCGCCCTGGCCAAGGAGGGGTTCGACGAGAAGAACTGCGAGATGTTCGGCGTGATCATCAACCGCGCCGAGGCCGCCCACCAGGATTCGGTCAACGGGCAGGCAGCTGCCGGCCTGGACAAGCTCGGGGTCAAGCTGCTCGGCACCATCCCCCGGGCGGAGATGCTCGAGCGGGTGCGCATCGAGGAGGTGGCCGCGGCCCTGGGGGCCGAGGTGATCAGCGGACATGACCGGCTGGGCGTGGTGGCCCAGGGCGTGGGCGTGGCGGCCATGAGCCTGGAGAACGTGCTCGACCGGCTGCCCCGGGGCTGCCTGGTGGTGGTGCCCGGCGACCGGGAGGACTCGCTGCTCGGCCTGGCCGGCGCGTATGTCTCGCCCACCATCCCGGCCTGCGCCGGCGTGGTCATGTCGGGCGGGCTGGAGCCGCGGCCCCGCACCAAGGAGCTGATCCTCGACCTGACCGGCCACAACATGCCGATCCTGAAGGTCAACTCCAACACCTACGACACGGCCATCGCCGTCAACGAGGTGAAGCCGAAGCTGCAGGCCCACCAGCGCACCCGCATCGAGATCGTCAAGGGGCTGGTGGAGCGGCATGTCAACGTGGAGCCGCTGCTCACCCGGGGCGTGGTGGGCTCGGTGAGCAAGAAGATGACCCCCAAGCAGTTCCTGCATCGCATCCTCGACCTGGCGCGCAAGGACCGGCGCCACATCGTGCTGCCCGAGGGGATCGAGGAGCGCATCCTGCGCGCCAGCGAGGTGCTGCTGCGGCGCGGCGTGTGCGACATCACCCTGCTGGGCGACGAGGAAGAGGTGCGGGACAACATCGGCCGTCTGGGCCTGAAGCTGGACGGGGTCAACGTCATCGACCCGCGCAAGAGCGAGTGGCGCGAGCCGTTCGCCAGGCGCTACCAGGAGCTGCGCGCGCCCAAGAAGAACCCCACCTGGGAGCTGGCGTACGACCTGATGAGCGACCCGACCTACTTCGGCACCATGATGGTGCAGGAGGGCAACGCCCACGGCATGGTCTCGGGCTCCATCAACACCACGGCCAACACCCTGCGGCCGGCGCTGGAGTTCATCAAGACAGCCGAGGGGTACAAGATCGCGTCGTCGGTGTTCTTCATGTGCCTGCCCGACCGGGTGCTGGTGTACGGCGACTGCGCGGTGAACCCGGACCCCACGGCCGAGCAGCTGGCGGACATCGCCGTGGCCAGCGCGGTGACCGCGCGGGCGTTCGACATCGAGCCGCTGGTGGCCATGCTCTCCTACAGCACCGGCTCGTCGGGCAAGGGGGCCGACGTGGAGAAGGTCCGCGAGGCGACCAAGCTGGTCAAGGACCGGGCGCCGGAGCTGCTGGTGGAGGGGCCGATCCAGTACGACGCGGCGGTGGACCCCGGCGTGGCCAAGACCAAGCTGCCTGACAGCCGTGTGGCGGGGCAGGCCACGGTGTTCATCTTCCCGGACCTGAACTCGGGCAACAACACCTACAAGGCGGTGCAGCGCTCGGCCAAGGCCATCGCCATCGGCCCGGTGATGCAGGGCCTGCGCAAGCCGGTCAACGACCTGAGCCGCGGCTGCACCGTGCCGGACATCATCAACACGGTGGCCATCACCGCCATCCAGGCCCAGAGGAAATAGCGCCATGGCCAAGGAACTGAAGATCCTGGTGATCAACTCCGGCAGCTCCAGCGTCAAGTTCGAGCTGTTCAACATGCCGTCCGAGGCGGTGGAGGCCAGCGGCGCCCTGTCCCGCATCGGCGAGCAGCGGGCCGAGCTGAGCCTGAAGGTGGGCGAGGTGTCGCGGGAGGTGAAGCAGCCGGTGGCGGACCACGCCGAGGGGCTGCGGCTGATCATGGACACGCTGACCGACAGCGCCCACGGCGGCATCGCCGACATCACGGAGATCGGCGCGGTGGGCCACCGGGTGGTGCACGGCGGCGAGGCGTTCTCCGCGCCCACGCTCATCACCGACGAGGTGCAGCACGCCATCGAGGACCACGTGGAGCTGGCGCCGCTGCACAACCCGCCCAACCTGCTGGGCATCACCGTGGCGCGTGAGCTGCTGCCCCACGCGCCGCAGGTGGCGGTGTTCGACACCGCGTTCCACCAGACCATCCCGAGCTACGCCTACACCTACGCCGTGCCGTACGAGCTGTACAAGGAGCACCGGGTGCGGCGCTACGGCTTCCACGGCACGTCCCATCGCTACGTGGCGGACCGGGCGGCGTCCCTGCTGGGCAAGCTGCCGGAACAGTGCAACCTGATCACGGCCCACCTGGGCAACGGCGCCAGCATCACCGCCGTGCGGCGGGGGCAGTCGGTGGACACGTCCATGGGGCTGACCCCGCTGGAGGGGCTGGTGATGGGCACGCGCTGCGGGGACATCGACCCGGCGCTCATCGCCTACCTGGAGCGGGTCAAGGGGCTGACCGTCGGGGAGATCGACAAGCTGCTCAACAAGAAGAGCGGCCTGCTGGGCGTGTCCGGGGTGAGCAACGACGTGCGCGAGCTGCTGGAGGCCGAGGCCGCTGGCGACCAGCGCGCGGCCCTGGCGCTGGCCATCTACTGCTACCGCATCAAGAAGTACGTGGGCGCCTACACCGCCACCCTGGGGGAGGTGGACGCCCTGGTGTTCACCGGGGGCGTGGGGGAGAACGCCGCCTCGTTGCGCGAGCGCAGCCTGATGCGCCTCGAGCGCATGGGCTACGCCCTGGACGGCGAGAAGAACGGCGCCGGCGACCGGGGTGAGCGGGACATCGCGGCGGCAGGCTCGGCCAGCCGGATCCTGGTGATCCCCACCGACGAGGAGCTGATGATCGCCCGGGACGCCTACGGGGTGGCCACCGGCTGAGCTGATCGTGGTAGCATCGCGCCATGCGCTCGTTATGGCTCATGGCTCTGGCCGCCGTCCTGGCGGTCGGTTGCACCTTTGACACCGCCGGCGTGTCGCTGAGCCCGCCCGGGCCGGGTGAAGACCGCGGCCCCGGCGCCCTGGACCTGCCCCGCGCAGACGCTCCGGCCGACCTGCCCGTCGGCGACAGGGAGCTGATTGACCTCGCGTCGAAGGTCGAGCAGGGCCAGGTCCCGGACAAGCAGGCCAAGCTCGACAAGAAGCCGCCGGCAGACGTCAAGCCGCCCGTGGACAAGAAGCCGCCCCCGGACATCAAGCCGCCCCCGGACAAGCTCAAGTCGGACATCCCCTCGCCCTGCGGCAAGCTGTGCGGCCAGGGGGGCTACCCGCCGTTTTGCTGCGACAAGGGCAAGGGGTGGGGCTGCCACCCCAACGTGGCCGACTGCAAGTGCTCGGCCTCCTTCATGCCGTGCGGCAGCTCCTGGGCCATCTGCTGCGACAAGGGGCAGGCCGGAAAGGGCGCGCGCTGCCACAAGGACCCGGCCGGGTGCGCCTGCACGGCGACCGGCGTGGCGCCGTGCGCGGGGACCCACAAGGTGTGCTGCGAGGACACCAAGGGCCTGTACACCGGCAAGCGCTGCCGCAGCGACTCGGCCGGCTGCAAGTGCGACGCCAAGAGCTACAACCCGTGCATCGGCAAGCACGCCATCTGCTGCAAGAAGCCTCCTGGCAACGTGGAGCAGTGCCACGGCGACAGCGACCAGTGCGCGTGCAGCGCCTCGAACAAGGCGCCCTGCGGTGGCTCGCACAAGGTGTGCTGCAAGAAGTGGGGCCACCCGGCCAAGCGGTGCCAGGCAGACTCCGGCGGCTGCCTCTGCTCGGCCAAGGACAACCCGTGCACCGGCAACACGCCGGTCTGCTGCACCAAGAAGACCGGCCAGGTCACCATGTGCCAGACCACCGCCGACGGCTGCGTCTGCACCGCGTCGGGCAAGGCGCCCTGCGACAGTACGTTCTCCAAGTGCTGCGACAAGGGGGACGGGGTCAAGCGCTGCCACAAGACCTGCCCCTGAGGGGGCGGAGGGCCTCGTCGTTCAGAACCTCCAGCGCGCGGAGATCCCTTTCTGCTCCGGGCCGAGGGCCACGTTGACCTCGGGGATCATGGCGCTGGTCTCCTCGAACCGCTCCCACGCCCTGTTGATCCTGCTCTGGCCGTAGGCCCACAGCGGGATGCCGATGGCCAGGCAGAGCCCGGTGCCCACGGCGCCGATGACGCCCACGCGCAGCGCTTCGTCCGCCTGGCTTCCCCGGCCGTTGTCCTCGGCGTAGTTGCTGAAACCGATGGCCGCGACCAGCGGCCCCACCGCTCCGCCGACGAGGGTGATCACCATGCCCGCCGTGCGCATGCGCCGGCCGGAGGTGTAGCCATCGTCGTCGTAGTAGTCCTGCAGGGGGTCCCGCATCACCTGCTGCTGGATGACACGCACCCGCTCCGGCTCACGCTTGGGCGGCGCCACGCCCATGCGCAGCAGCGCACGCTGGGCCGCCGTGCGGACCTTGGGGGAGGCGTCCTGCTCCACCGCGTGGCGCAGGTTGACCGTCGCCTGGCGCGCGTTGAGCATCCCGAGGGACCACGCCGCCACGGCGCGAACCGAGGCGCTCATGTCGCTGGCCAGGGCGTCCATCAGGGCCAGCACCCCGCGCGGGTCCTTGCTCCTCGACAGGGCCACCGCAGCTTCATATCGCATCTGCTGTGACGGCGACTTGAGCTGCTGCACTGGATCCGCGGCAGGCGCCGCCGGCGCGGCAGAGGGCGCGGGCGCTGCCTGCTCGGCCGCCGCCTCCGGCTTCACCTCCTCCCCGACCTCCGGCTCGGCCTGCGCGGCAGGGGCCCCCACTGGCTGCCCGGCGGCCTGGCCTGGCCCGGCTGCGATTCCTGCCACGATGATGGCCACCCAAAACGCGTTTCTGTATGACATGAACCCTCCAGTGGCCTCCGGGCCGGTATCGAGGTTGACGCTCCGTTCGGTCATTCGCTGGTATTGCAAGGGGCGGGCCAGCCGCATGGGCGCAGGGATCAGGAGATTGAAGGCGTTTGGCCCGAGGGGGACGGCGCAGAGCTGTAACCCCGGGCTGCCACCTACGGCCGGGAGGTGACAACTTCGCCACGCAACACTCGGACCCGAGCCGCCGATAACCCCGGCATGGAACTTGACAATGGATCGAGCAGGTGGTCTGCGTTACGCATGAGCGCCGTACGCAAACGGACCGAGGAGATCGAGCGGGACACGCTCTCCCCGCACGCAGCCCTGGCCGCCGCGTCTCACGGGCGCAAGCGGCCCGAGGAGCCGGACGACAACCGCACCTGCTACCAGCGAGACCGCGACCGGATCCTGCACTCCCGCGCCTTCCGCCGCCTGGCCCACAAGACCCAGGTCTTCCTGCGGCCGGCGGGCGACCACTACCGCACGCGCATCACCCACACCCTCGAGGTGACGCAGATCGCCCGCTCCATCGCCCGCGCCTTGCGCCTGAACGAGGACCTGACCGAGGCGATCTGCCTGGGCCACGACCTGGGGCATACCCCCTTCGGCCACGCCGGCGAGTCGGTGCTCAACCGCCTGCTGCCCGGCGGCTTCCACCATGTGCACCAGTCGCTGCGGGTGGCGGACGTGCTGGCCAAGGAGGGCCGCGGGCTGAACCTGACCCGCGAGGTGCGCCACGGCATCGCGGGGCACTCCAAGGGCAAGGGGGTCATCCTGCCGGGCGAGCCGTACAAGCCCCCGTCGACGCTGGAGGCCCAGGTGGTGCGGGTGGCGGACATCATCGCCTACCTGAACCATGACCTGGACGACGCGGTGCGCGCCAAGGTGCTCACCCCGGACGACATCCCGACGGAGATCATGCGCACCGTGGGCTCCACCCACTCCCGGCGCATCACCAAGATGATCGACGACGTGGTGACCACCACCGACCTGGATCAGGTGCGCGCCATCCGCATCAGCGACGAGGGGAACGCCGCGCTCACCGACCTGCGCACTTTTCTGTACGAGCGGGTGTACGACAACCCGCTGGTGCACCGCGAGATCGAGAAGGCGGAGAAGGTGCTCGAGACCCTGTGGGGCGCCTTCACCGACGAGCATGTGGGGCGGTTCCGCCGGCGCCACTGGCCGCGGGGCCTGGACGAGGAGACGCCCATCGAGCGGGCGGTGTGCGACTTTCTGGCGGGCATGAGCGACCGCTACTGCCTGCGCATGTTCGAGGAGCTCTACCTGCCCCGGCCGTGGGCGGTGCTCTGACCCCCAAGCAGGAGGCTCCGCCTTGGACTTCACCCAGTTCATCTACGGCATCCCGGTCATCGGCGCCCTGGCGCTGCAGTACGCGCTGATCAAGTCGTCCTGGGTCAACAAGCAGGACGGCGGCACCGACCGGATGAAGGAGATCGGCGGCCACATCCGCGACGGGGCCATGGCCTTCCTGGCGCGAGAGTACGCCGTGCTGGCGGTGTTCGTGGTGGTGGTGGCGGTGCTGCTCGGGCTGGTCAACGCCGGGCAGGTGGGCAGCCACTGGATGGTGGCCGTCTCCTTCGTGGTGGGCGCGGTCTGCTCGGGCCTGGCCGGCTTCTTCGGCATGCGGGTGGCCACCGCGGCCAACTTCCGCACCACCAACGCCGCGCGCACCGGGTTGAACCCCGCGCTGCAGGTGGCGTTCTCCGGCGGCACGGTGATGGGCATGAGCGTGGTGGGCCTGGCGGTGCTCGGCCTGAGCGGCCTGTACCTGCTGTACAACCAGCTGCTCGGGGGGCTGCCCGCGGAGGCCACCGCGGAGCTGACCATGGCGCGGCAGAAGCTGGTCATCGCCGTGGTGTCCGGCTTCTCGCTGGGGGCATCGTCCATCGCGCTGTTCGCCAGGGTCGGGGGCGGCATCTACACCAAGGCCGCTGACGTGGGCGCTGACCTGGTGGGCAAGGTGGAGGCGGGCATCCCGGAGGACGACCCGCGCAACCCGGCCACCATCGCCGACAACGTGGGGGACAACGTGGGCGATGTGGCCGGCATGGGCGCCGACCTGTTCGAGTCGTTCGTGGGCTCCATCGTGGGGTCGATGGTGCTGGGCGCGGTGATGATCCCCGGCCTGACCGAGGCGGCGGGGGCCAAGCACGCGCTCAACGCCATCCTGCTGCCGCTGGTGCTGGCGGGCGGGGGCATCCTGGTCTCCATCATCGGCACCTTCTTCGTGCGCACCCGCGAGGGGGGCGATCCCCAGCGGGCGCTCAACACCGGCACCTTCGGCGCGGCGGCCATCATGGTGGGCGTCACCTTCGGCATCACCTGGTGGATGCTGCCGGCGCAGTGGAAGGTGGCCGGCGTGACCTACACCGCCACCGGCGTGTTCCTGGCCACGGTGGTGGGGCTCGTCGCCGGGGTGGCCATCGGCATGATCACCGAGTACTACACGTCGGAGGCGCGCAAGCCGGCGCGGCGCATCGCCGAGGAGTCGGTGACCGGCCCGGCAACCAACATCATCGCGGGGCTGGCCCTGGGCATGCGCTCCACGGCGCTGCCCCTGGTGGTGCTGGCCGCGGCAATCGTGCTGGCCCACTACTTCGCCGGGCTGTACGGCATCGCCATCGCGGCGCTGGGCATGCTCTCCACCACGGGGATCCAGCTGGCGGTGGACGCCTACGGCCCCATCGCGGACAACGCGGGCGGCATCGCGGAGATGGCAGACCTTGACCCGAAGGTGCGGCAGCGCACCGACCGCCTGGACGCCGTGGGCAACACCACCGCGGCCATCGGCAAGGGCTTCGCCATCGGCTCGGCGGCGCTCACGGCGCTGGCGCTGTTCGCCGCGTTCAAGACCATCGTGGGCCTCGAGACCATCGACATCTCCGACCCGGTGACCATGGCGGGGCTGTTCGTGGGGGCCATGCTGCCGTTCCTCTTCTCGTCGTTCGCCATGGCGGCGGTGGGCCGGGCGGCCAAGGACATGATCTTCGAGGTGCGGCGTCAGTTCGCGGAGATCGAGGGGCTGATGGAAGGGCAGGCCACGGCCGACTTCGCGCGCTGCGTGGCCATCTCCACCTCGGCGGCCATCAAGGAGATGGTGGTGCCCGGGCTGCTGGCGGTGGCCACGCCGGTGGTGGTGGGGGTGGGCTCGGTCTTGATCTGGGGCAAGGTGGACGCTCTGGGCGGCCTGCTGGCGGGCGCCACCGTGAGCGGCGTGCTGCTGGCCATCTTCCAGTCCAACGCCGGGGGCGCGTGGGACAACGCCAAGAAGTACGTGGAGTCGGGCGCGTTCAAGGACGCCGCCGGGGAGGTGCAGGCCAAGGGGAGCGAGGCGCACAAGGCCGCAGTGGTGGGCGACACGGTGGGCGACCCGTGCAAGGACACAAGCGGCCCGTCGCTGAACATCCTGATCAAGCTCATGAGCGTGGTGGCGCTGGTCATCGCGCCGCTGCTCGCGTCGTTGATGAAGGGGCAGTGATGCATTAGCCTGCCGGAAACCCCAGGAGGCATCAGATGGCGTGGATCAGTAAGCTGGTCAGCAAGTCCCCCTTCGGTCCGCTGCAGGAGCACCAGCACAAGGTGCAGGAGTGCGCGGAGATGGCGGTTCCCCTCATCGAGGCGTGCCAGGCGGGCGAGTACGAGAAGCTGCAGGAGCTGGCCCAGCAGACCTCGCAGCTGGAGTCCGACGCGGACGAGCTGAAGGTTGAGGTGCGCGACCAGCTGCCCAAGTCCCTCTTCATGCCGGTGAGCCGGGGGGACCTGCTCAAGGTGCTCTCGTCCCAGGACTCCATCGCGGACATCGCCGAGGACCTGGCGGTGCTGATCACCATGCGCCCCATGGAGCCGCTGCCCGACGCCCTGGCCGCGATCCTGCGGGAGCATGTGGACGGGTGCGTGGCGGTGGTGACCCAGAGCACCAAGATCGTCGACGAGCTGGATAACCTGGTGAGCTCGACGTTCGCCGGGCCGGACGCCCTGCGGGTAACCGAGATGATGGACGAGCTGGACCGCATGGAGCACGAGGCGGACAAGGTGGGGGACCGGCTGGCAAAGGCTTTTTTTGAGCACGAGGACCAGTTCAAGCCGGCCGCGATTTTTCTGTGGATGAAGATCTTCAACAAGATCGGCGACCTCGCCAACTACGCCGAGCAGATGACCGCCCGCCTGCGCCTCTTCATGGCCTCCTGAGGGATCGATGTACTCAGACCCTCTGTTGTGGATCTGTGCCCTGGTGGGCCTGTATATGGCCTGGAACATCGGGGCCAACGACGTGGCCAACGCCATGGGCACGTCGGTGGGATCCGGGGCGCTCACCCTGCGCCAGGCCATCGTCATAGCTGGCGTCCTCGAGTTCCTGGGCGCGACCCTCGTGGGCGCCTACGTCACTGACACCGTACGCAAGGGCATCGTGGACCCGGCCATCTTCGCCGGCGATCCGCGGCTGTTCGCCCAGGGCATGACCGCGGCGCTCACCGGCGCGGCGGTGTGGCTCAACGTGGCCACGCTGCTGGCCTGGCCCGTGAGCACCACCCACGCCATCGTCGGAGCGGTGGCCGGCTTCGGCATCCTGATGGGGGGCGCCGGGGCCGTGTCCTGGGGCACCCTCGGCGCGGTGGCGGCCAGCTGGGTGATCTCGCCCTTCACCGGCGGGTTCATCGGCTGGCTGCTCTACTCTCAGGTGCGCAAGCGGATCACCACCAGCGAGCAGCCGGGGCTGGCCGCCTGGCAATGGTTCCCGACGCTGGTGGGGGCCATGCTGGCGGTGCTGGCGCTGGTGATGATGTTCAAGGGGCTGAAGAACCTGAAGCTGAACCTGCTCTGGTACCACTCCATCGGGCTCGCCGTGGCGGTGGGGCTGATGGGCTACCTGGCGGCGCGCATGATGCGGCGGCCCGAGGAGAAGGTGGTCGCCGGACGGGAGGGGATGGAGCCGATCTTCCGCTACCTGCAGATCACCACGGCCGCGTTCGTGGCCTTCGCCCACGGGGCCAACGACGTGGCCAACGCGGTGGGGCCCATGGCGGCGGTGTACTCGGTGCTGACGGCCGGCGCCGTGACCCAGAAGGTGAGCGTGCCGTTCTGGATCCTGGGCGCCGGCGGCATCGGCATCGTCATCGGCCTCGGCACCTACGGCTACAAGGTGATGGCCACCATCGGCACCCGCATCACCGAGGTGACGCCGTCGCGCGGGTTCGCGGCGGAGTTCGGCGCGGCCATCACCATCCTCATCGGCTCCAAGCTGGGCCTGCCCCTGTCCACCACCCACACCCTGGTGGGCTCGGTCATCGGCGTCGGCTTCGCCCGGGGCATGACCGCGCTGAACATGGCCATCATCCGCAACATCATCATCTCCTGGCTCGTCACCATCCCCGCCGCAGCCGGCGTCTGCATCGCCGTCTTCTACCTCCTCCGCGTCTTCTCCTGAAATATGTCAAGTAGGGGGGTCAGACCCCATCACTTGACATTTTATCGTGGTAGGCTCGGACGCGTGATTCGATACCTGATCACGGCGTTGGTGCTGGCAGGCTGCGCCGAGCCATGCCCGTTTGATTCGGACCGCTCCATCGATCTGGCCGAGCATCTGTGCGGCTGGACCGACCACCAGGACAATCCGCTCATCGAGCCTCCCACGGGGCAGTTCCTCATCGGGGACCCCACGGTGGTGGCCCCGTCCCGGGCGCCGGACGGCAAGTGGCATCTGTTCGCCAACAGCCTGTTCGGCATCCACCACCATGTCTCCGACGACGGGGCGAAGTGGGAGCGCAAGGGCGCCCCGCTGTTCGGGGCCATGGCGTTCCGCGCATTCGTCTTCAAGGAGGGGCAGACCTTCCACCTCTTCTTCGAGAAGATCGTCGCCGGCGCGTCATCCCTCATGGTCAGCACCTCCGCCGACCTGTACAGCTGGGCCACCCCGACGGAGGTGCTCAAACCCGCGCTGGCCTGGGAGAAGGAGGGCACGGCCACGGTGAGCAACCCGTTCGTGATCAAGCGCGACGGCCAGTACTGGCTGTATTACAGCGCTGGCGGGGTGTGGCTGGCGGCGGCGGGCGTATTCGAGCCCAAGTACATCGGCCTGGCCCGGGCCAAGAAGCTCACGGGGCCATACACCCGCGAGGCAGCGCCCCTGATCCGTCCGGACGCCAAGGACCCGCTGCGAAACAAGGGCGCCGGGTCCATCAAGCTGCTGGACCGCCCCCTCGGGGGGAGGCTGGTTGCGCTGTCCAACGGCATCTACACCGACGCTGACGGCAAGGGGCGCAGCGCCATCATGGTGCTCCAGAGCGACGACGGCCTGAATTGGCAGAAGGTATGCCCCGGCGCGGGGGCGGTGATCTCGCCCGCGAGCTCCGGCTGGAAGCGGGCGCTGGTCTACGGGTTCGACACCGAGTTCGTCGGTGACCAGCTGTGGGCCTGGTACAACGCCCGCGACGGCTGGGCCCCGGCCACCGAGCGCATCGGGTTGAGCATGTGTGACCTCGGGTGCGGTGGGCCGTGAATCGCTTGTTGCCTTCTCGACTTCTGAGAAGCGTCCCCTTTTCAGAACTTCTTAGCTTCTGAAAAGCGTCCCCTTTTCTTAATTCCTTAACTTCTGAAAAGCGTCCCCTTTTTGTGATAAACACGCCGCATGTCTGATGCAGAGCAAACGCAACTGACCCGCAACGGAATCTCCTGTTACCTGGTTCGCAAGGATCAGCACTCGCCCGACACGGTGCGCAACGTGCTGCGCCGCGAGGGGATCGGCCGGGTGTGGCTCGCCTTCGTCGAGGTGGAGGTGCGCGGCGTGCCGTGGCTCGCCTTCTCAATGACCACCCTGCGCGACGAGGGCAACGACGGCGGCTGGCCCATGATGGTGCCCCGGGTGGCGGAGGTGCTGAGCGAGGGCACCGCCACCGCGCTGGAGCTCATCGTCGCCCCCGACGGGCTGGAGCTGTTCTTCAGCGTCTTCCGCGAGGGAGAGCGCCAGTCCCGCGGACGAGTGCTGCCCGAGAGCGACGACCCGGCGACCTCCCTGCTGGACGGCGAGGAGCTGGCCGAGCAGGAGGCGCTGCGCAGCCTGACGGCGCAGCTCGCCGGCCCCGGCTGTGAAGCGTTCTTCGCCCGGCGTCAGTTCGCCGTGCCCGAATGGACAGACCGCTCGGTGGACCTGTTCCGCTTCAGCGAGCGCCACGGCAAGGGGATCGAGCAGGAGGACGGCGGCAAGGGTGGCGGCCGCGCCTGCTTCGTGGCCCTGGATCTGGAGCAGCTCAAGCAGCAGGTGCGCGGGGCGAAGTCGGGCGAGCTGATCAAGGTGCTCAACCACTACCGCGTGGGCCACCGCGCCCGCCTGCTCGGCCCGATGCAAGGCGACCTGCACCCGGTGGTGGACCGCCTGCGCCGCCTGCCGGTGGGGACGCCGACGGAGCGTATCCCGGAGCTGCTCGACCTGCTGGAGCTGCTGGCCATGGTGCACACCTGGGCCAGCACGCCCGGCAACCGTGTGGCCTACCTGGACGAGGTCTTCTTCCCGCTGCTGAACCTGAACGTGGGCGACGCCATGCCGCCGCTGGACGACGAGGAGGTGGAGAACCTCGCCTCCATGCCGCTGCCCCACGCCATGGCGGACATCCTGCCCTACGGTTGCCCCGAGGGCGACATCATGGAGTCGTTCGACGACGGCGAGCTCGCGCCCCTGGGCGGGGTGCTCGAGCTGACCGAGGCCCTCGACGGTGATGACGACGGCGCGGTGTGGCTCGTGGACCATTCCCGGCTGATGCAGCGCCTGCGCGCGCTGGACCCGGACCAGTTCGGCCAGACCGTCGAGGCCTTCATCCGCCACATGTGGAACTTCGAGAACTACCGCTGGAGCGGCGATCAGGAGGCGTGGCTGGCCAACCGCCTGGAGATGGACCAGCCGGAGCTGACCTCGTTCTTCAACACCGCCAACGAGCTGCAGACCCTCATCGAGATGTGCGAGCGCAACGGCCTGCGGCTGGGCGTGCTGTTCTACGCCTGATCACCAGCGCCAGCAGCAGCCCGGCCAGCAGCAGCGCCCCTTCCCCTCCGCCGCCCAGGGCACACCCGCCGCCGCCGTAGAGCATCAGCGAGGTGGGCGCCTGGTCCGCTCCGGTGGCCCTGTCCGCCGCCTGCGCCGCGTCCGGCGGCCCCGCGTCCGGGGCGATCACGTCGGGCGTCTTGGCGTCACAGTCATCGTCCCTGCCGTTGCCCGGGATCTCCTTGGCCCCCGGGTTGACCGCCGGGTCGCTGTCATCGCAGTCGTCGCCGAAGTAGCCGTCGCCGTCCCGGTCCGCCTCCACGGCGCCGTCCAGCGCAGAGACATCCGAGAGCACCAGCTCGAACGCCTGCGGCCGCCTCGCCAGCTGGTGCGCGGAGACGACGATCTGGTAGGTTCCCGCCGCGGGCGCCGCCAGCGGCACCTGCTCCAGCAGGTTGATCCGGTCCACACCCCGGGCAGCCGGGGCGGTGGGGTTCTTGTGGTCCAGCTTCCACGGCAGGTGGTCCTTGCCGTCGGGGCCGATGACCTTCAGGTCCAGGTCGTTCTGCAGCGGCGAGGTCGCCCCCGGCTCTCCCGGCGGGTCATCCCAGGCCAGCGTCGCCGACAGCGCCGGGATCGACGCCCCCTTGAGCTTGAACCTGAAGGCCGCCTTGCGCCCGGTGGCCGCCAGCGACCCCGACAGGAACGCGCTCGGCCCCTTGCCCGCGGCGCGGATCAGCCCCACAGCCTTGCCCACGTCCATCTCGCCGTACCCGCTGGCGAAGTCCGGCCCCTTGCCATACTCGGTCAGCGTCCCCGTGGAGGGGTTCTTGCCCGGCCCCTTGCCCACCATGTCCCGGGCCGTGGCCGCGATGAGCGCCCGCACCTGCGCGGGCGTCGGGTTGCGCGTCCCCGAGGGAAACGCCCGCCGCCAGGCCTGCACCATCAGCAGGATGCCCCCCGCCGCGATGGGAGACGACATGCTGGTGCCGCAGGAGGTCCAGTAGCTGTTGCTCTTCTGAACCGTGAGCATGATGCCCGTGGCCAGCGGGTCCACCCGCAGCTGCTGGATCGTATCCTTCCACTCACCGTGGCTGCCCACGTCGATGCGGTAGGTGTGGGGCTTGCCGTCGCCGTTGACGAAGAAATGCTTCATGCGGCGGCCCGACCACCCCGCCCGATCGGTCTTCCAGAACAGCTCGGCTCGGTGGTGCCGCTCGGCGCTCAGCGTGATCTCCACCGTGGGGTACTTGTCCGGATCGAGCCCCAGCTTGTCCGGGCTGTAGAAGCCGGGATCGTTGCCGGTTGTGCGGGCAGTGAGCACCCCGCGCCGGCTGGCCATCTTCTCCAGGTGGCGCACGATCTTCCACCCCTCGGTGGAGGTGTCGAAGGTCCACTGCTTGACCGGCGCTCGGGGCCCGAGCAACCGCACCCGGTCGATCCCCACCTCCACCTTGCCGTGGGATGAGCAGCCCGGCGCGGTGAACTCCGGCTTGATGCGCCCGTCGAGGGTGGGCCCGTGGCTCGAAAAAGAGACCAGCGTCCCGTCGGCCCAGTCCGACGCCCCCACCGACAGCACGTTCTTGGCGGACGAGAAGCCGGTGACCGAGCCGTAGCCATACTTCCACCCCTCGTTGCCGGACGAGAGGCAGAACGGCACCGGCGTGGGCAGCGCCGGGTTGGCGCGGTAGATGACATAGTCCAGGTTGGCCGCCGAGGACGGGTACGAGCCGTGGTAGCCGAGAGAGAAGGAGAAGTTGACCACGTCGATCTTGTAGATGCTGCGCGCCTCTTCGTACTGCTGGGCGAAGGTGGTGGGCTTGCCGCTCTTGTCCTGGTCCTTCTGGGTCACATAGGTGACCAGCTTCGCCTCGGGCGCCATGCCCCGCAGCTGGAACGGCTTCCACGGGTGCGCCGGCGGGACCGCCGAGCGCTTGCCGCTGCCGGCCACGCAGCCCGAGACCGCCGTGCCATGGCCCAGCGAATAAGGGATCTTCGGGTCGGTGTGCCGCAGCAGCTGCGACTTGAGATCCTCGTGGCTCGGATCCACCCCCTGGGGATCCCACACGCCCCCCACGGTGCCGAGGCCCGCCAGGTCATACTTGGGCGGCGTGACGCTGGTGTCGGCGGCGTGCAGCTTCTCCACCCCGATGGCCTTGCGCGACTCGTCCAGCAGCGGGATGCCTGGCCCCGGCTCCAGCTCCAGGTAGCGAACCGGATCCAGGCCGGCCAGGTCCAGCGCCGCCCCCGCCGAGGACAGCGCGACCTGGTAGATCGGCGCCTGGGTCACCCGCCGCGCCCCGGCGTCCAGGGGCCGCACCAGCGACAGCAGCCGCGTCGGGTCGTCCGTGAAATAGGAGAACAGCGCCCACACTGTCACCGCCTCGCCCGGCGCCGATGCGAGCCGCGCCGCCAGCTTCGGTCCAATCTTCTCTCGAGCCTCGGGTCGGCGAACCCGCTTTATGCCCAGCGCCGCGGGCAGCCCCTCGAACGCCCGCGCCTCGCCCACGGCCAGCCACTCGCCGCCGCCCCGTCGCAGCACCGGCCGGATCCCCCACGCCTCCATCCGCGCCCGCCGCTCCTCTGCCAGCGGCTCATCGATATATATCAACCGATGCACCCCCAACGTGGCCGTGGCCGTGGCCGTGGCCGTGGCCGTGGCCGTGGCCGTGGCTGGATGCTCTGCGCACCCCACCCCCAGCATCCCCACCCACAGCAGTATGATCCTCGCGCGCTTCACCAAATCACTCCTGCAAACAGAGCGCATAGTTGCCGTACTTCTTGCACTTCATGTCCTTGTGCGGGCACTGGGGCTTCTGGGTGTCACAGGTGAACAGACAGTACTCTCCCTTGACGTCTCCGATGGAGCACTGCGCCCCCGGCAAGTCGGTGGGGCAGGGCGTGGTGAACGGCGAGCAGGCCAGCGTGCAGTACGGCTTGGTGTTGCTCAGCAGCGCCAGGCAGACCCCGTTGGGCGTGCCTGTGCAGTCGCCGATGCCCACGCCGCACGCGGCCCCGAGGGTGCCGCCCTTGGGGTTGACGCACAGGCCGCTCTGCTTGTGGCAGGTCAGCGGCGCCTTGCACCCCGCCAGGGTGCAGTCCGCCACACATGACGCCCTGCTCCCTTCGAGCCTGCACCGGTAATACGCCCGGCAGTCGGTCAACGGCGCGCGCACCTGGCACCGCACGCGGCAGGCGCCGTCAAAGCACCCCCACCGCTTGCCGCCGCAGTCGCCGTCCGCCTTGCAGCTGCGCCCGCAGTGCCCGCCCGGCAGGCTCGTATCGCAGGTCAGCCCGGCCGTGCAGTGATGGTCTGCCTTGCACGGGCCGCCGAGGTTGCTGCCGCCGTCCGGTCTCGGGGGTGGCATGTCCGCCAGCGTCGGCGCGAGGTCAGCGGCCGCCCTGTCAGGGCGCGCCAGATCCGTGGGGCTCAGGTCGCGCGGCGAACCGCTTTCACCGTCACCGCTGCAGCCGAACAACACCAGGATGGTCAGGGGCCACAAGCCAGGGAGGGAACGAAGCATCCCCGCTATTCTTGGGGTAGCGCTCCGGCGCGTCAACCGGTGGTTGGTAAGATTTGTTAGCACATTATCCTACATGTAGTACAATGGAGCACAAAGGAGGACATGCTCCATGATCGAGACCAGTCCAAAACGCGAACGCAGACGCCATATCATGTATGTCACCCGCAACACGGAGTACCACTGCCGCGACCGGGAGTGCGTGGGCGTACGCGACCGGAACACCCGCCGCTGGCAGCGCTGGCACCCCGCGCTGCGAACCCGCCTGCTCGGCACCATGGTGGACCGGGAGAAGGTGGTGCGCAGCGCCAACCTGGGCAACAAGCTGATCTTCTCGGCCGGCTCGGACGAAAAGATCTTGATGACCTCGTCGCTGCTGGGCGCCGGCCGCCCCCCGCTGGAGGCCGTCGACAACTACGCCAACCTCTGCTGGGCGGGCACCATCGCCAGCTGATCGCCGGGGAAGCTACTCCTCTTCGGAGTCCATCCGGGATGCGATGATCTGGCGCAGGAGCCCGGTCATGTCCTCGGAGGGGAGCTTGAACTTGATCCCGAACCCCGGCCCCTGATCGCCGCGCTGCCCCTCGGGATCGATCCACATCACCTGCCCCTCGCAGGCCAGCTCGTGCAGCGCGCCGTCGCTGGGCAGGCTCAGGTCGACCTCTGTCGGGGTGCCGGGCTTGAGCAGCTTGTTGGTGCGGATGTACAGCCCACCCTCGCTCACGTTGCCCATGTAGGCCAGCATCTTGGAGGGCGCGGTGCGGGGTGAAAACCGCACCACCCGGTTCTCCTCCAGCCGCGGAAAGACGCGCCGCTCGCGGCCGCTCTTGCCGCTCGGCCGAGCCCCGTCATCCTCGGGCAAGTCGACGATGTCGGTGAGCATCTCGTCGAGCAGCTCCGACGCCTGCTGCAGCTCCTCCTCGTCCAGGCTCTCCTCGGTCGCGATGATGCGACCCGGCATCACGCCCATGAGCCAGGAGAACCGCTCCATCAGCTTGTGGTCCAGCGGGTGGCCGTGCAGACGCATCAGCTCGCGGAACAGCTCCAGCAGCAGGTTGTCCATCAGCCGCCGCTCGCGGTGGCGGGCCAGCACGCGGCGCAAGCGAGGCAGGATGAGATCCAGCGACTCGGGAATTCGGGGCAGGTAGAGCGAGGCGCCTGCGTGCAGGGCGGCCAGCGCGCTCTGCAGCTGCGGCGGCGCGATGAACACCACGTCCAGCTGCGGCACATGCTCCTTGAGCATCCCGATGGTGCGCTGGATCCCGAGCGGCGCCTGCTCGCTCTGCATGAACAGCAGGTTGATGTCCCCCTTGCCCGCGCGCCGGATGGCGTTCTCCAGCTCGCTCGTGGCCTCGGTCTGGAAGTGGGACTCGAACAGGTGATCGCTCAAGTGGCGCAGCTCCTCGGCCTCCTCCACCACGATGATCCGGTCGCACCGCCCGAGCCATCCCTTGTAATCCTCCAGCCGGGCGTCCAGGTTGTTCACCGCCTCCTTGCGCTCATCCGACGCCAGCTCGCTGACCATGCGCCGCAGCCGCGAGAGCAAAAAGAGCCGCATCTGCCCATTGACGCAGTGTTGCACCACGGACCGCACCTGCTCCTCGATGGCCTGCTCGTCAACCAGCGGCTTGCGGATGATGTCCCTGATCTGCAGGTCGAACGCCCGCTGCACCAGGTCGAGGGAGAAGTCCCGCGTGGTGAGGATCACCTCCAGGTCGGCCACCTGGCGGCGCATCTGGTCCACCAGCGCCAGGCCGTCCATCTCGACGAGCACTGACGGCACGATAACCAGTGGGAACTGCCCGGTGAGAACCAGCTCCAGCGATGCCTCGGCCGAGACCGCCGTGGCCACCTCGCAGCCGCAACGGTTCAGCAGCCGCTGCAGCTCGGAGCGGTGCTGCCGGTTCACTTCCACCAGCAGCACCCGGAGCGAGCTCTCGATCTGTTGCCGGTGGATGCTCCAGCCCTTGATCAGTTTGCCGGGGTCCACGAAGCCAGTTTGGGAAGTTGGCGCGGTGGAGTCAAGAATGTTGGGCTGCCGGCCCCAGGCTCCCAGGGAGGAGCGGGCCTGCACTTCAGCTGTTCAAAAAAACACGCAAACAAAGATAATCTTGTACTTCGGGGGTGCGCTGATAACATACAAATCCGGTGCTGCCATGAGCAAAAGTGATAATGACTGGGGTGCCACGGGCACCTTCAAGATGAAGCAGGGACTGGCCCGCCTTGTGGTCCTGACAGGGGATCAGGAGGGGCGGGTCTACCCCATCGCAGCTAGCAGCCTGCTCGGCCGCGGCGACGACGCGGATGTCATGCTGGACCTGTTGGAGATATCCCGCCGTCACGCCTGTATCCGCTTCGACAAGGAAGAGGGCTGGAGCATCGAGGATCTGGGCAGCGCCAACGGCACCTGGGTGGACGGCGTGCCGGTCACGGGCAAGGTGCCGATCCAGTTCGGCTCCCGGCTGCAAATGGGCGGCAGCCTGCTGATGGTGTTCACCCACCGGGACGTGCTCGAGGACCAGATCCACCAGATGCAGAAGCTGGAGGTGCTGGGCCGGCTGGCCTCCGAGGTGGCAGGCGACCTGCGCAACATGCTCTCCATCTACCAGGCGAACATCACGTTCCTGCAGCAGGCAGAGCAGGAGGGCACCCTGCGCGCGGCCGGCGCCCTGGACCCGCTGGAGCTGCGCGAGGTGCTCGAGGAGCTGGACGACGCCACCCGCCGCGCCGGGGGCCTGACCAAGCGGCTCATCGGCTTCTCTCGCGAGGAGGATCAGGAGCGCAAGACGGTGGACATGGGCGACCTGATGCGGGACGTGGCCTCCATGGTCGCCTCCACCCTGCCGCCCACCATCCGGCTGGAGGTCAAGACCGCTGACCGTCCGCTGCCGGTCTCCGTCTCGTCGGGCCGCCTGCACCAGGCGCTGATGAACCTGTGCGTCAACGCCCGGGACGCCATGCCCGACGGGGGCCGCCTGCGCCTGACCGCCAACTACATCAAGGGCGCCGCGGCGGGCTTCATCGACATGCCCGTGTCGGGCCAGGGCGACTTCGTGCTGGTGTCGGTCACCGACGACGGCCACGGCATGGACGAGGTGACCCAGGGCAAGATCTTCGAGCCCTTCTTCACCACCAAGGAGCCGTCCCAGGGCACCAGCCTCGGCCTGGCCACGGTCTACGCGGTGGTCAAGGACCACGGCGGGCAGATCAACGTCAAGAGCGCCCGCGGCCGCGGCACCACCTTCACCCTCGCCTTCCCCATGCATCGGCGCACCGACACCGCCTGGAAGTCGACCCAGATCGTGGAGTCGGGGCAGCGGCCGCCGATACAGACGCCGCCTCCGGAGCAGCTTCGGGGGAAGCAGAAGCGGCACACCACCTCGGTGGGGGCGCCGCGCAGCGTGCTGGTGATCTCCTCGAGGCAGGAAGGCAAGATTGAGATGGCTCGCAGCATCCGGGAGCTGGCCCTGGAGCCGATGTGGGAGGAGGGCAGCAGCCAGGGGCTGGCCCAGCTCTCGTCCGAGCGGGAGGCCATCGCGGCGGTGATCATCGACGCCGGGCTGCGGGAGACCGCGCCCGAGATGCTGGTGGCCGCCGTGCGCCGCACCGCCCCCGAGGTGCCGGTGCTGCTCTGGGCCGCGGACAGCTCACCCAGCCCCGGGCTGGACGCTTACGCCACCCGCGCCGGGGTGTACGGCGTCATCCTGTCGCCCGTGACCACCCCGTCGCTGCAGGGCGCCCTGTCCGCCGCGGTGGCCCAGGCCGCCAGCCTCTCCTGAGGGTCGCCCCGCATTTACTGGCCTGGCCCGATCCGGACCGCAAGATGTCCTCGGCGCAAATAACAATACGGGCTGGGCTCGCAACTGGCGTCGAGGTCAAGGCGCGACGACGAAGGCGTACCAGGGGTACGTCGAGGAGGAGCAACGCAGAGATCGGCGCCAGGGGCCGGCCAGACCGGGTTGTTGCTTCAGCCGAGGACATCTAGTATCGACAGGGCAAGATGAACCTCTCCACCCTCGATCTGTGCATCGTCCTGGTCTACGTGGCGGCCATGGTGCTGCTCGGCCTGTACATGAGCCGCCGCGCCACCCGCAGCATCGACGACTACTTCGTCAGCGGGCGGTCGCTGTCCTGGTGGCTGGCGGGGACCTCCATGATCGCCAGCGCCTTCGCCATCGACACGCCCTTCGGCATCACCGGGCTGGTGGCCAAAAACGGCGTCAAGGGGGTCTGGTTCGCCTGGACCTACATCCTGGGCGGGGCGGGCACCTTCGGGGCGTTCATCTTCGCCTCGCTGCTGCGCCGCTCCAACATCATCACCGCCGCCGAGCTGATCGAGCTGCGCTACTCCGGCAAGGCGGCGGCCTTCTTGCGCGGCTTCAAGAGCATCTACTTCGGCATCCTGACCACCTGCATCTCCATGGGCTGGGTCATCCGCTCGGTGCTGGTAGTGAGCGAGGAGGCCCTGGGCTGGGACGCGCTGCCCACCCTGGCGGTGCTCATCGTGCTGACCATGCTCTACACCACAGCCTCGGGGCTGTGGGGCGTGGCGGTCACCGACTTCGCCCAGTTCTTCGTGGGCACCTTCGGCAGCCTCGCCCTGGCGGTGTTCGCCCTCGACTCGGTGGGCGGGCTGGCCGGCCTGCACGAGGCGGTGGGGGTGCGCTACGGCGCCGAGGCCATGTCCCGCATGAACTTCGTGCCGCGCCCCGATTCGCAGTTCTTCTTCACCTTCCTGGTGTTCATAACGCTCAAATGGTGGGGCAACCCGCCGGGCGCGCTGACCCAGCGCATCATGTCCACCAAGGACGAGCTGCACGCCACCTTCGCCACCATGCTGTTCGCGGTGGTGCACTTCGCCATGAACTACTGGCCCATGATCCTGGTGGCCCTGGTCTCCCTGGTGACCTACCCCGAGCTGCCTGCCGACAAGGCCGAGCGCGGCTACGCCATGCTGATGATCAAGGTGCTGCCCCCCGGGTTCCTCGGCATCTCGTTGGCCGCCTCCACCGCCGCGCTGATGTCCACGGTGGACACCCAGATCAACATGGGCGCCTCGTACATGGTCAACGACATCTACCGCCGCTTCATCAAGCCGGAGGCGAGCAAGAAGCACTACGTCCGCGCGAGCCAGGTGAGCACCGTGATCATGCTCGCGCTGGCCATCTCGGCGGCAACCTTCATGGATTCGGTGCAGTCCGCCTGGTACTACCTGGCCATGCTCACCGCCGGCTACGGCTTCGTGGTGGTGGCGCGCTGGTTCTGGTGGCGGGTCAACGCCTGGTCGGAGCTGGCCTCTCTCACGGGCTCGCTGGTGGGCTCGATCCTGGCCAACCATGTGCTCGACCTGCCGAGCTACGGGGTGAAGTTCATCTTCGCGGCCTCCATCTCCCTGACCGGGTGGGTGCTGGTGACCCTGCTGACCCCGCCCTCGACCCCCGAACACCTGGCCGCCTTCGCCCGGGCGGTCAAGCCGTACCCCCTGGGCTGGGGGCCGGTGCGCGAGGCGTACCCCGACATCGAGTGGTCGCCCAACTTCATGCGCAGCGTGGTGCTGTTCCTGGTGGGCTCCGTGGCGATCCTGTGCGTCTGTTTCGGCATCGGCAATGTGCTGCTCGGCACCCGCCTGTTGGGGCTCGGGATGCTCGCCCTGGCGCTGATCCTGATGGGTGGGATCTGGCGCAACTGGCGCGCATGAATCCCGCTGCTTCTCGACGGGCGCCAGGGCAAACCAGTGCTAAGCTGAATTCCAGGTAAACCTAGTGAGCTTCCAATTCGCCTTCATCTTGCCCACCACCAAGTGCGAGTCGCGCTGCGAGCACTGCTTTTACGAGGTGGGCCACACCACCCGGGTCGAGGAGGTCGACTACCTCTATCCGCTGGATGAGGCCCTCGATCAGCTCTGCCGTCAGGGGCTGCAGCAGGTGATCATCAGCGGCGGGGAGCCCCTCGACTCGCCGCGGCTGCTGGAGATGGTGGAGATGTGCGCGGCCCGGGTGATGCACGTGCTGCTGCTGACCCACGGTCGCAAGTTGACCACCGAGCGGCTCGAGGCGCTGGAGCGCGCCGGGGTGGACGACATCTCCATCTCGGCTCACATGGTGAGCGACGAGCTGACCCGCACCATCAACCGGATCCTGTTTCACTCCCCGTACGTGCCGACACTGCTCAGCTGCCTGACCCAGCAGAACCTGGACCAGGTGCCCGGGCTACAGCGGCTGGCCGATCAGTTCAACCTGCCCCTGATCTTCAGCCCGGCGTTCATCCCGCAGGAAGCGCCCGCCTTCGCAAAGCTGAGCCTGCACGCGCTGGATCCTGCAATGCGCGAAGCCCTGTTCAGTGAGCTCGAGGAGTGGGGCCGCCGCTGTGACGCCGTCCCATATGTGGAGCTGCTCAGGGGACTGTACGGCGACGTCCGCATGACGCCGGGACACTGCGTCATGGGAAACCACGGCATGGTTATCGACGCAGACGGCTCGGTCTTCCCCTGCTTCCACCGCCGGGACCTGTGCGCGGGCAACCTCATCGTGCACCCGTGGGACACCATCGAGCAGAACCTGAAGAAGCTGAGCCAGGAGCTATCAGGCGCGCCCTGTTTCGGCGAGCACTGCGCGTCGCTGTTCGTGCACCACCGGTAGGGCGAGCTTCGCTCGCCTGGCTTCAGGCTTCAGGCATCAGGCTTCAGGGGTGATTGTGGGCGAGCTTCGCTCGCCTGGCTTCAGGCATCAGGCTTCAGGCATCAGGCTTCAGGGGTGATTGTGGGCGAGCTTCGCTCGGTCTGGCCGCTCCGGTCTCGCTACGCTCGACCGGTCGCGGCCTGTGGTGGGGGGTTGTGGGGGGCTCGGGACCTTTGTGCTGTGCTTCCGGTTTGTGGCCGTTTGGTCGCTGTGCACGGGGGCTGATATGGGGGTGTGGTTGGGGCCGTGGATGTGTTCTCAATGCGCCGTGGTCGTTCGAGCCGTTGCACCAGGGGCCTGTG
>CAZEFW010000116.1:0-30631 GCA_964511535.1 uncultured Myxococcales bacterium | reverse complement strand
AGACCATTTCGTCGTTTCGTCGTTTCGTCGTTCCGTCGTTTTGTCATTCGCTCGCCAGAGGCGAGCGCCCTTGGCTTGACCGGAATGACGCGGCGCGCTAACAATAGACAGCTGATGCTGATAACGTTGCGGAATTCTTGCAGGAGATGAGATGGCCGATCCTGAAGATACTTTCGACGGACAGGATGAGGAGATTCGCCTGGACGATGGTCTGCGCCAGCGCCTGGAGGGGCTGGTGCCGGAGATTGTCCGCCGCACCTTTTATGCCGGCCTCGGCGCCGTGTTCACCACCGAGGAGGGCGTTCGCAAGCTGGCCAACGACGTCAAGCTGCCCAAGGACGTGGCCAACTACCTGATCCAGCAGGCGGGCACCACCAAGAACGAGCTGTTCCGCGTGGTGGCCGGCGAGCTGCGCGGCTTCCTCGAGAGCCTCAACCTGAACGAGGAGCTAGCGCGGCTGCTCACCAGCCTCTCCTTCGAGATCAAGACCGAGATCCGCTTCATCCCCAACGACGCCCAGAAGCCGCGGCCCAAGATCAAGAGCTCGGTGGCCGTGAAGCGCGACGGCAAGAAGGTGCAGGAGGAGGAGGTCGAGGAGGAGGAGGCTCCGGAGGTTGAAGAGGAGCCGCCCGAGGAGGAGGAACTGGAGGAGTAGCCCCCCCGCCTGTGGTACAGATCGGGTCATGCCCGACGCCCCGCGAATCTACCTCATAGATACCTCCAACTTCATCTTCCGCGCGTACCACGCGCTGCCGCCGTTCACCGCGCCCGACGGCACCCCCACCGGCGCGGTCTACGGCTTCTGCGCCATGATCTTCCGCCTGCTCGAAGAGGAGCGGCCCGACTACATCGCCGCGGTGATGGACTCGGTGGGGCCCACCTTCCGAAAGGAGATCTTCCCCGAGTACAAGGCTAACCGACCGCCCACGCCCGAGGACCTGATCCCCCAGTTCGAGCTGGTGGAGCAGGCTGTGGAGGGGTTCGGAATCGCCGAGGTTCGGCTGGAAGGGGTCGAGGCCGACGACCTCATCGCCACCTACGCCAGGCTGGCCCGGGCCGAGGGCATGCAGGTGACCATCCTCTCCTCGGACAAGGACCTGATGCAGCTGGTGGGCGACGGCGTGCGGGTGCTGGACACCCACAAGAACCGCGAAGTGGGGCCGGCGCAGGTGCTCGAGAAGTTCGGCGTCAACCCGGAGCAGCTGGGCGACTACCTGGCGCTGTGCGGGGACAAGGTGGACAACGTGCCGGGCATCCCGGGGGTGGGCGCCAAGACCGCCGCCAAGCTGCTCACCAACTTCGGCGACCTGGAGACCGCCCTGGCCTCGCCGGATCAGGTCTCGGGCAAGAAGCTGAAGCAGAACCTGGTGCAGTACGCCGAGCAAGCGCGCCTCTCGCGGCAGCTGGTGGCGCTCAAGGAGGACTGCGAGCCGCCGGTGAACCTGGCCGACCTGCGCCACGACGACCTGGACGCCGCCGCCCTGGGCGAGCTGTTCCGGCGGCTCGACTTCGGCCGCCTGCAGGGCAAGCTCGGCGAGCCGGTGGACCTGCCCCCGGCCATCGACCGCTCCGCCTATCGCACGGTGCTCACCGCCGAGGAGCTGGACGAGGTGGTGGGGCTGATCCTGGCCGCCGGCCGCTGCGCGGTGGATGTGGAGACCACGGACCTCGACCCGATGAAGGCCCGCCTGGTGGGGATCTGCCTGGCGTGGGCCCCGGGTGAGGCGTGCTACGTCCCGGTGGGGCATGACTACCTCGGCTGCCCCGACCAGCTGGACGTCCAGCTGGTGCTCGAGCGGCTGCGGCCGCTGCTGGAGGACCCGGACCTGCCCAAGTACGGCCAGAACTTCAAGTACGACTGGATCGTGCTGGCCGAGGCCGGCCTCGAGGTCAAGGGCGTGACCCTGGACCCGATGCTCGCCTCGTACGTACTGGACGCGGCGCGAAACTCTCACGGCCTGGACGCCCTGGCGCGCGACCACCTGAACCACGAGATGATCACGTTCTCGTCGGTGGCGGGGAAGGGCGGGTCGTTCTCGCTGGTGGAGCTGGATCGCGCCACCGAGTACGCCGCCGAGGACGCCGACGTCACCCTGCGCCTGGCGGACCAGCTGGGCGAGCGCCTGACCGCCGACGACGAGCACGAGCGGCTGCTGCACGAGATGGAGATGCCCCTGTGGCCCGTGCTGGCGCGCATGGAGCGTCGGGGCGTGCACCTGGACGCGGCGCGGCTGATGCAGATGAGCCGCGAGGTGGAGGGGCAGATCGCCGATATCGAGGCCGAGATCCGGGGCCAGGCCAGCTGGCCGGTGAACATCAACTCGCCCAAGCAGCTGCAGAAGCTGCTGTTCGAGGAGCTGGGCCTCACGCCGGGCCGCAAGACCAAGACCGGCTACTCCACCGACTCCGATACCCTGGCCGACCTGGCCTTGCAGCACCCCATCGCCGGGCAGATCGAGGAGTTCCGCACCCTCTCCAAGCTCAAGAACACCTACATCGACACCTTGCCCGCGCTGATCCACCCGCGCACGGGCAGGGTGCACACCAGCTATAACCAGGCGGTGGCCGCCACCGGCCGCCTGAGCAGCTCGGACCCGAACCTGCAGAACATCCCGATCCGGACCGAGCTCGGGCGGCAGATCCGGGCCGCGTTCTCGGCGCCGGAGGGCAGGGTGCTGCTCTCGGCGGACTACTCCCAGGTGGAGCTCCGGGTGCTGGCTCACCTGTCCCAGGACCCGACCCTGCTGGCGTCGTTCAGCGAGGGGGAGGACGTCCACCGCCGCACCGCCGCCGAGGTGTTCGGCATCGCGCCGGAGGAGGTGACCTCGGACCAGCGCCGCGTGGCCAAGGCGGTCAACTTCGGCGTGATCTACGGCCAGTCCGACTGGGGCCTGTCGCGCCAGCTACGCATCCCGCGCAACACGGCCACCGAGTACATCCAGAACTACTTCGCGCGCTACGCCGGGGTGCAGACCTTCATGGAGCGCACCATCGAGGAGGCGCGGGAGACCGGGGTGGTGCGCACCCTGCTGGGCAGGTCCCGCCCGGTGCCGGACATCAAGTCTTCACGACGCAACAACCGGATGTACGCCGAGCGCATCGTGCGCAACACGCCGATCCAGGGCACCGCCGCCGACCTGATGAAGCTGGCCATGCTGCGCATGGAGGCGCGGCTGGAGACCGAGGGTATGGACGCGCCGATGATCCTGACAGTGCACGACGAGCTGGTGTTCGAGGTGCGGCCTCGGGACGTGGAAGCTCTGGGTGCCATGGCGGTGGAGGAGATGTCCGGCGTGATGAAGCTCGACGTGCCGCTGAAGGTGGACACCGGCGTGGGGGACAACTGGGCCGAGGCCCACTGAGCGCGCGACCTACTTGTTGGTGCCCATGGGGCTGCGGACCTCCTTCCAGGTCTCCACAACCGGCGCCACCGCGAGGCCGGTGTTCTTGAGGTACTTCTCAACCACCGTGAAGGCCCCCGCCTTGGCACCCTTGGTGCCGATGTGGGTGATGGCCAGGTCCACGCCCCCGCCCACGGTGGTGAAGCCGGTGGCGCGCACGCCCTTGTACTCGGTGGCGCTCACCAGCTCCTGATCGCCGCCGTCGGTCGCGATGCGGATCAGCCAGCTGGAGCCGAGCTCGCACAGCGAGGTGGACGGCTCGTAGACCAGGAAGAACATGTCGTACTTGGCGCCGGTGTTGCCCACCTTGCTGTAGACGATGAGGGGGCGGGCCACCGGCTTGGCGTTGGCGCCAGGGGCCGCGCAGCTGGCCGGGACCTTCTCCGGGCAGCCGCCGCTGCCGGAGCAGATATCGCTCACGGCGCAGGTCACGTTGTCGTTGGTCAGGTCGATGGTGCCGTTCTTTTCGCTGCGGACATAGAGGGTCGATTCGGCGCCTGCCGGCGGCTTCTCCTCGTCAGCGGAGCCCGACGCCATGGCCATGACCACCACGTTACTGCCGGCAGGGTAGACCGCCGGCGCGAAGTAGAACGGCTGGTACACGCCCGCGTCCAGCACGGTCTCCATCTTGTGCTGTCGGCCGCGGTGGTAGCGCACTACCCTCCCCGCCAGGTCGGCCTGGTAAGTGGCGATGACCGCCCGGGACTTGGACGGGTCCACGGCCGCCACCGTGTCGGGCAGGGCGCCGAACTCCACCTGGGCGCCGCTGCCGTTGTGCTCCACCGACTTGGGCAGGTGGTGGGGCCGGGTGAAGAAGCTGTAGTAGTTGCCCTCGCTCCCTTGATCGCCGTAGCCGCCGCCCATGGCCATGCGGGCGCGGATCTTCTTCTTGGTCGGGTTGGTGTAGAACAGCGCCGGCACGGACCAGGTCTCACCCAGGATCGGGTCGAGGGCGGCCTTCTCCGTCGAGTGGGCGATGACCCGGAAGGGCCACGGCTTGAGCTCGCACTTGGCGGCGTTGCACAGGGACGGCTCGGTGATGTCGAGCACAACGTAGTCCTCGCCGCCCGCGCCCATGGTGAGCACCAGCTGGGTGGCCCAGCCGGTCTTCTTGCTGGCGTCGGGCACGTCCTCCACCCGCGGCGAGGAGCCGAGGATCCACTTGAACTTCTTCGGGTCGGGGTCCAGCCCGCCCTGCTGGTACAGGCCGAGCAGCGCGGGCAGCAGGTTGGGCGAGAGGTATGCGAAGGCCTCGCTGCCGTCCCGGGCGCGGAACGCGTGCAGCAGGCCGTCGTTGGACGGCAGGTAGATCAGCCGCTCGCGCGCGGCCATGATGTTGCGGTACAGCTGGTGCTTCCACACGCCGTTGTACACGGGGGGCTGTCCCACCACCGCCGGCGTGGAGCGGAACACCGGCCCGAGCTTCCACGTCTTGCTCTTGCCGGCCAGCCACTCGACGAAGGCCTTCATCACGTCGTCCGCGGGCGGCGTCCCGACCCGGTTCCACACGTGCCACAGCCCCTTTGAGCCGCAGCCGAGGCAGCCGCCGTGAAGGTTGACCACGCCGTCCTCGGAGAACAGCGGCACCGGGTTGCCCTTCTGTACGCCCCGCAGTCCTGTGAACAGCTTGCGCTTGTTGTACGCCTGCTTCTGCAGCATCACGCCGGCGTCCCACTTGTTGGCGAAGGGATACTGCGCCAGATCCAGCGCCTTGAACTGGCCGCGCCAGCCGGGGAACTCCGTGGACGGGATGAGCGCCAGGTTGCCGGTGGTGAGCCCGCTGTCCGAGGAGGTGACCGTCGCTGAGGTGGTGGCGTAGTCCCCCTTGACCATGTCGAGCAGCACCTCCTTGAGCACCTTGGACAGGGCGCCCTCGTTGTTGGCGTAGTAGGCGGTCTTGCTGTTGTTCAGCTTGCCGTCGTCGCCGTAGTCGGCGGTGCGGTCCAGTTCCTGCACCGCCGAGGAGGGCAGGCCGGGCAGCCCCACCACCAGGGTGCGGATCGGGTTGCCGCTGAAGGTCGGGTCGTTGTAGATCGCCCGCGCCACGTCCCACGGCTTCTTGCCGCGGTTGGACTGGCCGTCGGTGAGCAGCAGCACGAAGCGAGGCCGGCAGGTCGCGTTGTTATCCGGGCCGGTGAACTTGTACGGGCCGGTGCCGAGCTGGCGCGCGCGGTAGTGCTGCCGCGCGGTCTCCAGGGCGGGGCCGGTGGGGGTGCCGCCCCAGGCCCAGATGCCGCCGTTTCGAGCGGAGTTCAGCTTGGAGATGATGTTGAACAGCGAGGCGTCCACGGCGGCCTGGGTCTGCTTGAACGGCAGGTTCTCCACCACCTTTCCAGAGGTGCCGTAGTTGATGCCGTGGCCGCTGTAGCGGTAGTCGAAGCGGTTGTGCACCCAGCGACGCCCCTTGCTGTCCACGAACTGGGGGCCGAGGTAGGTGCTGCTGGTGTAGTAGGTCCAGCGCCGGATGGGCCGGGCGCTGAAGGTGTAGTAGCTGCCCCGGAACTTCCAGGTGTGGCCGCCCTGGTTGTGCTGCAGGCCTGCATCGCTGAAGCGGAAGCGGGTCTCAACCGAGGAGTCGTCCGAGCGGGAGTAGAGGCTGTCCTGGGTCACGGGCATGCCCGCGCCGCTGAGCAGGGTGTAGGGAGTGCCGTTCCACTTGAAGCCGGGCATGGGGCGGTCGTCCTTGCCATCCCACGCGCCGAGGTGCTGCAGCTCGAACCGGGTGAAGAACACCGAGACCTTGCGAGAGGGCCCGCTGTGGTGCTCCAGGTAGTAGCGGTGGTAGCCGGACTGCCAGAAAGAGACCATGCCGATGCTGGCCGATTGGCGGATCTCGGGCAGCATGCCGCGCAGCACCCGCTTGAGGATGAACATGCGCGAGGTGCGGGGGTTGCTGGGGCTGCACTGGGGCGGCGATCCCGCCTGCCAGTCCGTGGCCCGGCTCAGGTTGCAGTCAGAGTAGCAGCGGTTCGACGGGCTGCCCTCGGAGCCGCTGCACTGTCCGTCGCCGCAAAGATCCACGGTGCCCGCGCGGTTGCCTCCGCAGTCGGTACCCACGGACCAGGACGGGTTCGGATACCACGCCATGGATCCGGAGGTGTCCAGAGTGATGAGCACCTCGGCACGGAGCATTCGATCCGTGACAATGCGCAGCGGGTTGACCCTCGCCTGGGCGACCAGGGGGAGGGAAAGGATGGTGATGACCAGCACGCCTCGGATCGATCTCATGGTTTACTCCTGCAAAAGATATTGTGATATAAATTACGCAAATTACAACCTATAAAATGGAGAAGGAGCCTGCGCTGCCAAGGGCAGGAGGGGAAAACCGGGTACTTCAGAGGGGTTATTTGTTAGAAGCGGAAGATAAACTTGAGGATCCGGCGGATCAGCCCGGGCTTCTTCTCACCGAATTCGATCAACGCGGATCCGCCGTAGCGGCTGGCGGGCTTTGCCGGGTCGACGGATCGAACGGGGGAGGGCGGAGGCGTCTCGTCCTTGCGGGCGGCGCGCATCTGGATCTCGGGGGCCGCGGGCGTCGGCGTGTCACCCTGCGCTGACGCTGACCGGCGCTTTGTGGAGGTCCACTCCTGGGGGATGGAGAGGCTGATCTTCTCCCGACCCATGGAGGCGAGCACGTCCTCCGGGGTGGTGCGGGTGGCCAGGGTCACCTCCCGGGTGTCGGCCTCGCCCGGGTGGATCTGGATGGTGAGCAGCCCCTCGCCATCAAGGATGAACTTCACCTGGACGGTGCGGGTGTCCGCGTCGGCCAGCTGGTCCACCGTGAAGCTGCCGAGGAACTCGTTGTCGAAGGCGTGGGAGCGGTCGCCCTGGAAAACCGCCAGGTCGAAGATGTCGCACCCAACCGGCACCTCCACGTCGAACGACTCCTCGTGAGGCACGGACGTGTTGCGCGGAATGACCGGCATGAACAGGCCCTCCTGGTTGGCCACGCCGATGGTCATGGGCACCACGTCCTGCAGCACAGCGGCGTCAGGGGCGCGGAAGTTGTGCGCGCTGATGGCGGCGCCCAGGGCCACCACCTCGTCCGGATGGACCCGCTTGGTGGGTTCCTTTCCGAACAGGTCACGCACCCGCTGGTGAATCTCCGGCATGCGGGTCTGTCCGCCCACCAGCAGCACCGAGTCCACGTCCCGAGGGCGCAGGCTGGCCCGGTCCAGCGCCCGGGAGGTGATGCTCATCACCCTGTCCATCAGCTCGGCCACCATGGCCTCGAACATCTTGCGCGAGATCTCCTGGGTCACGTCGATGCGGCTGCCGTCGAGCAACACGAGGTTCGGGATGCTGATCTCGTGCTTGTCGCGCACGCTCAGCTGGTGCTTGGTGTCACGGGCCACCTGGCGCAGGCGCTCCAGGCCCACGGGGCTCAGCTCAAGCTCCTCGCCCATGTCCATGGAGATCTTCTCGTGCAGCCAGTCGGTCAGGCGCCGGTCGAAGTCGATGCCGCCCAGGAAGGTGTCGCCGTCCACGCCCACCACGTTAAAGGTGTTCCCCTCCATCTCGACGATGGAGACGTCGAAGGTGCCGCCGCCCAGGTCGAACACCAGCAGGCGCTTGTTCTCGCCCTGGTTCAGCCCGTAGCACAGGGCCGCCGCGGTGGGCTCGTTGAGGGTCCGCAGCACCTCCAGCCCGGCTCGCTCTCCTGCCTCGCGCACGAACTGGCGCTGGTTGTCGTTGAAGTAAGCCGGCACCGTCACCACCGCCTTGGTCACCGGGGTGCCGAGGCGGTCGTCGGCGTTGCGCTTGAGCTCGGCCAGGATATGGGTGGCCACGTCCACCATGGAGACCACCTGGCCGCTGATCTCCGCGCCCACGAAGCCGTCCTCGTCTGGGACCAGCTTGTAGTGGAAGTGCGGCTGGAAGCGGTTGCGCACCCCCGACAGGTAGGTGCGCCCGATGAGCCGCTTGCTGCCGTAGATGGTCTCCTGGGGGGCCAGCACCAGGCGCCGCTCTGCCGCCTGGCCCACCACCACCTTCTCGGCGCTGAAGGTCACCACCGAGGGGATGGTGCTGTAGCCGAGCCTCGAGTAGATCACCCGCGGCTTGCCCATCTCCACCAGGGCCGCGCATGAGTTCGTGGTGCCTAGGTCTATGCCAATCGCCGTCTCTTTTGCCACGGGAAACCTCGCCTGACTCCTGGGCAGTGCCCACTCGCACCCCGCTACCGGGCCACCAGTCCCGGCCCACTACGTACCGCCATCTTCGAGTATCGGGCGCTCGCGTCAGCCTGGCAACTTTCGTGGGAAATTTTGCGCACCTGCCCCTGGTGTCCCCGCACGCCCCTGCTATCCTGCAGCACCCCGGCGACAGGCCGGGGCCCAAGGACCGACAGATGAACGAGCTCAGCAAGACGCGCAACATCGGAATCGCCGCCCACATCGACGCGGGCAAGACCACGGTCACCGAGCGGATCCTGTTCCTCTCCGGCGTCACCCGCCGCATGGGCGAGGTGCATGACGGCAAGGCGACCATGGACTTCATGAAGCAGGAGCAGGAGCGGGGCATCACCATCGCCTCGGCCGCCATCACCTGCGGCTGGCGCGGTCGCCGGATCAACATCATCGACACGCCGGGGCATGTGGACTTCACCCTGGAGGTGGAGCGCTCGCTGAGGGTGCTCGACGGCATGGTGGCCGTCTTCTGCGCGGTGGGCGGCGTGGAGCCCCAGTCGGAGACCGTGTGGAGCCAGGCGGACCTGCACCGGGTGCCGCGCATGGCCTTCATCAACAAGATGGACCGCCCCGGCGCGGACTTCGACGGCACGGTCGCGGACATCCGCAAGGTGCTGGACGCCAACGCCATCGCTTACCAGGTGCCGATCATCGAGCCCGAGGAGGAGGACTTTCGCGGGGTGGTGGATCTGGTGGAGATGAAGGCCTACCAGTACCAGGACTTCGAGCGCACCGAGATGGAGATCCCGGCGGAGATGGCCGACAAGGTCGCGGCCGCGCGGGAGGCGCTGCTGGAGGCGCTGGCCGAGTTCGACGACGAGCTGATGGAGCGCTACCTGGACGGGGCGGAGATCACCCCGGACGAGATCCGCGCCTCCACCCGGGACGCCGTGGCCCGGCTGCTCGTGGTGCCGGTGTTGGCCGGCGCGGCGTACCGCAACTCCGGCATTCAGCTGCTGCTCGACGCGGTGGTGGACTACCTGCCCTCGCCGGTGGAGGTCGGGGCCGTGGTGGGCACCGATCCCGATCAGCCGGACAAGACCCACACACGCAAGCCGACCCCGGCCGACCCCATGTCGGCGCTGTCGTTCAAGATCATCCATGACCCGTACGTGGGGCAGCAGACCTTCGTGCGCCTCTACTCCGGGACGCTGCGCCGCGGGGACCAGATCTGGAACAGCACCAAGAACATCCGGGAGCGGGTGGGGCGGATCCTGCGCATCAAGGCCAAGGAGCGCGCCGAGGTGGAGGAGGCCAGCGCCGGCGACATCGTGGCCCTCATCGGCATGAAGAAGACCACCACCGGCGACACCCTGTGCGATCCGGAGGCGCGGCTGCTGCTCGAGGCGATCATGGTGCCGCGATCGGTGATCAGCCAGCGCATCTCGGCGTCTGACCAGAAGGAGCAGGAGAAGCTGATCAAGGCGCTGGGGCGGCTGGCCATGGAGGACCCCTCGTTCTCGGTGACTCACGATGAGGAGACCGGAGACCTGGTGCTGGGGGGAATGGGAGAGCTGCACCTGGAGGTGCTGGTGGACCGCCTGCGCAGCGAGTTCAGCGTCAAGTGCGGCACCGACGAGCCCCAGGTGGCCTACCGCGAGGCGCTTGGCCGGTCGGTGCGGATAAACCACCGCCACGTGAAGCAGACCGGCGGCCACGGGCAGTTCGCCCAGGTGGCCATCAACTTCGAGCCGAACCCCACGGGTGAGCTGACCTTCGAAACCCAGATCAAGGGCGGCGCGGTGCCCACCGAGTACTTCGCGGCGATCCGCCGTGGCATCGGCGACGCGCTGCAAAAGGGCGTGCTGGCGGGCTACCCGGTGCTCGGGGTGGCCGCCACGCTGGTGGACGGCAAGCACCACGAGGTGGACTCGTCAGACATGGCCTTCCGCACCGCCGCCGCTGCTGCCATGCGCGAGGCGCTGCGCAAGGGGCAGGCGCGGATCCTCGAGCCGATGATGAAGGTGGAGATCAACACGCCGGACGATTACATCGGCGAGATCGTGGGCTACCTCGGGTCGCGGCGGGGCAAGGTGGGCTCCATGCGCCGCTTCCGCAAGGGCGCCCAGAAGATCAACGCCGAGGTCCCGCTGGCCGAGATGTTTGGCTTCGCCACCCCCCTGCGCACCATGAGCAGCGGCCGCGCCAGCTTCTCCATGGAGTTCGCCAGTTACCAGCCCGTTCCTGCTGCTGTGCAGCAGGAGATCGTCCGCGCGCGGCAGCCTGGCTCGTAAGCCACTGATAACATAGAGTATATCGACTATTGACGGCAGGTCGCTGCCTGTGGATACTGCCACCCTTGCTATATAAAGGGAGAATAGTGATGCGTAAAGACAGGATGGCGATAGCCCTGACATTGATCCTGGGCCTGGCCCTGGCTGCCTGCTCCGACGACGACGGAGTGGACCCCGGAGCGGACCAGGGGGTCACACCGGACCAGAAAGTCCAGGCCGATCAAAAGGTCACCAAGGACCAGAAAGTAGGCAAGGACAAGGGCCAGGACGGCTCCACCAAGGACATGGGCGTGGAGGCCGGCACCGACGCCACTCTGGACGACGCGCAGGCCGACAGCGCGGCAGACTCCAGCACCACCACTCCTGACGGCTCCACCAGCAGCTGCACCCTGAAGCTCCAGGGCACCCTCACCCTGAAGAACGGCTCCGCCTCTGTCTCGGGCGAGGTGCGCAGCACGGACAAGGGCAGCCAGATCACCATGACCAGCACCAAGAGCTGCACCAAGCAGTCGACCCAGGGCTTCGAGCACATCTACGCCGTGAGCCTCAAGGCGGGCACCAAGTACAACGTCAGCCTGTTCCATGACTCCGGCTACAACGCAGGCTTCTATGTGTTCACCGACTGCGCCAAGCCCGAGACCACCTGCGTGTTCGGCAAGGACGAGAAGTACGGTTCGGACCAGGGCGAGGCGGGCAGCTTCACCCCCAAGACCAGCGGCGTGCACTACGTGGCCGTGGACACGCGCTACACCCCGGGCGCCACCTTCTCTTACGGCAAGTACACCCTCGCCATCAACGTGCTGAAGAAGCCGGCCAACGACACCTGCAAGAACGCCGCGGCCGTCACCTTCCCCACCGGCGCCAACACCGTCACCATCGCGGGCAACACCGCCCTGGCTGTCAACGACGTCAGCCTCACCAACACCGGCTGCACCAAGAACACCACCGGCGGCAACGACGTGTTCTACAAGCTGGCCGTGGACCCGAAGTACCTGTACAAGCTCACCCTGGTCACCCCCGGCTTCAACGGCGCGCTCTACACCTTCACCGACTGCGCCAAGATCGCCTCCACCTGCGGCACCGGCATGGGCGCTGACGCCACCACCTCCACCACCGAGACCCTGGCCTTCACCCCCAAGGCGGCGGGCACGTACTACGTCGGCGTGGACGGCCGGGCGGCCAAGGACATCGGCGCCTACGCGCTGAAGGTGGAGCGCTACAGCAAGCCGAACAACGACACCTGCAAGACCCCCAAGCTGCTCACGCTGACCAAGGGCAAGGTCTCCGTCAAGGGCGACACCACCGCCGCCACCAGCAACGTCAAGCTGCCCAGCACCGGCTGCACCTCCAACGACACCGAGGGCCCGGACCTGTTCTACAAGGTCAAGCTCACCGGCGGCAAGACCTACAGCATCAAGGCCACGCCGGCCTCGGGCTACGACCTGGCGGTCTACCTGCTCAAGGGCTGCACCGACCCGACCAAGGCGTGCCTGGCCGGCGCCGACGCCAGCTATTCAGGCTCGCTGGAGAAGGTCACCTACAGCCCGAAGGCGACCATGGACGTGATCATCGGCGTGGACACCAGCTACGCCTCCACCAGCTCGCTGAGCAGCGGCAAGTTCACCCTCGACATCGAGGAGCTCGTGGTGCCCAAGAACAACAGCTGCGCTGGCGCCACCAAGATGACCTGGGTCGCCAAGAAGGCCACCATCAAGGGCGACACCACCTCGGCCACCAACACCATCAACCTGGCCAAGACGGCGTGCACCGGCAACGACACCGAGGGCCCGGACCTGTTCTACAAGATCGACCTCGTGGGCGGTAAGAGCTACAAGGTCAAGCTCACCCCCGCCACCGGCTACAACGCGTCGGTGTACATGCTGAGCAAGTGCGACAAGACGGCCTGCGTGGCGGGCGCCGAGTCGGCCTACTCTGGCAGCGCCGAGAGCTTCACCTACACGCCCAAGACCAGCGGCACCTACATCGTCGGCGTGGACACCTACTACGCTGCCAGCAGCTCGCTGGCCAGCGGCAAGTTCACCCTCGACGTGGAGGAGTACACCCCGGCCAAGGGCGAGACCTGCACCAGCGCCACCGCCATGACCTGGAAGGGCAACAAGGCCACCATCACCGGCGACACCAGCACCGCGGTCAACGACCTGAACATGTCCGGCGCCACCTGCGGCGGCTCCACCTCCTCGAGCACCCCGGGCTTTGACCTGTTCCACCGGATCTCGCTCCAGGCCAACACCAAGTACCTGGTCACCCTGACCCCGGCCTCCACCTTCGACGCTGCGGTCTACATATTCAACGACTGCAACAAGCCCAAGACCAGCTGCTTCGGCGTGGACGACCCCATCGGCTCCGGCAAGATCGGCAAGGTGCTGTTCACCCCCAAGACCGCGGGTACCTACTACATCGGCGTGGACTCCTACTCCACCAGCGCCAAGGGCAAGTACACCCTCACCGTGGAGAAGGCGGTGGCGCCTGCCAATGACAAGTGCGTCAACGCCAAGCTCATGACCTTCAGCGGCACCTCCGCCTCGGTCACCGGGGACACCTCCCTGGCGAGCAACGTGATCAACCTGGCCGCCACCGGCTGCACCAAGAACGACACCGAGGGCCCGGACAGGTTCTACAAGGTCAAGCTCACCGCGGGTAAGAGCTACAAGGTGTCCCTGGCGCCGGCCAGCGGCTACGACGCCGCGGTCTACATCCTCGACGCGTGCAAGAAGACCGCGTGCAAGGCGGGGTCAGACTCCGGCTCCTCATCCACCACCGAGAGCTTCATCTTCAAGCCCACCACCACCGCCACCTACACTGTGGCCGTGGACTCCAAGTACGCGTCCTCGAGCTCGCTGTCCAAGGGCAACTACACCCTCACCGTGGCCGAGTACAAGCCCCAGGCCAACGACACCTGCAAGACCGCCAAGGTGGTCAAGCTGGTCGCCGGTAAGGCCACGGTGACCGACAACAAGACCATGGCGTCGAACCAGATGAAGAAGTGCGGCACCACCACCATGGCCGCCTCGGACCTGTTCTACAAGTTCACCCCGGTCAGCGGCAAGAAGTACAAGATCACCTTCAAGCCCCTGGGCACCGGCGGTCGGTTCGGCGTGTGGGACGGCAACCACAACTGCGACATGGCCAAGGTGGCCACCGCCTGTGGCGTCATCGGCTACAGCTACGTCAGCGGCGGCAGCACCGCCAGCAAGACCATCACCGCCACGGCCGGCGACATCTACTTCGTGGCGGACGGGCTGGACTCCTACTACGACACCTACAAGTTCAGCTTCGACATCGCGGTCCAGCCGTAACCTGGCAGCGAGGGCGGGGCCCTCGACAGGGTCCCGCCTGCTCCCCCCCGTTCGTACTCCTCCTCCCCAAGCCCACTCCCGTCGGCCGCTGCAGGTCGGAGGCCTTGCCTGCACGGTGCCTCCCGGCTTAATCTCGTTCCGAGGACGAAAGTCGATCAGACATGGACGCACTGGAACGCGAAAGGCAGAAAAATCGCTCCATCCTGCAGATCACCCGGGCAGTGGGGTCGACCCTCGCCCTGGATGACCTGCTGATCCTGCTGGTGAGCAAGTTCACCGAGCTGATGGATGCGGACCGGTCCACGCTCTACCTGTTGGACGAGGAGCGCGACGAGCTCTGGACCAAGGTGCTCCAGGGGGAGGGGATGAAGGAGATCCGCCTGGCCCTGGGCCAGGGCATCGCCGGCCACGTGGCCCAGAGCGGGGAGGTGGTCCGCATCGAGGAGGCCTACGACGACGACCGGTTCAACCCCGAGGTGGATCAGCTCTCCGGCTATCGCACGCGCTCCATGCTGTGTGTGCCCATGCGCAACCACCACGGGCTCATCGCCGGCGTGGTGCAGGTGCTCAACAAGAAGGACGGGCCGTTCACCGGCGATGACGAGGAGGTGCTCGGCGCCCTGGCGAGCCACGCCTCGGTGGCCATCGACAACAGCCGCCTCTACCTGGCCCAGGTGGAGCAGAACAAGCAGCTGCTGGCGACCCAGAAGAAGCTCGAGCGCCGGGCTCGCGAGCTGGACCTGCTGCTGGAGGTGGAGAAGCAGATCAGCGACTCCGAGAACCTGGAGGAGCTGCTCGACCGCTTGCTGGAGCGCACCACCGAGCTCATCGGCGCCGAGGCGTCCAGCGTGGTGCTGAGCGACCAGGAGGGCCAGCGGATCTTCTTCTCCAACGCCACCGGCCAGGCGCGGGACCGGATCAAGACCATCAGCGTGCCCGCGGGCAAGGGGATCTGCGGCTGGGTCATCGAGCACGGCGAGGCGGTGTGCACCAACAGCGCCGAGCAGGACCCGCGGTATCACGACGACATCGCCCGGCAGCTGGAGTTCTCGCCGCGCAACATCCTGTGCGTGCCGCTGGTGGGGGTGGAGGGGACCCTCGGCGCGGTGGAGCTGCTCAACAAAGTGGGGGGCGGCAACTTCGTGGACGAGGACCACACCCTGCTGACCCTGGTGGCCCACCGCATCGCCCACGCCATCCACCTCGACCGGGTCAAGAAGGAGCGCGAGGTGCAGAGCCGCCTCGCCTCCATCGGCCAGGCGCTGTCCAGCCTGGTGCATGACCTGCGCACGCCGATGACCATCATCTCGGGCTACGCCCAGCTGCTCACCGACGCCGAGGAACGTGACCAGCGCACCCAGTTCGCGCACCACATCGTCAAGCAGACTGCGGTGCTGTCCACCATGGCGCAGGAGGTGCTGGCCTTCGCGCGCGGCGAGTCCAAGGTGCTGATCCGCAAGGTCTACCTGCACCGGTTCCTCAAGGACATGGAGGAGCACCTGGGCCACCTGCTGTCAGGCAAGGACATCGAGCTCGTGGTCGACGGCAAGTACATGGCGGAGGCGTACTTCGACGAGCCGAAGATGCGCCGCGTATTCCACAACCTGGCGCGGAACGCCGCCGAGGCCATGCCGGGCGGCGGCACCTACACCTGCACCGTGGACCGGCTCACGGACCGGCTGACCTTCAGCTTCTCTGACACCGGCGTGGGCATCCCCGAGGAGATGGAGGGGCGCATCTTCCAGCCCTTCGCCACCTCGGGCAAGGCCGAGGGCACTGGCCTGGGGCTGGCCATCGTGCATCGCATCGTGGGGGAGCACGACGGCACCATCGAGTACGAGAGCGCCCCCGGCCGGGGGACCACCTTCACCATCTCGCTGCCTGCCGAGCGCGGCGCGTCCATGCGACACACCTCCGAGTGGCCGGTGGCCACGACCTGACCATGTCCAGCCTCCCGCACCGCGCCCTGATCACGGGGGCCGCCTTGCTGTTGGCGGCTTGCCCCGCTGACCGCGAGGCCACCGAGGGCAAGCGGGTGGAGCCGGCGCCGACGAAGAAGGCCGCGCCGCCCTCCACGAAGAAGGCCGCGCCGGACATCCCGAGCAAGGGGCCGCTGGCCCAGAAGATCTACTACGAGCAGGCCAAGGGGCTGCTGCGCGGGGGCAGGGTCGAGGAGTCGGCCGAGGCGTTCCGCCGGGCCATCGCTGCCCAGGAGGAGGGCAAGCTGGCCTCCAACTGCTACCTCGGGCTCGGCTCCGCCCTGGGCGAGCTGGGGCAGCGGTCGGCCGCGGTGGCGGCGTACCGCAAGGTGGTGGCGCTGTCGCCCAGGGACCCGGACGCCTACCGCGCCCTCGCCATCGGCCTGGAGGAGCTGGGGCGGCTGGACGAGGCGGCGGCCACCCTGCGCCAGTCGCTGCAGCTCGACCCGGACCAGCTGACCGCCTACCAGGACCTGGCGTCGCTCTTCCTGCGCCAGAAAGACCAGAAGAACGCCCGGACGGTGTTCATGGCCTACGAGCAGCGGCGGGCCACCCTGATCAAGCTGCTCGGGCTCTCCAGGAATCCGGAGGAGCGCGAGGCGGCCGCGGCGCTGCTGGGGCAAGCCCGGGACGAGTCCACCGCCAAGGCCCTGGGGCTGGCCCTCGGGGACAAGGACGCGCGGGTGCGGATGGCGGTGATCGTGGCCCTGGGCCAGCAGGGGCTCAAGGCCGGCGCCGGGCCGCTCAAGGCCATGCTGGAGCAGACCAAGGACGCCGCGGAGCGCAAGGCGATCCAGCGCAGCCTGGAGTCCATCGCGGCCGCGGTGCAGCCGGCGCCTGTTCCGCCCGTCCCGCCGGGGCCCTGACCCGCAAGGGGAACCCCACCGCGCCCATGATCCGGGTCGACCACCTGAGCCGAAGCTTCGCCGGCGCCCCCGCCCTGGAGGAGGTCTCCTTCGAGGTGAAGCGGGGCGAGGTGGTGGGCCTGCTCGGGCCCAACGGCGCGGGCAAGACCACCTGCCTGCGCGTCCTGGCCGGGCTGCTCTGCCCTGACGCCGGCGTGGTGGAGATCGACGGGGTCGACATGCCCCGCCAGAGCCTGGAGGCGCGGAGGCGCACCGGGTACGTGGCCGAGGGCGCGCCGGCGCCCCCTGACCTGCGGGTGGAGGAGTTCCTCCGGTTTCGCGCGGGGCTGCGGCTGGCCCGTCGCCGGGACCGCCTGGCGGAGGTGTCGCGGGTCACCGCCCTGTGCGGCCTGGAGCAGGTCCGGCGCCGCATCTGCGGTCAGCTCTCCCGCGGCTACCGTCAGCGCCTGGCCCTGGCGGACGCCATGCTGGGCGACCCGCCGCTGCTGATCCTCGACGAGCCCATGGTGGGGCTCGACCCGAACCAGCGCGCCCATGTGCGGGAGCTGGTGGCCGCCCTGGGCGGCGAGCACACTGTGCTGCTCTCCAGCCACCTGCTGGGAGAGGTGGAGGCCGTGTGCCACAGGGTGGTGATCCTGAACCATGGCCGGGTGGTGGCCAGGGGGGACCCGGCGGCGTTGCGGCGCCAGGCAGGGGCAGAGCTGCGGCTGCGGCTCGGCGGGGACCTTGACCTGGCGCTCGCGGCCGAGTCCCTGCTGGAGCTCCCCGGCGTGGCCGCGGTGACGCCGACCAGCGACGGCGACGCCCTGCGGCTGCGGGGGGAGATCGACGACGCGCTCAGAGCCGCGGTGGCGGCCCACGCTGCGGCCCAGGGGTGGGTGCTGCTGGAGCTCGCCGACGAGCCGGCGAGCCTGGAGCGGGCGTTCGCCCGCCTGACCGGGGAGGAATAGGTGAAGCGAGCGGGCGCGGCGCGGGTGTTGCTGGCCATCCTGGCGAGGGAGCTGCGAGGCTACTTCGTCTCCTCCCTCGCCTGGGTGATCCTCACGCTGTTTCTGCTGGTGCAGGGCTACGCCTTCTACCTGCTGGTGCAGCTGTGCAACCACCCGAAGGGCCCGCCCGGGCCGCTGCTGCAGCACTACTTCGGCGGCAGCTTCTTCTACTGGTTGTTCGTCATCGCCCTGATCTCTCTGCTGACCATGAGGCCCCTGGCGGGCGAGCGCAGGGCGGGCACCCTGGACACCCTGCTGGCCGCGCCGGTGGGGGAGGGGGCCGTGGTCCTCGGCAAGTTTCTGGCCGCGCTGCTGTTCTACGCGGCGCTCTGGGTCCCCACGGTGGCCCACGTGGTGCTCGGCGCGCGCCTCGGCGGCGACGGTGATCCTGGCCCGGCCCTGGGCGGGTACCTGGGCACCTTCTCCCTGGGCGCGGCGGCCCTCGCCGTGGGGCTGCTCTGCTCCAGCTTGACCCGCAGCCAGCTGCTGTCCGGGCTGGCGACCTTCACCGCGCTGGGGGCGGTCCTGCTGCTGGGGCCGCTGCAGCTCTTCGCCACCGACCCGACGCTGAGGGCGATCATCTCCCGGCTGAACCTGTTCGACCAGATGGAGACCTTCTCCCGGGGGATCCTGGACAGCAGGCACCTGTTGCTTCACCTGAGCGTGGCCCTGTTCTGCCTGACGGCGGCGGCCGTGGCCCTGCGGCGCGGGCGGAGCAAGGGGTTGCTCGCCCGGGCGGTCATCGGCCTCGGCCTGCTGGCGCTGAACCTCGGGCTGGTCAACCACCTGGCGGCCGGCGCGCACGCGCGGTGGGATCTGACCGCGGCCAGGGTGCACGCCCTGTCGCCTGCCACGGCGAAGATCCTGCGCGGCCTTGACCGGCCGGTGCGCGCGTATCTTTTCATGGCGCCGCCCGACCGCCTGGCGCCTTCGCTCTACTACCCGGTGAGGGAGGTGGTCATGCGCTTCGCCCGGCGGTCGCCAAACTTCAGCTGGGAGCAGGTGGACGTCGACGCCGCGCCCACCCGCGCCGAGCTGCTCGCCAGGCGGTTCGCCATCCACGGCCGGGACCTCCGCGCGGGGGTGGTGGTGCTGGAGCAGGGGGAGCGCACCCGGCATGTGACCGCCGCCTCCCTGGCGGCCCTGGATCACTCGGTCCAGCCGCCCCGCATCGTCTCCTTCCGCGGCGAACCGGCGCTGCTGCAGGCCCTCGTCTCGCTCATCGACCCCCGTCCGCGGGTGGTCTGTTTCACCACCGGCCACGGCGAGGCTGACATCGCGTCGTACGAAGAGGCTGGCTACGGGCTGCTGGCCGACGAGGTGCGCCGCGATGGGTACACCCCCCGCGCGCTGGATACCCGCGGGCTCCTGGCGGGCGCGCCAGGGTGCACGGTGCTCGCCATCGGCGGGCCCACGCGCGCCTTCGCGCCGCCGGAGGTGGACGCGCTGGAGCGGTTTCTGCGCGCCGGAGGGCGGCTGCTGATGCTCCTCGGCCCGGTGCTCGATCGCCGGGTCTCGCGGCATGGATCCGTTGGGCTCGAGTCGATGATGGAGGGCTGGGGCATCGGCCTCCCCCGGCGCATCCTGGTGGACAGGCTCCAGGTCCCGGGAGAGCAGCCCCTGCTCACCTGGGCCACGCGCGATGGTTACGGCGACCACCCCGTGTCGCGGGCCATGGCGGGACGCATCACGGTCTGGCCGCTGAGCCGCCAGGTACAGCCGCTGCCCGGCGCCCTGCCGGGGCTGGAAGCTAACGCCCTGGTCTCCACCAGCGCCGAGGGCTGGGCCGAGGCGGACCTCGCCTCCCTGCGAGGCGCCCGCCCCCTGACCCTGGATCGGGATGCCGACCAGCCGGGGCCTGCGCCAGCGGCCGCGGCTGTGCGCTGGCGCGACACGCGCCTGGTCGTGCTGGGGAGCGAACGGACAGTGCTCAACAGGCGCCTCGGAGGTCAAAAAGTCCAGGATCACAACCGAGATCTCGTGCTGGCCAGCCTGGCCTGGCTGGCGGGCGAAAACCCGGAACCGGGCAAAAAATCGGCCGGAGCGCCTGTTCGTGTCATGCTGGATCAGCACCAGTTGCACAGGGTGTTTATGGTCGTGGTGGTCGTGATGCCGCTCTGCGCCTTGGCCGCCGGGCTTTTTGTCTGGTGGCGGAGGAGGAGGTGAAGGATGAGCTGGCGGAGCATCTGGGCCCTTGGCCTGTGCGCCGCCGGACTGCTGATCGTGAGCATGGTCCGCGGGGGCTGTGAGGGTGATGAGAGCCCCAATATCCAGGCCCGGGGGAGGGTCTTCCCCGGCCTGAGCGCGGGGGGCGTGCGGCAGATCTTGATTCAGAAAGGCGCGCGGGGCAGCACCATCAGGGTGGAGCGGCGCGGCGAGGGGTGGCGCATGACAGCCCCGGTCGAGGACCGCGCCGACGCGGCCGCGGTGGAGCGGCTGCTCGGAGCCGCCGAGTTCCTGGAGCCGACCCGGGTGTTGGGCAGCACCCCCGTTGACGGCGCCGGCCTGACCCCTCCGTCGGTGAAGCTGACCCTGGTGGACGCGTCCCGGCGACACCACCTGGAGCTGGGCGCCCGGGCGCCGGGCGGGCAGGGCGTGTACGCCAGGGGCTGGACGGGCGAAGCTCCCGGCGATGCCGCGACCATGGTGTGCCCCGGGGAGCTGCTGGAGCTGCTCCGGGGGGCGCCGACCTCCCTGCGGGACCGCCAACTGGTGCCCCTCTACTCGGCCCGCATCAGCAGCATCACGATCCATGATTCCGCGGGCTCATGGTCGGTGTCTCGCGCAAAGAAGGGGTGGCACGTGGAGCGGGACGGCGCCCGTACCCGCGGCCGCGAGCTGGCGGTGAGGCGGCTGCTCGCGGCTCTGCTCGCCCTCCGGGCGGCGACCCTGGAGGGCCCGGCGCCGGCCGGGACCGCCGTCTCGCAATGGATATCGGTGATGGGGGCGGGGGAGCGCAGCGTGAAACTCTCCAGGGCCGGGGCCTGCCCCGGGCGGGCCGATCGGGCGCTGCTCCTGGCGGTGGAGGCGCCCGCTGCGCGCCGTACCTGGGCCTGCGTGGACCGGGCTGACACTGCAGCCCTGACCCCGGCGCCGGGCGCCCTGCGCGATCTGAAGCTGACCCGGCTGCAGGTGGCAGACCTGGGTAAGGTGCTGGTTCACATGGAGACCCGCACCGCCCTGCTCGAGCGTGGCCCCGACGGCTGGAGCCTCACCGCCGAGCAGGGGGGCACGCCCGTACCGTCGAAGGTGGTGGACGGGCTGGTGGGCGGGCTGGCCGGCATACAGGGAGAACTGGCTGGCGACGCTGGACGGGGGTTGCAGCGGGCGGTGGTCACCCTGGAGCGGGAGGCGGGGCCCAAGGAGATCTTCACTTTCTGGGACATCCGGGGCGGCGGCTTGATGGTGAAGCGGGCCTCGTCCGACGGCGCATGGCTGCGGGTGCCCGACCGGGCGCTGGCCCTGATCCAGGCTGCCCTGGACGCTATCGGCCGTTGAGGCTCCAGTCGTACTTCAGGTGAGAGACCTTCAGACCCTCTCGGGTCAGCAGCGCGGCGTCAGCCTTCCTGTAGCGGGCCAGGTACTTGCCCACCGAACCGTTGGCGTCCACGAAGTCCTGCTTGTACCAGTTGAATAGCTGGGAGGCCTTGACGGTCCCGCCCTCGATGACCAGGCCGTACCGGGAGTTGAGGAAGCGGCGCGTGAGCCGCTCCAGGTCCCGCTTGAGGGTCTTGGCCGCGAAGGCCCTGCCCATGAGGGGCGGGCAGCTCTTGGCCGCGCAGACCAGCGCGAAGTGGATCCGCGGCTCCTTGAAGCGAGGCCGTATGATCTTGTTCTCCAGGTCGTTGAGGGTGATCTTGCGGCCGGCGACCTTGTGCCTGGCCTTGTCGAAGAAGCCCTTGACCTTCATCACGCTCTTGAGGGGCAGCCGGCGGATCACCGACCGGATCACCAGGGCGTTGTAGGCGTTGATGTAGAACGCCAGCTTCTCGTTACGGGACAGCCCCTTGAGGCTGGCGCCGGCGACGGTCTCGAGGTAGGCGTCCAGGGCCTCGCCCTCGGACGCCTTGATCCGGCTGTAGGCGACCTTGCCGCCCTTGACATGGGCGCGCAGGATGCGGTCCAGAGGGGCGTGGTCCGGTGCCTCGGCGTGGGCCTCGGAGGCGACGATGGACAGTGAGAGCAGCAGAGAGAGGGGCAGCGCTTTGAGCATGGTACGATCTCCTGTTTTGCGTGGCTTGATGAACATCTGAGAGTCTTCGGCGGGCGCGGCTCGTTACAGGCGCCGCCAGAATATTCGGTTTACTTTGAGGACGCTGATATTTATCGTAATAATCAGATTCCACGAAGATGAACGAAGGGAGGCGCCTCCATGCCAGTGCGCAGGCAACAACAGAAGGCCGGAAATACCAACATCTACCTTCTGCTGGTGATCATCCTGCTGGGGATCACCATGGGCGGCGGCCTCTTCCTGGTGGGCAAGAGCAACGACGTCCGCCTGGATGAGCTGACGATCCGCCTCACCAGCCAGACCGGGCAGCTGCGCAGCGAGCTGTTCAGCCTGCGCAAGGAGATGGACTCCTTCCGCAAGGAGAACATGGATCTGCTGAAGAAGTGCGCCGCCCCCGCCCCTGCGCCTGCGCCCGCCGCCGAGAAGTAGCCTTGGCGCTGCCTGCGGCAGCGCGGCTTGAGACTTGAGGCTTGAGGCTTGAGGGGAAAGTGCCCTTGTGCGCTGCCTGCGGCAACGCGGCTTTGGCTCGCTTCGCTGCTGGCCTTGACCCGTCAACCGTCAACCGTCAACCGTCGACTGCCATCACCGCCAACTCGCTGGCTTTGACTAGATTCCGCTCGCTGCAGGACTTGACCCCTCAAGCCTTACAGCCTCAAGCCCCAAGCCAGCGAGGCCTGAGATTTGAGGCTTGAGACTTGAGGGGAGAGTGTTGGCTCGCTGCGATCGCTTGCTTTGGGTTTGAGGATTGATTGCTCGGGGCTATTTACCCTCAAGCCTTATAGCCTCAAGCCTCAAGCCAGCGAGGCGCAGCCTCGCTACTTAATGTCTTCCTGGCGCTTCCAGCGCTTGTAGCTCGCGATGACCTCTGACCCCTTCTTGTACTTCACGTTGATGAACACCAGGGAGTTGCCGTTGGTGCGGTAGTCGAAGCCGTTGGTGCGGCTGCGGTAGACCTGCACCGCGTCCATGGCCACGGCCAGGGACGAGGAGATGGGCACGAAGTCGAGCACCACCGGGGAGGCCTTGCCGGTGATGGTGTCGATGATGGTCTGCAGGGTGTTGCCCAGGTTCTTCTGGCACACGTCGGCCCACTGTCCGCCCAGCTTCTGGGCCAGCTCCTTGTAGCCGTGGGCCACATCCGCCGAGCAGGAGTTGCTGCACACGCCGCCCACCACGTGGAACATGGAGGTGGCCTCGGGGTCGGTGATGCCGGTGAACATGTTCAGGTACTTCTGGATAGCGCTGTCCACCTTGGTCTGGGTGGCGGTGGCCAGGGTGCAGGTCTTGTAGTTGCTGTAGCCGATGGCGCCGCTCAGCTCGTTGGGGATCTCGTCGGTGGCCACGATGATCACCAGGGTGGCGTTGGAGCGGATCTTGGCCGGATCGTTGGCCGCCCGGGGCAGGTGCTTCTTCACCGCGTCCAGGGCGTTGGTCAGGCCGTACTCGCTGCCGCCCTCGTAGCACGGCGGGTTCTTGATGCAGGAGGAGAAGATGGTCTGCTCGCTCGGCAGCAGGAACCGGTCGGTGCCGCCGTCGTCGGAGGTGTTGCTGCTCACCTTCGAGCAGAACTTGCCGATGCACTTCTTGGCCGCGTAGGTCGGGCTGCAGACATTGGTCACGCCCATGCGGAAGTCGAGCCCGCTGGACAGCGCCCGGGAGAAGAAGTTGTTGGCGTTATTGACGATGTCCTGGCGGTTGTCGTCCATGGAACCCGACTCGTCCACGACCCAGATGATGTCGGCGATGGGGAGCTGGGTGATGGTGCCCACGTCGCACTCGTTGCTCACGGTGTCCTTGGCGATGGCCAGCGCCGTGCCGTTGGACAGGTCGTCCACCAGGAAGCCGGTCTGCAGCTTCGGGTTCTGGTAGTTACTCTTGGACGCCACCGCCCCCATGATCATCAGGCGCCACTTGGTCTTGTCGCCGTCGTCCTGGGGGTTGCCCTTGGCGTCGAGCACCAGGTTCCCCTTGCTGTCCTTCTTGAAGGCGAAGCGGCGCACCGTGGTGAAGCGCAGCACTATCGAGGTGTGGGAGGAGCCGTAGGGTGCCGAGACGTTGGACAGGTTGGCCAGGGTGGTGCCGAGCATGGCGGCGACCACCGAGTTGCGGGTGCTCGAGACGTCGGAGCCGCCGCTCAGGGTCAGGTCGAGGATGGTTCCCTCCACCTGGTCGTACTTGTCGTGGCTCTTGCCCTGGGTGCCCGAGGCGCGCACGGTCACGGTGCCGAGGCCGGCGCTGGTCAGCGAGGAGATGATGGTGGTGAGGTCGGCCTGGATGCTGGCCGAGGTCGTGTCCTTGGAGAGCACGAACCCTGCGGTCTCGTCGGTGCTCTTGTCGTAGTTGATGGAGGCGGCCGCCATCTTCTTGGTGGCGCCGGCGATCTTGATGGTGCCGTACTTGGCGAACTTCTCCACCGCGATGTGCCAGTCGCCGGTGGTGTCCTTGCGCAGCTGCACCGGCTTGCGGCCCTGGGGCTTGTCCTCGGTGGCGTCACGGCAGATGAAGGTGCCGCGCTCGTTGTCCAGCTTGCCGTCGCCGAAGGTGTCCTTCTTCAGCGGGGCGGTCTCACCCTCCGAGCACTTGAACGCCGCGGCGGGCACGCACTTCTTGTTGACGCACTTCTGGCCCGCGCCGCAGCCGTCCTTGGTCAGCTTGCAGTTGGTCTTCTGCCAGCTCTTGTCCGGCGCGTTGCAGGTAACCAGGCAGCAGCCGAGCAGCCCGTCGAAGTTGTTATCCTCCTCCCCGTCGTAGAGGCCGTCGCCGTCGCTGTCCTTGTCGAGGTAGTCGGGCACGCCGTCGTTGTCGCTGTCGCAGGGCCACTCGTCCTTTCCAGGCTTCGCTCCGGCGCACTTGCCGCTGGACGTCTTGGCGCCCTTCTCGATGCTGTCGGGGATCTTGTCGCCGTCAGAGTCGAAGTCCTGCCAGTCGGGGACCTTGTCGCCGTCAGAGTCACGCAGCACCAGGCAGCCCTCCAGGGCGTTGGAGATGCCGTCGCCGTCGTAGTCGCCGGTGGGGTCGGAGCAGTTGACGTTGCCGTCGGTGAAGACCACCTGGTCGGCCGCGGTCCCCGAGTCGGTGGCCGGGTTGTTATCACCCTCCACGTCTGTGCAGCCCATGGCCAGCAGCAGGCAGAATGTCGAAAGCAAGGCAGCGTTGGTTCTCATGTCGTCCCTCTCGGCAGGAGGTTAGTCCAATCAATGCAGGAGCCCACGGGCTCCTCAGATCCACCTATATACGACATGAATGTGTGATCTGGCTGCAAAAAAGGGACATGCCTACACGGAGTTTCAATGCATGTCGCACACCTGGCGCTGCCAGCGGCGGTAGGAGACCAGCACCTGCGACCCCTTGCGGAACTTGACGCCGATGAACACCAGCGCGTTGTGGCTGCGCCGATAGTCGAAGCCGTGGTGGCGGCTGCGGGGCACCGGCTTGCGGCCCATGACGACCTGCAGCGAGGCAGAGATGGGCACGGCGGCCAGCTTCACCGGTGGGGTGGTGGCCACGATGCGATCCAGGATCTCCTGCATGGAGGGGCCGAGATCTTTCTGGCAGATGTCCGCGGTGATGCCCCCCAGCCGGTAGGCCAGGGTCATGTGGCCCAGGTTTATATCGGCCTGACAGAGCGCCGGTGATGCGCAGGTCCCGCCGATCAGGTGGTAGGTGGCGGCGGCCTCGGGATCCTTCAGGCCCTTGAAGAGGTCGAGGTACGGCTTGAGCTCCGCGTCAAGGGCAGCGCGCTGCAAGGGGCCGGGGGTGCAGGTGCGAGGCAAGACGCTCTTGAGGCCGTTGGCCACCTCGTCGGTGGCCACGATGACCACCAGGCTGGCGCCGGTGCGCACCTTGCCCGGATCGTTCTTGGCCCGCGGCAGGTGTCTCAGCACGGCCGCGGCGGCGTTCTTCAAGCTGTACTCCGAGCCCCCCTCGTAGCAGGGCGGGTTCTTGACGCAGGCCGAGAAGAGCTTCTGCTCGCTCGGGAGCAGGAACCGGTCGGGCCCGCCGTCGTGGTACGGATCGAGGCTGGCCACGGAGCAGAACTTGCCGATGCAGCGGTCCTGGGGGGAGGGCGCCTTGACCGTGGTCACGCCGAGGCGGAAGTCGAGGCCCATGGCCAGGGCGCGGGAGAAGAAGCTGTTGGCGTTGTTCACCACGTCCTGCCGGTTGTTGGACATGGAGCCCGACTCGTCCACCACCCAGATGATGTCAGCCCGCGGGATGTTCACCACCCGGGCGGCCTCGCAGGCGCCAACCACCGTGTCGTGGATCTCGGCGAGGGTGGTGCCGTTGGACAGGTCGTCCACCAGGATGCCGGTGCCTCGAGCTGGATCCTGGTACAGCTTGCGCGGCGCCAGGGCACCAACCACAAGCAGGCGGCGATGGATCGGGTTCCCGCTGTCCACCGGCCGCCCCTGGGCGTCGAGGACCAGCTTGCCCTGGGGGGTCTTCTTGAACTCGTAGCGCCGCACCAGCGACATGCGCAGCAGCAGCTCTCCCTGGCCATGCCCGAACGCGCCGGGGAGGTTCGACAGCTGCGCCAGCGGGCGCCCGAGGACGGCAGAGGTCACCCGGGCCCGCGCCCCGGAAAGGGAGGCCTGGCTCCCGCCGGCCAGCACCAGGGTGACCCCCTCGAGCAGGTCGTAGCGGTCATGGCTGCGGCCAGGGCGGCCGGACGAGCGCAGGGTGAGGCTGGCCCCGGGCCAGACCTGACGCAGCCGCGCCATCAGGGCCGCATGTTCGCCTGCGAGGTCGGCCGCGGTCACCTCCCGCGACACCACGAACCCTGCCACCAGCTCGAGGGGCGAGGTGTGGTCCATCACCCCGGCGGCCTCCTTGTGCCCGGCGCCGGCGATGGTCAGCTCGCCGTACCTGGCGCGGCGCTCCAGGGCGACATGCCAGTCGCCGGGCTTGCTCCGCCGCAGCTGGACCCGCTTGCGGCCCCGGGTGACGTCATCTCCGTCCTCGCGGCAAATGGCCGTCCCGCGCAGGCGGTCATGTACCCCGTCCCCGTAGCTGTCCTGGTGCAGGGGGCTGGTCTCGCCCCCGGCGCACTCGAAGCCGGCGGCCGGCTTGCACAGACCGGCCATGCAGCGCTGGCCCTTGCCGCAGCCGTCAGGGGTCAGGGGGCATGTCCGGCGCTGGGTGCTCGTCAGGTATGCCTTGCACTTGACCAGGCAGCAGCCGAGGGCGCCGTCGCCGTTGAGGTCCTCCTCGCCGTCCAGCAGCCCGTCGCCGTCCGAGTCCATGTCCAGGTGGTCGGCGACCCCATCGCCGTCGGTGTCCCGGGCAGTGTTGCCAGGGCCGAGCTCGATCCTGTCGGGCACCTTGTCGCCGTCGGAGTCGAAGTCCTGCCAGTCGGGCACCTTGTCGCCGTCGGTGTCCCGCCCGGTCTGGCAGCCCTCGGCGCGGTTGGACAGCCCGTCGCCGTCCAGGTCGCCGTCCGGGTCTGCGCAGCGCGGCGCGGCGTCAGAGAATCCCCAACCATCGGCGGCAGGGCCGGCGTCGCCGGCAAGGTGAGCGTCAGGTACCTCGGCGCAGGAGGCAGCCATCGCGGCCGCCGCGAACAGGAACAATGGGAGCTTGGGCATGGTGGCTATGACTACGCCACGTTGGCTGATATTGGCTGTGAGGAGGGGGATGAACTGCCGGCGCCCGCGCCAGCGAGGCCTGAGACTTGAGGCTTGAGACTTGAGGGGAGAGTGTTGGCTCGCTGCGATCGCTTGCTTTGGGTTTGAGGATTGATTGCTCGGGGCTATTTACCCTCAAGCCTTATAGCCTCAAGCCTCAAGCCAGCGAGGCGCAGCCTCGCGTGCCGCTGTGCACGTGCGACGCCCCTCCGGGGGAGCGCGCCGTGCTCGCCTCCCTGCGGGAGGCTCCGCGATGAAGCGGCGCGCTACTTAATGTCTTCCTGGCGCTTCCAACGCTTGTAGCTCGCGATGACCTCGGAGCCCTTCTTGTACTTCACGTTGATGAAGACCAGGGAGTTGCCGTTGGTGCGGTAGTCGAAGCCGTTGGTGCGGCTGCGGTAGACCTGCACCGCGTCCATGGCCACGGCCAGGGAGGAGGAGATGGGCACGAAGTCGAGCACCACCGGGGAGGCCTTGCCGGTGATGGTGTCGATGATCACCTGCAGGGTGTTGCCCAGGTTCTTCTGGCACACCGACGCGGTCTGGCCGCCCAGCTTGTTGGCCAGGGTCATGTGCCCGTGGTTGGTCTGGGCCGAGCACCCGGCAGCCTTGGGGCAGATGCCTCCGATGATGTGGTACATGGAGGTGGCCTCGGGGTCGGTGATGCCGGTGAACAGGTTCAGGTACGGCTGCAGCGCCTGGTCCAGAGAGGTCTGCTTGGACGCCGGCAGCGGGCAGGTGGAGGAGTAGCCGAGCACGCCAGAGAGGCTGTTGGCGATCTCGTCGGTGGCCACGATGATGACCAGCGTGGCGTTGGTGCGAATCTTCGACGGGTCATTGGCAGCGCGGGGCAGGTGCTTCTTCACCGCGTCGCGCGCGTTGACCAGGCTGTACTCGCTGCCGCCCTCGTAGCAGGGCGGGTTCTTGATGCACGACGAGAAGATGGTCTGCTCGGTGGGCAGCAGGAACCGGTCGGTGCCGCCGTCGTGGGACGTGTTGCTCGAGGCCACGGAGCAGAACTTGCCCACGCACTTCTTGTACGAGCCGCTCGGCGTGCAGACGTTGGTCACGCCCATGCGGAAGTCGAGGCCCGAGGCCAGCGCGCGCGAGAAGAAGTTGTTGGCGTTGTTCACCACGTCCTGGCGCTCGTTGTTCATGGAGCCCGACTCGTCGATGACCCAGATGATGTCGGCGATGGGCAGCCGGGTGATGGTGCCCACGTCGCACTCGTTGCTCACGGTGTCGGCGCTGATGGCCAGGGGCGTACCGTTGGACAGGTCGTCCAGCAGGAAGCCGGTCTGCAGCTTCGGGTTCTGGTAGTTGGTCTTGGACGCGATGGCGCCCATGACGATGAGGCGGTACTTCTTGGCGTCGCCGCTGTCCACCGGGTTGCCGTTGGTGTCAGTGACCAGCTTGCCGCTGCTGTCCTTCTTGAAGCCGAAGCGCCGCACGGTGGTGAAGCGCAGCACCAGCGTGGTGTGGCTGGAGCCGAAGGGCGCGGTGACGTTTGACAGATCCGCCAGCTGCTTGCCCAGCATCGACGCCACGATCTGGTTACGCGCCGACGACACGTCCATGCCGCCGCTCGGGGCGATGTCCACCAGGGCGCCCTCGATCTGGTCGAACTTGTCGTGGCTCTTGCCCTGAGTACCGGAGGCGCGCACGGTCACGGTGCCGATGCCGGAGGAGGTGATGGCGGAGATCAGGGCCGAATGGTCGGTCTGCACCGAGGTGCTGGTGGTGTCCTTTGAGATGATGAAGCCGGCCACCTCGTCGGTGCTCTTGTCGTAGTTGACGCTCGCCGCTGCCATCTTGGCCGGCGCGCTGGCGATCTTCATGGCGCCGTACTTGGCGAACTTCTCGATGGCGATGTGCCAGTCGCCGGTGGTGTCTTTGCGCAGCTGCACCGCCTTGCGGCCCTGGGGCTTGTCCTCGGTGGCGTCACGGCAGATGAAGGTGCCGCGCTCGTTGTCCAGCTTGCCGTCGCCGAAGGTGTCCTTCTTCAGCGGGGCGGTCTCGCCCTCGGAGCACTTGAACGCCGCCGACGGGGTGCACTTCTTGTTGACGCACTTCTGGCCGGCGCCGCAGCCGTCCTTGGTCAGCTTGCAGTTGGTCTTCTGCCACTTGACGTCCGGCTTGTTGCACTCCTTGAGGCAGCAGCCGAGCAGACCGTCGAAGTTGGCGTCCTCGTTGCCGTCCTGGAGGCCGTCGCCGTCGGCGTCCTTGTCCAGGTAGTCGGGCACGCCGTCGCCGTCGGTGTCGCACGGCCACTTGTCCTTGGGCGGCTTGGCACCGGCGCACTTGCCGCTGCTGGCCTTGGCGCCCTTCTCCACGGCGTCGGGGACCTTGTCGCCGTCAGAGTCGAAGTCCTGCCAGTCGGGGATCTTGTCGCCGTCGGAGTCGCGCCCGGTGAGGCACCCCTCCAGGGCGTTTGAGATGCCATCGCCGTCGTAGTCGCCCGTGGGATCCGAGCAGATGTCCCCTGCGTCGGAGAAGATCACGCTGTCGGGCGATGTACCCCCGCCGTCAGCTGGATCTTGGAAGTCGCCGTCCACGTCGGTGCAGGCGGCGAGCAGGATAATCCCGGCCGTGATGGCCAGCAAATTCGTCAAGCGATACATAGGTGTCCTCCCGGCGGTTTATTCCAGTTCCACCGTAAGCCTACAGTAGGAAGGCCCAATCAACAATGCCGAGGGAGGCTAATCCTATTCTTTCGGGGGCTTCTGCGCGCTTGCCAGCTTGCGAACCCCTCTCTGCCAACATGAGTGAGACACCTGCTCCCCTTGGAATTACTGTAGAGG
>CAZEFW010000115.1:0-30678 GCA_964511535.1 uncultured Myxococcales bacterium | reverse complement strand
CACGCGAGCAAAGCGAGCCCCAACTCACCCGAGATCACCGCTCAGCAGCACATGGTAGCTCTTGAGCTTCAACGACGTGTTCTTCAGCTTGAGCACCGTGCCCTTGGGGATGCCGTACTGGCCGCCCAGCGACGACAGGTCGATGGTGGGGATCGGGAACTTCTGCAGGATCGGCGAGAGCACCTTGGGCATCAGCTGGGTCACCAGCGAGCGGATGCCCAGGGCCACGTCGCCCAGGGTCGGCGCGTTGCTCCCGGCGAAGGCCATCTTGGTCACCTCGATCTCGAACACCGAGAACTTGTTGTCCAGCTGCAGCACCAGCTCGTTTTTACTGTTGATGGTGATCTTGCCGCCCATCACCCCGGCCACGTACCCCTCGAGGGTCAGCGTGCCGCCCGAGGCGCCGCCGGCTGCCGGCATGACGATGTCCACCTTGATGGCCAGGTCGCCGATGGTGACGTCGAAGTCCCAGCCGGTCTTGCTCGGCGGCTGCAGCACCGGCGGCAGCAGGCCGTCGATGCCGAACTTCATCGACTTGATCTTGAACGGGATCTTGCTCATGTCGATGCCGCTCAGCAGCAGCGACGACACGTCCTGCTTGAGCACGCCGGCGTACCACGCCGCGCCGAACACCTGGTTGAGCGCGTCGTAGCGCAGGCCCACCTCCATGGCCTTGCTGCTGGTGCTCGCAGGCGTGTAGCTGCTGCCCACGCCGAGGGTGCCCTTCTTGGCGTCGGCCACGGCCTTCTTCTTGCCGTAGACCGCCGCGTTGAGCTTGAGCGTGCCGCCGCCGGTGTCGAAGGCGATGACGTCCAGGTCGGAGTAGATGCCGATGCCCTGCCCCCCGATGCTCGACGGCAGGGTAAAGGAGGTGGCCAGCTTGAACCCGGTGACGAAGCTCTTGACCGGACCGGGCAACGCCTTTTTCACCTCCCCCTCCATGGCCTTGATGATCTGCCCCTTGAACAGGCTGGCCACGCCGTTGGTGATGGACGACGCGATGGCGCCGAGCAGGCCCCCGCCCAGGTCCACCTTGAGGCTGGAGTAGTTCATCTTGATGTACGGCACGGACACCGACACCGCCCCGCCGCTCTTCTTGGAGATGTTGATGTCCGACTTGAGCGACAGGTTGTACACCTTCAGCTTGCCGCTGACGGAGATACCAGCCGTGGCCTTGAACGGCAGCTCCAGGTATGAGGTGGAGCCGCTCACCGCCACGCCGCCGGTGCGCGCCTTCACCGACAGCGAAAACGGGTTGACCTTGAACTTGCCGGTCTTGGTCACCTTGTAAGAGATGGTGGGGCCCCAGGGCGGGATCTTGTACTTGCCGCTGACCAGAGTCGACGGCACCAGCTTGTCCCAGTTCAGCGAGTTGATCACCTTGACCAGGATGGTGGCCAGGTCGTTGACCGTGCTGCGGTTGCCGTCGTCGATGGCCTTCTGGTACAGCCGCCCCACCGCGGCGCTGGTCACGGCCATGCCCTTGGGCGAGGCGGTGTTGATGGGCCAGTACTTGGTGGAATAGTGGTAGGTCTGCGCCAGGTGGTTCTTGCGGTTCGACTTGTCCACCGTGTCCACGGTGATCAGGTTCATGCCCCACTTGCTGCTCATGACATGGGTGAACTCGCCGCTGGCGTTGGGGGTCACGCTCTGGCCGTTGACCTTCAGGCTGCTCAGGTACGACAGCGTGCCGACCACCTTGCCCTTGACCGTCACGGTGGCGCTGCCGAGCATGGCCGCCCGCGGGGGGTAGGTGATGCTCACCGACAGCGGCGGCGGCACCAGGTCGGGCTGCATCATGTCGGGCTGCAGCATGTCCGGCTGCAGCATGTCCGGCTGGGCCATGTCGGGCTGCGCAGCGTCGGGCTGCGGGCCGTCCGGGGCGGTCAGGTCGGGCGCCGGCAGGTCCACCGACACCTCCACGCCCGCGTCGGCCGGCGCCAGGTCAGCCGCCGCTCCATCCAGCACCGGGTTCGACTCCCCATCGCAGCCCGTGCCGGCTGCCACCATCGCCCAAGTCGCCGCGATCACGACAAAAATGCTATTTGTTCTCATGGGTTTTTCTCTCCCTCGGGTGACAGGTATAGTACCAAGGGTCACCCGTCGACGAAAGGAGGGTCAGGGCATGCAAAAGGCGAAGATGAGCTTCTGCGTGGCGTTGCTGGTGTGTGTGGCCGCCGGCGCCGCGTGCAAGGAAGACAAGAAGAAGAAGGCGGCCAAGGACGAACTCAGCCAGGGAAAATATACGCCGCCCGTGGAGCGCAAGCTCAAGCCCCTGCCGCGGTTTGTATGCAAGTCGGCGGGGCAGCTGCTCAAGTGGCGCTTCGACCCGACCCTCAGCCCGCTGCCTGACGGGCGGCTCCTGGTGGCCGGTGGCCGCCAGCGAGACGGGGGCGGCTGGCTGCAGCAGACCGAGCTGCTCGACCCGAAGACCGGAAAGTCGGAAAAGGGCCCGTCGATGAAGATGCCCAGGGCCATGCACGGCGCCATGCTGCTGCAGGGCGGCCGGGTGCTGGTCTACAGCGGCATGGTCAAGGAGCTCGAGCTGTACGACCCGAAGGCCAACAAGTGGCTCTCCGCCGGCAGGCTGAAGAAGGACATCCTCGGCGCCGTGGCCGTGCAGCTGCCCGACGGCAAGGTGTACATCGCCGGCGGCGACCCCATGGGCGCGGCCGCCTTCGCCACGGCCGGCTACCTGCTCGATCCAAAGAAGCGCCGGGTCAAGAAGGGCACCGCGCTGGCCGAGGGCCGCCAGGGTGACGCCTTTTTGACAAAGGACGGCAAGGTGGTGCTGCTTTCGCGGGTCTACGGCGAGACCAGGCGCAAGCTCGAGACCCTCGACCTGGACAAGGGCGACCTGAAGCCGTTCAAGGTCAAGGACGAGGACACCTACTGGAAGTCCCTGCGCGAGCTGGGCGCCATGCGCGGCGGCGAGCATGTCAAGCTGGCCCGGGGCATGGACGGCAAGGTGGCCTCGCCCCCCACCGCCCTGCGCGGCAAGTCGGTGCTGCGCTTCTTCCCGTCGCGCGCCGCCTGGCGCACCCTGGGCAAGCTGAAGTTCGATCACAAGGACGGCGCCATCATCGCCCTGTCCGCCGACGAGATCCTGGTTTTGGGCGGCCGCACCAGCGACGCGGGCGCAGTGGAGATCTGCACCCCCGAGGAGAAGAAGGAAGGATGAGCAGAGCAGACGACGAAAAGATCGGCCGGCGGGGGTTCATCTCTGCAGGCGCGGGGGTGGCGCTGACCACCGCCGCCCTGGGCGGCTGCGCGGCGCCGAAGAAGCCGGCGCAGGCCGGGCCGCCGAAGCTCGACCTGCCCGCGGCGGATGACAGGCAGCGCGAGCTGCCGCGCGCCACCGACGACAAGCCCCCGCCCATCCGCAAGTACAACCGCCTGGGCCGCACCGGCTTCAAGGTCTCGGACATCTCCATGGGCGCGGGCCGCATCGCCGAGCCGGACGTGGTGCGCTTCGCCTTCGACCACGGCATCAACCTGATCGACACGGCCGAGACCTACGGCAACGGCGACTCCGAGCGCACCATCGGCCAGGCCATGGAGCACCTGCGGCGCGACCGGCTGTTCATCGTCACCAAGCTGGTGGTCAAGAAGGACGAGAGCACGACGAGCATCATCGGCCGCTACAGCAAGTGCCTCGAGCGGATGAAGATCAGCTACGCCGACGCGCTGTACATGCACTCGGTGACCGACGTGGCCATGGTCAAGCACGCGGGCTTCCACAACGCGGTGAGCCTGCTCAAGCGCGGCGGCAAGCTGCGCCACGCCGGCATCTCGTCCCACGGCCCGCGCAGCGAGCCGGGCGACAGCATGAAGGACGTGCTGCTGGCGGCCGTGGCCGACGGGCGGTTCGACCTGATGTTGCTGGTGTACAACTACCTCAACGCCGCCGACGGCGGCGCGGTGATCTCCGCCTGCAAGGAGAAGGACATCGGCGTCACGCTGATGAAGGTGGCCCCGGCCACGCTCAAGCTGCCCACCCTCGACCCCAAGGCCCCCACCGAGGAGCAGCAGATGTTCATCAAGCTGCTCACCTCGCGGGGCAAGTCCCGCGACGAGGCGGTGGCCTGGATCCAGAAGTACTACGCGCGCAAGCGGGCCGAGCAGACCAAGCGCCAGGGCGACGTGGACCGCTTCGTCTCGACCCACGGCATCAAGACCGAACAGGACCTGGAGCACAAGAGCATGCTCTGGTCGCTGCAGAACCCGGACGCCCACACCGTGTGCGTCTCGTTGCCCGACTTCGACAAGATCAACGCTTACCTGCCGCTGTCCGGCGCCAAGCTGACGGCCGCCGACGCCCAGGCGCTGCGCGACCACGCCGCCGGCGCAGGCGCTGCCCACTGCCGCGTGGGGTGCCGCGAGTGCGTCGGCGCCTGCCCGCGCCAGCTGTCGCCGAGCACGGTGATGCGCTACGTGACCTACTTCCAGCGCCAGCGACAGGAGAAGCTGGCCATGCAGAAGTACGCGATGCTGTCCGGCGGTGAGGACCCGTGCGCCGGCTGCGACGGCCGCCCCTGCGCCGGCGCCTGCCCCCACGGCATCGACGTGCGGCTGCAGCTGGCCATGGCCCACCGGCTGCTCTCCCTGGATGTCTCTACATGACGGGTCTCATGACGGGTCTCATGACGGGTCTCATGACGCGCTACATGACGCGCTACATGACGCGTGCGGCCCTCACGCTGCTGGCCGCGGCCCTGCTGCTGCCCTCCGCGGCCGGGGCGCGCAAGCTCAGGACCCTGGCCCCGCCCGGCTGGAAGGCCGAGGGGCGGGTGCAGACCTTCGACCGCAAGACGGTCTTTTCGGCCATCAACGGCGCGGCGGAGCTTTACCTGTCCTACGGCATGACCCGGCTGCAGCTGCACCCGATCCGCAAGGGCGAGCTGAAGCTGACCGTCCACATCTACGAGCTCGGCTCGCACATGGACGCCCTCGGGGTCTACCTGCGCGAGCGCCCGGAGCGGCTGCGGCCCATCAAGCAGGCCGGCGTGAAGGCCGGCTTCGCCACGCCGGGCCACTGCCTCGCCTTTGGCGACTTTCGCTACCTGCGGCTCCAGGTCAGGGCGGGCACGCTGACCGCCGCTGTCTGCCAGGAGGTGCTGGGCCACATGGCCCGGACCATCTCCCTGGGCGACAAGGCGCCGGCCGCGCTGGCGCTGCTGCCGGCAAAAGGGCGAGTGGCCGGGAGCCTCGGCTTCACCCGCCAGAGCTTCCTCGGCCTGCGCGAGCTCTCGGGCTGCCTGCACGCCAGGTACGGCAGCGGCAAAAAGACCCACACCCGCTTCGTGATGATCGCCCCCGACGACAAGGCCGTGGAGGCGGCGCGCGAGCGGCTGCTGCGCAAGAAGTGGAAGTCGACCCGGGTGGGCGACCGGGCCGTGATGTACCGCGCGGTGCCGTACAAGGGCACCGTGGCGGTGGCACGGGTCAAGGCCGGCTTCATCGGCCTGGCCGGAGCAGGAGACCACAAGACCACGCTCAAGATGATGGGCGGGATGTGAGGACGCACATGGCAAAGCTCTACTTTCGATACGGCACGGTCGGCAGCGCCAAGACCCTCAACCTGCTGGCGGTGGCGCATAACTACGCGCTGCAGGACAAGCGCGCCTTCATCATCAAGCCGGAGCTTGACGACCGCTTCGGCAAGGAGGTGGTGCACTCTCGCGCCGGGCTGGAGAAGCCGGCCGACTTGCTGGTCAAGGAGGACACGCAGCTCGATCCGGCGCAGTTCACCGACGTTGACTGCGTGCTGGTGGACGAGGCGCAGTTCCTCTCGCGGGCCATGGTGGAGCAGCTGCGGGGGCTGACCTGGGACCCGGGGGTGCCGGTGATCTGCTACGGACTGCGCACCGACTTCCGCACCGGCCTGTTCCCCGGCGCCCTGCGCCTGATGGAGGCGGCAGACTCCATCGAGGAGGTCAAGACCACCTGCGCCTACTGCAACCGCAAGGCGGTGTTCAACCTCAAGCTGGCCGACGGCGTTCCCACCCTCGCCGGGCCCACCATCGACCTCGGCACCGAGGAGAAGTACCTGCCCACCTGCGCCCGGTGCTACCACGGCCGCCTGGTGGAGGCCGGGGCACTGTAGCCCGACATTACACCAGAAATTAACTGTCATACAAAATACAAAAAGAATTTGTAATGTAATTCCTCCCATTCTAGACTTGGGAGTATGAGGGTCAATTTATCGACTGCGGCCCTGGTGCTCCTGGCGCTGGGCTGCGCTGACGACGCGGCGAGCGGGCTGGACCCGCTGCCCGTGGGGAACCCTGCCCCGGACGGCGGGTCCGTGGCAGCAGACGGCGGCCCCGTCGCCACGGACGCCACCCCCTCTCCCGACTGGCTGCCCCACCGGGACTACCGCGACCCGGGCCCGCTGTACCCCGACGTCATCTCCCAGGTGCCATGCCTGGACTACGACGGGGTCACCGACCACAAGGCCTCGGCCAACGACAAGTATGTGCTGAGCCCCAAGCTGTACGCGCAGCACCTCGACTACATCCGGGACAACGGCTACACCACGCTGACCATGCGGCAGTTCGCCAAGCTGACCGCGGATCCCGCCTTCCCCCACAACGGCTTCCCTGCCCGTCCGCTGCTGCTGATGTCCGACACCACCTCGACCTGGTTCCGCGACATCGCCGCGCCCATGATCCGGGCCCGCAAGCTCACGGCCACCATCGGGGTCGAGGTGGATCTCATCGGCACCAAGACCTGGACCATGACCGCCGCGGATCTCAAGAAGCTGCAGCTCGACGGCTTCGAGATCGCGTCACACACCTACTCGCACCCCGACCTGACCAAGCTTGCCGATGCAAAAGTGGTCAAGGAGGTGGACGCCAGCCGCCAGGCGCTGCTCGCCCTGGGTCTGACGGTGGACAGCTTCATCTATCCCTACGGCGCCTACAACGCGGCCGTCATCAAGCGGGTCAAGGCCGCAGGATACCGCGTGGCCCGGGCCACCGGCGCGCCCACCATCGCCGGCGGCGGCTACGCGTCAGTGGATCCCCGCCGGCGGTTCAACCTCAACTGCGCGCTGCCGATCAAGGACACCACCGCGGCCAAGCTGTCGTCGTACTTCAGCAACCGCCACCGGATGGAGCTGGAGGACCTGTACGTGGTGGACCGGGACGCGGGCAAGCTGAGCGCCATCGTCAGGGACTGGAGCTACAAGAAGGCCAGCGGCGGCATCATCACCATGGCCGACGTCGGCGATGCGGTCTCCGTCCGCTTCCTGGTCACCCGGCCGGGGTCGTACGACCTTCAGTTCAAGGTCAAGACCGGGGTCCAGGGCGACGACACCGCCAGCGCCACCGGCTACGCCTACACCCTCGACGGGAAGCCTCTCTCGTACACCACGTCCGGGCCCTACGAGGTGGAAGGCAAGTACGTGGTCTGGGGCCGCCAGCTGGTCAGCGGCGTCAAGCTGACCCCGGGCTGGAAGACCCTGATCATCATGGTGACGAAGGACTGGTCAGGGCTGGTGGACTGGCTGGAGATCCGGCGCAAATAGTAGCCAGGCCACTCCCCCTCAAGCCTCAAGCCCCAAGCCTCAACCATCCACCCTCAAGCCTCAAGCCTCAAGCCTCAAGCCAGGGCGGCGGAGCCGCCCTACTCAACCGCCCACACCCGCGTCCGGTCGATGCCCTTGACATGGTACTTCGGGTCGGCCTGGAAGGTGGTGAACACCGCTATGAACACCAGCACCACCCGCGCCAGGCGCTCCTTGTCTTCCCACAGGGTGGCCAGCCGCGACGACCGGCCCACGTTGGTGGCGCCGTAGGTCTTGAGGAACAGCCCGTCGAGAGGGTGGGGGTTGTCGTCCTTGCGCACCGCCTCGATGCCGCCGGTGGTGGTGTACAGGCGCACGTCGTCCAGCAGCCTGCGCTGGTCCTCGCCCTCGGTGACGCAGGAGGCGAACACCTCGAGCACCAGCCACTGGGCCACCTTGCTCGAGGCGAGGCACAGCGCCTCGGACAGCGCGGTGGTGGTCTGGTCCAGGCGCTCGAGCCCCTCCCTGCGCAACAGGCTGATGAACAGGATGTTCTTGAACAGGTTGCTCAGGATCTGCACGCCCTCCTGCTCGGTGGGCAGGAAGTGGTACTCCTCGATGTGCACGCCGGTGTGGCGGGGCACGAACATGGCCGAGAAGATGGTCTGGAACAGGTCGTAGCGCAGCACGCCCGGCCGGGCCACGGTGACGTCGAGGCTGTTGTCCAGCCGGTCGGCCATCTTGACATGCAGCAGGTCGGTCATGACCCGCGCGTTGTCAAGGATGCGGCCGAGGTATGCGTTGTACGGCTCACCTTTTTGACAGGTCAGCAGCTCGAGGCGCTCGCCTAGGAACCATCGCTGGTCCCTGTCGATCTGCTCCAGCATGCGGTGGTAGAGCCGCTGCATCTTCTGGTACTGCTCCGAGCCGAGGCGCTTCTCGCTCAGGTCTTCCTGCTTGTCGTGCAGCATGGCGCACAGCAGATCCAGCGCGGTGGGATCCTTCATGGTGCGCGCCAGCAACGCCGCGGTGCGCAGCGGGTGCAGCACCGCAGCCGGGCCGAGCCGACGGTGGAGCCCCTCGTAGCCCGCCTTGACCACGCCGAGCGCCTCGAGCAGCGGCTCGGTCTCCTTCACCCTGCTCGGTCCAAGGATGAGCGCCAGCAGGGCGCGCTCGTTGAGGCGCCGGGCCGATAGCTGATAGTTGATCTCGGCGCTGAGGGCGAGGAACTCCTCGGTGTCCACCAGCTCTCTTTTGAACTGCGCGCGTCTGAACATCAGGCCATGCTAACATCCGCCTTCAAGGTGAATAACCCCCTACGAGCCTTCCCCGCCGCGCCTGTGTTGTTGTGGCTGCTGCTGCTCTGGGCCTGGCCCGCAGCCGCCCAGGAGGGCCCGCGGCGCCTCCCGGTGGTCATCGACACCGACATGGGGCTCGACGACGTGGTGGCCCTGAGCCTCTGCTTGCAGGAGCCGCGGATCGACATCAAGGCCATCCTGCTGGGCGATGGCGTGCTCGACACCAGCCGGGGCGCGGTGGTGATCTCACGCCTGCTGTCAGCCATGGACCGCCGGCAGATCCCCGTGCTCACGGCGTCGACGGATCACCGGCCGCCCCGCCCTGCCCCGCCCTTCAGATCCGGGGTCGTGCGGACCCTGATGCAGGCAATGCCGGTGACGCTCAAGCCGGTGGATGTCTTGCCGCTGTCCAGCCTGAAGCTGTCCGGCCCGGTCACGGTGCTCGCCCTCGGTCCCACCGGCACCCTGGCCCGGCTGCTCAAAAAGCGCCCGGCCCTGCGCGCGAAGATCAGCGAGGTGGTGCTCTCCGGCGCCCCGGGGCCGCGCCGCTCCTGGAACGCCCGCTTCGACCCCGCGTCCTGGGCCGCCCTGGCCCGCTCGGGCCTCGCGCTGCGTTACATCGTGCACGGCCCCGCGTCGAAGAAGCCGGACGCCTGGGCAGCCGCCCCGCCCGCGCGAGGAGAGGCCGCCGCCTCGCCGGCCGCCGCCCTGCTCTCGACCCTGCTCGCCCGTCCGGCGGTGGCCCGGCACTACGCCGTGCAGCTGGCCGACCTGACCGACGAGCTGGCGCTGTTCTATCTGCTCAAGCCGAGCCTGTTTTCCCCACGGGAGCCTCGCACGGGCCCGGTCCAGGTCCTCGACCCGCTGCACAGAGAAGGGCTATTCCGGCTCTATCGGCAGGTTTTACTGAAGACGAACTAAACCGCTAGCTCGGGATGATCAGGATGCGTCGGTGGTCCCCTTCACCTTCGCTTTCGGTGGACACGGCTGGATCGTCGCGCAGGGTCATGTGAAGGATGCGCCGGTCGTGGGCGCTCATCGGGTTGAGCGACACGATCATGCCCGTCTCGACCGCCTTGTCCTTCACCTTGTCCGCCAGCTCCACCAGCGCGTCGTCCCGCCGCTGACGGTAGCCGCCGTCCTCCAGCACGATGGGCTGCCGGCACCGGTCATCGCCGCGGCCCACGATGCGGCCCACGATGAACTGCAGGGCGTCGAGGGTGGCGCCCTTTTCGCCCACCAGCTCCCCCTCGGCATCGCCGGTGATCTCCAGCCGTATCTTATCGTCCTGCTCGCTGGCCTCGACCTCGAAGTCGTAGCCCATCAGGACGATGATCTCCTTGAGCGCCTCGGCGGCGCGTGCCTTGTGGTCCGTGGTCATTTCTTGCGCTTCCGTTTTTTGGTCTTCTTGGCTGCCCTGCCCGACGGGCCCCTGGACTTCTTGCCCCCCGTGGGCGACGGCTTCTCGTGCATGGCCCGGCCCGGCATCTGCGCCGGCGCGCTATCCACCTCGACCGGCTTGCCCTTGTGGGGGTCGGTCTTGTTCATGTAGTACTGGTGCACGATGGTCAGCACCGTGTTGACGAAGATGTAGAGCGTCAGCCCCGACGGCAGGCCGAGCATCATGACGGTGAACATGCCCGGCATGACGTACTTCATCATCTTGGCCTGGGTCCCCTCCATCGGCTGCGGCGTGATGAGCTGCTGGCCGTACATGGCGGCGCCCATGGCCACGGGCAGGATGTAGTACGGGTCCGGCGCGGTCAGGTCGGTAATCCACCCGACGAAGGGCGAGCGGTACAGCTCCACCGCGTTACCGAGGGTGCGGTAGAGCGCGAACCAGACGGGCATCTGGATCAGCATCGGCAGGCACCCGCCCAGCGGGTTGACGTTGTGCGCCTTGTACAGGTTCATCATCTCCTGGTTCAGGCGCTGCTTGTCCTCGCCGTACTTCTCCTTCAGCTTGTCCATCTCCGGCTTGAGCCGCTGCATGTTCTTCATCGACCGCATGCTCTTCTGGGTCCAGTACAGGGTCAGCAGCTTGACCACCAGGGTGAGCAGGATGATGGAGAGGCCCCAGTTACCGACGAACTTGTAGAACCACTGCATCAGCCCGAGCATCGGCCGGCAGATCACCGTGAACCAGCCGAACTCCAGCGACTCGTGCAGGTTCACCTCGGGCGCCGCCGGCGGGCCCTTGACCGAGTCGAGGCCGCCCAGCTCCTTGGCGCCCACGAAGACAGTGAACTTCCAGGTGCGCGACTTGCCCGGGTCGAGCTCCTCCTTGGGGTAGAGCATCGCCCCCTGGATGATGTTCTCCTCCAGCACGTTGAGCTCGCACCGCCTGGTGACCGGCTCGTCGGTGGGGACCACTGCCGTGAGGAAGTAGCGGTCGCCCGAGCCGAGCCAGAGCACCTCGCCGGTCTGGTTGACCACGCCCTCGCCCATGCCGCAGCCGCCGGCGGTGCAACCGCCGCCCTCGCCGCGCACGGCCGTGGCGCTGCGCCGGTTGACCTCGCCGTTGACATGGCACAGCACCGTGGGGATGCGCGGGTACGGGTTGGTGAAGCTCGGTGTGCCCTGCCCCGGCTCCTCTTGGTTGAACAGCCGCAGCTCCAGGCGGTGGTTCAGCTTGCGCCCGGTCAGGTTGCGCAGCTTGAGCGAGAGCCATAGCAGGGTGCGCTCCTGATCGACGGTGTACTTCTTGGTCACCTCCACCTTGTCCGACTTCCAGACGTAGGTCAGGCTGGTGCGGTCCTTGTCCTTGAGGGTGAACCGGGCGTCCTCGGGCAGGGAGAAGTCGGAGTCCGAAAAGACGGTGGTGATGGGCCACGGCCCCTTTCCCTCGGGGGTGTTGACCAGGTCCACCGGGCGGAGCTTGCCCTCGGTCTCTTGCTGGTAGCGCGGGTCCTTGAGCTTCCAGGAGCGCAGGGCGGCGCCGCGGTCGGTGAAGATGCTCACCGCCGTGGGGGTGTCCATGGAGGTGTGGATGCCCTCGGCGTTGGTCGCCCTCGGGCCCTCGCCCGCCTCCTGCTCCGCCGGCTTGACCTCGCCCGGAGCGCTCTTCTTGGCCGCGCCCTCGCTGGCCGGCTTCGTCTCGGTTTTTTTCGCCGTGGCGCCCGGCGTCTTGGGCGCGTCCACCCCCTGCTTGGGGGGCGGCGCGGGCGGTGGTTTCTGCACCAGGCCCAGCATCGGGGCCAGGTAGGACCAGGCCATGATGATGAACACGCAGATCACCACGGTTAGCAGGACCCGCTGGGAGCTGCCCATGGTTCCTCCTCCTTACGGTGGGTCGTGGCCACCCTCACACAAGGGGTGGCACCGAGCCAGCCGATAACAAGTCTTGAGCAGCCCCTTGACCAGCCCGAATCGGCGCAGGCTCTCGGCGCCATATTCGGAACAAGTCGGGGTGAAGCGGCAGCATGGCCGCATCACTGGCGAGATGCAGAAGCGATAGGCGGCGATGAAGAGCAGCAGCAGGGCGACGAGCGCCCGCTCCAGCAGCCTCAAGGGCGCCAGAAGCAGCTGGAGCGCCGCCGGCAGGGCAGCGCCTTCAGCGGCCGGGCTGGCTTGAAGACCTGCCCCTGGAGAGCTTTGTCTCGAGCTCGTCAAATTGACGCCTCAGTTGATCGAATGTCATGCGCACCGCCGACTTCTTGGCCACGAACACCAGCTCGAGGCCCTCGGGCATTTTCACCCGACGACGGCGCCATACCTCTCGCACCAGCCTCTTGATACGGTTGCGCTGTACCGCGTTGCCCACCTTCTTGGTGACCGTCACGCCCATTCGACGCGTACCGCCCCGCGCGATGACCAGCATGTCGCGCAGGTGTACCTTCTTCCCGCCGCGCTGGACGGCGAGGAACTCCGGTCGCTTGAGCAGCCTGTCCGACTTGCGGAATCGCTCGTCGCTCCGGGTCACGGAGGGAGCCTGGCGCCCTCGGGGAGGCCTGGGCATGCTGGCGCTGGTCAAGACGGAGGGGTCGCGGAGGTGCGGCGCTCCGGGGCAATCACTTCTTGGGGGTAGTCACGGCCAGCCGCTTGCGGCCCTTGCGCCGCCGGCGGTTGACGGTCTTCCGACCCCAGTGAGTGGACATGCGGGCTCGAAACCCGTGTACCCTGCGCCTTCTCTTGTTATGCGGCTGATATGTCCGCTTCACGGTAGTACTCCTGCAAAAAAGAGAGCATTCGATATCAGCGTTGCATGGTGGTGTCAAGGGATACTGCCCCGGTGGTGGTGGCAGTGGGTCCGCGGCTCGTCATGGGGTCGGGACAGCGCCCGCGTCAGCCCAAATGCGAGGATCCATCGGGGATCCTCACGCGGCAGGATCCATCCTCCGTCGAGAAAGATCTTGCGAGGAATGATCACTTTCCAAAATCAGTACCGATCCTGAGCGGTTGCGGGCTCATATTTTGGATCTTTTTTGGATCCTGCTTTTCCGGCGCGTACGACCAAATTTTTTTCTTCAGCGATTAGGGACGGATGCCGCTCAGCCGCATTTTTTCCTTGCCAGTTGACGACCCGACTTGGTAGCCCAGTGTTCACACGCTCAACGCTCAGCTGTCCCCAAATATCGGAGGAGGTTTTTCAGGTGCTGGTCTTGTGGATAGCTGTCTGCAAATCACTGATAACTCACTAATATCACGGGTGAATCTAGTTATTCACACCGTCGTGGTGCCCTGTGTCCAATCCGCCCAAAAATCCCGAAGAAATTCAAGGACCTGAGCTGTGGAAAACTGCCCTTTCCGCGCTCAAGGAGCGCATCAATCCCCACAACTTCGACATGTGGCTGCAGCCCGTGGCCTGCACCTCCATCGACGGTGATCATCTCACCCTGCGCGCGCCGAATCGCTACATCAAGGAGTGGTTCGAGGACAACTACCTGCCGGTGGTGCTGCAGGAGCTGTCGAACCAGCGCCCGGGAGATTACGAGGTGACGCTGGAGATGGAGGAGCCGCCCCAGCCGGCCAAGGAGGCGCCCTCCGAGGAGGAGATAGCCCGGGTCCAGAGCAGCAACGAACCCGAGGTGGAGTGGGATTACAACGTCAACGAGCGCTACTCCTTCGACAACTTCGTGGTGGGGCCCTCGAACCAGCTGGCCCACGCGGCCGCCCGCGCGGTGGCTGAGATACCCGCGGCCAAGTACAACCCCCTGTTCATCTACGGCGGCGTGGGGCTGGGCAAGACGCACCTGCTGTGCGCCATCGGCAACGAGATTCAGCGCCGCGAGCCGGGCTTCAAGGTGGCTTACCTCTCCTCCGAGCGGTTCATGAACGAGTACATCAACATGCTCCGCACCAACCGCATCGACGAGTTCCGCGCCAAGTACCGCAAGAAGTGCGACGTGCTGCTTATGGACGACATCCAGTTCATCGCAGGCAAGGACCGCACCCAGGAGGAGTTCTTCCACACCTTCAACTCGATGCACGACTCCAACCGCCAGATCGTGGTCACCTCTGATCAGTACCCCAACGAGATTCCCCAGCTGGAAGAGCGGCTGCGTTCGCGCTTCCAGTGGGGCCTCATCGCCGACATCCAGACCCCGGAGCTGGAGACGCGGGTGGCCATCCTCAAGAAGAAAGCCGAGGTGGAGCACATCGAGCTGCCCGACGACGTCGCCCTGTATCTGGCCACGCACATCAAGTCCAACGTGCGCGAGCTGGAGGGCTCGCTCATCCGCCTGGCGGCGGTGGCGTCGCTGCATGAGCAGATCATCTCGGTGGAGTTCGCCCAGGAGTCGCTCAAGCAGTTCATGACCCAGACCTCGCCCAACCTGACCATCGAGGCCATCCAGCGCGAGGTGTCGGCGCACTTCAACATCAAGGTTAGCGAGCTGCGGGGACAGAAGCGGCACAAGGCCGTGGCCCGTCCGCGGCAAATCGCCATGTACCTCAGCCGCAAGATGACGTCGTCGAGCTTCCCGGAGATCGGCTCGCGGTTCGGCGGCAAGGACCACTCGACGGTGATCAGCGCCTGCAAGAAGGTCGAGGAGCTGCTGGAGAAGGACCTGCAGGTGCGCACAGCCGTGGAGACCCTGGAGCGGCAGCTTCAGCTATGAGCGCCTCGCAAAAAATATCGCGCACGGAGGGATCTGTGGGAAACCGGAGGACAAGTGCTGTGGAGAGAGCTGTGGATTATCCGACGCGCCGGTTATCCCCAATCTCCACCCACAACCATCCTCCAACCGTCCACAGCCCAAAGGACAGCGATCTCCAGCGGGTGCGGCAGTTGTCCCCATTTCAACAGGCCCTAGTACTACTGTGATCTTTTATATATAAATAAATACTCTCTAATCCCCCTGTGGAGACACGCATGGAGATCACCATCAAGAAGGACGAGTTCCTCAAGGGGCTCTACCTGGCTCAGAGTATCGCCGACCGGAAGAGCACCATGCCGATACTGGCAAACGTGTTGCTGCGGACCGAGGGAGACGGCACCATTTTCTGCGCCGCGACCGACCTCCGGGTCAGCGTGCTGGCCGAGGTGAAGGCCGAGGTGCAGCAGGAGGGCTCCATCAGCCTGGCCGCCAAGCACCTGTTCGACATCATCCGCAACGTGCCGGGTGACGAGGTGCACTTCAAGCGCACGGACAACAACTACGCCGAGATCGTCTCCGCCAAGGCGAAGTACCAGATGGTGGGCATGTCGGACCGCGACTTCCCGCGCCTGCCCGAGCACCAGGACGCCGAGATGACCGAGGTGGACGCCGGCGTGCTGCTGCAGATGATCGCCAGGACCATCTTCTCGGTCTCCACCGACGAGACCCGCCGTCACCTCAGCGGCGTGCTGATGGAGTGGCAGGGCCCGACAATGCGCATGGTCTCCACCGACGGGCATCGCCTGAGCAAGGCCGAGACGGAGATAGGCGAGGGGCTGCCGCTGGAGGAGGGCATCATCATCCCGCGCAAGGGGCTGCTGGAGATGCGCAGGCTGCTGGAGAACCTGGAGGGCACCTGCGACCTCGGGCTCAAGGAGGGCAACCTCATCGTGCGCGGCGACGACGTGGTGCTCACCATCAAGCTGGTGGACGCCAAGTTCCCGCCGTACAAGGCGGTCATCCCGAGCAGCACCGAGAAGGTCGTGTTCGTCAACCGCGTGCTGCTGCTCGACTCGCTCAAGCGCATCTCCATCATGTCGTCGGACCGCAACCGCGGCGTGCACCTGGAGCTGAGCCCCGGGCAGCTGCGGGTCAGCAGCGACAACCCCGAGCTGGGCGAGGCGCACGAGGACCTCGACGTGGACTACGACGACGAGGCGCTGAACATCGGCTTCGACGCGCGCTACTTCCTCGACATCCTCGGCGAGATCGACGACGAGGAGGTCGCGCTCAAGTTCTCGGGCGAGCTCGACCCGGGCCTGGTCACGCTCAAGGAGTCCGAGGACTACCTGGGCGTCATCATGCCCATGCGTCTGTAGATTGAGCTCCGGCTCAAACATTCCACCGCCGCCCCGCGAAATCAGCAGCAAGAACAGCTTTGACACGTGCTGATTCGACGCATCGAGGCGCACGACTTCCGTAACCTGGAGCCGCTGTCTCTGGAGCCGCACCCGCGGCTCAACGTGCTGTACGGTGACAACGCCCAGGGCAAGACGAACTTCCTCGAGGCGGTCTTCCTGGTGGGCGGGCTCGGCACCTTCCGCCGGGCACGAAACGCCGACCTGGTGCGCTTCGGGAAGCAGGAGGCGGCGGTGCGCGCCGAGGTTCAGGGCGCGGAGCTGACGCGGCTGCTGGAGGTGCGGCTCGGCCCCGGGAGCCGCCGCCTGCGGGCCGATGGCAAGGCGGTGCGCTCCGCGGTGGATTACCTCGGCGGCCTGTCGGTGACCACCTTCTGCCCCGAGGACCTGCAGGTGCCGCGGGGGTCTCCGGGCGCCAGGCGGCGGCTGCTGGACCAGGCGGTGGCCGCGGTGTGGCCCGCCTATCACAACCTGCTGCGCGACTACCAGAAGGTGCTGCGCAGCCGTAACCACCTGCTGTCCGAGCGCGCGGGGGGCGGTGAGCCGGAGCTGCTGGAGGTCTACGATCATCAGCTGTGCCAGCTCGGCGCGCCGCTGGTGGCTGCGAGGCTGCGCTACGTGGCGCGGCTGGCGCCGAGGGTGACGCGGGCCTACGACGAGATCACACACAGCGGCGTGACCGCCTCGCTGGGCTACGGCAGCGCGCCGGAGCTGCTGGAGGCCGGAGAGGCGGTGGTTGATTTGTCGGCCGCCATGGGGCAGCTGCTGCAGCGCAAGCGGGCCGAGGACCTGGCACGCGGTCGCACCTGCGCCGGCCCACACACCGACGACCTCGAGCTGTCGCTCGACGGGCGCTCCACCCGAACCTTCGGCTCGCAGGGGCAGCTGCGCGCCCTGGTGTTGTCGCTGCGCCTGGCGCAGATCGAGGACACTCACGACATGCTCGGCTACTACCCGGTGCTGCTGCTCGACGACGTCTCCTCGGAGCTGGACCGTGAGCGCTCCAAATATCTTTTTGATTTCATGGCGAAAGTTGATTGCCAGACCTTCCTGACCACCACCCGGCTGCAGCTCATCGAAGTAGAGAAAAATCGCCATGATTTTCAGGTACTTAACGGGTTAATTACCCCTGCCTGATCAGGCCGATTTGGCTTTACTCGGAGCCGTCTCTGTGATAAATATTATAGGTTGCCGAAACGCTAATGATTTTCAATAGAAGGAACCCTTCAGTTGTCGGATAACCCACTCCCTCCTGCAGAGACAGAAAACGAGCAAGCCCGCGACGCCAACGGGTATGACGCCGACTCCATTCAGGTGCTGCGCGGCCTGGAAGCGGTGCGCAAGCGGCCCGGCATGTACATCGGTGACACCGATGACGGCACGGGCCTGCACCACATGATTTACGAAGTGGTGGACAACTCCATCGACGAGGCGCTCGCAGGCCACTGCGACCGCGTCGAGGTGAAGCTGCGCTTCGACGGTTCGGTGATGATTAGCGACAACGGCCGCGGCATCCCGGTGGACAAACACTCCGAGGAGAACCGCTCGGCGGCGGAGGTCATCATGACCGTGCTGCACGCCGGCGGGAAGTTCGACGACAACAGCTACAAGATATCGGGCGGCCTGCACGGCGTGGGCGTCTCGGTGGTCAACGCGCTGTCCGAGTGGCTCAAGCTCGAGGTGCGGCGCGACGGCGCCATCTGGCAGCAGGAGTACAACCGCGGCGACGCCGCCAGCGACCTGGCCAAGCTGGGCAACACCGAAAAGACCGGCACCAAGATCACCTTCAAGCCGGACCCCGAGGTGTTCACCGACACCAACTTCTCCTACGACATCATCGCCACGCGCATGCGCGAGCTGTCGTACCTCAACCGCGGCGTGATCATCGTGGTGCAGGACGAGCGCGAGGAGCGGCGAGACGAGTTCTACTCTGACGCGGGCATCGCGTCGTTCGTGGAGTACCTCAACCGAAACAAGGTGGCGGTCACCGAGGAGGTGATCAGCCTGTCCGACGAGCGCGACGGCATCGGCGTGGAGATCGCGCTGCAGTGGAACGACTCGTACCAGGACATGGTGCGCTGCTACACCAACAACATCCCCAACCGGGACGGCGGCACGCACCTGACCGGCTTCCGCACCGCGCTGACGCGCACCATCAACAACTACGCCAGCCAGGCGAACCTGCTCAAGGACCTCAAGGCGAACCTCTCGGGGGACGACCTGCGCGAGGGGCTGACGGCCATCATCTGCGTCAAGCACCCGGACCCGAAGTTCAACAGCCAGGTCAAGGAGAAGCTGGTCTCCAGCGAGGTCAAGGGTATCGTCGAGGCGGCGGTGGCCGAGCACCTGGCGCAGTACCTCGAGGAGAACCCGAAGAACGCCAAGGGCATCATCGAGAAGGCGGTGATGGCCGCCCGCGCCCGGGACGCGGCGCGCAAGGCGCGCGAGATGGTCCAGCGCAAGGGCGCCCTCGACTCGAGCACCCTGCCGGGCAAGCTGGCCGACTGCCAGGAGCGCGACCCTGCTCAGGCCGAGATATTCATCGTCGAGGGGGACAGCGCGGGGGGCTCCGCCAAGCAGGGCAGGGACCGGCGCACCCAGGCCATCCTGCCGCTGCGCGGCAAGATTCTCAACGTGGAGAAGGCGCGGTTCGGGCGCATGCTCGACTCGCAAGAGATCTCCACCATGATCACCGCCCTCGGGACCGGCATCGGCGAGGACAGCTTCGACCTGGCCAAGCTGCGCTACCACAAGGTGGTGGTGATGACCGACGCCGACGTGGACGGCTCGCACATCCGCACCTTGCTGTTGACCTTCTTCTTCCGGCAGATGCCCTCGCTGGTGGAGCGGGGGCACCTCTTCATCGCCCAGCCGCCGCTGTACAAGGTCAAGAAGGGCAAGCGCGAGATGTACCTGAAGAACGAGGAAGCGTTCGACGACTTCATCGTGCGCACCGCCACCGAGGAGATGCAGATGGTGGCCAGCGGCGGCGAGACCACCAGCGGGCCGCAGCTGCGCGAGCTGACCTTGCAGGCCATGCGGTTCCGCAAGGTGTTCGCAAAGATCAGCCGCAAGGGCGACCCTCGCCTCCTGGGCGCGCTGGCGCGGAGCGAGGCCATCTCCGACGAGACCCTGCGCGACCCGCAGCGGCTGGACGAGGCGCTCGCCATGAGCCAGGAGTACCTCGAGTCGCACCTGCCCGAGGTGCTGCCGGTGAAGTTCGAGCTGGAGCCGGACGAGGAGTACGACTGCCAGCAGGTGGTGTGCGAGACCCAGGTGGACGGCGCGCCGGTTTACACCACCGTGGACATGGCGCTGCTCGCCTCGCCGGAGCTCACCGAGCTGCGCGCGCTGTACCGCTCCTTCGCCGCCTACGGCGAGGCACCCTACAAGGTGCTGATCAGCGGCGAGGACATCGTGCTGGAGCGCATGGAGCAGCTCATCGACCATGTGGAGCGCATCGGGCGCAAGGGCCTGACCATCCAGCGCTACAAGGGCCTCGGTGAGATGAACCCGGACCAGCTCTGGGAGACCACCATGGACCCGGACAAGCGCACCATGCTTCAGGTACGCATCGACGACGCCATGGTGGCGGACGGCGTCTTCACCGTGCTCATGGGCGACCAGGTGGAGCCCCGCCGCGAGTTCATCGAGACCAACGCGCTGTCCGTCAAGAACCTCGACATCTGAAAAGGGGGCCCAAAAGTGGCCCACTGCAGGACTCAGAAGTATACTTTCTGGGTGCCTGGAGCCCTTCTTTTGCGCACCCCGGCGTCGCCAGACCCCTTAGCTGTCAGTTTCTAAACGAAACCCTTGAAGATCGACATGGACCCGCAACCGCTCGGCCAAGTGGTCCAGATCGTGGAGTTTGTCAGATTCGAAGTGTGAAATTACGCCGCGTACGACATCGCCGATGTGAGTTTCTATTTGAAACGGATTAGCAGCCTCATCGAACGCCAGATCTGACGAAATCCGATTAAGAACCACCCCCGAAAGCTCAACACCCCGGGAGGCGAGCAGACTCGCAGCGGTCAGGCATGGTCCAACCACGCCAGGACTGGAAGGGGCCAGCAAAATTACCGGCAACTCAAGCGCCTCGACCAGGTCGAGCTGCGTGCGATGCTGATCGATGGGGCTCATGAGTGACCATGAGCCCTCCACCAACACCATGTCGCTTTCGTTTTCGATGACGTGGTACGCGCCGAGCAGCTCATCGAAGTCGATGGGTGCATCTGCGTAGCGTGCGCAGATGGCAGGCTCCAGCGTGGGCGCATAACGATAGGGGGAGATATCGGCCAGCTCGAGGTCATCACGGCGGGCTGCTTCACGAAGCAGCGGTGCATCGCGCGGTTCGAGCGAAGAGGGGGGCGTCTGGCCGATGATGTAAGAGGGAGTCGGACCCGCAATTTGCTGCAGGTTGAGCAGCGCCTGGGCGGCCTCTGCGTCCACTTCGCCAGGAATGCCGCCCACCTCGCTAACAGCATCGGGGAGACGTGAAACCGGGCAGCCGGTGTCGATCGGTTTGAAGACGCCTGGCCTCTGATCATGGTTGGCCAGGTGGCGCGCGAACGCGGCACAGAACAGGGTCTTGCCTACTTCAGGTGCAGTGCCGATGACGTAGAAGCCACGGTTCATGGACCATTCTCCTTGTTCATCTCGAGCGGGTTCGGTCGCGATGTTTCACGTGGAACATCGCGAGCTCGGGAAGGGTTCGATGTTTCACGTGAAACATCTCCGGATCAGTCGAGCCGCCGGTAGAGGGCGGCGACCCGGTTCTTCCCGGAGGCCAGGGTGTAGCGCTCTGAAGCTTCACGATGCAACCGTCCGGAAGATTCTGGGGCCAGATCGAGGTCTGTGGTGAGCAAGCAGACGAGGCCGTCCTGCTGCACCAGCGCGGGCGCCAGTTCGAGCCACTGCTGTGGAGGGAAGGTGGCCCGGGAGGTGGCAAGGGATGCTGCGGGCAGCGTCGCTTGCTCCAGCCGCTGCTGAAGCACAGCGCAACGCGCCCTGAGGCCGAGCTGATGCACGGCGGTGTTCAGGAAGCTGCACCGGCGCATTCTCGATTCCACGAGGGTGAAGGTGGCGGCCGGGAGCAGCAGGGCGAGAGGCAGGGCAGGAAAGCCGGCGCCGGAGCCAACGTCCACCACCACACCGGGCGTCACTTCGAGCTGTCGCAGTAACCGCGCGATGACCATGGCGTCGGGGAGGTGCTCGGCAGCCACCACGGCGGGGGCGGGGTCAGCCGTCAGGTTCAGGGTGGCGCTCCAGCGCTCGAGCAGATGCAGGTAGCGCACGAGCCCATCGAGCTGCTCCGCGTGGAGCTGCAGCCCGTGGCGCCGGGCCGTGCTGGAGATGACCGCTGCGGTGGTTTCCATCATTCCTCTGTCGCTGCTATATTGACGCACCCTAGCCGTATCAATAGGACACTCACATGCCTCAACGCGCAACCATCTTCCTTTGCATCGTCATGCTCGGATGCAGTCATGGAGAGGCGGCAGACAAGCCGCCGGCGCAGCCCTCCTTTGTGCGGGGTGATGTCAAAAAGAGCGGCTCGCGCAAGGCCTCGGAGGAGCGGCCCCAGCCGTGGGACGAGGAGAAGCGTCGCTTTCCGGAGGATGGCCTGAACCTGGAGGGCTACCAGCAGCGCGCGCACAGCGAGCACACCGAGAGCCACAGCCGCAGCAGCCTGTCGATGGAGTCGTTCTCCCACCCGGCTTGCGCGGCGCTCGACCGCCAGGACCGCACCACCTGTCCGCTGACCCGGCTGAAGTGGTCGGGCTTCAAGGAGGTGGCGGGGGGCGCCAGCGTCATGGTGAGCGCCGCGCGCCAGGCGGTGCGCAGGCTGCGCTGGATGGTGCTCTGCCACGTGGCGTTCGGCAAGGCGCGGGGGCATCGCAAGGGCTGCCCGTTGCACCTGGCCGGCGTTCGTACCCGCGTGACCTGGAAGGACGGTCAGGCGGTGCTCATGTTGACCACCGCCAACAAGGAGCGGGTGGAGGACCTGAGGGACCTCCTGGAATACCTGGCGGATTAACGGGGTTGCGATGGCGACACCCGAAGGATATCTGAAGGAATCATGAATATGGTTAAAACTTGCTTAATAATCTTTTTAGCTATTTTTTGCATTTCTGGATGTAAGCAGAAAGCCGCAGAAGAGGCGCCTCACGTCAAGGAGCAGCGGGAGCGTGACCGCAAGCGCGCCGAGGCCCGCGAGGCGAAGATCAAGGCGGCCAAGGCGGGCAAGGCGCCCGTGGAGGAAGACGACGGCCACGACCACCATGGCCATGGTCACGGCTCGCAGGAGGAGCCGCGCAAACCTTCCACCGAGGACTTCGAAGAGGACAAGTGGCCCGCGGCGGTTCTCGAGGGTTACAAGTGGGCGTTCAAGGCGAGCATCGCGGAGATGCCGGAGGCGTCTCGCCAGCTGGCGCGGCTCGGCCTGCCGGCGGTCAAGGCCATGCGCCGCATCATCGCTCACCACCGACTGCCGGTGAAGAAGCGCGCCTTCATGGCCATGATGATGGTTCAGCTGCACATGTTTCGCGTGGCCGACCTGAGCAAGTTCCTGCAGGACAAAGAGATGCCGTTCGTGCAGCGCTCGTCCATCGAGGCGCTGGCCATGCTCGGCACCACCGAGGCGGTGGACGCGCTCAAGGTGATGCGGGCGACCCTGGAGAAGGGCGGGCTCGAGGAGCAGAAGAAGCTGCAGGAGAAGAACCCGAGGGCGCCAAACCCTTATGGGCCGCTCATCGGGTTCATCGACCAGGCCCTGACCCAGGCCAGGCCGCTGGGCATGAGCGCCGCGCAGCTCAAGGCGCTCGACACGGTGTACCAGAGCAAGACCGCCGCCGAGCTCAAGGAAGCCATCAAGGGCATCAGCGACATGACCTACGAGCCGGGCATGGTGATGATCATGGCCTCGCCGGTGTCGAGCGAGCTGGTCAAGGTCGGCGCCGCGCTCAAGTTGATCGAGATGGCGCGCAAGGAGAAGGGCAAGGTGCTCGGCTACGCCAGGCCGCAGTTCCCGCCCATGCTGCGCATGGCCGCGGCGCGGTTCATCGTGGAGAGGGGTGACAAGGCGGAGGTGGAGCAGCTGGCCAAGATCGCCTCGGAGCAGCGTGACCCGCTGAGCCCGGCGCTGCAGGACATCCTGATCAACAAGCCGGTGGTGCCAAAGGCGCCGAAGCTTTAGGGCGAGCTTCGCTCGAATGCCAGAGTGCCAGGATGCCAGAATGCCAGAATGCCAGAATGTCTCGGCTGCTGGCCCTCGACTGTAAACCGACAACCGTTAACAGTTGACGGTTGTCGGTTGAGCGCTCCGCCGAAACCGCTGGCGGCTGTGGGTACCGTTAGGTAGGCTCAAATCGCATGTGGATCATCCCGACCATCACCTACTGGTCGTCGGTGGGCGTGCTTGGCTACACCTACGCGGGGTACCCGCTGGCCATCAGCGCGCTGGCCAGGCTCCGGCCGCGGCGAGTGCGGACCGGCCAGATCGAGCCGTCCGTCTCGGTGGTGATGGCCGCGCGCGATGAGGCGCCGCGTATCGGCGACAAGCTGACCAACTTGCTCTCGCTGGATTACCCGGCGGACAAGCTGGAGGTGGTGGTGGTGAGCGATGGCTCCACCGACGGCACCGACGCGGTGGTCAAGGAGTGCGGCGACCAGCGCGTGCGCCTGGTTCGGCTTGAGACGCCCGGCGGCAAGGCCGCGGCCATCAACGCCGGGGTGCAGCAGGCCAGCGGCGAGGTGGTGCTCTTCTGCGACGTGCGGCAGCGTATCGACGCCGGCGCCCTGCGCGCCATGACGCCGCTGTTTGGCGACCCCCGCGTGGGGGCGGTGAGCGGCGAGCTGATCATGGACAGCGACCGCGGGCCCGGGGCGTACTGGACCTACGAGAAGCAGATCCGCGCGGCCGAGGCGAGGGTCGACTCGGTGGTGGGCGCCACCGGCGCGCTGTACGCCATCCGCCGGCACCTGTTCGAGCCGCTGCCAGAGCGTTGCCTGCTCGACGACGTGTACACGCCGATGCAGATCGTGCTCAAGGGATACCGGGTGCTGTTCGAGCCGGGCGCGACCTGTCACGACAGGGAGGCGGAACTGTCCGGCGAGTTCGCGCGCAAGGCTCGCACCCTGGCTGGCAACTTCCAGCTGCTCGGCATGCTGCCGGGACTGCTCAACCCGCGGCGCAACCGCATCTTCGCGCAGTTCGTCTCGCACAAGCTGATGCGCCTGGCTTGCCCGGTGGCCCTCGGCACCCTGCTGGCGAGCAACCTCGTGCTCGTGGCCACAGGCGCGCCCGGCTGGCCGCTGTACGCTGCCACGCTGGCGGGGCAAGGTGCGGTCTACGGCATGGCCCTGCGCGCGCACATCACCGGGAAGAAGGGCGGCGCCCTGTCGCGGCTGAGCCACACCTTCGTGGTGCTCAACGCAGCGGCCGTGGAAGGGTTTCGTCGGTGGGCGAAGGGTGAGCTGGAGTGGACGACGGACCGGTGAAACAAAAAATGCTGAACAAAAAATGCTGAACAAAAAATGGCGATTGCCGCTTACTTTTTAGTTTCTCGTTTCTTGTTCCTTATTTTTTATTTCCCCCTCCCGAGCCGGTCTCGTACGCCACCAGCGCCTCCAGCCCCTGCTGCAGCCCCACCGTTGGCTCATAGCCCAGCGTCTGCCTGATCAGCGAGATGTCCGCCACCGACTCGCGGATGTCGCCGGCTCTTGGCGCCTCGTAGGTCGGGTTCGACTCGTGTCCGGTGATGCGGCCCAGGGTGACCAGCAGGGTGTTGAGGCTGGTGCGCTGGCCGCAGCCGACGTTGAACACCTTGCCAGGCGCGTCGGCGTGCGTCGCCGCGAGCCAGTTGGCCTGCACCACGTTGTCCACGGCGACGAAGTCCCGAAACTGCTCCCCGTCACCGTAGATGATCGGGTCACGGTCATGGCGCAGCCGGTCCACGAAGATGCTGGTCACCCCGCTGTAGGGCGACCCGGGATCCTGGCGCGGCCCGAACACGTTGAAGTATCTCAGCGACACGCAGGGCAGGCCGTACAGCTGGTTGAACACGGCCAGGTCATGCTCCACGCACAGCTTCTCCACCGCGTAGGGTGACACCGGCGCGGGGGTCATGGACTCGCGCTTGGGCAGCGCCGGATCCTCGCCGTAGACCGCCGCCGACGAGGCGAAGACCAGCCGCTCGGTCCCCGCGTCCCGCGCCGCGAGCAGGACGTTGAGCGTGCCGGCGATGTTCACCGCGTGGGTCTCTCGCGGGTGCTGTACGGAGTAGGGCACCGAGACCACCGCCGCCTGGTGAAACACCAGCCGGCAGCCGGCGGCCGCCCGGGTCACCAGCGCGGCGTCGCGGATGTCCCCCTCCACCAGCTCCACCTCTGCGCCGAGGCCCGCCAGGTTCTCCTCCCGGCCGCTGGAGAGGTTGTCGATCACCACCACGTGGTAGCCCTCTCGCAGCAGCTTGTGGGCGATGTGAGAGCCGATGAACCCGGCCCCTCCGGTGACGAGCGCCTTCATAATTTGAACACCTCCAGCGACGGATCAGTCAAACTCCCCATATAGTTGCCAACCCGGGATCCTTCCAATAGGTTTTTCACATGAAAATAGTGCCTGGCCGAAAGGCAATCCTCCTCTTTTCAGTTCCGGCTCTGCCGTTGGCCCTCGTGGCTGCGCTCTGGACCGCATGTAGCTCGCGCAACACCACGGCGGCCGAGGGGCACCGGGCCGACCCCGGCGGCGGCCGCGCGGCTGCCGAGCAGAAGGCGCCCGGTGTGGCCGCTGGCGCGCCCGCGCGTTCCTCGCTGCCGAAGCTCAAGGGGGCGCACCACCCGGTCTTCGATCTGCACGCCAACCGCCTGCTGGCCCACCTGATCCGCGATGGCGGATTGTTCATCCCGGCCGGCGAGCCAGGCTTCGCCAAGTACATGAACTTCCGCCGGCCCTGGATCACCTTCGAGCTGGGCAAGAAGGTGGCGGGCGAGAAGGCGGCCGTGGGTCACAAGCCGGTGAGCTGGATCACCTTCCCGGTGAGCGCGGCGCAGGCCGGGGCGAAGCAGCTGTCCATGCGCCTGTACAGCCTCAACGCCGCCAGCGGGCTGAAGGTGGAGCTGAACAAGAAGGAGGTGGCCAGCCTGAAGATGGAGAAGGGCTGGCAGACGGTGCACGTGGACCTGCCTGGTGGCGCGCTGAAGCAGGGCGAGAACAAGCTGCAGCTGCGCTGGGCCGCGCGGGGCCGCATCGCCGGCCGGCGGGCTCACGGCGCGGTGGGCTGGCTGCACCTCGGGCCGCGCAAGCTGACCACCGTGAAGGTGGCGGCGCCCCACGACGGCAAGGGGCTGTACCTGCCGGCTGGCGGCGGCCTGGCTTACTACATCTATCCTTACAAGGGGACCAAGCTGAAGCTGCGCTTCGCGGCCCAGGCCCCTGGCCAGCGCTGCGCCGTGCAGGTCAAGCTCACGGCGCGGGACGGCGCCCCCATCTCCGAGACGCGCCAGGAGACCGGCCTGGCCCCGGGCGCCATGGCCGAGACCTACGTGGACCTGACGTCGCTGTCCGGCCGCGTGGGCCGGCTGGAGCTGACCGCCGCGGGCGACAAGTGCGCGGGCATGACCCTGGCCGGCGCCGCGCTGGTGCGCGCCGGCGCGCTGCCCAAGGTGGACCGCAGCAAGAAGCCGAAGCATGTGCTGTTCTGGATGGTGGACACCCTGCGCTCGGACGTGCTGTCGTCCTACAACCCCAAGACCCGGGTCAAGACGCCGGTGTTCGACGCGCTGGTCAAGACCGGCACCGTGTTCCCGCGGGCGTTCATCCAGGGCACCGAGAGCCGGGTGAGCCACGCGTCCATCTGGACCAGCATGTACCCCAAGCAGGCGCGCTTCATCTCGCCCAAGAACAAGATGAAGGCCAGCTACACCACCCTGCCCGAGGCGATCAACAAGGGCAGCGACCTGCACACCGCCTGCTGGGTGGCCAACGGCTTCATCAGCCGCTTCTGGGGCTTCGCCGACGGCTTCAAGACGTTCCGCAACACCCTGCACAAGGGGGGCGGGCTGGACGCCAAGCGCCTGGCGGGCCACGCCATCAACTTCATCAACAAGCACGGCGACAAGCCGTTCTATCTGTACATCGGCACCATCGACCCCCACGTGTCGTACCGCGGCCGCCAGCCCTGGCTCGACGAGTACTACCCCAAGCCGTACCACGGCCGGTTCAAGAAGAACGTCATGGGCAAGACCGTCGAGAAGATGGCCACCGGCAAGCTGCGCGTGTCCAAGACCGACAAGGAGCGCGTCAAGGCGATCTACGACTCAACCGTGTCGTTCAACGACAAGCACCTCGGCCGGGTGCTCGAGGCGCTCGAGGCCAAGGGGATCCGCGACAAGACCATGATCATCATCACCGCGGACCACGGCGAGGAGCACTGGGAAAACGGCCGCATCGGCCATGGCTCGTCGGTGCGCAACACGGTGGTGGCGGTGCCGCTGATCATCAACTACCCCCCCATGTTCGGCAAGGGCGTGCGGGTGGAGGAGGGCGTGGACGTGCTGTCGGTGATGCCCACCATCCTCGACGCCCTGGGCGCGCCCATCCCGGAGCGGGTGCAGGGCGAGTCGCTGCTGCCCCTGTCCCAGGGGCTGGGCCGCGGCTACCCCAGGCCGGCCATCGCCAGCCAGTACGAGCTGGCCCACACCATCCGCCTGCGCGACTGGAAGCTGCGCGTGGGCGGCAAGGGCGTGCCGCGGGTGTTCGACCTGAGCACCGACCGCTGGGAGAAGAAGGACATCGCAGGCGAACGGCCCCTGGCCACCCGCTGGCTGTCCGACGCCCTGTCCACCTGGCTGATGCACCAGAGCCGCTGGCGCAACCTGCGCTGGGGCGTGGCGAGCAACCACCTGCCCGCGCTGGCAGACGACCTGGAAAACGGCACCGCGCCCAAGGCCATTCGGCCGTAGCGGCCCCTTCATCGCGGAGCCCACGCGGTAGAAGCGGCGCCTCGCCGCTTTATGCTGTTCGTCGTGGCGTTGAAACGCGGCAGGATGCCGCGTCTACCTGATGCGGCCCTGGAGCCTTGGCGCGGAGCCCATGTTGTAGAAGCGCCGGCGCTACTTGCGCGCCAGCAGCGCCCCCAGCCCCAGACAGACCGCCGCGTTGACCGCCAGCCACGCGCCGTCCAGCGCGTCGGGGATCAGCCGCACGTCCGCGCTGTCGAAGAACACGTGGAACAGCAGGTGGGCGCCCACGCCCACGCACAGGCCGTACAGCAGGGCCCGCAGGCCGGCCAGGCGCCAGAGCAAGACCGTCAGCAGCAGCGGCGGCAGGGCGCTCATGACAAGCGGCAGGGCGCGCCAGCCGGGGCCGAAGATGAGGCCCCAGGCGGGCAGGCCGCGGGTCAGCAGCGTGTCCACGGGGCCGGGCAGGCCGAGGCCGGACAGGAAGAACAAACCGGCCGAGCCGATGACGAGCCCGAGCACCATGGAGGGTCCCACGCGCAGCACCTGCGCGCCGCGACGGCGCAGGCCGAACAGCAACCCCAGGCCCAGCACCGAGGAGAGCAGCAGCTTGCCGCCGCCCCAGGCGTTCTTGGTGCGCGACAGGGCTGCGGCTGCGTCCACGATGCCCGCGCCATAGCGCTCGTCCCACTCCTTGCCGTCCGGGTGGTTGGCGCTGTTTTTGAGCACGCGCTCCACCGCGTCGGGCTCGGTGACGCCGCGCTGGATGATGAGCGCGGCCAGGCCGGCCACGTGGGGCGAGGCCATGGAGGTGCCCATGAACATCAGGTAGTCGTTGAGCTCGGGGCGGCCGGGCAGGATGGTGTTCTGCAGCACGCCGTCGGGCAGGCCGTCGCCGTTGAGGTCCTCGCGGGTGTTGCCCCCGGGCGCGGCCACGTCCAGGGCCTTGCCCCAGTTGGAGTAGAAGGTGGTCTTGCGGTCGTACTGGGTGGCGGCCACAGCGATGGCGCCGGGGTATGCCGCGGGGTAGCCCACCTTGCCGCGGCTCTCGTTGCCCGCCGCGCACACCACGGTGACGCCCCGGTCGTGGGCGTACTTCACCGCCGCGCCGAGGATGCGCGAGGAGCTGCCGCCGCCGAGGCTCATGTTGATCACCTTGGCGCCGTTGTCCGTGGCGAAGCGGATCGCCTCGGCGATGTCCGCGATGTTGCCGAAGCCGCGCGCGTTGAGCACCTTGAGCGGCATGATGGTGGCGCCGTAGGCGGTGCCGGCCACGCCGACGCCGTTGTTGGTGGACTGGGCGATGGTGCCGGCCACGTGGGTGCCGTGGCCGTGGTCGTCCAGGCCGCGCTCGTGGTCGTTGACGAAGTCATAGCCCCGGGCGAAGCGCGCACCCTTCAGATCGGGCACCTGCTTGAAGGTGCGCTTCTTCTTCTGCGCGCTCGTGCCGTGGTCCATGTAGGCCACGCCGGTGTCGATGACCGCCACCACCACGCCCTTGCCCGTGGCGCCGGGCCACACCTGCGGCATGTTGATCTGGCGCAGGTGCCACTGGTGCTTGTAGCGCGGGTCGTTGGGGAAGGACGCGGCGGCCTCTTCGGTGGAGGGCGGCGCGGCGGAGAACGCGGTGAGCGCCCCCTCCAGCGGCGGGATGCCGTAGGTCAGGTCGAGCTCGGCGTGCTCCACGCTCGGGTCGGCGCGCAGCTTGCGCAGCACCTCGGTCAGATCTCGGCCGCGCACTGGCGAACCGAACAGGCGCTCGCGCAATGAGAAGCGGCTGTTGGGCCGCAGGGTCAGGCCGTAACGCCGGGCCAGCTGCTGCACCTCGGCTTCGGACAGGTCGTTGTCCAGGTCAACCAGCAGGCGCTCGCCCGAGGTCAGCCCTGCGTAAGAAGGCTGCGCAGCCCGCTCGGCTTGCGTCCCGGTCTCCCGGTCGCCCACGAACCAGATCCAGAGGATGGCCAGCAAGATCAGCAGCAGCAGAATCCAGAACCGCTTTTTACTCATGACGTTCACCTCGCCCGTAGTACGCCCACACCCGCTCCGTACTCCCCGTACCCTACAAGTCTAGCAGGCAGCAGACCGATGGGCCTGAAACCTGGTTGTAGGCGCCCATATCACTTGAAATTAGTTGGTCTTTTTCGTGTATTTCTGCCCTCCAAGGGTTGAAATATACGCCTGTTCTGATACACTTAAGCCTCCGAAATCAATAGCAAAAAGGCCGAAAATGACCCTGGAATAATCCAGTGAGAATGCACCCGATCTGTCTCGAAATTCCAACGACGAGTTGGGTGACAATATCGCCGTCCTGTCAGCCCATATTCAGGCTGCGACCTGCCGATTGCTGCTGCTGATAGAGGAGATGGACCGGCGTGAAGCGTGGGCCGACCTGGGGTTCATATCGTGCGCCCACTGGCTTGCCTGGCGCACCAACGAGAAGCCGGGCACAGCCAGAGAGA
>CAZEFW010000114.1:0-30745 GCA_964511535.1 uncultured Myxococcales bacterium | reverse complement strand
CGCCATCAAGAGCCTCAACCGTCAGATTTCAAATTGTAGATAATTGGCGTTTAGCCGTGCTGCTTGTCAGCCAAAGCTGGACTTCCCGGTACGAGGTCTCGTCACTTCGGGCGTAGAGGACGATGGCCGATTGGAAGTGCGGGCTCCTGAATTACGGGGCAAGCCTGTCACCCTATTTCGAGCCGAAAACCGGGACAGATTAATTGGGCGCTACGGTGCGGATTCTGAGGAGTCGGCAGTAAATACGGGTGAGATTCAGGGTGTTTCTTCTCCTGTCTTTGCTTCGGGAGGCTCTACGGTACCTTCATGCCGTGCCGCAGCTCGTCGGTGGAGGCGGGCCAATTTGGATCTCTGTTGTTTCGGAAGGCATCCCAGGCGTGGATGTCGATGTCGAGGCCGGCGGCACCGCAGTCGGGGAAGGGGCAGACTGCGGGTCTGCCGTCGAAGCCCGGGCGCAGGTCCTTGGCCTGAAAGAAGCGGTAGCAGTGCAGGCAGCTGAGCCAGGCTTCACCGGGGTTGTCCATGCTCGACAGCTGGACGGACAGCCCCTTGCTCATTTCCTTTGACTCGGTGTCGCCAAAGTAGTCGAGGAAATCCTCCTGACAGGCGTCGATCTCGTTTGCCAGTCGGGTTGCCGTGGCCGGGGCCAGCTTGCCGTTTTGGCCCATCCACTCCAAAAATTCCTTGAGACCGAGCAGCACATCGCGCGAGCCGAAGTAGTCGGGTATCCCGCCCAGGGGGAGCTCCTCGAGCAGCAGCTTCCTGATGTCCAGCACCTCCCAGCCGGGCTCGGCGCCCTGGGCCTGCTCGAACAGCCAGTCAAGGGCCCTGTCCACGATGAAGGCGGGCTCGTCGGCCCAGCGGGTGGTGCCGTTCTCCAGTTGGTCCCGGAGCCATGGCTCATGCCGCTCGTACCAGGCCCGCTCCTCCTGGGAATGGTAGCTGGCGCAGCCCAGCAGTCTGCGGTGATCACAGGGGGACGCTTCGATATTGCTCATGGGGCTCTCCTTTCATCTCCGGGGGTAATGATTCCATTGTGAACAGGAGGGTTATCGGCGAGGTCGCCCGAATGTTGCGTGGCGTGTCCCCCGGCGGTCCTGAATTTCTTGAGGCGGCAGGTCCTGTTCACGGGAGCAGGTGGTTGCCCGGGTTTGGACAACCTCGGGTTGATTCATGAAAAGTCACCGCGCAGGTTGCCGCAACCCGGAGTCCATGGAGCGGGGAGCGCCCCCGTCATCGCCAGGCTATACTTCCACGATTCATCCAGATGACCGGCCAAAACTCTACCGGGAAAGTGCAGTCGGGAAGGAACCGCCATGTCCAACGATGATCCCTTGATAGGCAGGACCCTGGGGAACTACAGGCTCCTGAGCTGCCTGGGCAAGGGCGGCATGGGGGCGGTTTACCTTGGCGAGCACCCCGAGATTCAGAGCCGGGTGGCGATCAAGGTCCTGCACCAGCGGATGATCGCCAACCTGGGGATCGTGGCTCGCTTCATGGACGAAGCCCGGGCGGTCAACCGTATCGGCCACGCCGGCATCGTGCAGATTCACGACTGTGACCGCGCGGAGGACGTGGGGGTCTACCTTGTGATGGAGCTGCTGGCCGGTCGGGAGCTGGAAGATCTCCTCAAGAACGGCTTCCCCTTCACGGCCCGGGAGGCGGCCCAGGTCATCGCGCAAGCTGCCTCGGCCCTGGACGCCTCGCACAAGGCGGGGATCATTCACCGCGACCTGAAGCCGGCCAACATCTTCGTGGTGCCGGACCCGGACATGCCGGCAGGCGTGCGGGTGAAGATCCTCGACTTCGGCATAGCCAAGCTCGTGGCCGACCAGACCTTCACCAGCGGCGCCACCCAGACCGGGACCACGCTGGGCACGCCCATGTACATGTCGCCCGAGCAGTGCCTGGACGCCAAGAACGTGGACAGGCGCACCGACATCTACTCCCTCGGCGTCATCGCCTACGAGCTCGTCGGTGACCAGCTGCCCTACCACGCCGACAGCCTGGGACAGCTCGTGCTCAAGCACAGGGCCGAGGAGCCGGCTCCGCTGGAGGTGGACGGCGAGAGGGTCTCGGAGGAGCTGGCGGAGGTGATCTTCAAGGCGCTGGCCAGGGAGCCCGAGGACCGCTTCGAGGACATGACGCAATTTCGGGAGGCCATGCTGGAGGCCGTTCAGGGCGTGGGCCCCGAGCTGGGGCAGCGCATGGGCCAGCAGGCCGCGCGCGAGATCGAGGTGCCCCGGCCCGACGTGGAGTTTTCCGAGCCCTACCTGGAGGTTGACCTCGGTACAGAGGATACCGCGGCGGCGCCCTCGGCCCTGGGCGGCGACGTCGCCACGGACGAGACGGAGTTGAGACCCCAGACCACCCTCTCCGGTTCCAGGGGGGAGGTGGTGGAGGCACCGCCGGAGCGCCGCCCACGCGCGGGGGCCATGCTGGGCGCGGCGGCGGTGGTGGCGGTGGCGCTCGTGGCGGTCTACTTCGGCTTCCTCCGCGGTCCCACGAGCAGCACGACCCCGGCCGCGGCGCAGGCCCCGCCTGCCAGGGGGCTCGCGGCGGCCCCGAAGAAGCAAGCGCCCCCGGCCCCGGCGAGGGTGGCCGCCCCGGCGCCCGGTGCCGCGGCCGCCGAGCCCGAAGAGACGGTCAAGATCACCCTGGAGCTCACGCCGCCCGGCGCCCGGGCGCTGCTGGACGGCGAGCCGGTACAGGGCGACCACGTGACGGTGCCGCGCAGCGGCAAGCGCCATACCATCACCGTGCAGGCCGACGGCCACGAGGCCGACGAGCGCGAGTTCGTGGCCGACGCCAGCCAGACCCTGATAGTGGCCCTGGATCGAGCCGCGCCCGCGAAGCGGCGCGGCAAGAAGAAGCGCCGCCCGGCGGCAGGCGGAGACGAGCCCCCGGCGGTGGAGGCCAGGCGTGCTCCAAAGGAGGCGCCGGCGACTGCACCCGCGACTGCACCCGCGACCAGCCCCAAAAAGAAGAAGAAGAAGGAAGCAACGCCCTTCTACGACGATCTCTGATCACTGATGTTGATGACTGAACCATGGCGGATCTGCGGATGAAGAAGCTCACCGTTGGCTGTTTGCGCGCTGCGCTGGTGCTGACCCTCCTGTTGGCCGGCTCACCCGCCCGGGCTGACACCGGGCTGGACAAGGCCCGGGGCCTGTTCCGCGAGGGGACCGCGCTGTACAAGCGGGGCATGTACCTCGACGCCCTGAAGAAGTTTCGTCAGGCGCGGGCCGTGTACCCCAGCGTCAAGATCGACCTCAACATCGGCGCGACCCTGCGCGCCCTGGATCGCCTCCCCGAGGCGGCGGCCTACTACGACAAGTTTCTGCTCCAGTCCAGGGACGCCTCGCCCGAGGTCGTGGGCCAGGTCAGGAAGCTGCTGACGGAGCTGCGGGCGAAGCTGGCCAGCGTCAAGATCGTCTGCCCGGTGCCCGGCGCCACGGTGGTCATGGATGACCGGGCGGTGGGGCAGACGCCCCTGGACCAGCGCCAGTACCTCCTGCCAGGGCGGCACCGCGTCACGGTGCGGAAGGGGGATACGCTGGCCTTCACCCAGGAGCTGGCGCTCAGAGCCGGCGAGCACGTGGAGGTGACCACCCGGCAGACCGGCGGGCAGGACAAGCAGCGCGCCAGGGTGCTATTCCTCGACGCCAACCAGCTGTTCCAGAAGGGCCTGTACCTGGACGCGCTGAAGAAGTACCGCCGAGCGCGGGCGCTGTACCCCAGCTACAAGATCGAGGTCAACATCGGCACGACCCTCGACGCCATGGGGCGGCGTGGCGAGGCCGCCCAGTACTTCGAGCGCTTCTTGCTGGCAGCCCGGGACGCCAGCCCCGAGATCCGCGACGCGGCCAAAAACCGCCTCAGGTGGCTGCGCAAGAACCTGGCCCGGGTCACCGTCAGCAGCGTGGTGCCCGGCGTGGTGGTGACGGTGGACGCAAAGCAGGTGGGCACCACCCCGGTGGACCTGCCGCTGTACATCGAGCCGGGGGTCCACGAGCTGGGCGCCACCAAGCCGCTTTACGTGGCGTTCACCCGGCAGCTCAAGCTCAAGGCGGGCCAGCAGACCAACCTGCCGCTGCCGATGCAGCTGGCGTCGGAGCAGCGGGAATACAAGGAGCGTGTCCGGCGCCAGGCGCTGCGCCGCAGCAAGGGGATCTGGGCCTACGCCACCCTCGGCGCAGGGCTGGCGGTGGCCACGGCGGCGGGGGTGCTCTACGGCGTCGGCATCAGCCAGGGCGATGCGGCCCACGAGCGATACATGAACGCCAAGCGCCCCGAGGGGCTGGCCGACGCCTCGAGAGATATCAACGAGGCAGAGCGCATGGTCATCTCGGCCCACGTGCTGGCGGGCCTGACCGTGGCCACGCTGGGGGTCTCCGTCTATCAGTTCATCACCCGCCCGTCGGCCGAGGCAGCCCGGCTTTCCCCTGGCCGGCCAGGCAAGGCCCCCGGCGCCCGGACCAGCCTGGGCGTCGTGCCGTTGCAGGGGGGCGGGCTGCTCTCCCTTGGGGGGAGGTTCTGATGAGCCTCCCGTGGAAGGCGGCGGCGCTCTGCCTGCTGCTGGTCGGCTGCTCCGACCGCTGGCCCATGGAGCGGCAGCTCTTCTGCGGCGACGGCGTGCTGGACGAGTCCGAGCTGTGCGAGCGCACCGGCGCGCTGAAGCACACCTGCGAGACCCTGACGGAGAAGGGCCCCCTGTTCGAGGGAGGCACCCTCAAGTGCGGCAAGGACTGCTTCTCCTACGACACCTCTGACTGCTACCGGTGCCGGGACGGCAAGAAGCACCCGCAGGAGCTCTGCGACGGGCCCCTCGTGGGTGACAAGACCTGCGCGCAGCTCGGCTTCGAGGGGGGGACGCTGATCTGCAAGGAGGACTGCAAGGGCTACTCCACCGCCGGCTGCTACAAGTGCGGCGACAACAAGAAGAACGGCCTGGACGAGGTGTGCGACGGCGACGACCTGGGCGGCCAGACCTGCAAGCAGCACTACTACGACGGCGGGACCCTGACCTGCAACAAGGACTGCAAGGGGTTCGACATCAGCGGCTGCTACCGCTGCGGCGACGGCAAGATCAACGGCAACGAGGCGTGCGACGGTGCCCAGGTGGGCGCCGTCACCTGCGCCAAGCTCGGCTTCGACGGGGGCAAGGCGCTCGGGTGTCTGCCCGGCTGCCAGGGATACGACCTGTCGAGCTGCTGGATCTGCGGCGACCAGCTGAAGAACGGCCCCGGAGAGGTATGCGACGGCGCGGCCCTGGGCGGCAAGACATGCAAGGACCTCGGCTTCTACGCCGGGACGTTGGACTGCACGTGGGACTGCAAGACCTTCAACACCGGCAAGTGCCGCCACTACGAATTCGAGACGCTCACCATCATGGGCGGCGCGTCCACGGACAGGGCCATCGACATGGTCGTGGACGCGGCGGGCAACATGTACCTCAGCGGCTCGTACAGGACCCAGGCGACCGTGGGCACCACCACCCTCACGGCCAAGGGCGGGCAGGGCGCCTACGGCTACTTCGTGGCCAAGCGGGGGACCTCGGGCAAGTATCTCTGGGTCAAGAGCCTGGACGGGGCCGCCAACGCCCTGGCCCTGGGAGGCAAGGGCTCGCTGTACCTGGCGGGCAGCTACGAGCAGGCGGCCGCCTTTGGCAACAAGACCCTGCCCGCGCCCAAGAGCGAATCCCTCTGGGTGGCGCGCATGGACGCCGCCGCCGGGACGTTCACCTGGGTCGCCACCGCTGGCGAGGGTTCCGGCGTCACCTACGGCATGGGCGTGGCCGCCGACGCCAGCGGCAACGTCTACGCCACGGGCTCCACCACCGCCGGCCCCACGTTTGGCGCCACCACCCTGCAAAAGTCCAAGGTCCTGCGCCTGTGGGTGGCCCGGCTCACCCCCGCCGGGGCGTTCAGCTGGGTGGTGGCCTCGGGCGAGGAGGGCAAGTTCCAGAGCGAGGGGCTCGCGCTGGACAGCGCCGGGGCGCTGCGGGTGGTGGGCGACGGGGTCGCCACGCTCTCCCCCTGCGCCAAGACCAAGGGGGCGTCGGTGCTCAAGCTGAGCGACAAGGGAGCCTGCCTCTGGAGCGCCTCGCTGGGGGCCTCCTCCAGCCAGGCCACCGCCGTGGGCGTGGACAGCGCGGGCAACGCCTACTTCAGCGGGCACTTCAAGGGTAGCGCCGCCTTCGGCGCGACCACGCTCTATTCGTCTCCATCTGCCTACAGCGCCTTTTTGGCCCGCGTCGACGCCAACGGCGCGTTCGCCTGGGCCCACGCCATGGGCGGCAGCGGCTCGGACTTCGGTTCGGACGTCAGCGTCCTTGGCAGCGGTGAGCTGGCCGCCACGGGCATGTTCCGCCATACAGGCACCTTCGCGGGGACCACCCTCACCGCCCAGAAGGGCAAGGCCGACAACTGGGTCGCCCGGTTCACCGCCGCGGGCAAGCTGCGGTGGATCACCACCGCCAACAGCCAGTACGTGGCCGACGAGCGCGCATCCGTGGTGGCCCTGGCGCCCGCTGGGGTCGTGCGCCTGGCGGGACGCTTCTCCTCGTCGCAGACCATCGGCAGCTTCAAGGTCACTGCCGCGGGGAGCTACGACATCTTCCTGGCCAGGATCGGGAGCACTCCGTGAGCGCCATCACCCGTCCCGCGCTGCTGGCGTCGCTGTCGCTGCTGCTCGCCGCCGGCTGTGATTCCCGGTGGCCGCAGAACCGCCAGCTGGTCTGCGGCGACGGCGTGGCGGACGGCGAGGAGATCTGCGACGGCGCCGACGTGCGGGGCAAGACCTGCGAGGCCCTCGGCTTCTCGCCCAAGGGGGTGCTGTCGTGCAAGGCCGGCTGCAAGGGCTTCGACGTATCGGGCTGCTCCCGCTGCGGGGACGGCAAGAAGGGCACCGGCGAGGCCTGCGACGGCAAGGAGTTGGGGCAAGCCACATGCAAGGACCAGGGCTTCTCCGGCGGCAAGCTGGGGTGCCACTTCAGCTGCCAGAGCTTCGACACCTCGGGCTGCTACAAGTGCGGCGATGGCCGCGTCGACACCGGCGAGCTGTGCGACGGCCCCGCGCTGGCCTCTCAGACCTGCAAGGCCCGGGGCTTCGAGGGCGGCACGCTGGCATGCGGGGCGAGCTGCAAGGCCTTCGACACCTCGGGCTGCTATCGCTGCGGCGACGGCAAGATCACGGGCACTGACCTGTGCGACGGCGCGGACGTCGGCAACAAGAATTGTGAGGGGTTCGGGTTCGAGGCCGGCACGCTCAAGTGCCGCAAGGACTGCAAGTGGTACGACTTCACCGGCTGCTACAAGTGCGGCGACGGCGCCATCACGGGCAAGGACAAGTGCGACGGCAAGGACCTGGGCGGCAAGACCTGCGCCTCCCTCGGCTACTACGCCGGCGTACTCGGGTGCCGCAGCGACTGCACGCTGGACTCCGCGGCGTGCATGCACCATGTCACCGACTACGCGGTGACGCCGGGGACCATGGGCAGCAAGGACGAGCGGGTCACCGACGTGGTGGTGGACAGCAAGGGAGACGCCTACGTGGTGGGGGAGTGGCGCGAGAAGATCACGGCGGGGGGCGCGACCTACACCACCGGCTGGAAGCCGGCCGGCTTCGTGGCCCGGCTCGGCGCGGGGGGGAAGGTCGCCTGGTTTATGCCGATCCACGGCGGCGCGACCGCCTCGGGGTCGGTCCAGTACCTGCGCCTGGCCCTCGGCGGCGCCAAGGACCTGCGCGTGGTGGGGTCGTTCCAGGGCACCCTCTCGGCGGGGAGCAAGACGCTGACCTCCGTGGGCAAGGGGTACAACGCGTTCGTGCTCAGCCTGGACCGCGCCGGCGGCAAGGTGGCATGGGCGGCGCACGCCAAGGGCCCGGCCAGCGGCACCGGAGTCCTCGGCCGCGGCATCATCGCGGACCACGCCGGCGACGCCTACGTGGTGGGAGCCTATTACAGCGGCGAGGCGACGTTCGGCTCGTCCAAGCTCTATCACCCGGGCAACACTTCGAAGCAGCTCTTCCTGGCGAAGCTGACCAGCGTCGGCGCCTGGGCCTGGGCCACCGGCGCCGGCGCCGGCGATCTCGAGGAGGCCAACGACGTGGCCCTCGATGTCCAGGGAAACATCTACCTCACCGGGCGCGCCTGCGCTGGCACCGTCTTCGGGAGCACGACGCTGAGCTCCAAGGTCGGCGAGTATGGGAACCTGTTCGTGGCCAAGGCCAACGCCGCGGGCCAGCTGCTCTGGGGCGTGGCCGGCCATGACGCCAGCGGCATCTTCTCCTCTGCCGGCTCGCGCGGCTACCGGATCGACGTTGACGCTGCGGGCAACGCCTACGTCACCGGCCGCCAGTACGGGTCCATCACCTACGGCGGCAAGAAGGTCTCGGCGACGGGGAAGGACGACGTCGTGGTGGCGGCGACCAGCACATCGGGCAAGTTCCACTGGGGCGCCACCTTCGGCGGCTCGGGCGACGACGAGGGGCACGGGATCCATGTCACCAGCGCCGGGAGCCTCTTCGTCACGGGCTTCTTCAACACCAGCGCCAGCGGAGGCGGCGCCAAGGTCAGCTCGGCGGGCGCCATGGACGTCCTGCTGCTCAGGCTCGACAACAAGGGCGCGATCAAGTGGGCCACCGCCCAGGGTGGGGCGGGCAACGACGCCGCCTGGGCCCTGGCCGGCGCCCCCGGGGGGCTGCTCTACCTGGGGGGCAGCTACCAGGCCACCGCGGCCTTCGGCAGCAAGTCGCTGACCTCCGCCGGCGGCGCTGACGCCGTGCTGCTCAAGCTCAAGGGCAACCCGTGAGCTGAACCGTCGCGGGGGCTCCAAGGAGCCCGCGACATCTTCCTGCGCGCTGTTGTTTGCATCCAGGGCTAGCTGACCAGCCAGGGCGTCGCCACCACCCTCGAGGACCTGCGCGCCGCCCGCCGGCCCCGGGGCACGCTCGCGCCCGCGCGGCCTGGCAGGTGGACCACGCCGTCACTTTCGCAAGAACGGTCGAGGCGCTCCCCGCCGGGTCGGGTATCTTTCCGGGCATCAGGAGTGACCATGGTTACCCGTTGGGACAAGATGAAGGCTGTTGAGCGGATGCAGGATTTCATCGAGGCCCGCCTCCACGAGACGATCACGCTGCGAGACCTGGCCAGGGCGGCGCGATACTCGCCGTACCACGCGGCGCGTCTGTTCAAGGAGCTGACCGGGGAGAGCCCCTTTCGCTACATCCGCAAGTTACGCGTATCCGCCGCGGCGCGGGTCCTCGAGGAGGAGCGGCAGGTCCGGATTGTCGACGTGGCCTTCGACTTCGTCTTCGACTCCCACGACGGCTTCACCCGGGCCTTCGCCCGGCACTTCGGCGTGACGCCGTCGGAGTTCCGCAGGGCCGGGGCCGAGGTGCGGCCCTTCATGCCGCCGCGTATGCGCGACCACTACAAGAACCGGCAAGCAGGAGTGGACGCCATGAACACCGAGCCAGGTAAAAAGAACGCTGACGTCGTCTTCGTGCAGGTCCTCGAGCGCCCGCAGCGCAGGTTGGTCCTGAGGCGGGCCAAGGTGGCCGAGCACTACTTCTCGTACTGCGAGGAGGTGGGGTGCGAGGTGTGGGACGAGCTGGGCAAGATCAAGGACGCCATCCATGAGCCCATGGGGCTGTGGCTGCCCGACAACATGAGGCCGGGCGGGACCTCCCGCTACGCCATGGGCGTGGAGGTTCCCGCGGACTACGCGGGCGAACTCCCCGCGGGGTACGAGGTCATGGAACTGCCGCCAGCCATGTTGCTGGTGTTCCAGGGGCCGCCCTTCGACGACGAGCAGTTCGAGCAGGCCATCACCTCCATGTGGGATGTGATGAACGCCTACGATCCGTCCCTGATCGGATACAGGTGGGCCGACGAGGACGCTCCCCGCTTCCAGCTGGAGCCCGCAGGCTACCGCGGCTACATCGAGGGGAGGCCCGTGCGGCGCGCGTAAGCGATAAGCTGTCGCCCCACCCGGGCTGGGACGCCACGTTCACGCGGCGCCGGCGTGGTCCAGCTCCTTCTGGTAGTGGTTGCCCCGGAGGGGATCCACAGATGAGGCATCACTTCGGGCAGCCGTAGGAGCTGTTGTAGCTGCTGCCGTACCCGCTCTCCCGATATTGACGGGCCAGGTCAGGGCCGATCTTTACGGCCATGGCCTTCTCCACCCTGTCGCCAGCGCTCGTGAGCAGGCGATAGAGGCGCTCCACGGCGTTGGTCCTCGACGGGTCCACGGGCGGCGTCTCCAGGCCCGCGCGCTCCCGGGACAGCCGCTTGTAGGCCGCCTGCTTTGCCGCGCGGGGGGTCTTCTCGCGGATCTCGGAGAGCAAGGCCGAGGGGCTGAGGTGGACCCCCGCCTCCTGCTCGCCCGTGATCTCGCCGTGCAGCTTGCGCAGCTCCTCGAGCATCCCGGCGTTGTGGCTGGCGTAGACCTCGTTGATCAGGGCCACCTCGTTTTTGCGCAACCCCAGCGCCTTGATCCGCCGGTTCGACACCTTGGGCGGGGAGAAGCGCAGCGGGGGCATATCCCACCGCAGCTCACACTTTTTGGACAGAGCCAGCAGCTCCTCCTTGTTCAGATCGAAGGGCTTGGCGCGCCTGCTCTGTTGGGTGGTTTGCTGCAGACGCTCCTTGAGCTGGAGCACCTCCGCCTGGAGCCTGGCGCGCTCCCTGGCCAGGGCGCTGTATTTTCGCTGCAAGGTCTCGGTCGACGCGGGCTCGGCGCCGGTCCTGGCTGCCGGCGGGATCTGACCGGAGGTGGGATCCTCGTCGTCGCCCGAGGAGTTCACCTTCCTGGGGGCAGCGCCTTGCTCGATCAGGGCAGCCTCTCCAGGCCCCACCTCAAGCTTCTTTCCGCTGGCGTCGGCGGCGGTCACTTTGCCTTCATAAACCGTGACCAGCACGGCTGCCATGGCCGCGGCGCCAGCCGCGGCGCCGACGAGTCCTGCGCGTGATGCTCTCATGGGATTCACCTCCACTCTGAAGCAGGTCCCCAGCACCTCGATGGTGCCCCGGGGGGTCTTGACCTTGAACGTCGCCTCGCCCCGGTCGACCCGGTAAAAGGCGTCTCCTGTTGTCTGCTCGACGGAAACCGCAGCACTCGTTTTCCCCCACGAGATATGGGTCCCTGCCTCGGCCACCACCACGGCGCCCGCGCTCAGGGCGATGGTCTCTCTGGCCTTCACAGCCCGCTGGCCGGAGGAGTCGCTCGACGAGGCTCCGCCGCGCAGCGCCGCGTAGCCGCCGGTCACGGCCAACATCACTCCCGCGGCCAGGGCGCCGGCTCGCCACCAGCCGTTCCTCTGCGCAGGACGCTTCGCCCGTCGCAGCACGGCCTCGGCGAAGTCTGCGCCGGGCTCCGCTGCGGGCCAGGCATCCAGGGCCGCCCGCTCCTCGGCGGTGAAGGCGTCGGCCTGGTCTTCATGATCCGGCGGGAGGTTCGTCACGACCTGCTCCTTTGCTCCTGCGGTATCAGGCCCTTCAACGCCGCCCTCGCCCGCGACAGCCGCGACTTGACCGTCCCGGTCTCCACGCCCAGGGCGCGGGCTATCTCCGGGTAATCCATGTCGTGGTAGGCGCGCAGCACCAGCACCGCGCGATGCTCCGGGCTCAGCCGGGCCATGGCCGCGGTCACCTCGCGGGCCAACATCCTGCTGGCCACGCGCTGCTCCGGGTTTGCGCCTGCGTCCCCCTCCTCGTCCGCGTCGGACAGGCTGTCAACGGGACGCGAGCGGCGCAGGGCGTCGATGCAGGTGCGAGTGGCGATGGTCAGGATCCAGGTGCTGAGCCGGGCCCGGCCACCGGATTCGAAGCGGTGCAATCCCTGCAGCACCTTGATCATCGATTCCTGGGCCAGATCCTCCACCTGGTCGCCGGGCTGCCCCACCATCATGCGGCTCACCAGAGCAACCACTGGCCGCTGGTAGCGCTGGACGAGGGCGCCTTGCGCTGCGCTGTCCCCTTGCCTGGCCCGGGCCAGGGTGAGGTCGTCCAGCTCGCCCCGCTGTCTGCCGGGTTTATGGCCTGCCTTCGTCAAGGAGATTGCCTGAGCGCCCATCATACACTCTGTTTCACGTGGAAGCGGGGGCCCGGTTCCCAACTTTTTCAGGGGATGATCAGCTCGTCCTCGGCCAGAGGGGCACCGCCGGCCAGGTTGTTCCATGGAAGTAAGCACGGGCGTCATGGCGGCGCGGCTCATGGGTCCGCCGTGCAGCGACCACAGACATTCCGACGTTCAGCGTACGAGTTCCCGACACTGGTGAATTTGACCCGAGTTTGGCCCCAGCAGGGGGAGATGAGCCCCGAAATTGGGCTTCGATCCACACCAGGGTCACCCCATACGCAGCACCACCGAGCCGGCACATCCCCGCCGGCGCCCCCGCGGACCCGCCCGCCCTGATCATGCATAAAATTGCAAATTAGAGGCCGTTGGCGGGAGGTTCCAGAAATCAGAGACCTTGACCGGCTGCGATTCCTCGACGGATACTCGGCTTCGAACTGGAAATCTAGACGGGACTTCCTAATGCTTCGGGCAACCCGGGTGAAAACTCTTATACTTAGGCCAGCAGCGGGTCAGGCATCCGCCCGAACCACTGCTGGTGTGGAGCAGGGGGTGCCTGCTGCCGCTGTCGGTGGCCGATGACGTCTATTCCAGGAGCTGGTCCATGGCATTTGTGACGTTGATTAATCCGCCAGTTCTTTCTGTCAAGGCCGGTGACTTTTATGTTGGACGCCTGGGAGGGCCTCCGCTGAATCTCGCATATCTTGCCGGAATCCTTGAAGAGAAAGAGGTCCCCTATTCCGTCCTTGATTGTGTTTCGTTTGCTGATGGGGGCGTCACCCCTTACGAAAATCACAAGATCAGGGGGCCTGGATATGAAATATACGAAAGGTTGATTCCACAAGAAACATCAGTTGTGGGATTCAGTTCGATGTTCACCTCTGACTGGATTGTCATTCATTCCTTTTCGAAATATCTAAAGCAGAGGCGTCCACATCTCACCATCGTCGTCGGTGGCGAGCATGCTACTACAGATGCCTGGAATATAATTACTCATGAACCTCAAATCGATTTCTGTTTCCTTGGAGAATCCGAGGACTCCTTCTCCGTATTCATTGATAATCTTCAATCCAGAAACAAGGAGATGGAGCAGACGCCTGGTGTCGTGGGAAGAACAGCCAACGGGAAGGTCTTCGAGCAGGCCCGACCCGCGCGACTCGCCAACTGGGATCATTTGAAGCCATCGTGGGAGAAGTTTCCTCTGGATTTCTACCTCGACAACAGGCTCTCCTATTCAAGGATGGGTTATCGTTCGCTCCCCATATTGGCCACACGTGGCTGTCCATACAGTTGTACTTTCTGTACGAGTCAGGCCATGTGGGGGAATGTCTATTCGCCACGAGATCCGCGTGCCATTGTTGATGAGATGAAGGAGTACAGGGAAAAATATGATTTAGAGCATTTTGACTTCATCGATTCTGCCATGGCCATCAACAAGAAGTGGTACCTTCAGTTGATCGATCTCATTACCCAGGAAGTTCCAGGGGTTACATGGGAGATGTCTGTCGGGACGCGGTCCGAGATTCTCTCCCGAAATGTCCTCGAGCGGATGTATGCATCAGGAAACGTGAAGGTGAATTATGCCCCCGAGACCGGGTCACCTACATTTGCGAGGAAGATAAACAAGAAAATAAACCACGGGCGCATGCTTGATTCTCTTCGGGCGGCAATTGAGATAGGGTTTACGACCAAGGTGAATTTCATCGTCGGCATTCCCGGTGAAGAACCCTCTGAACTCTGGGATAGTCTGAAAATGGCCCTTCGCGTGGGGTTGCTCGGATCCAAGGGCGTCGTCATCCTCAGGTTCGTCCCTTATCAGGGTTCCGAGTTGGCGCAGCAATATCCTCAGTTCGGCCATCTGGACGAAAGAACCTACCACCAGACGATGCTCAGGCATGCCACGGAATCGAGCGCGGATGTGTTCAATTTGCTCAAGCTCTTCGAGTCACCCCGTGAGCAGTATCATCTCTTCCTGACAAACACCTTCATGGTCCTGAGCTACCTCCTTTGTGGTCTTCGCCGACCAAGTACGTTTCTGGATTCGATTAACAACGTCATGCGCAGTAGACCCGAGGGTCCCGTTGAAGTGGCGGCGTATTTCGTGACGATGAAGGCAATGAAAATGCTCAAGCTCTCCTCTGTCCAATCAGACGAAGTGCAAACACAGTAGAGTCCCCCTCGATAGTGACGGATCAGGTCCGGCGCCCCCCCCGCTGCCCAGGGGCCGGCCACGTCCGCCGGTCATCAGCCCGGCTGTGCGGGGCAAGATCCGTCACCGCTGCCTGGACAGCCACCGACAGTAGTGGCCGCGGGTGCTCTCGAGCACGACAACGAGACCTGCCATCGGGCCGAAGCCGAGCGAGGCGTTACCCCTTGCACCGACCAGCCCAACGTCGCGGCAGCGCGCGCCCGACCTGGACCTCGAGGAGCAATGGGCCGACTTACCGCCAGCCCCTCGCAAAGCCCATGTCACCCCATACTCAGCACCACCGGGCCGACATCTCCCCGCCAGCGCCCACGCCGACCCGCCCGTCCTGATCACACTCTAATGGGCAGGTTTGAGGCTGCTGAGGCGCGGATCGCAGAATTCAGAGACCTTGACCCGCTGCGATTGCTCGACGGATACTTGGCTTCGAGTTGGAAACCAAGGCGGGACCTCCCATGGTTCTGATTCAAAATGATCCACGCGGATCATGAAAACCCAGCGAGGGAGTTTGTAGATGCGGCGGTTTCACGAAGTGAGTAGAGGGGCAGCAAAAAAGACGGCGGTCATGGCGCTGGTCATGTGCGGTGGCCTGTTGATGGTCCTCGCCTCCGGATGCAAGAAAGGAAAATCGGATACCGCCGCCGCCCCAAAGGGGGCGGGCGGCAAGGTGGCCCCCTTGGCCAGCCCGGCACCGAAGCCGCCCGAAGCAAAAGGCAAACCGGGAAAAGAGCCGGCAAAGCTCCCTTCAAACATGGACCATCAGGAGGCGTCGCGGTGCAATGCTGCTGACGGGGTGGACGAGAAGGCGGCTCAGCAAAAGCTCAAGACCGCCGAAAGAAACCTGCGCAAAATGATCAGGCGGAACCCCAAGAAGACCTGGTTCCTGGTTGACCTGGGCAGGGTGCTGTTCAAGCAAAACAAAATGAAAAAGGGCCTTTCGATGGTCAAGAAGGGCGTGGCGCTGGATCCGAAGGACATCTTCGCCAAGGTCATCCTGGGGTACGCCCTGGTGTTGCACGGAAAAACGGCCCAAGGCCTGAAATACTTGCGCAGCGCCATGTCCATCGCTCCGAGCAATCCTGGCATTCAGTGCAACCTGATGGTGGCCTTTCGGAAGGCGGGAGCCACGGATGATGCCGACAGCATGGCCAAGATGTTGAGCGCATCCAAATACAAGTGCCACGAGAGATGTGTGAGCCTGGAGAGCCCCTATACGGCCGAGGGAATCGGGGAGCAGGCGAAGGGCTCCAAGGACGAGGGAGACGATGACCAGCCCGCCGCGGGTGATGAGGCCCAGGAGGAGGCCGCCGCTGACGAGGCCCCCAAGCCCGTCAAAAAGGAGGCCGCCAAGCCCGCCGCTGACGAGGCCGCCAAGCCCGCCGCTGACGAGGCCGCCAAGCCCGCCGCTGATGAGGCCGCCAAGCCCGCCGCTGACGAGGCCGCAAAGGGGGCCGGCGACAAGAAGTAGACCGGGGTCGCCGCAATCATGAATCCAGCCTCACCAGGGCCACGCGAAAGCTGCCGAGGTGGTGCTTGAAGCGTTGGGCAGCCAGCGCCTTGGCTGTGGTTGGGATCTTCGTCCTCGTTGAGGCCCTGTGGATCGCCAAGGTCTCCAGGGAAGGCGCGCTGCTGGATTACTACGCGTACGACATCGCCGCAGTGGCGGTGTCGCGCGACATCAACCCTTACCGACTCGGCGCCGAGCAGGCGACGCAGCTCGCCAGGGACCGCGGCCTCGTGGCCCGGGGCTTTTCAGGAGACGCGGGAGTCCCGCCCTACATCTACCCGCCCCTGCTCGCAGCCCTCCTGCAACCTCTGACCCTGCTTTCCCACAAGACCGCGGCGCTGGTTTTTTCCGGCTTTAGCCTGGCTGCGCTCACCCTGCTGGGACTCGCGTTGTCCAGGCTTGTTGGCAGGCGAGGCGTGGAACCCCTCGTCTTCCTGGGGCTCATGCTCTGGGGCCCCGTTCAGACCACCTTCCATGCGGGACAGGTGAGCATCATCCTTGCTTTCCTGCTCTCACTCGCGGCGTGGGCTGTGACCGCCCGGCGGCACCGACTCGCCGGCCTCGCCCTGGGCACGGCCATCGTGCTGAAGGCCTTTCCCGTGGTGCTCGTCGCCTGGCTCGTCCTCCGGCGCTCATGGAAGGTGTTGGCCTGGACCTGCGCCGGCGCTGCAGCCGCTGTCTTCTGCTCCTCGCTATTCATCGATCCGGAGCTGTACTGGGAGTACCTCATTCGTCCTCAGGGTATGATGGCGGTGGGACCGCTCCTGGCCATGCCGCCCAACCTGAGCGCCTCCTCGATCTGCGTCACCTTGCTGCCCCCTGGAGCGGGGCTGCCCGCGAGCATCGGGGTCTCTGCCCTCATCGTCATGGCCACTTTCGTCGCCACGGCGAAGACCAGGAAAGAGAGCGGCGCTGCGTTGGTCAGCGCCGGTGCGTTCTTCGCGATGATCTGTCTGGTGAATCCTGTCTCCTGGGACCACCACCAGGTGCTCATGGCGACGCCGGTTATCATCCTGCTGCGCGAAGTGCGGGTCATGCGCAGCAGGCCCCTCGCTGTGTTGGCCCTCTTCGCGGCGGCGAGTGTCAGCGCATTCTCCTTCGGGATGCTGGTGTTGCTGATGGGCAGGGGCTTCGATCCCAGGATCCTCAAGCCTTTTGGTTCATTGGGTATTTTCCTCACCTGGGGCGCGCTGACATGGCGGCTGTTCACTGCCCGGCGGTTCCCGCTGAAGGTCGAGGCGCAGCGGCCCGATGAGGCGGACGGCGAGGCTCATACCGCTGCGGGACGGCGGTGGCTGTCCCCGCCAGGGCCCAGCCTCATCGAGCGATGGAGGGTGCCGCCGATCAGCCCGCTCGCGATCCTCTGCGGGATTGTGCTCTTCTTCATCGTCGCAGGACTGACCGGCAACCTGCTGGTGGGGCGCGTCCCGGACATGGACGAGGTGACCTACGCCCTTGTCGCCCTGGGTGAGCTGGACCGGTGGACCGCTGGCAACCGGGTGGACCTCGAGGTTTTCTCATGGGCCCTGACCACCCGTTTCTACCCCCCCCTGTACGTGGACCTCCTGGCGTTGACCTACTGGGTTCTGGGAGTGAGCACTCCCGCTGTGCTGGTGCCGAACCTGCTGCTCGGTTCAGCGGCCATCATGTCGGTTTACGGCGCGTCTCGGCGCATGGGCGGGGGCCCCGGCACAGGCCTCATCGCCGCGACCTTGCTGGCTTGCCTCCCGGGCTTCATCCATGCTTCGGGCGCCTCCAGTATCGACTTCGCCATGGCCTGCTGGGCCGCCATCGCCTTCTATTTCTATGTCGCCTACAGGACAGGCTGCCATTACCGCGCCCGAACCCCGGCTGGATCCCTGGCCGGGCTGGCGGTCGCGGTCAGCTGCGGGTACATGACGCGCTGGACATTCGTCCTGTTCGTGCTGGCGCTGATGTTGCCTCACGCGCTATTTGCGCTGAGCCTCAGGAGCTGGACCACCACCGAAGGGCTGCGCCGCCATGTCTACCCCTGGCTCGCCATCGCCGCGGGGACTGTGCCGCTCCTGGTCTGGCTCCTGTTCCGGGCAAACATCAGCCAGCTCATGTTAGCGAGCGGCGGGGAGGACTCCGGGCTCTCCCTCCTCCGGTCCATCGCTTTCTACGTTGGCCACATCGCCGGTGAGGGCGCGGGGCCGGTCCTGTGCGGCGCTGCTGGATTCGTCTTGGTGGCGAGCGGCCGCGGCCCCTGGCGTTCCAAGTGGTTCTGGATCCTGGTCGCCTGGATAGCCATTTGCCTGCTGGCCTTCGGGGTCATCCCCCGGAAAAAGGTGAGCTACATTCAGTACGCCATGCCCTCTTTCTGCCTGCTCGTGGCTCATGCCATCACGAAAATTTCGGCGTACCAGCTCCGGTCACTGGCGCGGGCCGCGCTCCTCGCTGCCTCCATCGGGGGCGTGGGCATGTACCTGGCGGTGGAGAGATCGCCGCAGAGCCCCCGCTTCTTCCGTCAGGTCATCGCCGACATCGAGCGGGACTGGCGCGGGGGGCGGCAAGTCAGGGTGCTCGTACACAACGGCGCGTACCCGAAGCCGCTGCAGCTTACCTGGCTCAACTTCATCTTCGAGAACGCCGCAGCAGGGACGACGTCGAAGACCTTTTTGGACTATCCCTGGGAGCCGACGCGGACCCCCGGCGAAGAGTGCCAGAGGTTCAGCGTCCCGCCCGACTACGTCGTCATTCCATACTCCCCGAAGGCTCTGGGCGAGAATCAACCGGAGGATCTGTATCAGTTCCGCTGCTACAAACTCTCCCGGGTGGGGGCGGAATATGACCTGCCCAGCCTGGGGCACCTCGAGGGGCGGGCGCGGCTCTATCGGGTGGCAGAGGTTCACCGGATTCTCCCTCCGCCTCGGACCGTGCGGCTGACCCTGCGCTGATGGCGTCCGCAGGAGCCCCGCGCAGATAGGCAACGTCGGGGGTCGGCTTGCCCGGCATCATGGCCCCTTGCGGTGCAGGATGGCGCCCGGATCCCCCACCGCGAACAGCTCGCCCTTGGCGGTGCCCCAGAGCCCGTACAGGAACGCCCCGGCGCCCAGCTTGTGGGCGCTCCACTTCTTGCCGTCGTAGTGGATCACCCCGCCGCCGCCCAGCCCATGGATGTTGGTGGGTGAGGTACCCCACAGCCGGTACGCGGCCCACGGCACCAGGGGCCCGCTGGCCGCGTCGACTTTCCACTTCTTGCCGTCGTAGGTCAGCCTCAGCGGGTTCTGCTCGTGCTTGCAGTAGAACCCGTCCTGGTAGACCCGGCGCCAGCTCCCGACGGCCACCACATGAGATGAGGATGAGCCCCAGATATGCTCCACGTTGACCTGGGGCGGGGTGCCGCACGCCGGAGTCGGGAACGACAGCTTGGGGCGGGTCCACTTCTTGCCATCGTAGTGCAGCAGCCCGTCGTTGGTCAGGGGGCTGCTGAGCCCCACCAGGATGTTGCTGTCGCTGGTGCCCCAGATGGCGTACTGCCACTCCGGGGACTTGGTCCCGGTCTTGAGCGTGGTCCATTTATTGCCGTCGAAGCGCAGCACCTCCTCGGAGGTGAGCAGGGCGTACAGGGTGCCTGACGGCGTCCCCCACAGGCCGGCGATGTCCTTGGTGGTGCCGGTGGCCTGCGTCGTCCACTGCTTGCCGTCGTAGCGCAGCACCTTGCCCTTGGCCCCCGCCGCCCAGACGTTGGTGGCCGACGTGCCCCACACCGCGCCCAGGCTGCCGTGCTTGGCCGAGCTGCGCGCGGTCCACTGCTTGCCGTCGTACCGGGCGATGGTGTCCCCGCCCACGGCGAACACCGCCGACGGGCCGGCGCCCCACACCGAAGAGAAGCCGGTCCGCGGCTTGCTGGCCAGGCTCGTCCACTTGGCGCCGTCGTACTGGGCCAGCGTCCCGGCGACGCCCACCGCCATGACCTGCGTGGCGCTCACGGCGAAGGCGGCGGCCAGGGGGCTCACGGCGATCTTTTGGGTGACCAGCCCGGACAGGTCCGAGACCTTCCAGGTCTTGCCGTCGAAGCGCAGCGCTTGGCCCGAGCTGGTCAGGACATGGATGTCCTTGGGGCCCGTGCCGGCGAAGGCCACCAGGTCAGAGGTGACCTTGGCCACCGGCTGCTTGAAGGACCAGGTCTTGCCGTCGAAGTGCCAGTACTTGCCGCTGGGCGCGCCGGCGAAGACGTTGTTCGGCCCGGTGCCCCAGACGCTGTACAGGGAGCTGGGGCTCTTGGTCACGGTCCAGGTCTTGCCGTCGTAGTGGGTCAGGGACAGGCTGCCTTGGAGGTAAATGTCCGACGACCCGCTGCCCCAGATGCCCTGGTACTGGGCGCCGGAGGTGACGCCGACGATCTCGATGGAGGTCCACTTGGTCCCGTCGAAGTGGTGCACGCCATCGCCGATGGCGTAGACGTCCTTGGGCCCGCTGCCCCACACCCCGCGCAGGATCTTAGCCGCGAAGCCGCTCTTGAAGATGAGCTTGATGGCCGACCAGGTCTTGCCATCGAAACGCAGGACGGTGCCCTTGTCGCCCACCACGTAGATGTCGCTGGCCCCGCTGCCCCAGATGCCATGCAGATCTACGGTCACACCGGTCTTCTGGCGCGTCCAGGTCGTCCCGTCGAAGCGCAGAACCGTGCCCACCTTGCCCACGACATAGATGTTCTTGGGCCCGGTGCCCCACACCGCGCTGTACGAAACGCCGGAGGGCAGGGGGCTCTCCCAGCACCAGCCGGCCGGGTCGCACACGGAGGGCTGGCCCAGGGTCAGGAGCTCGTCCTTTGGACCGGCATCTGCGGACGAGTCCACGGAGGCGGCGTCCACTGCCGGTCCGTCCACTGCCGGTCCGTCCACTGCCGGTCCGTCCGCCACCGAGCCGTCTGCGCCAGCAGTGTCGGGCCGGGCGGCGTCGGGCGCCGAGGTCTCCTTGCCGACGCCGACATCTGCGCCGGCCGGGCCGTCAACTCCGGCAGCGTCAGCCACCTTGGTTTCTGAAGATGAGCAGCCAACGGCCGCCAGGAGACTACAGAGACAAATCACCATCCGCCACACGCTCATGGAACACCTCTCTCGAAGACCGCCCTGCTTCCAAAGGGTCCCATGAACCCGGGGATTGTCTATCGGGCTGGTAGACTATTCTCAGGGAGAGGATCGGGCGGACCGAATACCGCTTGCTCCCGCCGCCCCCCGGCCATGATGGCAGCTGCGCCGATATAACATCCCGCAATCCCCCCGGGTCATGGCCACCGGGCGCAAGCGTTGGTAGGGTGCCAGGCTGATGGCTTCGGGAGGTCCCCTGCCCAGCAAGAAGCGAAAGAGGGCGGCTCTGGTCGCTGCCGCGGTGGCGCTGGCGCTCCTGGCTGCCTCACTGCTTATCAGGGTCCCGCGCCCGGACCGCGAGGGTCGGGACGTCCAGTTCGACGCCGAGCTGGGCTGGGCTCCTGCACTGCCTCCCGGCGAGGGCAACCTGCGGCTGGAAGGTACGGTGGGTCAGCGCCGCCAGGTGTACCAGCCCGGGCGGCCCTCCATCCTCATGGTTGGAGATTCGGTGACATACGCCCAGGGCCTGGGCGAAAGCGAGACGCCGGCGGCCCACCTCGACCGGCTGCTCCCGGGCCACCAGGTGCTGAACCTCGGGGTCACCGGCTACTCCCTTGACCAGTACTACCTGTACCTCAAGCGGCTGCTCCCCCGGCTCGAGGCCCGCCTCGTGGTGGTGAACATCTTCACCCCCAACGACTACCAGGGCACCACCGTTGAGAACTACTACGGCTACGCCAAGCCGCTGTTCCGCCTGCGCGAAGGCGCGCTGGTGCTGGCCAATACGCCTCTATCCGAGGCGTCCTGTTCCCACCGGCTGACCCACAGTCTGCTGTTCTACCCGCTCTGGCGCTGGGGCGCGGCCAACCGAGATCAGGGCGGCCGGGAGCGGGTGCTGCAGCTCGCCTCTCGCCTGTGTTTCAACACCCGGCTCGGACGCAAGGAGGGCGACGGCGTGGTGGAGGGGCTGCTGAAAGAGGTGGTCCGCCTCGCCCGGAGCCGCGGGGCAGAGACCCTCTTCGTGCTGCTGCCGAACCAGCACAACCTGGCCGATCCCCACGGGCTGGAGCAGCTGGACAAGTTCCCCTGGCCCACCCTGCGCTTCTTCAGGGACCTGCTTGGCCAGCTGAAGTACGACACCCTCGACTTCGCCAGGGAGCTGAGCGCCTCCGGCTACTGCCAGCGCCACAGCGCGGCGGACGGCTGCTGCGACTACGACGCGCTCTACCTGGACGGCGGCCACATGACCGCCAGGGGGAGCGAGCTGCTGGCCGGCTTCCTCAAGCGCCGGATCGTCGCGGAGTACGGGCTGCGCTGACGGTCCTGGCACCTGGGGCGCAGGCTGCCCGGAGCGCAGGCTGCCGGGGGCGACGTGATGGTAAGATGCTCTTCCGTCGGTTCAGGCACACCAGGCAAGGGAGGGCTGGCCATGTCCCACAAACGGAGTCGAGGTGGAGTGAGAGCCCTTCTCACTCTGGCAACCCTGGCGGGAGCGCTGCTGCTCCTGGGCTGCGATGGAGACGTCACCGACGGGGAGGACCTGTCCCTGGCCGACGGTTCGCCCGCCGATGCGGCCCTGGCTGACCGGGCCGCTGCGGACTCCGCCGCGGGTGCTGACATGAGCGAAAATCCAGACGGCAGCGCGGCCACGGACAGCAGCCCGGCGGCAGATTCAGGGAGCCACGACCAGGCCCCGCCCCCGGACGCCGGCGCGCCGGACAGCTCCCTCGCGGCGCCCGACAGCGCCGCCCCGGCCATGACCGGCTGCATCAAGGGCACCTTCAAGGCCTACTATGGCAACTACCACGCCCACACCAGCTACTCCGACGGCAAGAAGACCCCGAAGGACGCTTTCAAGTACGCCCGCGACGTGGCCAAGCTGGACGTCCAGATAATCACCGACCACCTGGAGCAGCTCTATCTGCCGTTCCCCATGGACCGCTGGGGCAAGTGCAAGAGCCAGGCGGCGGCCGAAACAAAGGCTGGCAAGTTCCTGGCCGCCTGTGGCTACGAGTACGGCAGCGCCTTCACCTCCAAGCTCACCTCGGCTGGCCACGCCAACGTCTTCTTCAACAGCAAGCTGATGCCCGCCGTCCAGGTCAACTTCAAGGACTTCTACAAGACCCTGGCCGCCTGCAAGACCTGCATCGGGCAGGTCAACCACCCGGGCGATGAGAAGGACCAGCACTTCGACAAGTTCAAGTACAACGCAGCCGCGGATGCCCGGATGAACCTGTTCGAGTTCAACAGCAAGCCGGCCTGGACCTGGTTCTTCGTGGCCCTGGACAACGGCTGGCACCTGTCGCCCATGTACAACCAGGATAACCACAGCGCCAACTGGGGCACCGCCAACAACAACCGCAGCGGCCTGCTCATGACCGCCCTGGACTTGCCCTCGATGTACAAGGCGATGGCAGAGCGGCGCACCTTCATGACCGAGGACAAGAACGCCTCCATCATCATGAAGGCGGGCGCGTGCTGGATGGGCAGCATCCTCAAGGGGGCCTCCGCGGTGACCCTCTCGGTGGCGGCCGCTGACGCGGACGGCGCCGACGCCTTCACCACCATCGAGCTGTTCGGCAAGGCGAAGAAGCTGCTGGCCACGACCACCTGCAAGGGCACCAACGCCTGCAACGCCTCCTTCCCGGTCAAGGCCACGCAGTCGCCTTACTTCGTGGCCCGCGCCAGGCAAAAGGACGGCGACACCCTGGTCTCCGCGCCCATCTGGCTGACGCCCTGATCCAGGCGACCTGCTTGTCGCCATATTTTTCCGCCGAACCTGAGCCGGGAAGAGGTGCGATGTTCAACCCCACGAGCAAGTACAGAGAGTGGTTTCACGAGGAGCTCAAGCAGCGGCAGGCGCCTCCGGAAGACGTCGACAGCCACATTCGCCGCGCTGTACGGCAGGGCTACCTCCCCATCGGGGGCGACGCAGTGGCGATGCTGATGTACATGGTGGACGCCGAGGGCAACGTCTACGACCTGGACTTCAGCGAAATGACCCCCAGGCCATCACGATACCGGATGGAGTCGGTCGCCCGCGGCATTCTCCTGGACTGTGCAGAGCTTCACCCGGAGCTGCTGGAGCTGCTCGGGCCTGTGGCGGCCACTTGACCCGGCCGTTGTCCAGCAATCCTCCAGGACCGGATCCCCTTCGAGTGGTATCAGTAAGCTGGCGAGCCATGCCCGACCTGCTCAATTCCGGCCTGCACCTCGAGGGCATCCCGCCCCTCTACCGCGCGGCTCAGGGGCCGCGATAGACGAAACGAACCGCGTCGGCCAGCACGGCCCCGGAAGCAGATCCGCTCAATTTCAGGTTGCCGCCGGTACCCTTGCTGAACCTGAATGTGCCGAGGCTGTTCCACTGGCCCGGGTTCTTCGTCTGGTCGATGACACCCTTGGCCTTCTGGCCGTTTGCGTGGGTCACGACATAGGGGGCCTTGCTGCTCTCGGTCTTGCTATCCAGGTAGCCGTGCCACTCGTAGACCTGGTACCGGCCGGCGAGGCCGATGGTCGGCGTATATGTGGCCGTCGCCCCAGGATCGGTGGTGTAGTGCGAGCTCCCGTCCTTGGCGTAGCAGACGAGGGTATAGTGCTCTCTGCCGTCCTTGCAGCTGGACGGGACCTTCCAGGAGCCGGTCAGCGTGGCGCGGGATGAGCCCGGGTCGGTCCCATAGTCCAGGTCATCCACCACGATATCGGCGACCACCGTGCGCGGCTTGCTCACCAGCACGATGCCATCGCCCACCTTGTAGACCACGCCGCTACCCCAGCTGTGTCCCTTGAGCGTGACGCTGGTGAATTTCTGCCCGTTGTTGACCGCGGGGACCTGCCCACCCGCGAAGCGGTAGTACGGCCCGGCGTATCCCTTGAGCGCTTTCAGATCCTTGTCGGTGACCGTCGCGCTCTTGCCGTTCGCGTTGTGCACCGCCGCGCCTCCGCTGAAGAAGCGCACCCACACATCGCTGTTCCCGACCTCCTGCATCTCCGAGGTCGGGCACCCTACGGTGGCGTCGAACTCGTCGTAGTATTTGCCGTACGTGTGGTGGGGGCCCGTCTCGTAGTGGTAGTAGCCGTCCACCAGCATCGACTTGGTGAGCACGTATCGGACAAATTCGAAGTAGTCCCGGGCGCGCTTGGGCAGCCCCGGATCCGCCCCGGACGGGTTGGAGGCGAACAGCGTCGTATGCGGCTTCATGGTCGACTTGATGAAGCTCTTGATCACGCCGCGGTGCCAGTCCCAGTTCGTCTCGGCGCCGGCGAACTCGAGCAACGCCCCGTTGATGGGCGAGACGCTCGCGTGGGAGAGGTAGCCCACCCCGGTGTTGACCATCATCCGGCGGTTTGGGCCCAGGAGCGTGCGCAGCTCCTTGAGCAGGCCCTTCACGCCGCTGTTCCAGGTGTCGACCACCCAGCTCTTGCCATGCTCGGTGTTGTCGTTGACCCCGTTGTTGTCCAGGTCCAGGTCCTTCGGCTTGGCCCAGCCCACATGCTTGCCCGCGTAGAGCCCGTCGGTGGAGATGCCCGCGTAGTCCTTCTTCAGGTCCACATTGTTCGTGAGGTATTCGGCGAACCATCGACGGCAGAGCTTGCCCCCGGTCTTGCCATGATCCGTCAGGTTGATGCCGCGCTGGCCGGCGCTGGCGCCAGCACCTTTGTACCAGCCGAAGTGCTGGTTCGTGGACGTCTTGAGCTGGCAGCCCTTGGGGATCTTGTCACCCAGGTGGGCCGCGACGTTCCAGTCCTCCATGTACAGGAAGATCACGTTCGGGTTCATGGCCCTGATCTTCGCCAGCGTGGAGGTGCTCTGCTTCCGCAGGCTCAGCATGTCGAAGCGGGAGTACCACCAGGCCGGCGCCCCACCCCAGTGAAAGACCCCGGTGCGCGGATAGGGATGCCCGCAGGAGGGCAACGTGGTGCTTCGGTCGGGGGAGAGGTTCAGATCACCTGCTGTCCCCTTGGCGTCGTACTGGCCAGCTTCTACCACGCGCAGGTCAGAGCTGCCTGCGTCTCCAGTTCCGGTGTTCAGGCTCCCGGTGCAGGAGAAGGTGGCCACGGCCAATAGCGCGGCCCGGGCGAAGCGGCTCATTATTTCAGTACGACTTTGCAAGCTTTTTGACCGGTAAGGGACAGGCGCCAATTTGTGGGACATTACCGCGCGCGCTGAAACTCTGCCAGCAGCCGGCGCACGCGCGGGCCTGTGGTGACTACCCGATCCATACTCTACTATTCCAATAGATTGCATCTGATTTAAGGAGCGCTCCATGCGTTGGCACAGGATCTTCATCCCCCTGGCCCTGATCGTGGCCCTGGTGCCTGTGCCCCCAGCCAGGGCCAAGACCAGCTTCAAGCGCGAGCTGGCGCGCAGCCACTACGAGACCGGGAGCCGCTACTATCAGATGTCAGACTACAAGCGCGCCCTGGCCGAGTTCCAGCAGGCGTACAGACTGGAGCCGTTGCCTGGCCTGGCCTTCAACATCGCCCGCTGCCACGAGATGGTCGGCGACATGCCCAGCGCCATCGAGATGTACGAGACCTACCTGCACAAAAAGCCGGACGCGGACAACCGGGACCTGGTCATGGCCCGGCTGGAGACGCTGCGCAAGAAGCTGGCCAGCAAGAAGACAGCAACGGAAAAGAAGGCAAGGCCAGCGCCCGCCGCGGCCCCATCCGCGGCGCCACCCGAGCCGGCCGGCCCTCCAGCCTGGATCGCCACGGCCGGCTGGGTGGGCGTGGGGCTGGGCGCGGCAGCCATGGTCACGGGGGCTGTGTTTGGCGGGCTCGTGGCCTCCAGGAACAGCGCGTATATGGACGGGCTGGAGACCCTGACCCACGATGAGCTCAACCACATCGCGGACCAGGGCGAGGCGTACGAGAAGGCGCAGCTCGGGCTGGTCATCGGCGGCGGCGTGCTGGCGGCGGCCGGCGCGGGGCTGCTGCTCTGGCACCTGCTCTCCGACAAGGAGCACGCAGTGTCGGCCGCCGGATTGGCACCCCACCGCGGGGGCCTGTCGGTCTCGCTCACGGGGAGGTTCTGATGCGCTCCCTGGCCCCTCTGCTCACCGCGCTCATGCTGCTGCCCGGAGTCGGCTGCACCTTCGACAGGGTGGCACCCACCAAGGACCGTTGCAGCGCCACTCACCGGGGCTGCCCGACGGGCAAGACATGCGACCCGATAGCGGGCCTGTGCAAACCCGCCGGCGCAGACGGCGCGGTACCCGACGCGCCCCGCCTCGACGGCAAGCTCGCGGTCGACTCCGGCAAGAAGGAGCCCGACGCCATGGCGCCATCCGACCTGAAGGCGCCCAAACCCGACGCGGGCGGCGCCTGCAACAAGGGCAAGGTTTGCAGCAGCTCTGGCTGGTGCTGGGAGCGGCCTCTGCCCCGGGGCAACAACCTGCACAGCGTGTGGGGCACCGGCTCCAAGAACGTCTACGCCGTGGGCAATAACGGCGCGGTGCTGCACTACGACGGCACCATGTGGGCCAATGTGGGCACGACCAGCGTCAACTTCTCCGGCATCTGGGGCTCCTCCAAGACCAACATCATCGCTGCCGGCGGCAACGTCGCGATCCACTTCGACGGCACGGTATGGAACCTCAAGAACCTGCCCACCAACGCGTCGGTACGTGGGCTACACGGCAGCTCACCGAGCACGGTCTACGCCGTGGGCGTGGGCGGCGACATCTTCCGCTACAACGGGAGCAGCTGGGCAATGGAGACCTCCCCCACCAAAAAACACCTCAGCGGGGTGTGGGTCAGCAGCGCGGGCAAGGTGTGGGCTGTTGGAGACTCCGGCACGGTCGTGCGGTACACCGGCACCAAGTGGCTCGCCGATAAGGTCTCCTCCACCTTCACCTCGCCCCTGATCGCCGTGGTCGGCCTGCCCAACGGCGAGGTCGTCGCGGCCGGCGATGGCGCCACCTTCTGGCACTACGTTGGCGGCAAATGGACGGCCAAGCCGAAGCCGGGCAAGCTCACCACCCGCGTGACCGGGCTTTGGGCCCTGGACGCGAAGAACGTCTACGCCACGGCCACGGACCCATCAACGGACGGGTCGCTGTGGAAGTATGGCGGCGGCTCATGGAGCGACGTCACGCCAAGCTTCACCGGCGGCCTGGGCAGGGTGGCCAAGGTGTGGGGCAGCAGCAAGACCAACATCTTCATGGTCGGTGCCGGCGGGGTGCGGTACCAAAAAGGCTCCGGCGGTTGGGTCCAGCACAACAAGGCGCTCTGGTGGACGCTGCACAGCATCTGGGGAGACGGCAGCAAGTACAAGTATGCGGCCGGCGGGGAGAACGGCTTCGGCTACCTGCTCCGCCACGACGGCACCTCCTGGACGACCTTCACCCCGACCGGTCTGGGCACCGTCCCCACCCTGCGTGGGGTGACCAGCGTCGGCGGCAAGGTGTACGCGGTGGGCCACAACGGCAAGGTCTTCATCCACTCGGGCTCGAGCTGGAGCAGCGGCAGCCCGCTGAACAGCAAGGATCTGCGCGCGGTCTGGGCGGCTGACCCGAAGCATGTGTTCGCGGTCGGTAACGACGGCAAGGCGCTGCGCCACGACGGCTCGTCCTGGTACGAGATTAAGACCGCCACAAGCTTGAACCTGCATGGGGTCTGGGGCACGACCGCCACCAACGTCTTCGCCGTGGGTGCCCAGGGCACCATCCTGCGCTACGCGGGTACCAGCGCAGGGTTCGTCACGATGAAGTCGCCTGTGACCCGGGACCTGATGTCGGTCTGGGGCACCAGCGGGAAGAACATCTACGCGGTGGGGGGCTACGGCACGATCCTGCATTACAGCAGCGGCTCCTGGACGACCGTCACCGTGCCCGCCGCCAACAGAGACCTCCACGCTGTCTTCGGCACCGGCAGCAAGGACATCTACGTCACCGGGACCCGGGGCACCCTGCTCCGCTACAACGGGAGCCTCTGGAACAGCGAGGCGTCGGGGACTTTCAGCAGCTTGCTCGGCGTCTGGGCACATGCCACCGCGGGCCGTTACCTGGTCGGCGGGTTCGGTGCCGTGCTCCGCGGTTGCTACTGACTGTACCGGCCACCTTCGATCTGGGCCGGTTCAACGCGTATGGCAGCAACTGGACCTCCAGGACCCGGACCGACACGCTGAACAATGAGAAGCACTACCAGTACGCTTTCTTCCGGCCAAAGGCAGGAGCGACCCTGCTTCCTCGAGGACATCACCACCAGCGGTACGCCGTGATCCCCGGCCGCCTGGCGGGCTCAGGCGTCGGCGCCCTGTCTCCGGCGGACAAGCAAGCCCACGAGCAGTAGCCAGACGGGAACCCCCTCGCTCGATCCGGCCACGGAGCACCCCTCGTCAAGGGAGCTGAAGGTGGGCGGTGGCGGGCCAGAGGGGCCGCCGTCCTGGCCGGGGTCCTGGGGGCTCCTGTCAGGCCCGGGTTTGATGCCGCGGTCGGGCGCAGGGGCTCTCATGTCGGGCACGCCCGCGTCTGCCTTGGGTTTGACGCACCCCTCGTCCACCTTGCCGTCGCAGTCGTTGTCCACCTTGTCGCCGCAGCTCTCCTTGGCCAGCACGTCAAGCTCGGCCTGGTGGCGCAGGTCGCCGCCGTTCTGGGTCTGGTAGCTCTTGGTGTTCTTGCTCGGCTTGGCCGCGTAGCTGGCCTTGGCGTAGTAATCCTTGACCTTGGAGACCCAGGCGCGCACGGCGGGGTGGCCGCCCTGGCCCAGGCTCCCGGTGGCGCCCTTGACGGTCAGCTTGATCCGCTTGGTCTCGCCAATTGAGAACGCCCCGAGCCACAGCGAAAAGGCCGCGCCCGGGTTGTCGTGGGGGATCTTCTGCATGCCGTCGGTGTCATTGAGCTTCCACTTGCCCGCCGACTGCTTGTAGTTGCTGTAGATGTTCCACCTTGTGACCTGAAGATGGGCCAGCACCCGGTCGATGCCCACGGTCACCTCCTTGGCGATGGCGGTGCCCTTGTTCTTGACGTCGATGTTGATGGTCACTTTCTGCCCGGCCCACAGGTCGAAGATCTTGGCGCTCTTGGCGGTGGTGCACAGGTCCCGGGCCTGAGCCGAGATGGAATCGATGGTCAGGTTGATGGTCATCTTCGGGAAGGAGGGTTTGCCGCACGGCCCACCCCCCGGGCCGCCGCCCCACCACTCCCAGTGCCACTTCTCGCTTGGCACCGTACGCTTCCAGCCGTACTTGGCCGCGTTTTTTGACAGCCAGGAGTAGATGCCGCTGGACGAGGTGTTCAGGTCCACGGCGTGGCCGCTCTGGTGGTTGCTGTAGCCCGGCTTGGCGGCCAGGTTGCAGTTGTTGCAGTTGCAGTTCTTGTAGCAGTTGTACAGGTACAGCTGCTGAGAGTAGGAGCGGAAGCCGCTGATCACCTTGAGGTGAACGCCCTTGTTGGCCGCAGCCTGGGCCATGACGTAGTAGGCGTTGGCGCTCTTCACCTCCATCTTCTTGCCGTCCACGGTGACCAGCTTGATGGAAAACGACTTGCCCGACTTGTAGCCGGTGGCGGACGACTCCTTGCAGTTGATGCTGCTCAGGGTACGGGACACCTCGGTGATGTCTCCGCCAGGCGCCTCCTCGTCGGGGGAGAGGGGGCCGCAGCCATGCCCTGCCAGGGCGGCCACTACCATGAGGGGACAGAGCCTGGATGGAGAGCAGTTCATGTGGTCGCTGAATGCAATCCTGGAGCCACCCCTTCGGTTCAAAGAAAACGGGCCATTGGCCAGGCGAAACAGGAGAGTGCACATGGCGATGTGCAGCCGGCTGTTTGCATCTCGACTCACTTGTTCACCACGTACATCATCTTCTTGTATACGTAGGACCAGCTGCCGGTGGGGTTGGACGCGCTGGCCTTGACCCCCACCGCCTCCAGCCGCTTTTCGCCCAGGCGGATGA
>CAZEFW010000113.1:0-30750 GCA_964511535.1 uncultured Myxococcales bacterium | reverse complement strand
AAATGCCGGTGGAAAAGTTCACCGGGGCGTTTCAGCTGGAACGTTCCCGCCGTCGGGCAAGCGCTCCGCTCGAGCGGGCGGTGAAAGTGCGGGACGAGGGGGTCTGCCAATTTCCGGGGTGCGAGAGTCGACGCTTCTTGCACATGCACCATGTCAAACACTGGGCAAAGGGCGGACCCACGGACCTGGACAACCTCGCGCTGCTGTGCAGCACCCACCATCGGGCGGTTCACGAGGGCGGTTACAGCTTCAAGAAGACAGATGAAGGCGAGCTTTGCTTCCATTCACCCAACGGACAGCGCCTGGAAGCAACGCCACCGCCAGTTGTTCTGCCGCCGCGCCCGGTACAGGCGCTGCTCGACCAACATGAAGCTCTGGACATCGACGCCGAGACGGGAACGCCGACCTGGGATGGGATGGTGCCGGTGGATTACGGCATGGCGGTGGACTGGCTGCTGGAGCTCGACGCGCGTTCGTAGGGCTGTGGACATGACGCGCCCTGGGGGGCGCTTGGACGGCCGCTTCGCGCCCGCCCACATGCCCACAGCCGGGGCTGCGGTTTTTTCTGTTCGTTTTTTGGTTTTGGGCGTGGTTCGGGGCGCGTATGTGCACGCGTGTTCCGTTGTGCCCGCTTGCTGTTGATGTTGTGCACAGCCGCTCCGCTTCGTGAGCGTCTGCACACAGCCATCAACAGGCCCGGGAAAGGTAACGAGAAGGCGCAACGCGAGGAGAACACTCCAACGCCCCAACCCACCACCGCCCTATCAGCCCCACGCCGAGGTCGACGCGGGCATAACGAGAAAGCAGACCGACAAGGTCCCGCGCCACGCATAGCCCCAACCACAGGCCGCGACCGGGCGAGCGAAGCAAGCACGGAGCGCACAGACGGCAATCTGGACAGTGGGTCTCCTGGATGAATGGAGGCAGTCATTACCCTCAGGCCTCAGTCCCATTTCGAGCCCCCTCACTTGCCAGTTGACAACCTCTCCCTGCTGCAGCAAATTGCCTCCCCTTAAATTCCATCACTTTTGTTCCAATTAACGTAGGAGCTTCCCATGTCCCGTCTCGTCAGCCTCATCTCCATCGCTGCTGTGCTTTTCGCGTTCGCCTGCAGCGACGACACCACCACCACCCAGATGGACTCTGCCGTGGCCAATGACGCCGCCGTTGCTGACACCGGCTCCACCGCGGGCGACGCCGCCGCGGCCTGCGACTTCAAGGCCATGGCCGCCGAGGCCATGAGCAAGGGCAAAAAGATCAACAACGGCGTGAAGCTCACCAAGATCACCCCCATCGCCGACATCAAGGCCGACACCGCCGGCTACACCGGCAAGGTGGTGCGCATCGAGGGCATCGTGATCGAGATCTGCCAGAGCCAGGGCTGCTACCTGACCCTCAAGGGCGCCAAGGGCAACAAGCTGAACCTGAAGGTCACCGACGGCAAGGTCGACTTCCGCAAGTTCGCCAAGCTGGGCAACTACGCCACCGGCGAGGGCACCTTCGACCCGAGCGGCAGCCATGGCGCCATGGTGTTCATCGACAAGTACGGCGCCATGATCGGCAACATGGTGTGCACGAAGTAGCTGCGCCTATTTAGATTGGCCTCGACTGATTGGCGGTGGCAGACTTTCTGCTGAACCCGACACCGTCACAGTCGAGGCGCCCCTGCCGGCGCCTCCAAACAACCCGCGCTCTGTAGCGCACGGAGGCTCTCCATGACCCGCATCCTTCACCTCTCCCTGGCCCTGTCCATCGCCCTGGGCATCACCCTCGCCGCCCCCGCCACCGCCGACGCCAAGTGCGTCTGGGAGGGCAAGGCCCCCGCCTGCAACGGCAAGTGCAAGGCCGGCTTCAAGCTGATGAAGATGGGCAAGAAGGGCGACGGCAAGAAGTGCGTCACCGGCAAGAAGGCCTACTGCTGCCCCGACGTGATGGTGGTCATCCGCGGCAAGGCGCCCTTCTGCAACGGCAAGTGCAAGCCGGGCGAGACCCGCGTGGGCGACAGCAAGCACGGCGAAAACGGCAAGAAGTGCCGCACCGGCAAGGCGGCCCAGTGCATCAACCCGACCAAGAAGAAGTAGCGCGGCGGCGCCCGCCGTCTCCCCGCTCCCGCCTGCCCCCCTCCAGCGATCTCCGATGATGTATCATTAGCCCCCGCAACCCCCGAGGCCGCACGCCGGGGGCGGAGGCCATGCCGAGGAACCTGGAGCCAGGGAGGGCCCGCGCCCACCACTATCTGTTCGCCGCGCTCGTGGTGGCGGCGGTGTGCACCATCTTCATGGTTCGCATCCACCGCCAGCCGATCCAGCCGGCCGGCGGCGACTCGGTTTACACCGAGCATCGCGACCGCCTGCATGTGCTGGAGGCCCTGCGCCGGGCGGACCTGAGCCAGCCGCGCCTGCTGGTTCGCTCCCTGGACAACGCCTACCCGCCCGGGCTGCATGTTTTCACCGCGGCCCTGGGCGCCCTGAGCGGCCACTGGGTGGACGACGTGGTCTGGACCGGGCTGGTGTGGCTCGCCCTGCTTGCCCTTGGCGTGGGCGGGTGCGCCGCAGCGCTCACCGGCAGCCGCCTGGCGGGCCTGGCCGCGTTCGGCGCCACCATGCTGCTGCCCGCTGGCCAGGCCGCCGCCACCCGCTACTACTACGATCTGCCCATGTCGGCGTGGCTCTGGATCATGCTCTGGGTCGCCCTGGCCAGCTGGGATCGCCGCCCCGTGCTGGGCGGCGTGGGCGCCGGCGCGCTGCTGGCCATGGCCTGCCTGACCAAGTGGACCGCGGCCTCTTTCGGCGTGATGTTCCTCTGCTGCGCCGCGGTAACCCCCGCGGCCAGGCAGGTGTACAGGCTGCCCCGGCGCGCCCTGGCCCTGGGCATCTGCCTGGCCACCGGCGCCTGCCTGGCCGGGCTCTTCCTGTACAGCGTGGGCGGGATCAACTCGCTGGGTACGGCCCAGATGGAGCTGTACACCGGCACCCCCGGGGTGCATTACCCGGACGACTTCGAGTCCCGCGGGTTCCTGCTCAAGGCGCTGACGCTGCCGCGCTTCGGCGACTCGGGCCCCCTGCGCAACATCTACCACGCCAGGGGGACCTGGTTCGTCATCTACTCCACCGCGGTCTCCCTGGTGGTGCTGGCGCTGATGGTGCCCTGGGTCCTGCGCAGCCGCCGGGCCTGGGTGCTCATCCTGGGCGCATCGGTGGGGCAGTGGCTCTTCTTGTCGCTCAAGGTCCCGGCCCTGCACGAGCGCTTCGCCCTCACCGCCGCGCCGCTGTTCATCCTGGCGGCGGCCCTGGGCTGGGTGCAGCTTCGCCCCGGGTGGCAGAAGGTGGGCGTGGCCGCGTACCTCCTGGCCGCCCTGGTGGTCAGCGTCGACTTCCAGCTGGGCGTGGGCATCCCGGGGGTGACCCCGCCGGCCGGGTGGCACCGCGAGCGCAGCTACTTCCCCATCGGCCGCTACCGCCTCGGGCTGGTGTCCCACGATGTGTGCTGGCTCGACGCCCACCAGGACCCCGAGTACTACACGCCGCAGCGGGAGGCGCTGTGGTCCGGCCTGCGCCGCTGCGCTGCCACGGACTTCTGCTTCGTGGACCGGAAGCGGCGCCTGTTCGCCCACCCGTTCGACCTCACCTGGCTGGAGATCCGAATCCTGTACGCCCGGCTGGAGGAGGACGGCCGGAGCCGCCGCATCCACGAGTCGTGCGCCGAGATCCCGGCGGGCCGAACAGCCCTGGCCCTGGGCATGATCAAGGCAGAGGGCAAGCCGCCCTCGCCGCCCGCGGCGCAGGGCTGGCAGCTGGGTCACCGCCTCTCGCTTCGGGGCCTGCCCCACGGCATCGCCCTGTGGTCGAGGAAGGGTCTGCCCGCCTGCGCCGGGCTGGAGGAGCCTGCGGGCGGCGGCCTCGAGATCGAAGCTGGCCCGTGAGCCCTACCGGGCCCCGCACTGTCCCGTGGCCCCACCCTTGAGCTGGCCCCGGAGTATGCCCACGATGTTCCTGAGCTGCGCTCGTCGCTGCGCGGGTCCAGCGCCGGGCTTGAAGAACCCGTAGGGCAGGTTGAGCCCGCGCCGCGCCTCCACATGTGCCTGCCTCGCCGCCAGCACATCCGCGTGGACATGCAGCTCCGGCGCCGTCTCGCAGTGGAAGCCTTCCTGCGACTCCCACCCGTCCAGGTAATCCGAGACATAGTCGTAGGCGTGGGCGCAAATTTGGGGCGACAGCATGATCACCAGGTTGGCCACCGCCGCGCCCCCGGAGTGGCTGAGCAGGCCGAGGGGCCGGCCGCCCTGCCATTTCTGACGCTGGACATGGTCCAACACCACCATCACCTCGTAGACGCGCAGGCCCATCAGGCTGAACCCGCTCGTCGCCAGGGCGTAAGCCGTGAGCTGCTCGGCTCCTGTGTACTCCATGGCGCGGAAGCGCGGCATCACCACCGCGAAGCGCTTGCGCGCCAGCTCTCGCCCCAGGAAGCGGTCGGCGAACACCTGCGGGCTGTCGCCGTGGCCGTGCAGACCGATGACGGTGCGAAACGGCCCCTTGCCTTTTGGCAGGAGCAGCAAGGCCTCGAAGGGACCCACATGCCGGTCCTTCACGGTCAGCCGGAACTCCCTGTAGCTTCGGTGCTCCTTGATCAGGGTCGTGACCACCTTCGGCGGGGGCTTGCCGATGTCGGCCAGGAGGAAATCGATGTTCAGCGCCTGCTTGATCAGCCTCGCCACCGCCGCCGCCGAGGCCTCCTTGCCCTTCATCCGCCGATCCCTGCCCACCTCCCTGGCCAGCTTTACCGCCTGGTCCACCTCGGCCAGGCTCCTGGAACGCAAGTGCTGCGGGTGTCGCGCAGCGAAGGAGAAGTATGGCCCCAGGTTCGCCGGTACCTCGCTCGGCAGGTTGGGACGCAGGGTGCTGCCCTTGCCCCGCGTGATCATGGCCAACCGGCGCCGGTACGGATGATCCGCAGGCTTCGGTGTCAGCCCGCCCTGATCCAGGTTGGGCTCGGCTCGAGTCCCCTGTTTGACGGCGCCCTGTTTCTCACGAACGGTCGGCGGCGCGCCTCCTGCCACGTTGCAGCCCACGGCCAGGCTGGCCAGAAGGAATATGGTCGCCAGGTATATGGATCTATTTCCCATTTAGCCCATTTTTGCCGATACCATCGTCCTGGAAGCCCCCACGCCAGACGTTCACTATTACACAAATGGCACAATTACATTTACACTGCAAAATTACAAGCCGATAAAATGTCCAAACAATTCAGGCTCCAGGCCAGGCAGATTGGCCAAAAGGCGGGCAAGATGCTGATCAGGATCCATCCCAGCCTGCGAGCCAAAAACGCGCACGCAGCGCCAGACAACAGGAGCCGGGCATGTCAGGCAAACAGACCATCCTGATCACGGGCGCAACCAGCGGCATCGGCCGTGAAGCGGCCCTGCTGTTGGCCCGCGAGGGCCACCATGTATTCGCCACCGGTCGCAAACAGGACCAGCTGGACGCCATCGCGGCCGAGGCCGCGGACCTGCAGCTGGAGACGCTCCAGCTGGACGTCAATGACCCCGACTCCATCGCGGCCGCGGCGATGGAGGTGCAGGCGCGAACCGATGGGCGCGGCCTGGACGTGCTGGTGAACAACGCGGGCTACGGCAAGTTCGCGCCCATGGCCCTGGTGAGCGACGCCGAGATGCGCGGCCAGTTCGAGACCAATGTCTTTGGGCTGGTGCGGGTGACCCAGGCCTTCCTGCCGGCCATGCGCGAGCGCGGCAGCGGCAAGATCATCAACGTCACCTCCATCCTGGGGCGCATCACCTTCATTCTGCAGGGGGCGTACTGCGCCACCAAGTACGCGGTGGAGGCCATGAGCGACTGCCTGCGCCGGGAGGTCGCCGGGTTCGGCGTCCACGTGACCCTGGTGGAGCCGGGCATGATCCGCACCAACTTCGAGGACACCGCCGGCGGCGAGATCGACGCTTACGCCCACGACCCGCTCTACAGCAACGCGCTGCGCAGCTACGCCGAGCAGGGCGCGGAGATGTACAAGAAGGCCCCGGGGCCCCTGCCGGTGGCGCGCACCATCAGCAAGGTCGTGCGCGCCCGGCGCCCTGCAGCGCGCTATGTCACGCCGGCCATCAACAGGGTGGCGCTGTTCTTCATGCAGCTGGTGCCCACGCGCCTGATGGACTGGATCCTGCGCAAGGTGGCCAAGCTATAACGGCGGCCTCCGGCCGCCGAATGCCAGGGTGCCAGGATGCCAGAATGCCAGGATGCCAGAATGCCAGGGTTGGTGGCGGTTATCGGGAAGGCGCAATGTCCTGCCTGTTAGCCGACCACTGACTGCCGTTTCCTACAGCCCCAGCCGCGCCTTTACCTCTTTCGACAGCGGGAGCTTCTGCAGCTCCTGCGGCGTCAGCCGGACCATGCGGTAGATGGTCTCCCGCTGCTTCTTGGCGTTGAAGTTGAAGTTGTAGAACTCCCACACCACCTTGCCGGCGCGGGTGATCTCGAACACGCGGCCCCGGTCCTGCTCGGTGACCAGCATGTTGCCGTTGGGCAGGGGCTGGGCCATGCCGCCCTTCTTGGAGAAGAAGCTCGCGCGCCGCCGGGCCACGAACTGCCAGGTGATCTTGCCGGTGCGCGGGTCGAGCTCCACCAGGCGCGAGTGACCCCGGTGCCAGCCGTTGTCGAAGATCAGGATGGCGCCGGCGGCGGTCTGCACGGGGTAGTGTGGCCGGTCCAGCGCCTTGACGCCCCCCTCCCAGACCCAGGTCACCTTGCGCGCGGCCAGGTCCACGGTGAACACCAGGTTCAAGTTTCGCACGCACAGCAGCAGCTCGCCCGCGGCCACGCCGGGCCAGGGCTTGCGCACGAAGGTGACGGTGTTGGTGTGGAACAGGTCGAAGGGAGTGTCCATGGCGAGCATGCCCTTGACGGTGGCCCGGGTCTTGCCCTCCTTCGCGATGGCCTCAAGGGCGGACGCGGGCACACGCTCGCCCACCAGGTCCCAGATGGACAGCTCCTGTTTTAGCTCGCCTGTGGGCGACAGCACGGTGAGCACGTCGTCGCGGATCGGGATCTCGCCGCCGCCGCGCTTGAGCCAGCGCACCTTGCTGTTGAGGGCGTAGCGATCCCCGCCCGGGCCCAGGGTGATCTCGTGGTGGAAGCGGCTGCGCGGGTTCGGCTCCTGCCACAGCACCCCGGAGTCCCAGCCGATCTTGGCCAGCAGCTTGAACCCCACCGCCAGCAGGCTGCCGTCGGCGTCGAGGGTCACAGCGTACATGTTCGCGCCGCGTTTGGTGACGGGCTTCCACTCCTGAAGCACCTGGCCCTGCATGTCCAGCAGGTAGGCAGTCTTGCGCTCCCGGCTGCCAAACAAGTTGAACCCGGGCTGGGCACGCTTCCGGTCGTGCCGCACCACGCGCACCCGGTCCGGGTGTCGCTCGTCCTCCACCACCGAGAGGTAGGGCAGCGCCTGGAGCTTCTTCTTCCTGGCGGCGGACTTGCGCTCGCCGGCGTCGCCACCCTGGCGGCACGCTCCCAAAACGAAGCAGGCCAGCAGCGCCAGCAGCGCCGCTCCCCCCCCACACGGGATTGAACGCCCACGGCTCATGCGCTAACGTTGCGGGCCCTGGACATGATCAGTGAGGAGAAGGTGGCGACAGGGACGCGCCTGGTGGATGCCCCTGCTGGTGTTCTGATACATGCCCGGAATCACACGGCAGCGAGCCGTTCCTGTCAAGCCCGCAGGGTGAGACCAGATGAAGCATCGGTGAAAGGTAAGCTAAGGTAATACATGTCCAAGGCCCCCGACGGTCGTGTGGTTCCGCCCCTCCTGGTAGACGTGGAGGGACATGTCGCCTCCCTGCTGGGCAACGAGGCCATCGTGCGCGGCGCCCTGGAGGCGGGGGTGGGCTTCGCCAGCGGCTACCCGGGCACCCCTTCGTCGGAGGTGACGGACAACCTGGGCCGGGCAGCCCCGAGCCGGGGCATCGTCTTCGAGTACTCCATCAACGAGAAGATCGCCATCGAGGTGGCCTTCGCCGCCTCCCTGGCCGGCGCGCGGTCCATCAGCGCCATGAAGCACCTGGGGCTGATGTACGCCGGCGATCCCATCTCCACCATCCCGTACATCGGCGCGGTGGGCGGGCTGGTCATCGTCAGCGCTGGCGATCCGTCGTGCCGCACCAGCCCCAACGAGCAGGACCAGCGCCACCTGGGCCCGATGCTGCGCATCCCGATGCTCGACCCGAGCTCGGCCCAGCAGGCGCTGGAGATGAGCCGCTTCGCCTTCGAGCTGTCCGAGGAGAGCCAGATGCCGGTGATCCTGCGGCCAACCACGCGCATCTGCCACAGCCGCGGCCCGGTGCGCTACGGCCGGCTGCAGGATCCGGTGGTGCACGGGTTCAAGCGGAACCCCACGCGCTACATCCCGCTGCCGGCCATATCCAAGCGGCTGCGGCTGGCCATGGAGGACCGGCTGAAGGTGGCCGAGGGGATGCTGCTGAAGACCGACTTCGTCCGGCGCGAGGGGGACGCCCCGCTGGGGGTCCTCTCCTGCGGCGCGGTGTCGGCCACCACCGGCGACCTGCTGCTGGAGCGCGGGCTGGGCGACGCCGTCTCGCACCTGCGCATGGGCGTGATGTTCCCGCTGCTGGAGGCGCCCCTGCTGGAGTTTCTGCGCTCGGTGGAGAAGGTGCTCGTGGTGGAGGAGCTGTCCTCATACATGGAGGACGCGGTGGCCGCGCTGTGCGCCCGCAGCGGCGTGCGGGTGGAGATCCTGGGCAAGCGCAGCGGGCACCTGCCCCTGCCCTACGAGATCGAGCCGCGGCATGTGGAGCAGGCCCTGTACGACGCGCTCGGGGTGGGCAAGCCGGCTCCGGCCGCGCCGCCGCCGCCGGAGGTCATCGTGCGGCCGCCGGTGCTCTGCCCGGGGTGCGGACACCGCACCGGCTTCTTCGCCGCGCGCTCGGTGTTCGGGCCGGACCGGCTCTTCTTCAACGACATCGGCTGCTACACCCTGGGCTACGGTCCGCCGCTGGACACCGCGGACGCCCTGCTCTGCATGGGCGCCAGCATCACCCTCGCTTCGGGGGTCGCCCGGGTCACTGGTGAGCGCACGGTGGGGTTCATCGGGGACTCAACCTTCTTCCACTCCGGCCTGCCGGCGCTGGTCAACGCGCACAAGGAGCATGCCGACATCGTGGTGGTGGTGTTGGACAACCAGGTCACGGCCATGACCGGTTTTCAGGAGTCGCCCGGGGTGGAGGTGAGCAGCGAGCGCGGCCCGGAGCGCCACATCCCCATCGAGGACGCGGTGCGCGGGCTCGCCATCGAGCAGGTGGTCACGGTGGATCCGGCCGACCTGAAGGCGGCCCAGGGCGCGCTGGAGCGGGCGCGGGATCAGTCGGGCGTGTCGGTGGTGATCTTCGAGCACCCGTGTATCAACTTCGTGGCGCGCCACGCGGCGGAGCCGATCAAGCCGAAGCCGTTCGTGGTGGATCAGGACCGCTGCAGCACCTGCGGCCGCGAGGGCGGCGGCCACCGCTGCGGCCTGCCCAGGAACAAGGAGATGATGCGCCACATGGCCCGGGGCAGCACCCTGGGCCAGAGCCCGGACGGCGGGTGCGCGCCCGGGCGGGCGCCCTGCTCCGAACGATGCCCGCTGTTCCACTGCATCCAGGGCTACGTCGGGCACATCGCCGCCGGGGACTTCCGCGCGGCCCTGGAGCTGGTGCTGGAGCGCAACCCGCTGCCCGAGACGGTCTGCAGGGTGTGCCACCGGCCGTGCGAGACCGCCTGCGTGCGCGCCGACGCTGACGCGCCGGTGGCCATCAACGACCTGAAGCGGTTCCTGCTCTCCTGGGCCGAGGGCAAGGCCGACGCGGACCTGCCCGCCGGGCCCAAGGCGGGGGAGGATAACGGCCGCTCCGTCGCGGTGGTGGGCGCCGGCCCGTCGGGGCTGGCCGCGGCCCACGCCCTGCGGCTGCGGGGCTACGCCGTGGAGCTCATGGACCGCGCGGACGAGCCGGGGGGCCTGCTGCTGTCCGGCATCCCGCGCTACCGCCTGCCCCAGGACGCGCTTCGCCGGGACGTGGCGCGGGTGCTGGCCACCGGCGTCGAGTTCCGGGGCGGCGTGGCCCTGGGCAAGGACGTGACGCTGGAACAATTATTGGGACGCCACGACGCGGTGTACCTGGCCACGGGCGCGCTGCAGAGCGTGGGCCTCGGCCTGTTCGGCGAGCAGGAGGACGAGGCGCCGATCGTGGTGGATGCGCTGACCTACCTCGGCGCGGTCAACGCCGGCCGCCCGCTGGAGACCGGCCGCAGGGTGGTGGTGGTGGGCGGCGGCAACGCGGCCATGGACGCCGCGCGTTCGGCCCTGCGCGGAGGGGCGGAGCAGGTGACCATCGCCTACCGCCGTCGCCGGGAGGAGATGCCGGCCATCGCCCACGAGCTGACCGCGGCCGAGGCCGAGGGGGTGGTGGTTCGCACCCAGCTCCAGCCCCTGGCGGTCACCGCCGGTGAGCAGCGCGGGCTGTGCTGCGTTCGCACCGAGCCGGGCGAGCCCGACCGCTCGGGCCGTCGGCGCCCGGTGGTAGTGGAGGGGAGCGAGGAGGTGCTGGCCGCCGACCAGATCATCGCCGCCATCGGTCAGAACCCGGAGCGCCCGGACCTGACCCTGAGCGAGGGCAAGGTCAAGCGCCGCGCCGACTCATCCATCCGAATCGACCCCGAGACGGGGGCCACCTCTCACCCGCGGGTGTTCGCCGGCGGCGATGTCGTGTGGGGGGAGCGCACCGTGACCTGGGCCATGGCCGCCGGGCAGCGCGCGGCGCACGCCATGGACGTGGCGCTGCGGGGCGAGGAGGAGGCCGCGGCCGTGGCGCCGCCGCCCATGCCGCCCGAGTCGCCCGAGCCGTACGAGGTGGAGGGGTTCCCGCCGGCGGAGCGGCTGTCGCCGCCCGAGCTGGAGGCCGCCGCCCGCGGCGACAGTTTTGACGAGGTGGGCCTGCCCTTCACCGAGGCCCAGGCCCGCGCCGAGGCGGCCCGCTGTCTGGCGTGCGGAATGTGCGGCAACTGCCAGAGCTGCGTGGACCTGTTCGGCTGCCCCGCGTTCTATCTCGAGCAGGGGCAGGTTCGCATCGATCCGGCCCTGTGCAACGGCTGCGGCGTGTGCGCGGATCTGTGCCCCAACCACGCCATCGGCCCAGTGGAGGAGCCATGACCGCAGGGTCCCGGACCAAGATCTTGACCGTGGGCGTGGGGGGTCAGGGCGTGCTCACCATCGCGCGCATCATCGGCGAGGCTGCGCTGGACAGGGGTCACAACGCGGTGGTGGGGCAGCTGCACGGCATGTCCCAGCGTGGCGGGAGCGTGGAGTGCACGGTGCTGCTCGGGCCGGGCGAGACCTCCTTCGTGGAGCCGGGAGGCGCCGACCTGGTGCTCGGCCTGGAGCCGCTGGAGACCCTGCGCGCGCGGCCGTACATGTCCGCCGAGACCAGGGTGGTGGTCAACCGCGGCCGGGTGGTGCCCTTCCCCCTGGCGATCCAGGGCAAGCCGTACCCCGACCTGGACGGCGTGCTGGATCAGATCCGGCAGGCCACGGAGCACATGACCGTGGTGCACGGCTCGGAGCTGCTGGCCCAACAGGGCGCGCCGCCCCAGTGCCTCAACATGTTCATGCTCGGCGCCATGGCGGGCATGTCCCTGCTCCCGCTGACGCTGCAGGAGCTGCGGGAGGCCATGGAGCGCCGCACCCCGCCGCGCCACGCCGAGACGAACCTGGCGGCGTTCGACCTGGGCGCCGGGTCAGTCTGACCCGATCCTCGAGCGGGACTACGGCTTACCATTCGCAAACCGGGTGCGGACCCTTGGGCGCGGCGTACCAGCTGGTGCAGGCGGAGCTGTTAGCGGTCTTGCACGCCTTGGTCCATGACGTCTGGTTGTTGCCGCCGTGGTTGCCGCTGCCCACCGCCGAGTACCAGGTGCGGTTGGGGCTGGCGCCCAGGTTCACGCGCAGCTGACACCCGTCGATGTAGCCGTGGTAGGTGGCCGAGCACTGGGACTTTGCCCCGGCCATGACGTAGCCGCTCACGGTACGGTGAGCGCCTGCGTTGCTGCGGGCGCTCATGGTGGAGTTGCAGTGGGCGTGGATCTTCACGGCGAGGTCCAGGCGCACGAACCGATCCTGGTTGTTGTAGGCGGTGATCATGGTGTTGCGCAGGGTGGTCAGGGCCGCGGCGCTCTTGGGCGTGGCCAGGTTCATGCCGCGCTGGGTGCAATACAGGCGCGTATTGGCCAGGTTCTGGAAGTAAGCGCTCAGGCGCAGCTCGTACTTGTTGGTCATGTCGCAGTAAACCGAAAACGGCGCCAGCGGGCCTGGCCCGTCGGTGTCCAGGGTGTAGACGCCGCTCTTGGCGTTGGGCAGCTTGGCCTGCGCCTCCTTGCACGAGGTCCAGGTGCAGCCCGCGGTGTCATGTTTGCAGCTGGCAGCGCACTTGAGCGTCCCGCCCGAGTAACCGAGGGTCTTGCAGGTCTTGCCGCCCAGCTGCGCGCCGTCGCACGCCTCCCCCGCCTCCACGGTGCCGTTGCCGCACAGGCTGCTGCACTTGCCCGCCACGCAGGTGGAGCCGGCGGCGCACTTCTGGCCGCACTTGCCACAGTTGGTTGGGTCCAGCGCGGTGTCCACGCACTTGCCCTGGCAGCCGGTCAGCCCGGCCTGGCACCAGAGCGCGCACTTGCCCGCCACGCAGGCATACCCCGGGGCGCACGCCGCCAGGCAGTTGCCGCAATGCATGTTGTCGCTCTGCAGGTTGGTGCAGGTGCCCGAGCAGTCGGTCAGGCCCTTCTGGCAGCTCAGCGCGCACTTGCCCGACGAGCACATGTGGCCCGCCGCGCACGCGGCGCCGCATGACCCGCAGTTGTTGTTGTCGCTCTGCAGGTCGATGCACTTGCCCGAACACACCGCCAGCCCCGCCCTGCAGCTGATGGCGCACTGGCCCATGGAGCAGACCTGACCGGCGGGGCAGACTTTGCCACATGTGCCGCAGTTGAACCGGTCGTTCTGCAGGTCGCGGCACTTCTTCTGCGCGGCGCACAGGGTGAGCCCGGCCTGGCACGCGTAGGCGTCCGGCGGCAACGGGGCGTCGGGCGGGGTCAGGTCGGGGACGGCTGAATCGGGCACGGCTGAATCGGGCACGGCTGAATCGGGCATGGCTGAATCGGGCAGGGCCTGATCCGCCCCGGTGTCGGGCATGAGCATGTCCGGCGGCCTCAGATCCGGCGGCGCGCTGTCGGGCCCGGCGTCGGGTTTCGGGCACGCGGCGTCGCAGAATGTCCCGCCGATGTTGGCGCAGTTGTCGCCGCCGCACCCCGCGACAGGGGCGACGATCAGGGTCAGCGACAGGGTCAGCAGCAGCTCTCTCGTCATGCTTCGGCTCTCCTCATGTTCCGGCCGCGATCCCGCAGCGGCCCTGGCCAACAATGGTACCTCAGGGCAGCCCGGCCGTTGGCTATTTGACCCCGGGCGCGGGCGCCACATAAGGTCAGGAGATGTCGGCACCTCGGCGGCTCCTCCTCCCTGCCCTGCTGGGCGCGCTCCTCGGCCTGGCGGGCTGCCCCGGCGCGGCCGACTTGCAGGGCGACGTGGGGACTGCCAGCGACGGGACCCTGGACGCGCCGGGACATGATCAGGGGGTCGTCGCTGACCTCGGCCCGCCCCGGGACCTGACCGCCGATGCCGGGTCCGACGCGCCGCGACCTGGCGACCTGCCCCGGCGAGGCCCGGACGGCCCTGCACCACAGACCTACCTCATCTCCACAGGGCTCAAGACCGACCCCAAGCGGCGAGAGTTCGCCTCGGTGTTGGATTTCAACGCCAAGGGGCCCGCCTGCATGTCGGGAGGAGAGCGGATCCTCCTGCGCAGCGGCCAACGGTTTTACGGTCCGCTGACGCTCAAGCCTTGCGCCAAGGCCAGCGGCACCGTGACGGTGACCACCTACGGCGGCGCGGCCCGGGCCACCCTGTACGGGGCCAGGAGCATCGCCCAGCTCGGGCTGAGCTGGAGCAAGGTGACCAAGCCCGCCTTCAACGGCAAGGCGGTCACGCACCTGCAGGGCGCGCCGCTGTACCGCGCCGGCCCCATGGCCGCTCCGGTGCAGCAGCTGTACTACAAGGGCGCGCGCATGTTCCTGGCCCGCGCGCCCAACCCCACCTCCAAGGTCACCGCCGGCACCCAGTACTACACCACCAAGGCGTTCTGGGAGCAGAGCCCCACCGGCTGCCAGGCGCCCACCTGCGTCACCGGAGACCCGGCGCAAAAGGGCGTCGCGCCCCTGCGCAGCCACGGCCTGGGCAAGGACACCTTCGCGGTCATCCGCACCAGCAACTGGACGCTCCAGCGCAGCAAGATCACCTGGGTCACCTCCGATCCCAAGAAGAACAGCTTCGCCGTGGCCGACTCCCTGCGCACCGCGGCAAACGGAAACAAAATGCCCACCGCAGGTCACGGTTTCATCCTGTTCAACGCCCTGACCCTGCTGGACCACAAGGGCGAGTGGTACTGGGACCGCAAGGACAAGTACCTCTACTTCTGGGCGCCGGACAACCTCCAGCCCCAGGCCGCCGCCGCGCTGGTCAATCACGTCGGCGCGGGCCCGCTCATCGCCGCGGACTTCGCCAACCGCCCCCTCGACCTGAAGGTCACGGACCTGGTGCTGGAGCGCCCCGCTGACATCGGCGTCAAGCTGCTGCAGGCGCGCCACCTCACCGTGGAGCGGGTGCGCGTGGTGCAGCCCGAGCGGATGGGCGTGTTCACCTACAAGCTGAGCGGCAAGGCCCGGGTGGCCAACTGCAAGGTGGACCAGCCGGGCAACACCGGCATCACGATCTACACCACCGCCGCGACGGAGGTGGTGGACAACAGCGTCAGCTCACCAGGGGCGCTGCACAACCAGCCGTCGCTGCAGATGGCGTTCAACGGGGTGCGCACCGGCGGCGCCACGCCCGCCGTGACCGTGGCGCGCAACACCATCACCAGCGCCGGCTACGCCGGGGTGATGCTCGGCCCTGCCACCGCGTCGCTCAAGGTGTCGGACAACAAGATCAACGGCTACTGCCAGCTGCTCAACGACTGCGGCGCCATCTACTACAACGGCAAGACCAACAAGCTGAAGGTCAGCCAGCTCATCTCCGGCAACATAATGAGCGGCAGCCTGGGCAACCTGACCGGGGTGCCAAAGACCTACGTCCCCCTGGCCGTGGGCGTTTACCTCGACCACGGCACCAGCGACTTCGTGGTGCGCAAGAACACCGTCACCGCCTCGCGCAGCCGCGCGGGGGGCATCTTCCTGCACGGCGGCGACCGCAACCTGGTGGAAGGTAACGTCGTGGTGGCCAGCCACGGCGCGGCCTTCGGCATGCGCAAGATCGAGCCGAGCTTCCCCTCCATGAGCGCCAACAAGGTGACCAATAACAGCTTCACCACCAACAGCGCCGGCCACCCCGTGATCCGCTTCATCGATCCCTCGGGCAAGAAGTGCGCGGGCATGAAGGGCGTCATCGCCGCCAGCAACAAGCTGGTGAACAAGGCGGCGCCCAAGCTGCTGTACGAGTGCAAGTAGCGGGCGACGACGCCCGCGAGCTTTCGCGGCGTCAGCCCTCTTCGCGCGGGTCGAGGGGCTCGGTGGACACATCCACGCCGTCGATTCGGCGCGGTCGCTTTTCGCCGGGGCGCAGCTGCCACATCACCATGGTCTTGCGCACCATCCCGTGCTCGAGGGTCGGCTCGTTCACGGGCAGGATCAGCGGCTTCCGCCCGTGCAGCTCGGGCAGCGCCCCGTCCTTCATCATCAGCACGAACCGCCGGTCCTCCTCGGGTACCGGGTAGTGCCGCCTGGGGGACCAGTCGAACACGCTGTACAGCGTGCGGGGCAGCCGCTGCTGTATGGCGAGCGCCCATGACTGGGTGGCGATGCTGGTGTAGATCACTCCCCGCCGCCCGTCGCCGAGGCGGCTGCTCAGCCAGCCGGAGAGGCGATTTCTGAGGATATGGTTGCGGTGATCTTCCTCATTCCTGACGTCCTCGCAGGCCGGGCTGATGTGCAGCGGCTGACCGCACCGGACCATCCCGGCAGGCAGGCGCATGTTCAGGTCGAGCACCCACTGCAGCGAGCGAACAAGCGGGCCCTGACCCGTGAGCGGGCAACGCACCGCTGAAAACGAGCACGCGATGTACAGCGCCAGGGTCGGCAGGATCAGCGCGCCGCTGGCCACCGCGCGCAGCCGGGGCCGCAGCGAGAACAGGCCCACACCCAGCAGCACGGCAGCCGCAGGGGCCAGCAGCAGCAGGTATCGGTAATGGCGCAGGGGCGAGGCCATGTGGACCAGCAGCGGCACCAGGAGCCAGGCCAGCAGTATCGCGCGCCGCCGACCGGCGCGGACGAACAGGTAGCCCACCGGGAGCAACGCCAGCGCCATGGGGCCGCTGAGCAGGGTGGGCAGCTCCTCCAGGTGGAACCGGATCCCTCCGGCGAGGCTGGTGTCCCCCTCGAAGGCCAGCATACCCTCGCCGGTGGCGTGGGCGCCGCTCAGCTTCATCAGGTCGTCCAGGCGCCCCCACCACCAGAGGCTGGTCACCGCCAGCACCGCGAGGATCGACAGGCAGGCGGCCAGGGCGAGGCCCAACACCTGGCCGCGGCGACCGGCCCGCAGGTCCTGCCACAGCCCAACGCCAAGCTGCGCCGCTGGCGGCCACATCAGAAACAGGGCGGCCTGGGGGCGGGCCAGGATCGCCGCCCCGGCCAGCACGCCGAACAGGGCGGCGCGCCGGGGGGACCGGAGCCCGCGCCCCTCGAACAGCGGCACCATGGCCAGGGCGGTGAGGCACATGCCAGGGTAGTCGAGCCCCACCCATTTCCACCCCGCGGAGGTGGCGGGCATGAGCGCCACCAGGGCCGCTGACAGCAGCCCGGCGCCGCGGGAGTGGCACGCCCTGCCCAGGCGGTAGACCGCCAGCAGCAGCAGCGCGAAGTACGCCGCGTTCCCCACCACCACCGCCATGTTCTTGTCGCCCACCAGCTGGGCGGCCAGGGCCAGCGGGTAGTGGGCCAGGTAGCTGTAGTGGCTGTTCATCTCCCGCAGGTAGTGAAACGCGGCGCCCACGCCCCCCAGGGAGATGGAGGTGGCCAGGTGCTGGAAGCCGACCATGTGGGCGTGGTCGTCGGTGACGTCCCCGATGCGGAGCTCGTGCATGGAGCCCCAGATGATGTTGACCGCCAGGTGCAGCAGGAAGATGAGCGCCAGGACGGCCAGATCCACCTGAACCCCGAGTCGCCCGGGCGCTGGTGCGTGGTCGGTCATGGACATCGGCTGCTGCTAACCATGTGCCAGATGATAAGGCAGTCGGCCGCGGAAGAGAATGTCAACCGCGAGGCCGCTGTCGGTCCCGCCGGTGCTGGTGTAGGATCGAGGCCTGGATCCAGCCAAGAGGTACTCATGCATCGTCCCCTGCCCATCTTTCTCATCTCCGCGCTGGCGCTGCTGCTGGCGCCCGGCCAGGCGTCCGCGCACTGGTGCAACAACATCTGGGCCGCGCCGTCGCGCATCGTGGTCAAGCCGGAGGTGACCACCGTCAACGTGGGCGGCTCCGGGGCCAAGCTGCGCATCTACGTGCGCAACAACCTGCCGTACACCCTGTTCGCCGTGGAGATGCGCGGCAACGCGGGCGGGTACACGGTATCGGTCTCCCCGGCGCAGCAGGACATCCACCCGGGGCAGAACCGCGCCTTCACCTTCAGCATCAGCGGACCGGGCGGCAAGGTGGGGGTCGACACCCTCGGCCTGCAGATGAAGTTCCGTCCCAGCGGCTACCCCTCCGGATGGCTCGATGAGAGCAACCAGTGCATGCTCAACCAGAAGGTGGACAAGGCCACCATCACCAAGGGCGTGGACGGCTGGTGGAAGTACTACGGCCCGTGCGGCGTGGCCAACCAGTCCACCTCCCTCAACGCGGCCACCCTGCACGACATGGACCCCAAGGCGAAGCTGCCGTCGAGCTCGCCCTTCCTGGGGCGCACCGGCGCGGCGCAGCTGATCAAGTTCTTCGGCTACCGCTTCTGCTACAACGGCTCCGGGTCGTGGCGTTGCGGCAGCCAGGAGTGCCCCTCGCCCTGCGCCGAGGGCAGCGCCTGGGGCAACACCAACCAGTTCCCGCAGAACTGTATGCGCGCCGGGGTGGAGCTGGCGGTGCGCAAGGCGAAGCTCGGCAGCCTGCTGGCCGCAGCGCGGGCCGGCGCCGAGAACGCGCTCAAGGGCGGGTGCGGCCTGGTTCGCCAGCCCACGGAGCACAAGTGCCTGGCCGCCGTGGTGGGGGCGCACCTGCTCCAGGGGGGCGGGTCGTCGGCCAGCTTCACCGCCACGATCAAGGCCTCGGCCAACTGCGTGCCCAAGGCGTGTCAGGACGCGGCCCTGCGCATCCTGACCGGGGCGCCCAAGTCCACCTGCTCGGGGCTGAGCAGCTACGAGGAGGAGGCAGCATGCGCCGCGGCAGAGGGGCTGCGCGGGAACGACGCGCCGGTCAAGAGCATCCTGCTGCCCAAGTCGGGCGACGGCTACCAGCCGTCAGCTGCCCGCGGCTACGGCGGCCTGTTCTACTCCTACATGCTGCACATCGTCACCGCGGCGCGCATGGCGTCCCAGGGCAAGGTCTCGTACTACCCCGACGCCGGTGCGCCGCTGCTGGGCGGGGGCGCGGACGCCGGCGCCAAGGGTGACGGCCCGGGGCAGACTGGAGACGGGCCCACCGCGGGCAAGGACAGCGCGCTGCCGGGCGCTGACAGCGGCGGGACCAAGGGGGATGGCGACGATGGCTGCAGCTGCGGCGTGGGGGGCGGGCGAGGCGGGGCGGGCGCGACCGCCCTGCTGCTGCTGCTCGGCCTGCTGCTTGCGCGACGCCGCGGCTGAGGCAAACTTCCAGATGCAATCGTTGACCAAAGTGGTGGGGCAGGCGCCGATCTTCGCCAGCATGGAGCCGGATACCCTCGAGCACTTGATCGGGGCCATGCGCGAGCGTGAGTACGCCGCTGGCGCGCTGATCTACCGGCAGGGAGAGCCCGGCGACTCGATGGTGGTGGTGGCCAGCGGGCGGCTCGAGGTGACCTATCAGCGCAAGAGCGGCAAGGAGGTGTCCGTGGGCACGGTGGGCCCGGGCGAGGTGCTCGGCGAGCTCTCCTTCGTCGATCCCGCCCCGCGCGCCGCCCAGGTCAGGTGCCTGGAGCCATGCCGCTGCATGGAGCTGGACCGGATGGTGCTCCTGTCGCTGCAGCAGACCGCGCCCACGCTGGCGGCGGCGCTGATGCGGGGTGTGGTCCAGATCGCCACCGAACGCTCTCGCGTGCTGGAGGATCGCATCATGGCCGCCCTGGCGGGCAGCGCAGCGCAGGCGCCCGGGCAGCCCTCACCACGGCGCAGCCCCCGGGGCAGCGCGCCGCCGCGAAGGGGCGCGCCGGTTCACAAGCCGGTGGACTTCAGCAAGGTGCCCCTCCGGGCAGGGCTGACCGCCAACGAGCTGGAGACCCTGGCCGGGGCCGGTTCGGTGCTCGCGTTCCGCGAGGGGGAGCCGCTGTGCCAGGAGGGGGAGTTCGGCCCGTGCTGCTTCATCATCCTGAGCGGCCGGGCGGACGTGGTGCGCCGCAGCGGGCGCGGCTACCGCCGGCTGGCGCGGATCCACGCCGGGGATCTGGTGGGACAGATCGCGCTGGTGGCCGACGTGCCGCGCACCGCAACGATCCTCGCCGGCTGCGATGTGCTTGCCCTGGAGCTGACCCGCGATGTGTTCGAGTCCCTGCTGCAGGCCAGCCACCCGCTGGCGATCAAGTTCCAGCAGCAGCTGGCAGTGACCGGGATCCGCCAGCAGCGCGGCGTGCTAAGGCGGCTGGAGCGCGTGTCGGTTCGCGAGGCCCTGCCCGCGGAGTCGGCCGTGGCCCTCGCCGAGGAGCGGCCCGCCGCCGCCCCGCCGCCCCGCCGCGCGGCGCAGCCCACCGGGCCACCTCGCCCCGCGGTTAAAGAGGAGGTGGAGACCTGCCTGCAGGATTACCTGGCCGGGCTCGGCGAGTGGGGCATCAGCATGGAGGAGCTGGACGGCGCCGAGGTCTCTCGCCCCGACGGCCTGCCGAGCCGGGCCGAGCTGGACGCGCGGCGCCGCGAGTGAGCTGACCGGCCACCGGCGAGCGCCGGGATCACCCCGCCGCGTAGGCCGCCACGTGCGGCGACAGGTGCAGCAGCAAGCCCGCGTAGGCCTCCAGCATCATGCCAGCGAGGCCCCACAGCGGCAGCAATGTCCACAGGGTGTAGCCGCGCTTGAACATGCGGAAGCGGGACAGGGCGTAGTAGTCCCACGGGTAGAAGCCGAGCGCCCGGTCCAGCAGCCAGCCCCAGGCCACCTCGGCGAAGGTGATGAACAGGCTGTAGATGACGTAGCGCAGGGACCAGTGCAGCGGCGCCACCAGCAGGATGAGCGGCTCGAGCACCAACAGCACGCCCAGGCCATGCAGCGGGATCATGTACAGGCTGACGAAGCCCTCGAGGTACTTGCGCGGCACCCGGCGGGGGATCTTGCACCCCATGATCCGCTCGATGCCGTCGACGGCGAAGATGGTCTCCATCACCAGGCCGAAGGCCATGTAGGCGACGAAGCGGAAGATGAGCGGCGCGGCGGTCTCCATGACCCGGCCTCAGAAGGACTTGGCCCTGAGCTGCCTGTTCTGCCCTGAGAGCGCCGGCACCAGCCGATCGTACAGCCAGCAGGGGAGCAGCCGGTTGAGGTAGGTGAGCCAGCGCATCTGCCACGGGAAGAGGTACCTGGCCCTGCGACGGGACAGGGCCCGCGCCATGAGCAACGAGGCGGTGCGCACCGGCAGCATGAACGGCATGTCGAACTCGTCATGGTCAGCCATGGGGGTCTTGACGAAGCCGGGGTGCAGGGAGGTGACCGCAACGCCCCGGGGCCGCAGGTCCACCCGCAGGCTCTCCATGAAGGTGGCCTGGGCCGCCTTGGTGGACGAGTAGGACGCCGCGCCGGGCAGGCCGCGGAAGCCGGCCAGGCTGGCCACCACCGCCAGGTGGCCCGCGCCGCGCTCCACCATCCCGGGGATGTAGGGCGCCAGGGTGTAGGCCAGCCCGTTGACGTTGACCGCCACGAAGCGGTCGTGCAGCTCGGGGTCGAAGTCGTAGCCCGGGTTCAGCCCGCCCATGCCGGCGTTGGCGATGACGATGTCGCCGCGGCCCCAGCGTGACAGCACGTCCGCGGCCATGGCGGCCATGGCGTCCCTGTCGGACACGTCCGCCGCCACGGCCAGCACCTCGGCGCCGGCCTGGCGGCACGCCTCGGCGGTCTGCTCCAGGGGCGCCGCCTGCAGGTCGGTCAGCGCGAGCTTCGCCCCCCAGCTCGCCAGCAGCTCCGCCATGTCCTTGCCGATGCCCGAGGCGGCGCCGGTGATCACCGTGACCTTTCCATCGAAGTAGCGCTCCACCGGGGCCATGGCTCAGCCCTCCTCTCGCAGCTTCTGGGTCCGCTCGAGATCCACCGCGCCGGTCTCCGGGTCGAGGGCCACGCCGTAATCCTCCCTGGCGCCGGCCGCGGTGATGAACCCCTCGCGCGTGTCCCGGGCCACCGCCTCGGGGTCCCGCTGGCGAGGGTCGCCGTAGCCGCCGCCCCCCGCCGCGTCCATCACCACCCGCGCCCCCGGCGGCAGCTCGGTCAGCCCGTAGGGGTCGCCCGCCTCGCCGTCGATCTCGAAGCGCGCCATGGCGCCATCGCCGCCGCCGCGCAGGCCCTCGGGGGGCAGCCGGAAGCGCCCCGACTGGATGCCCAGGCGCACCGGCCCGGGCAGGTCGTCGGGGATGCGGAACACCACCCGCCGCCCCAGCCCGCCGCGCTGTCGCCCGGGGCCGCCGCTGTCGGGCAGCAGCTCGCGGCGCTCCACCAGCAGCGGCGTATCGCTCTCCAGGATCTCGGCCGGGGTGTTGGCCCCGTTGGCCGGGAAGATGTAGCAGTGCTCGCCGTCGTGGGCCGCGTCGGCGCCCATGCCGCCGCCCCGGATCAACACCGTGTGCCACGGCGTGCCGTCGGCGCGCTGCCCGTAGAACACGTTCATGGTGGCCGGCGTGCCGCCGCTGCCGGCCAGCACCCGGTCAGGAAGGGCGTCGGCCATGGCGCGGTAGACGATCTCGGTCATGAAGTGGCCGATCTGCATGCGCGCCGCCACCGCCGCCGGGAAGCGGCAGTTGACCACGGACCCCTCCGGGGCTTCCACCCGGATGGGCGCCGCGCACCCGTCGTTGTTCGGGATCTCCGGGTCGAGCATGCTCTTGATGGCCATGAACACGTAGGCGTAGGTGAAGTTGTAGACCACGTTGCCGCCCCACCCCACCTGCGGCGACGAGCCGTCCAGGTCCACCAGCACCTCCTCCCCCGCCACGGTGACCCGGGCGCGGATCAGCAGGTCCTCCCGGCCGGCCGGCTGCTCGATGCGGCCCTCGGCCTCGTACTGCCCGTCGGGCACCGCCGCGATGGCCCGCCGCATGGAGCGCTCGGTGCGGCCGATGATCTCGTCGGCCAGGCCGTCCAGCCCGTCCAGCTGGTAATCGTCGAGCATCTGGCAAACCTGGGCCGCGCAAACATGGTTGGCCGCGATCTGCGAGCGGATGTCCCCCACCACCTCCTCGGGGGTGCGCACGTTCCCCTTGATCAGCTCCAGCACCGCCTCGTTCTCCACGCCGGCCGCGTGCAGCTTGACCAGCGGGATGAACAGCCCGTCCTCGAACACGTCGTGGTTGTCCGACGAGACCCGGCCGCCGATGTCGGCGTGGTGGAACACGCACGCGGTGAAGCCGGCCAGGGCGCCCCGGTGAAAGATGGGGCTCATGACGCACACGTCGTTGAGGTGGCCGGCCAGGGCCCACGGGTCGTTGGTGATGTACACGTCCCCCGGCTCGCAGTAGCCGTCGGGCAGCCTGGCCACCAGCGCCTTGATGCCCAGGGCCATGGCCCCGGACTGGCCCGGGGTGGCGAAGGTGCCCTGGGCCAGCTCCCGGCCGCGCCGGTCGGTGAACATGCAGGTGTAGTCGTGGGCATCGCGCAGCAGGCTGGAGAACGCGGTGCGCGCCACGGCCGCGTCCGCCTCGTCCACCACGGAGATCAGCCGCTGCCACAGGATCTCCAGGGTCACCGGGTCCAGGGCCTTACTCATGGTCCACCTCCTGCCGCGCTGGCAGGTCGATCCAGAGGAAGCCGTGATCGTCCACCGACACGGCGGCCCCGGCGCCCACCACCACCGTGGACTCGCGCTCCTCCACGATGCAGGGCCCCTGGAATGCATCGCCCGCGCCCAGGGCGTAGCGGTCGTACACCTCGTGGTCGGTGAAGCCGCCGGCCTCCGGGCAATATGCGGGCCGCTGCCCCTTGAGGGCGCTGGTGGCGCCCCGGCCCGGGGCCAGGGTTGGCAGGCGCAGGGGGCGGTCGGGCAGCGCGGCCCGCACGCGGAAGGAGACCAGCTCCAGGGGCGAGTCGGGATAAGTGCGGCCGTACAGCTTCTCGTAGATCCGGTCGAAGGCGGCGCGCAGCTCCTCGGGGGCCATGGCGGCGAACTCTCCGTCGGGCAGCGGCACGGAGGTCTCGGCCCCCTGCCCCACGAAGCGCGCGTCCACCGAGCGGCTGAAGCTCACCTGGTCGGCCATGGCCTCCGCCTGCAGCGCGCGCACCCCCTCCTGCTCCATGTCCCGGAACAGGCCCTCGATGTGGGCGAAGTCCGCGCCCAGCAGCGGCGCCTTGTGGCTGCGCACCAGGTCGTATGCCCGGGGCGCGGTGAAGAAGCCCAGGGCCGAGCCGACGCCGGCGATGGGCGGCACAAGCAGCCGCGGCGCGCCGAGCTTTCGCGCCAGGCCGTAGGCGTGCACCGGCCCGGCGCCGCCGAAGGCAGCCACCGTCACCAGCCGCGGGTTGCCGCCCTTCTCGGCGATGTGCGTCTTGGCCGCGGCGGCCATGGTCTCGTTGATCAGATCGTGGATGCCCCAGGTCGCCTTGAGGGGGTCAACGCCCAGCGGCTCGGCCACCTCCTGCGCAACCGCGCGCCGGGCGGCCTCCTTGTCCAGGGGCATCTCCCCGCCGAGGAAGTAGCCCGGGTCGAGGTAGCCGAGCAGCAGGTCGGCGTCGGTGACGCACGGGTCCACGCCGCCTCGCCCGTAGCATGCCGGCCCCGGCTCGGCCCCGGCGGAGCGCGGCCCCACCTGCAGGGTGCCCATGGTGCTCACCCGCGCGATGCTCCCGCCGCCCGCGCCGATCTCCATCAGGTCCACCACCGGCACCTGGATCGTCAGCCCGCTCCCCTTCATGAAGCGCTGCACCCGGCCCACCTCGAAGGTGGGCACCACGCCCGCCTCGCCGCCCTGGATCAGGCAGCTCTTGGCCGTGGTGCCGCCCATGTCGAAGCAGAACATCTCGGAGATGCCGAACTGCCGCCCGTAGTACTGCCCGGCGATGACCGCCGCCGTGGGCCCGGACTCGATGACCCGCACCGGCGCCTCGGCCGCCGTCTGCGCCGAGGTGACGCCGCCGGAGGAGAGCATGATGAACAGCTTGCCGTTGAAGCCGAGGGTGCGCAGCCGCGCGTCCAGCCGCGACAGGTAGCGGCCGGTCAGCGGCCGCACGTAGGCGTTGGTGACGGTGGTGCTGGTGCGCTCGTACTCGCGGATCTGGGGCAGCACCTTGCTGGAGATGGACACCGACAGCTCGGGCGCCTCCTCGCCCAGCACCTGCTCCAGCAGCCGCTCGTGGTCCGGGTTCTCGTGGGCGTTGATCAAGCAGACGGCCACCGACTCCACCCCCTGGGCCAGCAGGCCGCGCACCACCTCCCGCGCGCGCTCCCGGTCCAGCGGCCGCAGCACCTGCCCCGCGGCGTCCACCCGCTCGTCCACCTCCACCCGCAGCCGACGCGGCACCAGCGGCTCGGGGAAGCGGGCGAAGATGTCGTACGGCGCGTAGCGGATCTCCCGCCCCAGCTCCAGCACATCGCGGAAGCCGGCGGTGGTGATCAGGCCGGTCTTCGCCCCCTTGCGCTCGATGATGGCGTTGATCACCAGGGTGGTGCCGTGGATCACCTCGTCCAGCGCCGCGGCGACCCCGGGCACCTCGGCGTCCAGGGCGCGCAGCCCTTGCTCCACCGCGTCGGCCGGATCGGCAGGGGTGGTGAGGCACTTCTGCGTGCGCAGGGTCCCGGTGCTGTCCTCGATCAGGACGAAGTCGGTGAAGGTGCCGCCTATGTCGCAGCCGAGTCTGAAGCCTCGCTGATCTGGCATGGGAGGTACTCTACATCACCTGGGAAAGGCGGCTCACTTGATACTGCGCGCGCAGCGGAAGCCGATGGCGCCGCTGCGGGTCCCCACCGGGTTGCCGCCCCTCCGGGCGTGGCGCAGGTTGCCGGCGCCCGCGTTGTAGGCGCCGCCCTTGACGCAGTAGCTGCTGCCGCCGGAGAAGGCCGGGTCCGTACCCCCGCCCGGGTTCGACTTCCAGGAGTCGTGGGTCCACTCCCAGACGTTGCCCGACATGTCGCTGATGCCCCAGCTGTTGGACTTGCTCCCACCTGCCTGCGTCTTGCCGCCCGAGTTTTCTTTGTACCAGCCGGCGGAGTGGGCGACCGAATCGCTGCTGTTGCAGTTGTTGATGGTGCCCTTGTAGGTGGGGGTGGTGGTGCCCGCCCGGGCGGCGCGCTCCCACTCGGCCTCGGTGGGCAGCCGGAAGCCCGGACAGTCGTAGATCTTCTTGCCCGCGTACTTCGGCTTGACCGAGCAAGAGACCGCGGTCCCCACGCCGCTGCACGAATAGCAGAGGTCCTGCCCCGTGGCCACGGACCCCTGATTGCACATGTTGACCGCCTCGTGCCAGTTAACCATCTCCACCGGCTGGGTGCCGCCGGTCTTGTTCTGCGACGGGTTGTAGTTGAGGTTCTTCTGGAACACGAACTGGTTCAGCTCGGTGGCCATGATCTCGAACTTGTTGGACAGGGTGACGTTCGAGAAGAACTCGTCGGTCCAGCGGCACTTCTCCGACGCCGGCGACCCCATCTTGAAGTTCCCGCCGCTCACCGCCACGTACCCGCCCATGCGGCAGTGGCGGTAGTCGATCTTGCACAGGCTGGTGCACCCGGGCGTTCCGGAGGTGAACTTCTTGTTCTGGCAGGTGGCGCCGCCCAGGGCAGAGCCGTCGCACTCCTCGGTGCCGTTCTTCTTGCCGTCGCCGCACTTGAAGCAGTTGGAGGTGTCGAACTTGCATTGCTTGGTGCAGCCCAGGTTGCCGCCCTGGAAGCCCTTCAGCGCGCAGGTCTGGCCGCCCATGGAGCTGCCGTCACAATCCTCGGCGCCGTTCTTCTTGCCGTCGCCGCACTTGTAGCAGGCGGAGGTGTCGAGCTTGCACCCGGGCGTGCACTTGATCTGCCCGCCGTCGAAGCTCTGGGTCTTGCAGGTCTTGCCGGCGAAGGCGGCGCCATCGCACTGCTCGCTGCCGTTGACCGTGCCGTCGCCGCACTTGTAGCAGAGGGATGTGTCGAAGGTGCAGTTCTTCTTGCAGGTCAGCTTGCCGCCGTCGAAGTTGAGGGTGAAGCACTTCTGGCCGCCCAGCAGCACGCCATCGCACTTTTCCCCCTTGTCCAGCTTGCCGTTGCCGCACTTGGGCCCCTGGTCGGGCTGGATCACTGGCCCGTCCTTGACCACCTTGCCGTCCGGCTTGACCACCTTGCCGTCCGGCTTGGCCACCTTGCCGTCCGGCTTGGCCACCTCGCCGTCCGGCTTGACCACCTTGCCGTCCGGCTTGACCACCTTGCCGTCCGGATTGGCCACCTTGCCGTCGGGCCCCGGCGTGCCGCCGTCCTGCTTCACACAAAAGATGTACAGCTGGCAGTCCTGATCCTTGCAGTCCACGTACCCGTCGCCGTCGTTGTCCTTCTTGTCCTGGCACCGGGCGACGGAGTTCTCCTTGTCGTCGCCGCCGCCCGAGTCATCCGAGCAGCCGAGGACCAGGGAGACAGCGAGCAGGCAAGCGGCAAACGTCGAGAGCCATCGGGTCATTTGCAATACACCTCCCATTCGAAGATCACCGCGTTGCCAGAGCCCGAAGGCAGCGACAGCTTGGTCAGGCGCAGGTCCTTGGTGGTGATGGGGGACGGAAGGACGATGGACCAGTCGTTCGTCTTGCCCGACACGGTCCCGGCCTTCACGTAGGTCTTCAGGCCGTCGGACCAGTAGTCCACCACCGCGCCGGCCAGGGTCTGGTTCGCCTTGATCGCGCTGCACGCGGTGCTGCCAGAGGACAGGGCAGTGTCCACCTCCACCCGCTTGATGGTCACCGGCTTGCTCCACTGCAGGCGCAGCTCGTCTGATGGCGTGGGCGGGCTCGGGACCGACGCCCAGTGCCAGGTGCACGCGCTCTCCCCCTTGCCGTCGTTCAGGTTCGACGGGCCGAAGGAGCCGGACGCCGAGCTGGTGGAGCTGGCCGAGGCCTGGGTCGCCAGGTTGGCCGCCGACCAGGCCGAGGTGGAGACCGCGGGCCGGCAGGCCTGGCACGGGTCCGTGGGGTGCACCTGGTCCGCGATCTGGCACTTGTTGCCGATCATGCAGGTATCCGGCTTGAGGCCGCAGCCGGCCGGCGGCGGCGCCTTGCCGTTGCACTTGGCGGTGTTGCAAGGCAGCGAACCGCAGGTGTAAGCGTCACCCTTGCACACCCCGGCCTGGCACCGGTCGTTGTGGCTGCAGATGACCTTGTCGTCGCACTTGACCGTGGAGGGCCGGTTGGTCCAGCTGGTCTTGCTCTTGGACGGTTCGCAGATACGACAGGTGGCGTGGGTCTGGCCGGTGCTGTAGCACTTCTTGCCGATGAGGCAGTGGCCGCCCTTGATGGGGTTCGCGCACTTGCCGCCGTTGCACTGGTCGTCGGTGCAGGCCAGCCCGTCGGAGCACTCCTTGGCGCCCGTGCATTTCCCCGGCTGGTCAGGCTTCGCCGTGCTGTCCACGGGCACCTTGCTGTCTGCCTTCTGCGGACCGTCAAGCGAAGGCTTGCCGTCCGGCGCCTTGCCATCGGGCCCGGGGTACGCGGTGTCCGATGCCGCCATGTCGAGTCCCGGACCGTCCGCGCCTGGAGGGGCAATTGAATCCAGGTCGTGGCTGCATCCAGCGGTCAAGACGCCCGCCACCATCAACCATCTGAATGTTCTCATGGCCTGCATTATAGGCCCTGCCGCAAGGATTGATAAATGCGCTAAGATGCGCCCTCCACCGCAGGAGAGGCGCACCATGGACTTTGCCCTGAGCGACGAACAGGTCGTCATCCGCAAGACCTTTCACGACTTCGCCGAGCGGGAGATCCGGCCCGCGGCGCAGGAGCTGGACGAGGCGCCGCGGTTTCCGCGCGAGCTGTTCCTCAAGGCGGGCGAGCTGGGCTTCTTCGGCATGCGCTACCCGGAGCCGGAGGGGGTGGGCGCGGACCTGCTGTCCTACCTGCTGGCGGTGGAGGAGATCGCCCGGGGCAGCCTGGCCGTGGCCGCGGCCTGCACCATGCAGTCGCTCATGGGCACCTACTTCGTGCACAAGTTCCTCGAGGGTGACGACCGCCAGCGCCTGCTGATCCCGGCCCTGGCGGGCGAGGTGGTGGGCACCATCTGCATGACCGAGCCCGACGCGGGCAGCGACCTGTTCGCCATGAAGACAAGGGCCGAGCAGCGGGACGGCCGCTGGATCATCAGCGGGCAGAAGACCTGGATCACCAGCGCGCCGGTGGCGGACATGTTCACGGTGTTCGCCCGCACCGGCGACAAGGAGCTGTCCATCTTCCTGGTAGAGAAGGGGGCGCCCGGCCTCGAGGTGGGCCGCGCCATCGAGAAGATGGGGGTCAAGGCATCGCTCACGTCGGAGGTGGCCTTCGACGAGACCCCGGCCACTGCCCTGCTGGGGCAGCGCGGCAAGGGCACCAGCTACCTGCGGGAGATCCTGGCCGAGATCCGGCTGATGACCGCGACGCTGTCCCTGGGCGTGGCCCGCGCCGCCACCGAGGACGCCCTGGCCTACGCCCAGGAGCGCAAGCAGTTCGGCCGGCCCATCGTCAAGTTCCAGGCGATCCAGGCCCACCTGGCCGACAACGCCGTGGAGCTGGAGGCGGCGCGCCAGATGATCCACTGGGCCTGCTGGCGCTCCAGCAACGGCATGCCCAACGACCACGAGGCGACCATGACCAAGCTGTTCGCCTCCGAGGCCGCCGCGCGCATCTGCGACCGGGCCGCCCGGGTGCTGGCCAGCTACGGCTTCGCCAACGACTACCCGGTGCAGCGCTACCTGCGTGACGTGCGCTTCACCCTCATCGGCGGGGGCACCAGCGAGATCTTGAAGGTGAACATCGCCCGGGGTTTGCTCTAGGAGATACTGATGACCGATCGACGCATCCGCGTTCTCATCGCCAAGCCTGGCCTGGACGGGCATGACGTGGGCGCCAAGCTGGTCTGCCGTGCGCTGATGGACGCCGGCATGGAGGTGATCTACACCGGCCTGCGCCAGTCGCCCGAGGCCATCGCGGCCGCGGCGCAGCAGGAGGCGGTGGACGTGGTGGGGCTCTCGGTGCTCTCGGGCGCCCACCTGCCCCTGTGCGAGAAGGTGGGCCAGGCGCTGCAGGCCAAGGGCGTGTCAGACGTGCTGTGGCTGGTGGGCGGCAACGTGCCGCGGCGGGACCACGAGGCCCTGCGCGCCCTCGGCGTGCGGGCGGTGTTCCCCACGGCGTCGGAGTTCGAAGAGATCGTCTCTTACATCCAGCAGGAGGTGCGCGCATGAGCCCCAAGGCGAACAATGGTGGAAAGGTGCACCCGGCATCATCGGGTGCAGCTTTACAGGGTTGTCGACGGAGCAAAGCGCAGTCGAACAAGGGCGCCATGCCCCCGCTGACCTGGGAGTCCGGGCTGCAGGTGAAGCCGATCTACACCGCCGAAGATCTCGAGGCCAGCGGCGGCAGCGACGGCGTGGGGCAGCCCGGCGAGTTCCCCTACACCCGGGGGATCCACCCCGGCATGTACCGCACGCGCCCCTGGACCATGCGCCAGTACTCGGGCTTCGGCACCGCCGCCGAGACCCACGAGCGGTTCCTCTATTTGATCAAGCATGGCCAGACCGGGCTGAACGTGGCCTTCGATCTGCCGACCCAGTGCGGCTACGACTCGGACGACGCCATGGCCGAGGGCGAGGTGGGCCGGGTGGGCATGGCGGTGGACACCCTGGCCGACATGGAGGAGGCGTTCGCGGACATCGACCTGAACAAGATCACGGTGTCCCTCACCATCAACGGCTCGGCCGCGGCCATCATGGCCATGTACTTCGCCATGGCGCGCAAGCGCGGCTACGACCTGAGCAAGCTGCGCGGCACGGCCCAGAACGACCTGCTCAAGGAGTTCATCGGCCGCGGCACCTGGATCTTCCCTGTGGAGGAGTCGATCCGGCTCATCGGCGACACGATGGAGTTCTGCGCCAACGACGCTCCGTACTACTTCCCGGTGAGCGTCTGCGGCTACCACATCCGCGAGTCGGGCGCCTCGCCCATGCAGGAGATGGCCTACGGGCTGGCCATCGCCCAGGCCTACATCGAGCGGGGCCTGGAGCGCGGCCTCGACATCGAGAAGGTGGCCTCGGGGGTGACCTTCAACTTCGACATCCACGGCAACCTGTGGGAGCAGGTGGCCAAGTTCC
>CAZEFW010000112.1:0-30902 GCA_964511535.1 uncultured Myxococcales bacterium | reverse complement strand
CGCCTTCTTCTTTGGAGCGGCCTTCTTCTTTGGAGCGGCCTTCTTCTTTGATGCGGCCTTCTTCTTGGCCGGCGCCTTGTTCTTTGGTGCGGCCTTCTTGCTCCTGGCGGACGCTGCCTTGCGAGCCGAAGGCTTGCCAGGGCCCTTCTTTTCCCTTTTGATCTTGAGGTCTTCCCTGCCGAAAATCAGGATCCGGGGAGCGTCCTTGAAGGTGACCTCGAGCTTGGTCCGGCTAAGGATTTCGCTCACGTACCCCATGCCAAAGGTCGGATGGGTCAGCAGGTCTCCCTCGGCGTAGGTCTCGGCAGGGGAGTAGCGCAGGCAGTCCTCTTCCGGGACATCCTCCATGTACTCGACCCAGGGGACCTTCTTCAGGTTCTTGCGCCGCCGCACCGCCATGGGCTCGGGGATGTCATCCTCGAGCGCCCCGCGAGGCGGGCGGTAAGCATGCTTGCTGCCACAAGATTCACAGTGAACAGTGCGGATCTCGTTTTCGAAACGGGCGGTGATGGTGTGCTGCGTGTCGCCCTTACACTTGGAGCAGTAGGCCGTGACCTCTGTCCCTACTGCGTGGGGATCATCATCAAAGATGCGTTCCATCATGGGCTTACACGCCATTTTGCTGGGATTACTGTCCGGTCCACTATCACACCTTGTAACGGCTGACAAGAGCCAATAAATCCCGGCAACGCCCGAATAACAGGATGAAATTAGGTGTTCGAGCCGCTGCGACGCTGGTGGGATGGGATAGAATGGGCCCTCATGCTCCGCGTCACAACGCGCTGGTTTCTACCCCTGGCCCTCGCCATCGCAGCCATCATGGTGGCCTCTCTGGTGCTCGGATACTTCAGCTATCAGGCTGCCAGTCGCACCGCCGCCAAGAGCGAGCAGACCCTGCAACGCAGCAACCAGGTGCAGGGGCAGAAGCTGATCGAGCGCATCGAGCGCGTGGTCATCGACAGCGACCGGACCCTGTTCCGGATGGTCAAGCTGGACGACGCCGACGAGTTCGAGCAGCTCTGGCGCCGCATCGTCTGGGCCAACCCGTTGCTGCACACGGTGGTGGTGCTGGACGACCAGTTCGGAATCCTCCACCTCGTGAGCCGGGCCCGCCGCGAAAAGGGCGGTGAGGAGGCGTTCCGCTCCATCTTCATGGGGCTCATCGTGCCTGCCATGAAGCTGCCGTCCCTGCCCCGGAACGCTCACCGGCACCTGCACAAGGCGTTCGGCGACACCCTGTACCTCATCTCGTTTACCCGCCGCCGCGCCGAGGGAGGCGACTACTTCATCGTGCTCCTGATGAACCTGCCCTACATCCGGAAGGAGATCTTCAAGGAGGAGTTCCAGGGGCTCGAGGAGAGCAAGCACATCGCCGTGTTCGACCAGGATGGGAAGGTGATCTACGGCGCCGCCGCGCCTGACACGGGCCAGTTCGTGTTCGAGGACCGCTTCCCCACCACCCTCTACCGCTGGCGACTGCAGCTCGCGCCCCGCGCGGTGGAGACCCTGCGCAAGGAGGCGCGAACCCGCCGCACCACCAACATCGTCCTGGTGGGCATCGCCACCGCCCTGATCCTGGTGGGCATGCTCACCCTGCTCATCGCAGTGCGCCAGGAGAGGCGCGCCAACGAGCTCAAGAGCGTGTTCATCTCCAACGTGACCCACGAGCTCAAGACCCCGCTGTCGCTGATCCGGATGTTCGGCGAGCTGCTGGCCACCGGGCGCACCTCCGACGCCGACGCGGCCCGGGAGTACGCCGAGATCATCACCCGCGAGAGCGATCGCCTGAGCCGCCTCATCGACAATGTCCTGGACTTCGCGCGCATCGAGCGGGGCAAGGCAGCGTACGACTTCGCGGAAGGGGATCTCGGCACCGCGGTGGAGCGCGCGGTGGACCTCGTGCGCTACCGGGCCGAGCAGGCCGGCGTGTCCCTGGAAATGGAGGTGGACCGGGAGCTGCCGCCGATGATGCTGGACGAGAACGCCATGACCCTGTTGCTGCTGAACCTGCTGGAGAACGCGCTGAAATACGGTGTGTCCGGGGACCAGGGCGGGCAGATCCAGGTCGACGTGGAGGCGAGGGGGCAGGACGAGGTGTCGCTGTCGGTGGCGGACAGGGGAGCGGGCGTCCCGGCCGAGGAGCTGGGGCGGCTGTTCGACCGCTTCTACCGCGGAGCCGGATCCCGCGTCGCCGGGACCCGCGGCTCAGGAATCGGCCTGAGCCTGGTCAAGCACATCGCCGAGGCCCACGGAGGCAAGGTGGAGGTGCAGAGCGAGGAGGGCGAGGGGACGGTCTTCACGGTTATAATGCCCCGGCGAGGTGCGAGGGTATGACCAGGCCAGACGAGAGGCTCGTGCTGATCATCGAGGACGAACCGGACATGGTCCGGGGGTTGAGCGACACCCTCACGTTCGAAGGTTTCCGCGTCGTGTCGGCTCCCAGGGGGGGCGAGGGTGTGGAGCTGTTCCGCAGCCGCCACCCGCACCTCATCCTGCTCGACCTGATGCTGCCCGACATGAACGGCTACCAGGTGTGCGAGGAGATCCGGCGCAAGGATCCGAGGGTCCCGATCATCATGCTCACCGCCCGGGGGCAGGAGTCAGACAAGATCCGCGGCCTGGAGTCGGGGGCTGACGACTACGTGACCAAGCCGTTCTCCATCGGCGAGCTGCTGGCGCGGATCCGGGCCTTGCTGCGCCGCGCCGAGGGTGACGGTGAGGGCCACCAGGCCCAGACCCGGCTCAAGATCGGCGCCGCGGTGGTGGATCTGAAGAAGCACACGCTGAGCCGCGGGCGCCAGGTCCACTCCCTGACCTTCTACGAGACCGAGATCCTCAAGCTGCTGCACGAACACCAGGGGGAGCCGGTGTCCCGGGAGGAGCTGCTGGAGCGAATCTGGGGCGCCGACGCCTCGCCCACCACCCGCACCGTGGACAACTTCATCGTCAAGCTGCGCCGCAAGCTGGAGCGGGACCACAAGAACCCGAAGCATATCCTCACGGTGTACGGGACCGGGTACAAGCTGGTGCCCTGAGACGCGCTGCGCGCGCCAGACGTGAGACTTGAGACTTGAGGCTTGAGGGCAGATTGTCCGGGGCCATTGAGCCCCAAGCCTCAAGCCTCAAGCCCCAAGCCAAATGCAAGGGGCATGGCCCCTTGCATCCCTACCCTATACATGCTCTTATCCCGCGCTCGCGAGGTGAGAGATGGAGCTATCCAAGAAGAATCGAACGCGCCTGATCATTCTGGCTACTGTGCTGTCCGTGCTCGCCGCCATCGTCGGTGGCATGGCCACTTTCTATACCGAGTACCTCTGGTTCGACCATCTGGCCTTCAGCGAGGTGTACCTCACCGTGCTGCTGGCGCAGGTGGGCACCGGCGTGGCGTTCGGCCTGGTCTGCTTCCTTGCGCTCGGGGTTCACATCATCCTGATCAAGCGCAACTCGCAGCCACGAAAGGACTGGACCATCCCCACCGCTGACGGCGGCGAGGTGGACATCCGCGAGATCGTGGCCCGGGTCACCACGCCCGTGGTGGTGGCCGCCGCCATGGTGGTGTCTGCCGGGATGGGGTACTGGGCCTCGCGCCACTGGGAGGAGGTGCTGCGCTTCCTCAACCGAACCCCCTTCGGCCAGACCGAGCCGATCCTGGGCAAGGACATCGGCTTCTACCTGTTCGAGCTGCCGACCCTGCAGTTCACCCAGGAGTGGCTGGTCTACCTGGCCGGCCTCTGCCTGGCGCTGTCCGCCGGCGTCTACTTCCTGCGCGGCGCGCTGCAGATCGAGGGCTACTTCGTGGAGGCCTCCGACAAGGTGCGCGGCCACCTGCTGTTCGGCCTGGCCTGCGCGCTGCTGGTGCTGGCCTGGGGCTGGCGCATCGAGATGTTCGAGACCCTCTTCTCCAAGCGCGGCGTGGCCTACGGCGCCACCTACACCGACGTGTACGTCAACCTGGTGGGCTACCGGGTGATGATCGTGGCCACCGCGGCGTGCGCGCTGTACCTGCTGGCCCTGATCAAGGTCAAGCCCCAGGGCAAGAAGGGCACCCTCATGCCGGGCATCGGCATCGGCGTCGTCGTGGTGCTCTACTTCCTCAGCACCTTCGTGGTGCCCACCGCCGTGCAGCAGTTCGTGGTCAACCCCAACGAGCTCGACCGTGAGAAGCCGTACCTGGCCCACGCCATCGCCGGCACCCGCGCGGCCTACGGCCTGGACCGGATCCAGTCCAAGGAGTTCGAGGCCAACGACAACCTCACCGCCGACGACATCAAAGAGGCGCGGGACACCATAGACAACATCAAGATCTGGGACCACCGCCCGCTCAAGGCGACTTACAAGCAGGTGCAGGTCATCCGGCTGTACTACGACTTCCCGGCCATCTCCGTGGACCGCTACATGGCGGACGACCGCATGTGGCAGGTGATGCTCTCGGCCCGCGAGCTGGTGCCGAGCCAGCTGCCTGCCCAGTCCCAGACCTGGGTCAACCAGCACCTGCAGTACACCCACGGCTACGGCGTGTGCCTCTCGCCGGTGAACCAGGTTGTGGGGGAGGGGCTGCCCGACCTGTGGATCAAGGACATCCCGCCCCAGTCGCGCTACTCGCACCTGAAGATCGTCCGGCCCGAGATCTACTACGGCCAGGCCACCGACTCGTGGGTTCTGGTCAAGACCAACACCCAGGAGTTCGACTACCCCCAGGGCTCCGAGAACAAGTACACCACCTACAGCGGTGAGGGCGGCGTGGGCATCGGCTCCTTCTTCCGCAGGGTGCTGTTCGCCATCCGCATGCAGGACGTCAACCTGCTGTTCACCACCTACCTCAAGGACGAGAGCCGCATCCTGTTCAACCGCCAGATCCAGCAGCGCGTGCTGGCGGTGGCGCCGTTCCTGATGCTGGACCAGGAGCCGTACATGGTGGTGAGCGAGGGGCGGCTCAAGTGGCTCCAGGACGCCTACACCATCTCCTACCGCTACCCGTACAGCCAGCCCACCGGCCTCGGTTCGCGGCGGCGCATCAACTACATCCGCAACTCGGTGAAGGTGGCCATCGACGCCTTCGACGGCAAGATGCAGCTGTACATCTTCGACGAGCAGGACCCGATGATCCGCACCTACGCCAAGATGTTCCCGGCGCTGTTCAAGAAGCGGGGCGAGATGCCCAAGGACCTGGCGGCGCACGTGCGCTACCCGAAGGACCTGTTCTCGATCCAGGCGGTGATGTACGAGTCGTTCCACATGACCGATCCGCGCATCTGGTACAACCAGGAGGACAAGTGGGCCGTGAGCCGCGAGCTGGCCGAGAAGACCAGCGACCGACAGGCGGACGAGGCCAGCGCGCCTGGCATCACCGCCAGGGAGGTGACCCACGGCAACCGCATGGCGCCGTACTACATGATCATGCGGCTGCCCGAGGTGAAGAAGGAGGAGTTCCTGCTGATGATCCCCTTCACCCCCACCAACAAGGACAACATGGTGGCGTGGTTGACCGCGCGCTGCGACGGGGACAACTACGGCAAGCTGCTGGTCTATACCTTCCCCAAGAAGAAGCTGATCTTCGGCCCGATGCAGATCGAGGCGCGCATCGACCAGGACGAGGACATCTCCCAGTGGATCACCCTGCGCAACCAGCAGGGCTCGTCGGTGCTGCGAGGGGACCTGCTGGTCATCCCGATCAAGGATTCGATCCTGTACGTGGAGCCGATCTACCTGCAGGCGGTGCAGACCCACCTGCCGGAGTTGAAGCAGGTCATCGTGGCGTTCGGCAAGAACCTGACCATGAAGGAGGACCTGCGGTCCGCCCTGTACGAGGTGTTCAACGTCAAGGGGGCCAAGGACGCGCTCAAGCTGAAGGCCGACGGCACCTCCGCTTCGGCCGGGATGGAGCCCGCGGCGCCTGCGCCGGCGGGCAGCGCCAGGGCGCTGTTGCACAAGGCGTTGACCCACTACCGCGAGGGCAAGGCCAAGCTCGCCAACGGCAACTGGGCCGGCTACGGCGAGTCCCAGACGGCGCTCAAGGAAGCGCTGGATCGTCTGGCCGCCGAGCTGGAGCCGAAGCTCAAGCCCAAGGCGGAGCCCACGGGTGAGCCCAAGGTGGAGCCGAAGCAGGAGACGCCGGTCACGCCCGAGCAGTAGCCGCGGACTCTGGCCGCCGGTTTGCGGCTTGGGGCTTGGGGCTTGGGGCTTGAGGGGATCTTGTCCGTGCTAGGCTTGTGCTGATGTCGGACCGTCGCGCATATATTCGGCCCCTTGGTGCGTTTCTCGGCGTCTCTGTGGTGCTTCACGCGCTGGTAGCGGTGGTGGTGGAGCTGCCCATGGATGAGGCGGCGGAGGCGCCGCAGGATGTGCTGGCGGTGGAGCTGGAGATGGCCCCCGCCCCCGACCCCGCGCCCGATCCCGCTCCCGACCCCGCCCCCGAGCCCGCGCCGGCTCCCGCGCCCGATCCCGACCCCGAAGCCGACCCCGACCCCGACCCCGTTCCCACCCCGCGCCCGGTCGCTGAAGCAAAAAGCGCAAAGCCAAAAGCGAAAAGCAAAAAGCCGCATGCGCCGATGAAGCTCTCAATGCGCACCGGGCTGGACTTGAACCTCCCGGAGGACTTCGAACGGCCCGCTCCCGCTCCCGCTCCCGACCCCGACACCCCTCCCACCTCTGCGGCCGACACCCTGGCCCCGGCCGAGGCAGAGCTGACCAGGAAGAACATCCACCGCATGCTGTCGGCGGACCAGGCGCGCCGCGACCTTCAAGCCGGCCGCGTCTCTCCCGCGCTGTACGACATGGTGCGCGCGGCCCGGGGCACCTTTCGGCCCACCTGGGCGCTGGTGCGCGGTGACGCGCGCAAGCTGGGCACCGTGGGCCGCTCCACCAAGACCTGGCTGCAGCGGCTGGGCAAGGACTACCTCGAAGGGATCAAGAACTACATGGCGCCGCCAAACGACCGGCCCGAGCGGAGGGGCGAGATGGCGTTGCTCAAACAGTACGACCGCGTGCGCCAGGCGGCCGAGGACGGGGCGGACCGGCTCCAGTGCACCTACTGCGTCATGATCCGGCCGGGGGAAGAGCCCGAGGTGGTGCTCGCCCGTTCCTCCCGCCGTCCCGCCTTCGACACTCTCGCCCGCGAGGCCATGCAGCGCGCGGTCCGCCTGCGCGCCGCCGAGGTGGGACAGTCGGCGCTGGAGGCGTGCTACCGGTTCACCGCCAAGTATTTTCGCGTGCCGCCGCTGCCCGTGGTGGGCTGCAACTTCGACGAGGTCCACCTGAAGGCGGACTGCTTCTACCCGTTCAAGAAGGTGCTCAGGAGTAACGTCGAGTTGGTGGGCGTCCGGCCCATGCCCGACGGCTAAGAGCGTGAGTCCGACATGAAAAACACCTGCACCATGGCAACCCTGCTGGCGCTGCTCACGGCGGCGTCCTGTTCCGATCACAACCAGACGCTCGACGCCGGCCTGGACGGCGGGCCCGGAATGCCGGACCGGACGCCTGACAGCGCGCCGGTGACCACCCTGGAGGTCCACGCGGGCAAGACCACCCTGCGCATCCTCACCTCACCGCTGACTTTCACCCTGCTGCGCGATGGCCAGGTGCTCAGCGCCACCAGGGGGCCCGTGGGTTTGGGCAAGATCAAGGGGTACCAGGCGAGCCGGTTCTACGATCCTGCAAACCCCACCACCGCGGGGGTAAGCTGGGACACTCCGGTCAACGCCGCCGGCCTGACCCAGGCGGGGGCTGCCTACACCCTCTCCTTCGAGGGGGGCGCCACCCTAAAGGTCTCCCCCGTGACCGGCCAGGAGGCGGTGCGCCTGGACCTGGAGACCGCGCCGGCGGACGAGAAACAGGCCACCCCCCAGACCGCCATGATCCAGCTCTGCATGGGCATGGTGGACTCGGAGGTGTTCTACGGCTTCGGCGAGCTGTTCGACACCGTCTCCAGCCGGGGCGTCATTCGCCCGATGCAGCTGCTGGTGGACGGCAAGAGCCCCTCGGGCCACAACGAGAACCACGCCGCAACCCCCCTGGCCATCTCGCCCCGCGGCTGGTCCTTTTTGGTGGACAGCTACCACGCCGGGGCCTTCGACGTGGGCAAGACCACCACGGACCGGATCTGCGCCGCGTTCACCACCCACAAGATCTCTGCTTACCTGACCACGGCCGCCGATCCCCTGGCCCTGGTGGAGGCGGCGGTCACCCTCAAGAAGGCGCCCCCGGCGCTGCCCCCCAGCTGGGCCTTCGCCCCGCAGCAGTGGCGCAACGCGCTGAAGCACCAGGACGAGATCCTGGAGGACGCCAAGAAGATGCGGCAGCTCGACATCCCGGGCTCCACCCTGTGGATCGATAACCCGTGGCAGACCGGCTACAACACCCACCTGTTCGACACCAAGCAGTTCCCCGACGCCAAGGGGACCATCAAGAAGCTCAACGCGCTGGGCTACCGGGTGATCGTCTGGTCCACGCCCTACGTCAACGCCGACCAGAAGGCGCTATGGGCCGAGGGGGACGGCAAGGGCTACTTCGTCAAGAACACCTTCGGCAAGTCGTGGGTCTACAACTGGGCCAACGGCAAGGGGAGCCTCATCGACTTCTCCGCTCCGGGGGCCACCACCTGGTGGCGCGGGATCCTCAAGCGGGTGGTGGACCTGGGCATCGACGGGTTCAAGCTGGACTACGGCGAGGAGTCGCTGGTGGCCCTGGGCGGGGGAAAGAACATCATCCGGTTCCACGGCGGCAAGGACACCTCCACCATGCACCGGGAGTTCCCGGGGCTGTATCACGAGGCGTACCTCGACATGTTCAACAAGGGGGAGGGCTTCCTGATCACCCGCGCCGGCGCCCTGGGTGAGCAGAAGGTCAACACTTGCATCTGGCCCGGCGACCTGGACAACGACTTCTCCAAGCACACCCGCACCAACGTGGGCGGCCTGCCGGCGGCCATCACGGGCATGCTGTCGCTGTCTGCCATCGGCTACCCGTTCTACGGCTCCGACATCGGCGGGTACCGGGGCGGCGCGCCCACGGCGGAGGTGTTGATGCGCTGGGCCGAGTACGCCGCGTTCGGCACCATCATGCAGCTGGGCGGCGCGGGCCCGAACCACAACCCGTGGGACACCAAGCTGTACGGCACCGCGGCCCTGCCGCACTACAAGGCCTACAGCCGCATGCACATGGATCTGTTCCCCACCATCTACTCCTACGCCGTGCGTGCGGCCAAGACAGGCCGGCCCGTGACCAGGCCCTTCGGCATGGCGTTCCCCACCGACAAGGTCGCCTGGACCAGGGACTTCCAGTTCATGCTCGGCAAGCACATCCTGGTCGCGCCGGTGATCACCGCCGGCGCCAAGACCCACAAGGTGTACCTGCCGAAGGGCAAGTGGCTCCACTTCTGGTCGCGCAAGCTGCACATCGGCCCGGGGGAGGTGACCGTGGACGCGCCGCTGGGCAAGGTGCCGCTGTTCCGCAAGGTGGGCGCCATCGTGGCCCTGCTCGGCACCCAGGTGGACACCCTGGCGCCGGCCACCGATCCCACCGTGGTGAGCTACCAGAAGAACAACAAGAAGCTGCGTCTGGAGCTGACCCCCGGCGCGCCCGCGGCCACCACCGAGGCGCTGTTCGACGGCACCGGGATCAAGCTGGAGGGGGACGCGTCGTCGGTGACCGTCACCCTCACCAAGGGGAAGCAGTTTACGGACTACGTGCTGGTGTTGGACTGGAAGAACTTCGCCAGCGCGCCCAAGGTCCCGGCCAAGGTCTCCGTGGATGGCGCCGACCTGCTCAAGGCGGCCAAGTCCAGCGCGGTGCAGAGCTGCCCGGCCGGCTGCTGGCACTTCGACGCCGCCGAGGCGTACCTGCGGATCCGGGCGGTCACCGCTGGCAAGGTGGTGGTGCAGTGAGGGGCGACTTGTAAAGCCAGCCTCGATGTACTAAGCAGGTCTCCGAGGAGATTGCCATGGCTGCACCTGTCGTCCTGCCCGTTCCTCCGCGTCTCCTGTGGGGGGTGATCGTCACCACGCTGCTGGTCATTGCTGCACCTGGCGCCGCCCGCGCCCAGCGCAAGCTCACGCTGAAGCAGGCTGTGGACCTGGCCATGGAGCAGAACCTCGAGCTGAAGATCGAACAGGAGAAGGTGGCCGAGGCCGAGGCGACCCGCAAGAGCGTGCGCGGCCACTTCGGGCCCAAGGTGATGGTCGAGGGGAACGTGATGATCTGGGACTCGAGTCTCGACTTCGACCTCGGGTTCGGCAGCTTCGACATGAGCTCGTTCAACCCCGCGGATTACGGGCTGACCCAGAAGGAGATCCTGGCGCTGACCAGCAACATGGACCTGCTCACGGGCCTGTTCAAGCTGATGGGGTTCGACTCCATGGACATGACCGTTCGCGACCAGGTCACGGCCTCGTTTTCGGCCACGCTGGCCCAGCCGCTGACCCCGCTCATCAGCCTGTACAAGGGGTACAGCGCCACCAGGTACGCCAGCCAGGCGGCGTCGCTGACCCTGGCGGCGAAGCGCTCGGACATCGCCTTCAAGGTGACCGACACCTACCTCAAGATGATGCAGGCGCGCCGGTTCGAGGCCATCGCGCAGACGGGGGTGGATCAGGTGAAGGCGCACCTGGCCATGGCGCAGAAGTACCGGGAGGCCGGCCTCATCGGCAAGCAGGAGGTGCTCAAGGCCCAGGTGGAGCTGGCGCGGGCGCGAGAGCGGGTGATCCAGGCCCGCTACGGCGCGCGCATGGCCGCCGCCGCGTTGAACCTTTACATCGGGCTGCCCATGTCCGAGCGTGTGCAGCCGGTGGAGCAGGTGAAGGACCCGCCGCCGCCTCTGGCCCTGGCGCTGCAGCGCTGCATCAAGGACGCCCTGGGGCAGCGGGCTGACCTGAAGTCCGTGGCCGCGCTGGGCAAGGCCGCCGAGGCGGGCAAGGCGCGCATCCTGTGGGACTTCCTGCCCCAGATCTCGGCCATCGCGTCGTATCAGTACACCCACGGCCAGGGCACCTTCATGCCGGAAAACGCCTTCTTCGGCGGGGCCGTGCTCTCCTGGGAGCTGTGGGACTGGGGGGCCAAATATTTCTCCATGAAGGCCGCCGGGGCCAAGGCGCGCCAGGCCACCCTGGGCCAGCGTTTACTCAGGGAGGCCATCGCCCTGGAGGTGCAGAACGCGTACCTCGGCCTGCGCAAGTCAGAGGAGACCCTGGCCGTGGCGCGGGTGGCGATCAACGAGGCCACCGAGGGCTACCGCATCGAGCAGAAACGCTTCGAGGCGCGCAGCAACACCTCCACCGACGTGCTCGACGCGCAGCTGGCCCTCACCCGGGCCGAGCTGACGTACACGACCTCGCTGTACGCGTACTACATGGCGCGGGCCGGGCTGGCCAGGGCGATGGGGCGGGGAAACAGAGGAAACAAAAAATGAGGAACAAGGAACAAAAAATGAAAAATGGGCCGGATTAGCTGGGCGCTGGCCGGCGCTGCCATTTTTTGTTCAGCATTTCTTGTTGTTTATTTTTTGTTCTCCAACTCGTCCCAGTCGTCGAAGACCTGGGTCCGCTGCTGGTAGGCGATGTAGAGCAGGTAGGCGCGGGTCTCGTCGCGGTCCTGGGTGGCGAGCAGCCACTTGCTCGCGTCGAGCACCTTCTCTCGCGGACGGGAGACCAGGAAGCTCTCGTCGGTCTCGCCCGTGTTGTGCTTCACCTCCAGCCGGTCGAGCATGGCGATGAGCAGGGGGCGGCGGTGGTAGAGCAGCCACTGCTGCAGCAGCTCCGAGGCGAGATCGTCGTTCCCGTCGGCGATGGCGTTTTGGATGCGCTGCTTCCATATCTTCAGCCGCTTGTTGCGGCTGACATAGGAGCCGGGCACCTTGGCGCGCACGCTGCCCTCCTTGAGGACAGCCTTGATTTGGGGTGAAGAGAGCTCGGAGATCACCGCGTCCAGCTTCTCTTCCCCCAGGACATTCGTGCATATTTCGGCTGGCAACATGGCGAGAGTTTACACAACATCTGCGTCGCTGGGGAGTGTGCATTATATTGAACAGGGGAGGGCGCCCGGACCATGGACAAGCTGAGTCACAACCCATTCGGGGAAGCGGCAAAGGAGCTGAAGGAGAGGCTGCGCCAGGAGGAGCAGGAGCAGCGCGAGGCAGACCGCGCGGCCAGGGCCCGGGCCGCGGCGGCGACGCCCAGGGCGCCCCCCGCGACCGAGGAAGACGAGGGGGCCCTGTTCCGGCGGCACATGAGCGGGGTGAGCCCGCTGGAGCGAACCGCGCAGGTTCCGGCAGAGGCCCCGGCTGGCGCAGCTGACCTTCCGCGGGTGGACGAGGACGCCGAGGCCATGGCCTGCCTCGCCGACCTCGTGAGCGGCGCGGGGGAGTTCGACATCGCGGACAGCGATGAGTACATCGAGGGGCTGTCCCACGGCCTGGATCGGCGGCTGCTCAAGAAGCTCAAGCGCGGGTTCTTCGCCGTGCAAGCGCACCTGGATCTGCACGGAAAGACCCGGGCGGAGGCCAAGGAGCTGGTGGCCAGGTTCCTGGAGGCGAGCCGCCGGGACCGCCGGCGCTGCGTGCTCATCGTCCACGGGCGTGGGCTGAACTCCAAGGACCAGATCCCGGTGCTCAAGGAGGCCCTCCGGGTGTGGCTGGTGCGCGGGCGCATCGGCCGCTCGGTGCTGGGCTTCTGCACCGCCAGGCCCACCGACGGCGGCGCCGGGGCGGTGTATGTCTTGCTGCGAAAATGAGCCGGATGCCCGTTCAACTGTTGACTGTCGACTGCCCACTGTTGACTCTGGATTGAGATGAGCAAGCGCGGACCACACCGAGGCAAGCGGCATGATCCGGAGGAGGTGGCCACCGAGCTGTGGTCCCCGGTGGCCAGGAACCTCTTCGCCGACGAGTTCGCGGCTCAGCAGCAGGGGGCGAGCCCCGAGGGGGAGGACGCGGCCACGGTGCCGGACGTGGCGCCAGCGGGATGCGACAACCTGGGGGACACTGACCCGGGGCCGCCACCGGAGAACATGCCCCCTGCGCCTGAGCCCCCGCTCTCGGACGACGATGAGGGCGACACGCTGCAGGTGTATCCCCGCAAGAAGAAGCGCGCGAAGCGGCCGAAGCGGCGCAAGCGGGAGCGTTCGAAGTCCCAGGAGTCGGTGGGGACGCCGCCCGTGGTGGCGGTGGCCGGGGAGATCTCCGACCGCGCGGGCGCCACGCTCGCCAGGCCGAACCCTGCCGGGCCCGGAGCCGAGCCCGAGGAGCCGAGCACCGACCCGGAGAGCCTGCGCGATACCATCGATGAGCCGCCGCCGGCGCAGATGATCGACGAGGCGCGCCCACCGCAGAGCGACCCGGGGGCCACGGTGAAGGTCTCCGGGCCCGAGGCCAGGGCGAGCCGGGTGGTGAGCCCGGCGACCATCCCTGCGCCGGCCGTTGATCCGGGCGCCACCATGCTGGTGGAGGGGGGACTCGAGCGCGCCCGCGCCAGCCACGAATGTCGTATCTGTGGCCGAAAGGTCAACGAGTTGGAGCCCCGCCGCTGGCGTGGATCCACCAGCTCCAGGGCCAGCTTCCGCTGCGATCGGTGCGAGAACATCACCTGCGCAGCCCACGCGGTGCGGGCCAGCGGAGTGATCGAGACCCTCCTGCGCGGCGGCAGATTCCGCTGCGTATTGTGTCAGGACTCCTGAGACTCTCAGGCTCCCAAACCCCGCCGAAATCAAACAATTAAAAATGTCATATGGTGGGGTCAGACCCCTACACTTGACATTTTATTGAGGTGGGGGATTGGTTGATTGGTCGGACCAATTTTGCTAGCCTCCGGATCAGGAGGTTGGTGATGGACGTGTTTTCGCCTGGCACCCGGGAGATCCTGCAGCACCTGGCCTGGAGCGCCATGCCCGCGGGGGCGCTGGTGCCGAGCCCCGGGGAGGGGACGATTCGCAGGTTCGAGGCGTTCATGGCCGCCCAGCCCCGGGCAGCGCAGGTGGGCATGGAGGCGCTGGTGCGGATGGTGCAGCACGGCGCGCGGCTCGGGCATGGCCGCCCCTTTACCCGGCTCGACGCCGACCAGAAACTGGCCTACCTGCGGGGCATGCTCAACGGGCCGTATCCGCTCAAGCAGCTGCTGCGGGTGGTGCTCAGCCCGATCAAGGTCTCGCGGTACGACGACGAGGCCCTGTGCGCCCGGCTGGAGGCGCCCTATCAGGTTGAGCCGCCAGCTGCCCCGGAGGCGACGCCGCGGTACATGGAGCTCGCCATGGACGCCAGGGAGGCGTTCGACGAGGACGAGGAGATCGAGGCTGACGTGGTGGTGGTGGGCAGCGGGGCAGGGGGCGCGGCCATCGCTGCGGAGCTGGCCAGCATGGGCGTGGCCACGGTGATCCTGGAGGAGGGCGACTACTTCCAGCGGCCCGACTTCAACGGCCGCGCGGTGGATATCCTGACGCGCATGTACCGCGACATGGGCATGACCGGCACCGTGGGCAACTGCTACATCCCGGTCCCCATGGGCGTCTGCGTCGGCGGCACCACCACCGTCAACTCGGGCACCTGCTACCGCCCGCCGGCCCGCATCCTGGACAAGTGGCGCCGGGAGATGGGCCTGGCCAGCCTGACCGAAGAAGCGCTGCAGGACGACTTCTCGCGGGTGGAGAACGTGCTGCAGGTGACCCCCGCGGATCCCAAGTATGTGGGCGGCATCGGCCAGGTGCTGGCCCGGGGCTGCCAGGCGCTCGGCTGGCAGGAGCACGGTCCGCTGCCGCGCAACGCGCCGGACTGCGACGGGCAGTCGCTGTGCGTCTTCGGCTGCCCCACCGACGCCAAGCGCAGCGCCAACGTCTCATACGTGCCGCTCGCCCTGCGCTACGGCGCCAACCTGCTGTACAACGCCCGGGTGGAGCGGCTGCTCACCGAAGGCGGCCGGGCCACGGGCGTGGTGGCCCGCGCCCGCGGCGGGGGACACAGGATTACGGTTCGCGCAGGGGCTGTGGTGCTCGCCGCGGGGACGATGATGACCCCCGCCATGATGCTTCGCTGGGGGCTGCAGAACGCCCACGGGCAGGTGGGGCGGCACCTGTCCATTCACCCCGCCGTGGGGGTGATGGCCATGTTCGACGACCTCATCGACGGCGGGCGCTCCATCCCCCAGGGGTACGGCATCGAGGATTTCCACGACGAGGGGCTGCTGTTCGAGGGGGCCTTCCTGCCCATGGACTTCGGCGCCGGCGGCGTGACGCTGGTGGGGTCACGCTTCACGCAGATCATGGAGCGGTACCGGCACATGGCGTACTTCGGCTTCCTGGTGGAGGACACCAGCCGCGGTCGCGTGCTGCTGGCGCCCGGCGGGAGGCCGGTGATGACATACTACCTCAACCGCCACGACGTGGCGCGCATCAAGCGCGGCACCGAGCTGCTGCTGCAGCTCTATCTCGCCGCCGGGGCAAAGGCGATCTTCCCCATGGTGCCCGGGTTCGAGGAGATCCATGACACCACCGACGTGGAGCGGTTCCGCCGCGCCAACCTGGGGGCGCGGGATTTCGAGCTCACCGCTCACCACCCGCTGTGCAGCTGCCGAATGGGAGTGGACGAGCGCAGCTCGGTGGTCAACGAGCGGAACGAGGTGCACCATGTGCCGGGCCTGTATATCGCGGACGGGTCCTCGCTCCCCTCCTCGCCCGCGGTGAATCCGCAGATAACCATCATGGCCCTGGCCACCCGGGCGGCGCGCTCGGTGGCGGAGGCTGTGGGCTGACGCCCCACCCTCCACGCTCAACCGTCAACTGTTAACAGATAGCGGTTAACGGTTATCTGTTGAGAGTTGGGGGGCGCCTGATCTGCAGGATCCACCTGGCCTTCTTGCCCCCCTCGACAAACCCCGATAGGCTCAAATCCAGGCAATTCATGGTTGATCGACTCATCAAGGGCGCAGGGGTGCTCGCCGTCGTCGTGTCGGCGGTGGGGCTCGTGGCGTTCTACATCGTCTACGCCCCCGCCAACATGGCGGTGGCGCGCCGCCTGCTGGGCCAGTACTCGGAGCTGGTGGCCTCTCGCAGCCCCGCGCTGTTGTCGCTGGTGACCCTGGCCGGGGTCCTGCTCGCCGCCGCCGCGGTCCTGTGGGGAGCAGGCAGGGGGCTGACCATGGTGGGCGGCTGGCGGATCAACGCCCGCGCCCGCGCGAAGAAGGGCGCCGGGGCAGGCGTCGGGGCGCGCCCCATGACGCCAGCCGAGAAGGAGCAAGCCCGCCTCACCCTGTTCGAGAAGATCCGCCACCGCGTCGAGCACCTGAGCAGCGACTCCGAGGCCGACATGATCATGCTGGTGGACGAGATCCTGCGCGGCGCGGTGCTGCTGACGGCCAGCGACGTGCACCTGACGTCCACCGCAAAGGCGATGGTGCTCTCCTACCGCATCGACGGCGTGCTGGAGCGGGTCTGTACCATCGGCGAGGCACACCGGGCCATGCTCATCTCGCGCCTCCGCGTGCTGGCCCGCCTGGACACCACTCACCATGACGTGCCCCAGGACGGCCGCATCGAGATCAACAAGACCGGCGTCTCGGCAGAGTTCCGCGTCTCCATCCTGCCCACCAGCCACGGTCCAAAGGCGGTGCTGCGGGTGGTGCGCTCCTCCAGCGAGGCGCGGCGGGTGGATGATCTGGGCATGTCCGGTCAGGTGATGCACCTGTTCTACGACCTGGTGGATTCACCCCAGGGCATGATCTTCCTCACCGGCCCCACGGGCAGCGGCAAGACCACCACCATCTACTCCGGCCTGAACCACATCCACCTCAAGCGCGGCGACGTGACCAACATCGTCACCATCGAGGACCCGATCGAGGTGAAGCTGCCGTTCCTGACCCAGACCCAGGTCAACGAGAAGGTGGGCCTCACCTTCGCCAAGGGGTTGCGCTCCATCTTGCGCCAGGATCCTGACGTGATCATGGTCGGCGAGATCCGCGATCCGGAGACCTCAGGCATCGCGGTGCAGGCCGGGCTCACCGGCCACCTCATCCTGACCACGGTGCACACCAACTCTGCCGCCGGGGTGTTCAATCGCCTCATCGAGATGGGGGTGGAGCCGTTCCTGTTGGCCTCGGCGTCGCTGGGCGTGGTCTCCCAGCGGCTGGTTCGCAGGCTCTGCCCGTCGTGCGCGCGAAAGGCGTCGGCCACGCCCGAGGAGGCGGAGAAGCTGACCAAGCTGGGCGTGGAGGTGCAGGGGGAGCTGTTCTACACCACGGTCGGCTGCGACGATTGCAGCTTCCGCGGCTACTCGGGGCGAGTCCCCCTGTTCGAGCTGTTGCCAGTCTCTGCCGGCCTGCGGGATTTGATCAACGCGTCGGTGCCGACGCCACAGATTCATGACAGGGCCGTCGAGGAGGGCATGGTGGTGCTTCTCGAGGACGGCCTGGAGAAGGCCCGCTCCGGGGTGACCACGCTGGCAGAGGTCATCCGGGTGGCAGGTTCATAGGCGGGAAATGGCGGACGATCCCAAAGAGACCACTGACGGGCGGGCCGGGCGCAAGCCGCCAGAGCGCGCCGACGGGCTCCTCTCGCGCACCGACGAGATCATGGAGATCCAGCGTGCCGGGACCGAGGACTTCTACCGGGACCACACGCCCATCACCCCCGAGCCAGCGGTCGCGCCCGCGCCGCCTCGCCCGTCGCGGCCCCGGCGGCCCGCGCCTGCGCCCACCACGCCGGGAAAGTCGGTGCCCGAGCCCTCCTTCTTGCACGGGCTGAACCTGATGGGGCTGGCGCGCTGGTGCCTGGCCGGCGCGCTGTGCTGCGCGGCCCTGGCGGCGGTGCTCTTCTTCTGGCCTCTCACCCGCGGCGCCTACGAGCTGGCGACCACTCAGGAGAACCCGGGCCGGGGCCCTGGCGCCCCGAGCAAGTCAAACGCGCTGAAAGAGCTCGATCTGGATGACGAGGCCGGCAAGGCCGGGATCAAGCCGATCCCCGGGCTGGGCAGCCAGCCTGGCGGCGGCGCGGGCGGCGTGGTTGATGATGACGACGATGACGACGACGACACGGGCAGCGGGCAGGCCGACATCTCTTTCATGATCTTCTCCACGCCCGATGGTGCCGAGGTGCTCATCGACGGCCAGTCTCGGGGCGAGACCCCGGTGGGCGCCAACATCACCTGCACAGTGGGCGAGCAGGTGAGCATCGAGGTGCGCCACAAGCGCTACAAGCCCTGGGAGCGCGCGATCCCCTGCCGCAAGCGGAACATCAAGGTGGAGGCGAAGCTGGAGCGACGGTAGCCGTGGCCCGGACCAGCAACCTCCGCTCCCTTCAATTCCAACAGCAACCGCCGCCGGATGCGCTGAGCCGGTGGGTGTCCACAGGCGGGGGCCCCCGGGAATCGTGGCGCGCAGGCTGCCGCAGGCAGCCGAGCACAGCGAAAGTCCCGGGGGCGCGCTGTGGCCGCCCGCCGCCGGCTACTCTCCGTCCTCCTCCTGAATCGCCGCCGGCGTCGGCTTGCCCATTCCCTCCCAGACCATTTCTGCCAGGTCGAGCACCTGGACTTCTTCTTCCTTGTCCGCGGCCTTGACGCCGTCGGTGATCATCACGTTGCAGAAGGGGCATGCGGTGGCGATGGTGTCGGCGCCGGTGGCCAGGGCCTCGTCGGTGCGGTTCTGGTTGATGCGCGGCGCCTCCTCCTCCATCCACATGCGGCCGCCGCCCGCGCCGCAGCAGAAGCTCTTGTAGCCGGTGCGCTCCATCTCCACGGTCTTGCCGCCGCCGCAGGCGCTGAGCACGTCACGGGGCGCCGAGTAGATCTCGTTCCAGCGCCCGAGGTAGCAGGAGTCGTGGTAGGTGGCGGTCTTGCCGATCTTCTGGCTGATCTTGAGCTTGCCCTCCTTGATCAGCCGCTGCAGGAAGTCGGTGTGGTGCGTCACCTCGTAGTTGCCGCCGAAGGCGCTGTACTCGTTCTTGAAGCTGTGCAGGCAGTGGGGGCAGGTGACCAGGATCTTCTTCACCCCGTAGCGCGCGAAGACCTTCACGTTCTCCTTGGCGATGGTCTGGAACAGGAACTCGTTGCCCGCCCGCCGCGCCGCGTCGCCAGTGCAGGTCTCCTCCAGCCCGAGCACGGCGAAGTCGACCCCCGCCTCCTTGAGCAGGTTGACCCAGGCGATGGAGATCTTCTTGGCGCGGTCATCGAATGAGCCGGCGCAGCCGATCCAGACCAGGTACTCGGGCGCCTCGCCGCGCTCCTCGAACACCTCCTCCATGATGGGCAGATCGAGGCCCTCGGCCCAGTCCATGCGCTGGTCCATGCCGATGCCCCAGGGGTTCATGTTGTTCTCCATGCCCTTGAAGAAGCGCGCCGCCTCCGACGGCATGCGCCCCTCGGTGAGCACCAGATGCGAGCGCATCTCCACGATCTTCTGCGGGTGCTCGATGAACACCGGGCAGACAGCCTCGCAGGCGCCGCAGGTGACGCAGGCCCACAGGGTCTCGTCCTTGATGCGCCCGCCCACCATCGGGTCGTCCTCCTCGAGGCCCTCGATGATCTTGTCGTCCTGGTCGCTCGGCTTGATCGGGACCAGGGCCGCCCGCTCCAGCGCGGTGATGCTCTCGGCCAGCTCCAGCGCCGCGTCCACGCCCTCCTCGTCCACCTCCATCAGCGCCTCCTCCAGGCGGTCGGGGTAGGGCAGGTCCTTTTCGTCGAAGGCCTCCTGCAGCTTCTCCAGGTCGGCGTTGGCGTCGCCCGAGGGCTTGTAGCCGGCGAGGACCTCCTGGATCCCCTTGATCATCTCCAGCTCGTCCTCGTCGAGCTCCTCGGCCAGGTAAGGCGACACCCCGGGGGTGAGCTGGATCAGCTTGTCGCCGCGATCCATGGACTCGTCGCGGATGTCGTGGATCAGGTGCATGGGCGACAGCGGCTTGTCGGTGTTGTAGGCCGGGCAGTTGTTGGAGCAGCGCGCGCACTCGGTGCAGGCGTAGGTGTCGAGCAGGGACTTCCAGCTGAACCGCTCGTAGTGCGATACGCCCCACTGGGCCTCGTCGGACAGGTCCTGCTTGGGCAGCACGCCTTTCTGGCCCCGGTTGCGCAGGGCGATGTTAGGCAGCGCGCCCAGCAGGTGGATGTGCTTGCTGTACGGGATGTAGTTGAGGAAGAAGAGCACGATGAGCATGTGGATCCAGTAGTTGACCAGGGCGCCGGTGTGGGCGCTCTCGGACCCCGCCAGGGCGGTGGCGGCCAGGTAGCTCACCGGCATGTGGCTGATGCTCGCCGGGTTGGCCGAGAACTCGTAGCCGTGCATCAGGAAGTGGGTGATGCAGAGCAGCGAGATCATGCTCAGGATCAGCGTGGCGTCCCCGGACAGCGGGATCAGGTGCGGCTTGAGCACGATGCGCCGGAAGAACGAGTAGCCCATGACGCAGAGCACCACGAAGTTGGTCACGTCGAGCACGCCCTTGAATAGCGCGTCGAGAGTGCCGCCGATGATCATGGCGTAGGAGAACTGGCTGTACAGCCCCTTGATCATCAGCTCTCCGGTGCCGACGCAGATGATCAGGAAGCCCCAGAAGATCAGCAGGTGGTGGAGGCTCGCCTTCTCCCGCGCCACCGACTTCTGGGCCAGGAAGTAGGCGATGACATCGCCCACGCGCGCGCCGGTGTCCGAGAAATCGCCGTCATACGAGCGGCCCTTGCCGATGAAGCGGACGAACCGGTTGAGCGTCCAGCCGAACACCGAAAATGCCACCAGCAGCAGAAATCCGAAGATGATGTTGCCAACGGGACTCATTGGGGCCTCCCTTTATCAGGAAAATGACACGGCGCATTATTGCCCCAAAGTCCGTTGGATGTATAGCTATTTGCTACATTGGCGGAGGCAAAAAGGTAGGAGTGGGGAGGGGGACCTGCGGGGTGTTCACGAACGCCTTGATCATGCGCCGATGGGACGGCGCCAGCGCCGCAAACAGGATGGCGGTCAGCTGGTATTCCTGGTACTGGTCCTGCCGAATCACCTCGCCGCGAGCCTTGATCTGAACATCGCTGTTGGGCAGGTTGAACTCGAGCCAGCACTTTGCGCCCGGTTCACGCGTCATCACCAGGTCATTGGTGGCGCTCGCCAGGAAGATCCCGTTCTCGGAGATGTCGCTGGACTGACTCAGGACCGTGCGGTCGCGATAGCTCTCTTTGACAGCCATGGCCACCCTGACTCGCCGGTTTTGCCTTCGATTCTCTTTCAGTACGTCGTTGTGCATGCGGTCTTCACGCTCGTGTATGTTGATGTAGGATAAGGTAGCATGATGTGCTACCACGATCCACTAAACGCACGTGAAAAAGGATCTCGAAGGATCCGGGCATGGTGTCAGCCGGGGCTTAGCTACTGGTCGGTCGGGCGCGCGTCCTCCGGCAAGAAGTTGGGCACCCCGTCCTGCACCTCGTACTGCAGCTCGCACGCCGGACAGGTGAACGCGGTCTGCTCGGCGTCCAGGTTCAGCTCGCCCTTGCAGCGTGGGCAACGCAGGATCTCGATCAGCTTCGGGTCAAGCGGCATGTGGCCACCTCCTCGGAAGGCCCCAATCTACCCCCTAACTCATCTGGCCAAAAGCCCAAACCCGCACGCAAATTCCCCCATTCGAGCCTTGACATCACACCCCTCTGAGCTATATTGCCGCGGCTTCATGACAGTGGGTGTACCGGTACGGGTACGGGCTGGGCATGAATCAAATCCAAATCCAAGGGAGATTTTTCTAGTCTGATGTCTGATCAAACCACAACCACCAACCTGGTCGAGGAGAACTTTGCCGAGCTCTTCGAGGCCACGCACAAAGAAGAAGACTTTAAAGAAGGCGACATCGTCAGCGGGCGCGTGATCCATGTCTCAAAGGATTACGTGGTCGTGGATATCGGCTTCAAATCCGAGGGGCAGATCCCCATCGATGAGTTCCGCGGCACCGACGGCGACGTCAAGGTGGTGTCCGGCGACTCGGTGGATGTGCTCCTGGAGAGCCGCGAGGACGAAGAAGGCCTCATCGTCCTGAGCAAGGAGAAGGCAGACAAGCTCAAGGTGTGGGACGAGATCAGCGCCGCCTGTGAGCGGGACGAACTGATCGAAGGCACCATCACCCAGCGCGTCAAGGGCGGCCTGAGCGTCACCATCCGCGGCGGCGTCAAGGCGTTCCTGCCAGGCAGCCAGGTGGATCTGCGCCCGGTGCGCAACCTGGACTCCTTCATCGGCAAGACCTTCGAGTTCAAGGTCATCAAGTTCAACAAGAAGCGCGGCAACATCGTGCTCTCGCGGCGCGCGCTGCTGGAGAAGGAGCGCGACGAGCTCAAGGCCAAGACCCTGGAGAAGCTGAAGGAAGGGGCCGTGGTCGAGGGCATCGTCAAGAACCTCACCGAGTACGGCGCCTTTATCGATCTCGGCGGCATCGACGGCCTGCTGCACATCACCGACATGAGCTGGGGCCGGGTCAACCACCCGTCCGAGATGTTCCAGGTGGGCGACAAGGTCAAGATCAAGGTCCTGAAGTACAACCCGGAGACCGAGCGGGTCTCCCTGGGCCTGAAGCAGATCACCGAGGATCCCTGGACCCACGCCGAGGAGCGTTACCCGGTGGGCACGGTGGTGCAGGGCAAGGTGGTCAGCCTCAAGGACTACGGCGCCTTCATCGAGCTGGAGGAGGGCATCGAGGGCCTGATCCACGTGTCCGAGATGAGCTGGACCCGCCGCATCAAGCACCCGAGCAAGGTGGTGGCGGTCAAGGACATGGTCGACGCGGTGGTGCTCGATATCGACGCGCGCAACAACCGCATCTCCCTCGGCATGAAGCAGCTGGAGCCGAACCCCTACGAGACCCTGACCGAGAAGTACCCCCTCGGCACCATCGTGGGCGGCCGCGTGCGCAACATCGCGGACTTCGGCATCTTCGTGGAGATCGAGGAGGGCATCGACGGCCTGGTGCACATCTCGGACCTCTCCTGGACCCAGCGCATCAAGCACCCCTCCGAGCTTTACCAGAAGGGCGACGAGGTGGAGGCTGTCATCCTGAACATCGAGATGGAGGGCGAGAAGCCCAAGATCTCCCTGGGCATCAAGCAGCTCATCGAGGATCCCTGGGATCGCATCCCCATGGAGTACCCGGTGGGTCAGGTGTTCAAGGTGCAGGTCATCAAGGTCCTGGACTTCGGCGCCTTCGTGGAGCTGGAGAAGGGCGTCGAGGGCCTGATCCATGTGTCGGAGATCGCCGACGAGCGCATCAACGACCCGCGCCAGGTGCTCACCCCGGGCGACGAGGTTCACGCCGAGGTCATCACGGTGGACACCGCCGAGCGCAAGATCGCGCTCTCCATGCGCTCCGCCGCGCGCCAGGCCGAGGTTGCAGACGCCCAGGGCTACAAGCCGGGCGGCTCCCGCTCCACCCTGGGCGACCTGCTCAAGGACAAGCTGGGCGACCTGCACATCGACGAAGACCAGTAGGACCCCTCTCAGCGATTAGATCCGGCATTTTTTCGCCCCCTCCGCAGTACCCACCTATAATCGAGCCGTATTTCGATGGAGTGATCCATGGATCGTCTCTACGCGCCCTGGCGCATGCCGTACATCCTGTCCGAGGTTGAAAAGGAGAAGCTCGAGGCCGAGCGAAAGAAGCTGGCCGGCGGCTGCATTTTTTGCGACCTGCCGGGGGAGGGGCCCGATAACTTTCGCGAGAACCTGATCCTCGGCTGCGGCGAGCACACCTTCATCATCCTCAACCGCTACCCGTACAACAACGGCCACCTGATGGTGGTGCCCCGTCGCCACGTGTCGGATCCGAGCCTGCTGGACGACAGGGAGTACCGCATGCTCTCGGAGCTGCTGCGCCGGGCGACCCAGGCCCTGTACCGGGCCACCGGCCCGCACGCGGTGAACCTGGGCATGAACCTGGGGCGCACAGCCGGCGCGGGGATCCACGAGCACTGCCACTACCACCTGGTGCCCCGCTGGGACGGGGACAACAACTTCATGCCCGTGGTGGGCAACATCAAGGTGATCAGCGAGGGCCTGCACGCCACCTACGACCGCTTCTTCGACCACTTCAAGGAGCTGGTGGCCGAGGTCGAGGGGGAGATCGGCTGACCCCATGCAGCGGCTGCTCAAAGGCTCCCTGCTGTTGCTGGCCATCATCCTGCTGATCGCCCTGGGGGGCGTGCTGACCTTCTTCCTGCTGCGCAACGCCCAGTGGGTGGTGATCCGGGTGCCCATGCTGGAGCCGAGCTGGTCCGATCCGCTGGCGGTGGCCGAGTACGAGACCCCGCTGGCGCTGGTGATGGTGGGCGCCTGCGCCGTGGGCGCGCTGCTGGCCCTGCTGGCGCTGGTGCCGGCCACCCTGCGGCGGGCCGTGGAGCGGCGGCGGGAGCGGCGCTTCCTGGGTGACCTGGAGCAGGAGCTGAGCGAGCTGCGCAACCTGCCGGTGACGAGCCCGGCGCCGCTGGAGGACGAGGCCCTGGATCTCGAGCGGCAGGAGGGCTGGGACGCGTCAGATCGCGCGGACGAGGACGCGCTGATGGAGGCGCTGCAAGATTCCGCGGGCAAGGAGGGCAAGGCATGAACCTGCTGCTCCTGGTGGGCGTGGGCATGCTGTTGCTGGTGGCGGGCGCGCTGCTGGGGCGGTTCTATATCCCGGACCGGCGCCCGCTGAAGCGCGCCGCCGAGGAGGGCAGGTCCTACATCCGCGGCCTGGTTGGCGTGCTGGAGGGGGACAACGACGCGGCGATCTCCGAGCTGGCCCAGGCCCTGCGCGGGCCCGGCGGGGGCAAGGTGGAGGCCTACTTCGCCCTCGGCACGCTGTTCCGGCGCCGCAACGAATACGAGCGGGCCGTGAGGGTCCATCAGTCGATCCTGCTGCGGCGGCGGCTGCCCAGGGCGGATCAGATCAAGGCCCACCTCCAGCTGGCGCTGGACTTTCGCGCGGCGGGCTTCGAGCGCCGGGCGGTCAAGGCGCTGGAGTGGGTGGTGGCCAAGGACCGGAAGAACATCCAGGGCTGGCGCGGCCTCGTGGACCTGTACCAGGAGACGGGGCAGTGGGAGAAGGCGGCCCTGGCTTACCGTCGCCTCGGTCGCATCTCCGACGAGGACACGGGCCCGGTTCAGGCCCATATCTGGGCCCAGCTGGCAGCCAATCAGCTGCGCGACGACGCCTTCGCAGAGGCACGCAAGAGCCTGCGGCGGGCCCTGTCGGCCCACCGGGATTCGGTGCACGCCCTGCATGTGCTGGCCATGCTGCAGCAGCAGAACGGCAACCTCTCGGCCGCGGCCAAGGCGTGGCAGCGGGCGGTGCGGGCGCGGCCCGAGCTGGTGGGCTTTTTGCTGCCGCGGCTCGAGGGCGTGTTGTTCGAGATGGAGCGGCTGGATCGCGTGGACGACCTGCTGGACGATCTACTGCAGATGAACCCGCGCAGCGTGCAGCTGCGGCTGGCCCGCGCTCGGTTCGAGCGGCGGCGCAGCCCGGCCCGGGCGCTGGCCGATCTGGAGGCGCTGCTGGAGGAGCAGCCGAACTTGCTGCCTGCCCGGCGAGACGCGGCGCGGCTCATCCTCGAGGAGGGGGACCCCGAGCGGGCCACCGAGGCGCTGCGAGACCTGTTGGACCTGCTGAAGCAGGCTGACCGCGGCTACCGCTGCACCGCCTGCGGCCACGCCGGAGAGCAGCTCTTCTGGCGCTGCCCAAGCTGCGGCGAGTGGGATACCGTGCGGGTGGCGTGGGGAAGACGGAAGGGCGAGAAGTGAGCAAAACAAAGAACAAAAAACAAATAACAAAGAACAAAAAATGGTTTGTCAGTTATCCGTCGTGGGAGCGAACCATCCATTTTTCAACTGGAATTTTTTGTTCCTTGTTTTTTGTTCCTGGTGCCATCAGCTTGTTTCATCCACTACCTAGTCGCCTTCAATGACCGAACCCGCCAACCCACCGCCAGCCCAGCCCCCGGAGACTCCCTGGCTCTGGCTGCAGCGCAACGCCCGACTCTGGGGATTCGGGGCGTTTGTGGTGGCGATCCTGATCTACTTCAGATCAGTGATCCTTCCGTTCGTGCTGGCGCTGCTGGTGGCCTATATCCTGGCGCCGCTGGTGCGCCGGCTGGAGGGTGTGCGCTTTGGCAGCCGCCAGGCGCCGAGGTTCGTCTGGATCATTTTGGTCTACGTGGTGCTGCTCGGGCTCATCGGGCTGTTCTTCACGTCCTTCGTGCCCCGGCTGAGCCAGGACATCAAGCGGGTGCTGCACGAGACGCCGGCCATGATGGAGACGGCGCGGCGGGAGTGGGTGCCGTCGGTGGCGGCCTGGGTCGAGGAGACCTTCAGCGCGCCGGAGGCGGAGGCGGAAGGCGGGAAGAAGGGCAAACGAGGAGGGGCCAGCGCGGGCCAGGGCCATGGCAAGGGCAAGGGGCAGGCAGGGCGGCCGCCAGATGCCGGCCCGCCGCCGATGGTGAAGATCCGCCAGCTGCCGGGCGGCGAGATGGAGCTAAACGTGGGCCAGATGGCGCTGGAGGTGGAGCAGGTGGACGAGGGCCGCTGGCTCATCCGGCCGCCCAATCCCAAGCCCGCCGTGCAGGGGCACCAGCGGTTCGAGGACGCCATCAACAGCTACATCAACGACATGGTGACCAAGTCGGAGAAGGGGCTGAACCGGGTGTTCCGCCTGGCTCAGGGGCTGCTGGCCGGGATCCTGCACGCCATCACCACCTTCATCCTGGTGCTGATGGTCAGCGCGTTCCTGCTGGCAGATACCGACCGCCTGCTGGCCTGGATGCGAAACCTGATCCCCCGGATCTACGACCAGGACTTCGACAACCTGGTGGTGCTCATCGACAAGGGCCTGTCAGGAGCGATCCGGGGACAATTCTTCATATGCATCATCAACGGCTTTCTCACCTGGATCGGGCTGCACCTGATCGGCGTCAAGTACCCGCTGCTGCTCGGGCTGTTGGCCGGGGTGATGAGCCTGATCCCGATCTTCGGCTCCATCATCTCGTCCATCCCCATCGTGGTGGTGGCGCTGGTCTCGGGAGAGCAGGGCGTCGACATGCTGCGCGGCGTGCTGATCCTGCTCTGGATCATCGGCATCCATCTGCTCGAGGCGAACCTGCTCAACCCGAAGATCATGGGCACCGCGGCCAAGATTCATCCGGTGCTGGTGGTCTTCGCCGTGGTGGCCGGCGAAAGAACCTACGGAGCCGTGGGAGCGCTGCTTGGGGTGCCGTTGTTTTCGGCAGTACAGGCCACGTTCCTGTATGTCAGGGCCAAGGTTCGAGGGGAGGAAATAGAATAAAAAACAAAGAACAAGGAACAAAAAACAAAGAATGTGGGTCAGGGAATGTTTTCCAACCTCTGTTAACTAATAATCATTTTTTGATCTTCGTTTGCTGTTTTTTGTTCTTTGTTCCCATTCGGGGTTGAAACGTAACCGTCCGAAAATTCTTCGTCTTCAGCTTCTCCTGCTTCACGATCCCCTTCAGGTTCAACGCCACAGGTTTTTTCAGGCTCGTACCTACCAGATCCACCCTGGTGATCCGGTCATCCCAGGGTATCCGCACGGTAATGCTGGCGCTCGCGCCCCGGGCCAGGCCATTGCCCAGCTTCTCCTGAGCCGGGTTCTTTTCGCCTGCTCCGGCCGTCAACGGGAAGTTGAACCGCACCTGGTCCAGCAGCCTGCCATGGCTGTACAGCCGGAGAACATGACGCCCGGCGAAGCGGGTGAGGAGCTTTGGGCCCTGCTTGAACTGGCCCTTTGTGACGCTGCCCGGTGTGACCTTGCCCTGGCGGTAAGTCAGCTTCACGTTCAGATAGTGCGAAGTGGTCAGCGGGCGCGGCGCCTTGCGGGTGGGCCAGCTCGGCACCTCCTGCTGGGCATGCCCACGGTGCGGGACCAGCAGGGCGAGCAGGACTGGGAGTACCATGATGGCAGCGCGCATGGGCACAGGCTACTCCGCCTGGCAGCCGCGCACAAGTATGGCCCTGGAGTGTGTCATAAAGGGGCAAACGGCTTAACTATTCAATAATACGAGGGAAAAGTGGCAATTTGGGTCGGGTCGGGGCGTTGAACATGACATGAATGTCATGGTTTGCAATTTTTCGAGGCCGGCGAAATTGAATTAAGTACCCGGATTTGTAGGGTTTTGGCCTGATGGTCTGTGCATTGCATGGCTGGAGCGCGAACCGATGCGCAGGCGGCCGGCATGAGGTCCAAAAAGGATGTTTTACCTTGACGAAGTTGACCCATTACGGTAATTGCTTGCGACTTCGGATAACCCCGGGTGTCCTGTGCCTGAACGCGGGAGCCCGCGTGGCTCGGAACAGATATCACAGAACGTAGTAGAACCTATTTAACCCCCGCAACGGGGAATCCTCAGCAAAGAGGGAGGTCAGACTGATGAGAAGGTTAGGATTGGCAACTGTGGCATGTATTGCTGCCCTGTCCCTGATGGCGGCGTGTAGCGACGACGACACCACCAAGAGCAAAAACGACAAGGGCTCGATCCAGCTCGACGACGGCGGCACCCAGCAGGACACCGGCGGCACCACCGGCGACCAGGGCGCGACCGGCAACGAGGGCGGCGTCGCGGGCGACTCCAAGGTCCCCACCGGTGACGGCGCGGTCGCTCAGTGCGACGCCAAGATCGTCGGCAAGGCCTGCACCAAGGACGGCAAGGAGTGCGGCTCCAGCCACACCTGCCTGCTCACCGCTTCTGACGGCAAGGGCGGCGTGTGCACCTGCCTGTGCACCGCCGACAACAGCAAGACCCCCCTCATCAACGAGGACACCTGCCCCGGCGCCACCACCACCAAGGCTTCGGTCTGTGGTGCGGTGAGCCTGTCCGACGGCTCCACCAAGAACTTCTGCTTCAAGACCTGCAAGCCGAAGCTGGGCGGCAACGACTGCTCCTCTCCCATGTACTGCCACCCGCGCTCCGGCGCCTCCATCGGCCAGTTCAGCCTGGCCGTGTGCCTGTTCTCCGGCGGCTGCACCAAGAACAGCGAGTGCGGCGTGACCAACGGCACCCTGTGCGACAAGTCCAAGACCCCCACCGGCTGCAAGACCGGTGAGACCTGCTCCGCCCTGACCACCAACGGCACCGCCGGCATGTGCACCGTGGACGGCAAGTGCGACACCAAGTCTGGCCTGTGCGGCGTGCACACGGTGGGCAAGTCCACCGCCAAGGTCGGCGACCCCTGCAAGAGCGGCAAGGACTGCGCTGGCAACCAGAGCTGCCAGATCGAGTTCGACGAGACCAAGTACCTGGCCGACGCTGGCAAGACCTGCAAGGCCGACGGCGACTGCTGCTCCGGCAAGTGCTCCAGCGGCACCTGCGCCGTGGGCGAGCCCTGCAAGATCCGCAACCGCAACGGCTACTGCTCCATCTCCGGCTGCGGCTTCGCCAAGACCCTGACCCAGTTCGCCTGCGACAGCGGCTCGGTGTGCAACACCCTGTACAGCGGCGGCGTCTGCCAGAAGACCTGCGACCTGAAGACCGCCACCACCTGCCGCAACAACGCCAAGGACTTCATGGGCGACTACGAGTGCCGCGGCTGGAACAACCTGTCCATCGGTGGGAGCCCCATCGTGGCCAAGCCGGTGTGTGACTTCGGTTACTCCATGAGCTGCGACATGCTGAAGAACAGCTCCCTGGACTGCACCTCGGTGGGCCTGCAGAGCAACCCGACCAAGATGGGCTGCCGCGATGCCAAGAACACCAAGCTCACCAACAAGTACGACCCGAAGGGCTGGTGCTTTGACGACACCGCCTCCGGTACGGTGAAGAAGTAAGTATTTCGGCCGGTGTCCGGCTCCCCCACGAGGGGGGCCGGCGCCGCTCCTTCCCTTGCGACCATCCTTCCAGATTCCCCCCATCAAACCTGACGGCGTCCTTGCCCTGTTCGCGGCGGCTGCGCTGGTGGTCTGCGCCTGCGACACCGACGACGCGGGCCTCGACGCCGGCGCGCACAGAGACAGCGGCACGGGCGATGCGATCCAGCCGCCGGACATCAGCGCCACCGACGGGACCGGCACCGGAAACATCGGGCGTCCCTGCACCCCCAACGCCGCCAAGACCGGCTGCACCGGCAAGGCCGTGTGCCTGGCCCTGAGCAAGACGGTGGGTATCTGCGCGGTGCCTGACTGCAAGATGGAGGACATCCGCACCGCCGAGGTGGAGGACACCTGTCCCTCCATCACCCCGCCCGGAGGCGGGGCCAAGGCCGCCACGGCGTGCACCACCATCAGCTCGCTCAAGCGCAACTTCTGCTTGCCCCGGTGCAAGCCGGATCCCAAGTCGAACCCGTGCACCAAGTTCCACAAGGAGCTGTCATGCGACCCGGTGTCGCTGCTGTACAACGGCCACACGGCGGTCTGCCTGTTCCCGCGCTGCGACAAGGACTACGACTGCGGCAACAAGAACCCGCTTTCGCCCGACTCCACCTGCCACAAGGCCACGGGCACATGCCTGGCCCGGGGCAAGACCGGGGCCAAGGTAGGCGACCCGTGCAAGGTGGACAATGACTGCGGCAAGGCCCAGAACTGCTACCCCGAGCAGAAAAACAGCGCGGGAAAAAAGGTAGTGGAGGACGGCTACTGCACCGTGGTGGGATGCGCGCTGGGAGACCCCTGGGCATGCCCCGCCGGATCCAAGTGTTTCTCCATGGGACCAGCCGGGGCGCTCAGCCTCTGCCTGGCCACCGGCTGCTCGGTGAGCAAGCCCGAGTCCCAGGACGGCTGCCGCGACAAGGCCACCGCCGGCCAGTACGACTGCTACTACATCTCGAAGACGCCGGTCTGCTGGATCAAACCGTAGGGCTCGCTTTCGCTCGCCTGGCTTGAGGCTTGAGGCTTGAGGCTTGAGGGGAGATGGTGGGGCTCGCTGGCGCTCGCCTGGCTTGAGGCTTGGGGCTTGAGGCTTGAGGGGAGATGGTGGGGCTCGCTGGCGCTCGCCTGGCTTGAGG